>DASWNA010000001.1:0-107567 GCA_036399475.1 Allosphingosinicella sp.
ATGAAGCTGATGCAGAAGGGCGGCAGCTACCGCCTCAAGATCCCGCCGGCGCTCGGTTATGGCGACAAGGACATGGGCAACGGCCAGATCCCGCCCAACTCGACGCTCGATTTCGACGTCAAGGTGGTGGAAGTGATGCCGGAAGCGCAGCTCCGCCAGATGATGATGCAGCAGCAGATGATGCAAGGCGGCGCGGGCGGGCCTGGGGGTCCGGGTGGTCCCCAAGGTGGGCCTGAGGGCGCTCCGCCGCAGGGTGCGCCGCAAGGGCAGTAAGCACGCACTCCCCTCCCTGCTCAGGGAGGGGCGGGGGTGGGTAAGCGCCAAGGCGGCTCGATGCCGCTGAGGGGCTGCGTGCACTGCCGGGGGAGTTTTCTTCCGCCGCCGCGAGGCGCCTTCGCGGGCATCGAGCCCGCTCAGTTGCTACCCACCCCTCACCCCTCCCTAAGCAGGGAGGGGAAGCATTGGGCGCGGGTGGCTGCCCTCCCTGAGCAGGAAGGGGGGCATGGCGGGACAGGTGGCTCCCCTCCCTGTTTAGGGAGGGGTGGGGGTGGGTAAGCACCGAGGCGGCTCGATGCCGCTGAGGGGCTGCGTGCACCGCCGGAGGCGTTTCCTTCCACCGCCGCGAGGCTCCTTCGCGGGCATCGAGCCCGCTCAGTCGCTACCCACCCCTGCCCCTCCCTAAACAGGGAGGGGAAGCATTGGGGCCGGGCGGCTGCCCTCCCTAACAGGGAGGGGAGCAGTTAGGCGCGCTAGCCGCCCTGGCGGACCGTTTCGGAGCCTGAGCTTTCCGGTTCGCCGCCATTGTCTTCGACGGATTTGCGCTCCAGCGCGGTCTTGATCATGGCGACGATCGGGTCGGCCAACGCGAGGCCCATGAGGCCGAACAGGGCGCCGAACAGGAGCTGGGCGGCGAGGACCAAGGCGGGGGCGAGGTCCACCGTCTTGCGGGCGACGTAGGGGACGATCAGGTAGCCGTCGACGACCTGGACGATCACGTAGACGGCGATCGCCCACAGCCCGGCATTGGGGCCGACGCTGAAGCCGGCAAGAACGATCAGCACGCCCGAGACCACCGCGCCGATGTTGGGAATAAAGGCGAGCAGGCCGGTAAGGATGCCGAGCAGGGCGGCCATCGGCACGCCGCCGAGCAGAAGCAGGATCCAGGTGCCGACGCCTTCCACCGCCATGCCGACCAGGCGGCCGGCCATCAGCCGGCGCAGGGTGAAGCCCATGTCGGACGCGGTGCGGTAGAAGCCGGCGCGGCTGCCCATCGGCAGCATCCAGGCAAAGCCGCGTTCGTAGAGGCGCGGTTCGACGGCGATGAAGATGCCGATCACCAGGATCATCACCATCGAGGTCACCGCGCCGAGCGCGCTCGATACCGCAGAGCCCAATCGGCCGAGGCTGCCCATGAGCTGGCTGCTGAGCTGGTCCATCTGCGCGCCGCCCTGAACGATGCCCATGGAATTGCCCCAGGCAAGCAGCCGGTTGGCCTGGCCGGTGATCGCCGCGCGCAGGGTCTCCGCCTGGCCGACCAGCGAGGTGCCGGCGAAGTAAAAGGTCCACACCACGAAAGCGATGCTCGCCAGGGTGACGATGGCCAGCCGCCAGCCGCGGCCGATGGGGAGCACCCGGCCAAGCAGGCGCGTGCCGCCGTCGAGCATCGAGGCGAGCACGACCCCGGCGAAGATCAGAAGCAGCGGCTGGGCGAGGAAGATCAGTGCGGCGATTGCGAGGGCGAGGCCGAACCAGACGCTTGCACGCTTGAGCTCGTGCCGGATCAGCGGGTCGCGAAGCTCGGCGGGTCCCGGCTGCTCGACATGGCCGCCGGGGGCGTCGCTCACCGGCGTGGCTCCCCGGAGAGGCTTTGGCCGGAGGGGCTTTGGGCGGAAGCAACCGTGTGGGGGCGAAGCGAATCGCCGGCGCGGCCGCCGCGGAACGCCGAGAACCAGGTCAGCGGGTTGAGATATTGCGATGTGCCGTCGAGCGAAAAGGTGATGAACTCGGCGCGGCCGCCGATATTCTCCCACGGCACCGGCCCGCCGAGGCCCTGTTCGTTCATGGAGACGCGGCTGTCGGCCGACTGGTCGCGGTTGTCGCCCATCAGGAACACTTCGTTGGCCGGCACGGTGATTTTGGCGAAATCGTCGACCGGCGTGTAGCCGAGGTCGATGGTGTCGTAATAAATGCCGTTGGGCAGGGTTTCGCGGAACACCGGCAGCTCGCAATAAACGGCGCCGTCCCGCTCGGTGACCCGGCGCGGCTCAAGCGACCTGTCGCACGGTGTGTTGGCATCGACCGGGATTCGGGTGGCGGCGACCTGCTCGCGCTTGATCGCCTGGCCGTTCAGGTAAAGCTGGCCGGCGATCATCTCCACCGTGTCGCCGGGCAGGCCGATGACCCGCTTGATGTAATCGATGTTGCGGTCGCGCGGGGTGAGGATGACGATGTCGCCATGTTCGGGCAGGCGGCCGAACAGGCGGCCCTCCATGCGCGGCAGGAGGTGGAAGCTCGGGCTCACCCACGACCAGCCATAGGGATATTTGCTGACCACCAGCCGGTCGCCTTCCAACAGGATCGGCATCATCGATTCCGAGGGAATGAAGAAGGGCTTGGCGATGAAGCTGTGGATGCCGAGCACGGCAAGCACCAGCCAGAAGATCGCCTTGGACTCGGCCCACCAGTCGGTGCCCTTTTTCTCAGGGACGGCGGCGGCTGCGTCGTCGGTGATCGGTGCGGCGGGGGGCGTCTCGTCGTTCATGGTCGTGTCTGGCATGGTCGTGTCTGGGCTGGTCACCCGTCGCTCCTCGCGGGAATGGCGGTGATGATCACGAACGCCTGGGCGAAGGGATGATCGTCCGTCATCGTAAGATGGATCACCGGGAAGTGGCCCGCCGGGATCAAGGCGTCAAGCCTCGCCTTGGCGCCGCCGGTCAGCTCCAGCGTCGGCGCGCCGGAGGGCGCGTTGACCACGCCGATGTCCTTCATGAACACGCCGCGCTTGAAGCCGGTGCCGACCGCCTTGGAAAACGCCTCCTTGGCGGCGAAGCGCTTGGCGTAGGTGCCGGCGCGGGTGAAGGGGCGGGCTTCCGCCTTGCGGCGCTCGGTTTCGGTGAAGACGCGGTTGGTGAAGCGCTCCCCGAAGCGGGTGAGCGAGTTCTGGATGCGCTCGATGTTGCACAGGTCGGAGCCGATGCCGATGATGGTCACGTCTATATCCTCCCCGCTTGCGGGGAGGGGGACCATGCGCAGCATGGTGGAGGGGGGCTGGGGCAGTGCGCGGCATCAAGCCCCCTCCACCGCACTTCGTGCGGTCCCCCTCCCCGTCCCGGGGAGGATTGAGAGTGCTCCCCCCTCACCGCGCCTCGTCCATCAGCCCGCGCATCCTGCGGATGCTCTCGCTCAGCCCTTCGAAGATCGCCTCGCCCACCAGGAAATGCCCGATGTTGAGTTCGCGGATCTGCGGGATGGCGGCGACGGGGACGACATTGTCGTAGGTCAAACCGTGGCCGGCATGGGGCTCGATGCCGTTCTTGACGGCAAGCGCGGCGGCGTCGGCGATCCGGCGCAGTTCGGCGGCGCGCGCCTCGCCGTCGAGGTGGGCGTAAAGGCCGGTGTGGAATTCGACCACGGGGGCGCGCAGGCGGATGGCGGCGTCGATCTGGCGGGGGTCGGGCTCGATGAACAGGCTGACGCGGATGCCGGCGTCGGAGAGGCGCGCGACGAGGGGGGCGAGGTGATTGTCCTGCCCGGCGGCGTCGAGGCCGCCTTCGGTGGTCCGTTCCTCGCGCTTTTCAGGCACGATACAGACGGCGTGGGGGCGGTGCTTGAGCGCGATGGCGAGCATTTCGTCGGTGGCCGCCATTTCCAGGTTCAGCGGCACTTCGAGATGCTCCATCAAAGCGGCGATGTCCTCGTCGCGGATGTGGCGGCGGTCTTCGCGCAGGTGGGCGGTGATCCCGTCGGCGCCCGCTTGCGCCGCGGCAAAGGCGGCGCGGACCGGATCGGGATGGTCGCCGCCGCGCGCGTTGCGGATGGTCGCGACATGGTCGATATTGACCCCGAGGCGGAGGAGGCGGTTCAAGCCGCTTTCCTGCTGCCGGGCTTTTCGACGGGGATCGCGGCGAGTTCGGGCGGAACCGCGGCGGGCTCGTAGGTCGGCACGTCGATGCTGATCAGGGGGAAGAAGGGCACGCCGAGATCCGCGAGGCCGTTGGAACGGTCGACCAAGGCAGCGGCGGCGATCACCTGGCCGCCGGCCGCGCCCACCGCCTTCATCGCTTCGCGCGAGCTCAGGCCGGTGGTGATCACGTCCTCGACCAGCAGCACCTTCTGGCCGGGGGCGAGGCGGAAGCCGCGGCGAAGCTCGAACGTGCCGGTGGGGCGCTCGAGGAAGATCGCCTCCAGGCCGAGCGAGCGGCCCATTTCGTGGCCGATGATGATTCCGCCCATCGCCGGCGAGACGACCATCGAAATCTGCGACTTGATGTCGAGGGGGAGGCTGCGGGCAAGGGCGGAGGCGAGCCGCGCGGCGCGGGACGGGTCCATCAGCACCCGCGCGCATTGCAGGTAGCGCGAGCTGTGCAGGCCGGAGGACAGCACGAAATGGCCCTCAAGGAGTGCGTCGGCGGCGCGGAATTCGTAAAGGATCTCGTTGGGCGTCATTCGGGGCGCGCTCCCTTTGCGGCGTCGGCGGTGAATACGGGCGGCGGTTGCCCGCTGCAAGGGAGGGGGCGGCGGTTCGAACTCCCCTCCCTGCAAAGGGAGGGGTGGGGGTGGGTAGCCGCGCAGCCCCCTCGATGGGGGCGGAGCGGCCTTGCTGGGTGAGTGTAGCGCTTCGCGGGCATCGAGCCCGCTCAGCGCTTACCCACCCCTACCCCTCCCTAAACAGGGAGGGGAGTTGCTGAGCGGGTCGAGGCGCGCTGTGTGAACTCCCCTCCCTGCGAAGGGAGGGGTGGGGGTGGGTAGCCGCGCAGCCCCCTCGATGGGGGCGGAGTGGCCTAGCTGCGTCAGAGCAGCGCTTCGCGGGCATCGAGCCCGCTCAGCGCTTACCCACCCCTACCCCTCCTTAGAAGGGAGGGGAGTTGGACGGTGGCCCTTCCTAAACAGGGAGGGGAGTTCGTAGGATGGTGAGGTGCCGGAGGGCATTTCCGACGCGTCGCCAAGAGCCTTGAGGCGCGAAGGCCTCCTGCCTATAAGGCGCCGAAATTCGACCGCTCGGTTCAACGAATCCGTCCCGCTCCGCCCGGAGGCACACAGGGGTTTAAATGAAGACTTTCCTTACGCTTTTCGCCGCCGCCGCGGCCCTCGGCATGGCTCCGGCCGCCTTTGCGCAAGCGGCGGTGCCGGAAGCCACGTCGGCCAAGCCGGCCGCGCCGCAGCCGGTGGTCGCCGCTCCGGCGAACCCGGGCAGCCAGGCGCCGCGCGATGCGATCAGCGCTTCGAGCCAGGCCTCGCCGGCGCAGCCGGGCGAAGTTTCGGCGGCCGCCACCGGTGAAAAAGCGCCGTCCAGCGCGTCCGTGCTGGGCAGCTCGCTTGCCCGTACCGCGCCCAACGCCACCGTCGGCCAGCCGACCCAGAATTGGGGCTTTCAGCCGCAGGTGACGCCGATCGGCCAGGAAGCCGCCTGGTTCCACAACGTCATCCTGATGCCGCTGATCACCATCATCTCGGTGTTCGTGCTGCTGCTCATGCTGTACGTGGTCGTCCGCTTCCGCCGCAGCGCCAACCCGACGCCGTCGCGCACGACGCACAACACGGTTCTCGAGGTCCTCTGGACGCTCGTTCCGGTGCTCATCCTGGTCGCGATCGCGGTGCCGTCGATCCGGCTGCTCGCCCACCAATATTCGCCGCCCAAGGCCGACCTCACCGTGAAGGTGACCGGCAACCAATGGTATTGGACCTATTCCTACCCCGACCATGGCGATTTCGAGATCGTGTCCAACATGCTGTCCAAGGACGAGGCCCAGCGCCGCGGCGAGCCGCGCCTGCTTGCGGTCGACGAGCGGGTGGTGGTGCCGGTCGGCGCAACCGTGAAGGTGATCGTCACCTCCGCCGACGTGCTGCACAGCTGGGGCGTGCCGGCTTTCTGGGTGAAGATGGACGCGGTTCCGGGCCGCCTCAACGAGACCTGGTTCAAGACCGATCGCCCGGGCGTGTATTACGGCCAGTGCTTCGAGCTGTGCGGCGCCCGCCACGCCTACATGCCGATCGCCGTCGAGGTCGTCCCCGCCGCGCAGTTCGCCGCCTGGGTCGCTTCAAAGGGCGGCACCATGCCGGGTTCGCCGCAGCGCACGTCGGGCGACGAGACCGCAACCTCGCCGATCACCAATCCGGGCGCCGCGCAGGCCGTCGCTCCCGGCACGGGCCCGACCCCGACCGGCGGCGCTTCCGGCGCAACCGAGACGACGCCCACCCCGACCAACATCACGCCTGGAACAGCCAAGCCGGCGGTTTCCACCCAGGGCGCATCCGAATCCAAGCGCGGAAGCAATTAAGATGACCGACACCACCGCCAACGCACAGCATTTCCACGCGCATGACGAGCACCATGCCGCGCATCACGATGCGGACCACAAGCCCGGCTTCTTCGCGCGCTGGTTCATGTCCACGAACCACAAGGATATCGGCACGCTTTACCTGATCTTCGCGATCATGGCGGGGGTCATCGGCGGCACGATTTCGGCCGTTATGCGCGCCGAGCTCGCTTCGCCGGGCATGGACATCCTGCCCGGCCTGGCCGGCGGCGACATGGATGCGGCCAACCATATGTGGAACGTGCTGATCACCGCCCACGGCCTGATCATGGTGTTCTTCATGGTCATGCCGGCGATGATCGGCGGCTTCGGCAACTGGTTCGTTCCGATCATGATCGGCGCGCCGGACATGGCGTTTCCGCGAATGAACAATGTCAGCTTCTGGCTGATCATTCCGGCCTTCATTCTGCTGATGGGCTCGGCCTTCGTCCCCGGCGGGACGGGGAACGGCGCGGGCACCGGCTGGACGCTCTACGCGCCGCTATCGACCTCCGGCTCCTCGGGGCCGGCCGTCGACATGGCGATCTTCTCGCTCCACCTTGCCGGCGCCTCGTCGATTCTGGGCGCGATCAACTTCATCACCACCATCTTCAACATGCGCGCGCCGGGGATGACCCTGCACAAGATGCCGCTGTTCGTGTGGTCGGTGCTGGTTACCGCCTTCCTGCTCCTCCTTTCGCTTCCGGTGCTGGCCGGCGCGATCACCATGCTGCTCACCGATCGTAATTTCGGCACGCACTTCTTCGACGCGTCGGGCGGCGGCGATCCGATCCTGTACCAGCACCTGTTCTGGTTCTTCGGCCACCCCGAGGTGTACATCATGATCCTGCCGGGCTTCGGCATGGTCAGCCAGGTGATCGCCACGTTCAGCCGCAAGCCCGTCTTCGGCTATCTCGGCATGGCCTACGCCATGGTTGCGATCGGCGTGATCGGCTTCGTGGTGTGGGCGCACCACATGTTCACCGTCGGCATGGACGTGAACACCAAGATGTACTTCACCGCGGCGACGATGGTGATCGCGGTGCCCACCGGCATCAAGATCTTCTCGTGGATCGCGACCATGTGGGGCGGCTCGCTGAGCTTCCAGACGCCGATGATGTGGGCTTTGGGCTTCATCTTCATGTTCACGGTCGGCGGCGTCACCGGCGTGGTGCTGGCCAATGGCGGCATCGATAACAACGTCCACGACACCTACTACGTGGTCGCCCACTTCCACTACGTGCTGTCGCTGGGCGCCGTGTTCGCGCTGTTCGCGGGCTGGTATTACTGGTTCCCCAAGATGTTCGGCCGGATGTATTCCGAGGTGCTCGGCCAGCTCCATTTCTGGACCTTCTTCATCGGCGTGAACATCCTGTTCTTCCCGATGCACTTCCTCGGCATGCAGGGCATGCAGCGCCGCGTGCCGGATTATGCGGACGCTTATGCCTATTGGAACCACATCGCGAGCGCCGGCTTCGTGCTGGTCGCGGTGGGCATGGCGTTCTTCTTCCTGTCGATCATCTGGGCGATGGTTGCCGGCAAGAAGGCGCCGGGCAATCCCTGGGGCGAAGGCGCGACGACTCTGGAATGGACCCTGTCCAGCCCGCCGCCCTTCCACCAGTTCGAGACATTGCCGAAGGTGGATTGATCTTCTGCGCTTCCCCCCTCTCCCGCCTGCGGGAGAGGGCCGGGGTGAGGGTGAGTTCCGGGTGAGACTCACCGCCTCCGCCGGGTAAGACAACTAATCTGTCACCCTCACCCAACCCTCTCCCGCAAGCGGGAGAGGGCTTTTGCGTTTGCGCACCGAGATGCTTTAGATGAACACAGTGACCGCAACCCCCGCCGCCCTGCCCGCCGATTGGCGCGATCTGCTTGCCTTGACCAAGCCGCGGGTGATGAGCCTTGTGGTGTTCACCGGCCTGTGCGGGCTGCTGGTCGCCCCTGGGCAGGTCAACCCGATCATCGGCTTCACCGCCATCCTGTGCATCGCGCTGGGTGCCGGCGCCGCGGCGGCGCTCAACATGTGGTACGAGGCGGATCTCGACGCCAAGATGAAGCGCACCGCCTCGCGGCCGCTCCCGGCGGGCCGTATGGACCGCCAGACCGCCCTGCACTTCGGCGTCGGGCTCTCGTTCTTCTCGGTGTTGCTGCTGGGTCTGGCCGCCAACTGGTTCGCCGCCGCGATCCTGGCCGCTTCCATCCTGTTCTACGTGGTGATCTACACGATCTGGCTGAAGCGCCGGACGCCGCAGAACATCGTCATCGGCGGCGCGGCGGGCGCGTTTCCCCCGGTGATCGGCTGGGCGGCGGCGACGGGTGACGCCACGCTGCTTCCGATCCTGCTGTTCGTGCTGATCTTTTTGTGGACGCCGCCGCATTTCTGGGCGCTGTCGCTGTTCGTCCGCTCCGATTACGCCGCCGCCGGGGTGCCGATGCTGCCGGTGGTCTCCGGGCCCAAGGTCACCCGCCAGCAGATCGCGCTCTACACCCTGCCGATGGCGGCGGCGGCGATCGCGCCCTGGCCGCTCGGCCTCGCCGGCGCCGTTTACGGCATCGCGGCGAGCCTGCTCAGCCTGGTGTTCGTGGTGCTTGCCGGCCAGGTGCTGGCCAACCGCGCCACCGAGCCCGAGGGCATGAAGCCCGAAAAGCGGCTGTTCGGTTATTCGATCCTCTACCTCTTCGCCGTGTTCGGCGCCCTTGTCCTCGATCAGTGGATATTGAAATGACCTCCGAAGATCCGCAGCACCTCACCGAAGTGCGCCGCCGCCAGCGTAGCCGGGCCATCATCATGGCGCTGCTGCTCGGCGCCTTCGTGGCGCTGATCTACGGGATCACCATCGTCCGGATGACCGGAAAATGAGCGCGGCGCTTGCCCGGCGGAACGGCCGCACGGCGGCGCTTGCGGCCCTGCTGGTTGCCTTCATGGTCGGCCTGGCGTTCGCAAGCGTGCCGCTTTACCGCTTGTTCTGCCAGGTGACCGGCTTCGACGGCACCACCATGCGCGCGACCGGCGATGCGCCCGGCGCGGTGATGGGCAAGAATGTCAACATCCGCTTCGATGCCAATACGTCCACCGCGTTGCCGTGGCGCTTCAAGCCCGAGCAGGCGGTCAAGAAGGTGCGCATCGGCGAGCGCTACATGGCGTTCTACGTCGCCAAGAACCTCGGCGACAAGGCGATCACCGGCAGCGCGACGTTCAACGTGACGCCGGTGTGGGCCGGCAAATATTTCAACAAGATCCAGTGCTTCTGCTTCAACCAGCAGACCCTCCAGGTCGGCGAGGAGATGCGCATGCCGGTGGTGTTCTTCGTGGACCCGAAGATCGTCAACGATCCGGACGCGCGGGACGTCAGCGAAATCACCTTGAGCTACACCTTTTACCCGGTGGACCAGACGAGCACAGGAAGCTAGAGACCCATCCCGTCATGCCAGCGCAGGCTGGCATCCATTCTGAATCAGCATGGACCCCAGCCTACGCTGGGGTGACGAAGCAGAGGACGACGAGGAATTATGGCCGGAGCGAAGAACCACCCCTACCACATCCTTCCGCCCAGCATCTGGCCGTTCGCCGGTGCCTTTTCGTCGCTCGCCATGGCGGCCGGCGGCGTGATGTGGATGCACGATTATGCCTTTGGCGGCTACGTGTTCATCGCCGGCCTGCTTGCCGTGTTGTTCGTGATGTTCAGCTGGTGGGTGGACGTGGTGCGCGAGGCGCATGCCGGCGACCATACGCCGATCGTTCAGCTCCACCTGCGCTACGGCATGATCCTGTTCATTGCGTCGGAAGTGATGTTCTTCGTTGCCTGGTTCTGGGCCTGGTTCAACGCCTCGCTTTTCCCCTCGGCCGTGGAGGAAATCGGCGGCGTGTGGCCGCCCAAGGGCATGGAAGTGCTCGATCCGTTCGGCTTTCCGCTGCTCAACACGCTGATCCTGCTCTGCTCCGGCACCACCGTGACCTGGGCGCACCATGCGCTGATCAACGGCGACCGCGACGGGCTGAAAAAGGGCCTGTGGGCGACCATCGCGCTCGGCCTGATCTTTTCCTGCATCCAGGCCTATGAATATGCCCATGCGCCGTTCACCTTTGCCGAGAACATCTACACCTCGGCCTTTTTCATGGCGACCGGCTTTCACGGCTTCCACGTCATTGTCGGCACGATCTTCCTGATCGTCTGCCTGATCCGCGCCAACAAGGGCGACTTTACGCCCAAGCAGCATTTCGGCTTCGAGGCCGCGGCCTGGTATTGGCACTTCGTCGACGTGGTGTGGCTGTTCCTGTTCGTCGCCGTCTACGTTTGGGGCGGCTGGGGCGCTGCGCTTCATTGATCGGGGATGGGGAGCGTACCTGCTCCCCATCAATCCACACGCACGCCCGAGACCGTTCGTGTCGAGCGAAGTCGAGACACCTATCCGAGCGAAGCCGAGGTCAAGCTGGATGCAGGCCTCGGCTTCGCTCGGCAGGGGCCCTCGACTTCGCTCGGGCCGAACGGGATTGGTAAGCGTTGATGCGGAATGACTGACGCTGCCACATCCGCACCGGCACCCGCGCCCCTCGCCACTGCGCTCAAGGGCCTGTGCCCGCGTTGTGCCGCCCCCACGCTCTACCGGGGCCTTGCCAGTTTTCAGCCCAAGTGCCGCGCGTGCGGGCTGGATTATTCCACCTTCAACGTCGGCGACGGGCCGGCCGCGTTCCTCACCTTCGTCATCGGCGGGCTGATGACCGGGCTCGCCATGTGGCTGGAGCTTGCCTACGAACCGCCTTTCTGGGTCCATGTCGTGCTCTGGCTGCCGATCACTTGCGTAGCGGTGATCGGATCGTTGCGCATCTCCAAGGGCCTGCTCCTCGCGCTGGAATACAAGCATCGCGCCCATGAGGGGCGGGTGACGGACGAATGACCCGCTTTCCGCTGATCCCCACGATTCTCGTCGCCGCCGCGGTGGCGACCATGATTGCGCTCGGCATCTGGCAGATCGGCCGCGCGCGCGAAAAGGACGCGCTTGCCGCCCATTTTGCGCAGAACCGCAACCTGCCGCCCATCGCCCTGCCGACGATGGGGCCGGTGGACGACAGCCTTCTCTACCGCCGTGCGAGCGCATTCTGCCTGCAGCCGACCGCCTGGGGCCGGGTCGGTGGCCACTCGGCAAAGGGCACGATCGGCACGCGCTTCATCGCCTCGTGCCGAACCGGTGCGGAGGGGCCCGGCTTCCAGGCGGACATGGGTGTGTCCGCAAACCCGCGCTTCGAGCCCAAATGGACGGGCGGCGAAGTGACGGGGGTGGTGATCGCCGCCCCCACCGGGGCCGGTTTCGTTCAGCGGATCAGCGGCAAGGCGCCGGCGGCCCGGCCGATGATCGTCGCATCGAACCCGGCGCCCGGCCTCGAGCCGAGCGCCCCGCCGCAGCCGCCGGCGGAGAACAGCAGCCGCTGGTATGCCGGCCAATGGTTCTTTTTCGCCGCCACCGCCGCGATCATCTATCTCCTCGCTTTGCGCCGCCGCCGGGTGAAGCCAGCAACCTGAGCCGGCTTTCCCAAGCACGGGCGTTGTCACCGGCACAAAAGCAACTCCCCTCCCTCCCCTCAGCGTGCGCGAACTTGCGGCAGCGCAGGTGAGGGAGGGCTGGGGGCGGGTTCCGCGTACCCCTCCCTTGCAAGGCTCGGCGCCGTTGCGCGTGGGCCGCGCGAAGGGAGGGGAGTTGGCTCACAGTTCCCCGGGCCCTGCCGTTACCCGTACGAAGCGACTCCCCTTCCTTCGCTCCGCGTTCGCGCACTTGCGGCAGCGCAGGTGAGGGAGGGGCTGGGGGTGGGTTCCGCCCCGCCACGGGCGTTGATGTGGAACCCACCCCCTACCCCTCCCTTGCAAGGCTCGGCGCCGTTGCGCGTTGGCCGCGCGAAGGGAGGGGAGTTGGCTCACAGTTCCCGAGCCCTGCCGTTACCCGTACGAAGTGACTCCCCTCCCTTCGCTCCGCGTTCGCGGACTTGCGGCAGCGTAGGCGAGGGAGGGGTTGGGGGTGGGTTCCCGCCGCCACGGGCGTTGATGTGGAACCCACCCCCTACCCCTCCCTTGCAAGGGTCGGCGCCATTCCGCGTCGGCCGCGCGAAGGGAGGGGAGTTGGCTCACAGTTCCCCGGGCCCTGCCGTTACCCGTACGAAGCGACTCCCCTCCCTTCGCTCAGCGTTCGCGAAATGACGGAAGCGTAGGTGAGGGAGGGGCTGGGGGTGGGTTCCGCATCCGAGCCTGAGCAAGCGTGAACCCACCCCCTACCCCTTGCGGAACCGGCGCCTTTCCGCGTGCGCCCCGCCAAGGGAGGGGAGGTGAAGCTTGGGGAGCTAAAGCGATGGGAGTTGACCGGAGGGGAGTTGGGTTGGCGCGTCCATTTTCACCGCAGCGTTGCAGCTTCGGCGCTGCGCCCTTACCTGCAGGCGCAGATATGAAGCTTTCCACACTCCCCAACGGGCTGCGAATCGCCAGCCGCGAAATGCCCGGAATCGAAACCGCCGCCGTCGGCCTCTATGCCGAAGCCGGATCGCGGCACGAGCCGGCGCGGTTGAACGGCATCGCCCACCTGTTCGAGCACATGGTGTTCAAGGGCGCGGGCGGGCGCTCGGCGCGGGAGATCAGCGAGGCGATCGAGGATGTCGGCGGGGACCTCAACGCCTGCACGGACCGCGACGGCACCAACTTCACCGCCACCGTGCTTGCCGAGCATGTGCCGCTTGCGGTGGAGTTGATCTCCGACATGATCCTGCGCCCCTCCTTCGACCCCGAGGACCTGGAGCGCGAAAAAGACGTGGTGCTCCAGGAACTGGGCGAAGCGCGCGACACGCCCAACGACATCATCTTCGACGATCTGTGGACCGCCGCCTTTGCCGAGCAGCCGCTTGGCCGGCCGGTGCTTGGCGAGGAAGCGAGCATCGAGGCGATCACGGTGGCCGATCTCCACGACTGGCGGCTGACCCGCTACCGCGCCGGGAGCCTGGCGCTGGTCGCGGCGGGCAAGGTGGACCATGAGGCGCTGGTGGCGCTCGCCGCGGAGTGGTTCGGCGATCTTCCGGGCGGCGAACTGGATGCGCCCGAGGCGGGTGTGTTCACCGGCGGGGCAAAGGTCGGGCGCACCAAGGCGGACCAGGCGCATCTTGCCTTGGCTTTTGCGGCGCCGGCGCAGCGCGATCCGGATTATTTCGCGGCCCGCTTCTTTTCGGACATCGTCGGCGGCGGCATGTCGTCGCGCCTGTTTCAGCAGGTGCGCGAGGATCGCGGCCTGGCTTATTCGATCTACTCGCAGCTTGCGCCTTATTCGGATGCCGGGTTGTTCTACGTGTATGCCGCCACCGCGCGGCGGGAGTCCGCCGCCGCCGCCCAGCTCATCGATGAGACGCTTGCCGCCGCCGCCGCGTCGCTGACCGAGCGGGAGGTGGAGCGGGTCCGCACCCAGGCACGCGCAGGCTTGCTGATGTCCATTGAGAGCCCGTGGGGGCAGACTTCCTATCTGGCGCGGCAATTGTCGGTCTACGGCCGGCTGGTGGAGCCTGCCGAGGTGATCGCCGAGCTTCAGCAGGTGACGCTGGCCGAGGTCGCCGCTGCAGGCGCGAAGATGCTGGCGGGCGTGCGCGCCCGCGCCACTATCGGCTTCCCCGCCGTCCGCGCGGCATGAACCTCTCCACCCTCGTCGCCGAGCCGTGGGCGGATTACGGGCTGGTCGACAGCGGGCACGGGCGCAAGCTCGAGCGCTACGGCCGCTTCCGGTTCATCCGGCCCGAGCCGCAGGCGATGTGGGCGCCGGCCTCGGAAAGCTGGGATGCCGATGGCGAGTTCATTCCCGGATCGGACGAGGAGGGCGGCGGGCGGTGGGAGTTCTCCCGGCCGGTGCCCAAGGAAGGGTGGGATCTGCGCTGGGAGGAAGTGCGGTTCCGCGCCCAGAACACGCCGTTCCGGCACCTCGCTTTCTTTCCCGACATGGCGCCGCAATGGGCCTGGATGCGGGAGCGGCTCGGCGAGGGGGCGGAGGCGATGAACCTGTTCGGCTATACCGGCGTCGGTACGCTGGCGATGGCGGCGACGGGGGCGAAGCTTACCCATGTCGATGCGTCCAAGAAGTCGGTGGAAGCGGGCAAGGCGAATGCGGTGCTGTCGGGCATGGCGGAGCGGCCGATCCGCTGGATGATCGACGATGCGGCGAAGTTCACTGCGCGCGAAGTGCGGCGCGGGCGGCGTTATGACGGGATCATTCTCGATCCGCCGAAATTCGGACGCGGGCCGACCGGGGAGGTTTGGCGGCTTGAAGAGGGGCTGCCCGGGCTGATTGGCGAATGCGCGAAGCTGCTCGATGCGGAGAGCCGGTTTCTGGTGCTTACGGTGTATGCCGTGCGGATGTCGGCCTTGGCGATAGGCGAGTTGCTGCGGCAGGCCACGGCGCATCTCGGCGGCCGGGTGGAATGCGGCGACATGGCGGTGCGCGAGGAGGCGCGGGGGCTGCTGCTTCCGACGGCGATCTTCGCGCGGTGGAGCAGGACCTAGTTCCTCCCCATTGCCAATGGGAAGGGGAACCAGGCGCAGCCTGGTGGAGGGGTAGCTGCCGAGGCTTTTGCGCTTGCGTGCGATGTCCGCTGACCGGTGCCTTCTACCCCTCCACCACCCTTCGGGTGGTTCCCCTCCCCATCTGGCGATGGGGAGGAACTTTAGTCGCGCGCTGCTCTGATGGCCGCGCCGGCGGCGAACGGGGCGATGGCGACGAGCAGGAGGGAGACGGCGGCGAGGAGCTTGACGGCACCGGGGTTGCCGGACGGCTCGACCATGGCGGCGCCGAAGATCAGGAGGGGCACGGCCAGCGGGAGCATGAGCAGGCCGGCGAGGGCGGCGGTGGCGCGCAGGCCGGCGGTGAGGGCGGCGACGATCAGGGTCAGCGCGGCGAGGCCGGGTGTGCCGGCGAGGAGGCCGAGTTCCAGGCGCAGCAGCACTTCGGCGGGGAGCTTCATCAGGGCGGCGGCGGGGATTGCCGCGAGCATCAGCGGGGGGCCGAAGCTTAGCCAGTGGCCGAGGAGCTTGGCGGCGGCCACGATCTCCTCGGCGACGCCGCGCACGGCGAGTTGGTCCAGGACCCCCGCGGCGCGGTCAGGCTCCACCAGCCGGTCCACCGGAAGCAAGGCGGCGAGAAGGGCGGCCATCCACAGCGCGCCGCCGCCGGTGCGGGCGAGGAGCGGTGCGTCGGGGCCGACCGCGAAGGGGAAAAGCGTCGCCACCAGCAGAAAGAAGATCACGGGCAGCGCCGCATTGCCGCCAGTGAGGGCGAGGCGCAATTCGCGGCGGAGGAGTGGGGCCATCAAAGCGCCAGCTCCCGGTGGGCACCGAGGATGAGCGGCTGGTGGGAGGCGGCGAGCACCGCGCCGCCGGCCGCGCGGTGGCGGGCGATTGCTTGGGTGAGGCGGTCCCGCCCTTCGGAGTCGAGGCCGTTGGCAGGTTCGTCGAGCAGCCAGAGCTTTGCGCCGCTTGCGATCACCCGGGCGAGAACGGCGCGTTTGCGTTGGCCGGTGGAGAGCATTCGCACCGGCACCGAGGCCAAGCGGGTGAGGCCCATGGCTTCCAGGCCGGGTGCGGCGTCGGCTCCGTCGAGCTTCGCCCAGAAGCCGAGCGCCGCCGCCACCGTCTGTTTCGGATCAAGTGCCAGTGCTTCGTCGGCAAGCGCGGTGGCGCCGCGCTCCACCGATCCCGCAGAAGGCCGCAGCAGGCCGGCGGCGATGCGGATCAGGCTGGATTTTCCGACCCCGTTGGGGCCGGTGACCAGCATTGCCTCGCCGGGCGCGAGCGCAAGCTCGAGCCCTTCGAACAATAGCCGCCCGCCGCGCAGGCAGGCCACGCCTCCCAGCCGCAGCAGCGGCGCTTCGCTCACCCCGCGGCCTCTTCGATGGCGTGCATGTCGGCGTCGGAGAAGCCGAAATGGTGGCCCGCTTCGTGGACGATGACGTGGCTGACGAGCGCTTCCAGGCTCACCCCCGTCTCGGCCCATTCGTCGAGCAGCGGGCGGCGAAAGAGGTGGATCATGGCGGGCAGCTCGCCGGAGAGCAGAGACGACTGCTCGCCGATCGGGCGGCCGGTGTAGAGGCCGGTGAGGTCGAACGGGTCCTCGATGCCGAGTTCGGCGAGCACGTCGTCCTCGGCAAAATCCTCGATGCGGAGCACGACGCCTTCGAGGTGGCGTCGGAAGAAATCCGGCATGCGGGCGATGGCGGCGTCGGCCAGCCTTTCGATCTCGGCCGCGCCGGGCGCAAAGGTTTGACGCTCGCTCATCGCTCAGCGACATAGAGGGACGCGAATGGGAGGGGAAGGGATGCGCCTGACGGTTGATGAACGGGACGCTGCGCTGGCGGGGCTGCCGGAGTGGCGCTTCGATGCGGAAGCGGGCGCGATCCGGCGCAGCTTCCGCTTCGGGGATTTCTCCGCCGCATTCGCCTTCATGACCCGCGTCGCCCTCGCCGCGGAGAAAGCCGATCACCACCCAGACTGGTCCAACGCCTGGAACCGGGTCGACATCGCGCTGTCCACCCACAGCGCCGGCGGGCTGACGAGGCTCGACATCGACATGGCGGGGACGATCGACGCGCTTGCGGGCGCGGGTGCTTGCTGAGCTTGCCCTTCGCCGCAACCTTTATTAGAGGCGCTGTCTTCCAGTGCATGCGGAGCGGTGGCCGAGTGGTCGAAGGCGCTCGCCTGGAAAGTGAGTATACGTCAAAAGCGTATCGAGGGTTCGAATCCCTCCCGCTCCGCCATTTTCGCCCCGGCACGGCACAGGCCGGCGCGGCGCGCGCCGGCGTAAAACGGCCAAGCTCTTGATTGAATGAAGGTATTGGTGGTCGCGGCGGCCGAAGCACGTTAAAGGCCGCGGCCGGGAGGGTTTTTTGGATGGCAGTTTTCGGCAGGGCGCTGGTGTTCGCTCTTTCGCTCGGTGCGGGCGCGGCGGCGATCGCCCAGGCGACCTCCACCCAGCCCGGCTCGCAGCCGCCCGCCGGCGCGCCGCCGACGTCGTTCCAGACGACCTCGCCCGAAGCGACCGCGGCGCCGACCTTCGCCGCGCCGACGCCGCCGCCGGTGCAGAGCAGAACTCCGGCCGGGCCGCCCAGCCCATCGCTTGCGCCGCCGAGATCCATTCTCAACACCTCGCCCGCCAACGCCCCGGTGCCGACGCGCAACACGCCCGCTTTGCCTATGCCAAGCGGCGATCCGCTCAACATCGACCTGTCCGCCGATCCGATTCTTCGCCTCGCCCGCGAGCAGGCGCCGGAGGAGGAGTTCAAGCGCCTGGTCGCGACGGCGGTGGAGCGGCACCCCGGGACGCTGGAATATGAAGCGGCAAGCGCCGAAGCGCGCGCGGTCAGGTCCGAAGCGCGGGAGCGGCAGCTTCCCTCGCTCGACATGAACCTGTCGTCCTACAAGGTGCTTTCGCGCGAATTCTCGGACGACCCGCAGAACATCGTCGAACGCTCCCGGCCAGACCAGCGCACCGACGCGCAGCTCAGCGTTCAGCAAACCTTGTTCGACTTCGGCGCGGGCGACAATCGGGTGCGGGCGGCCGGCGCGCGGCTTCGCGCCGCCGGGGCCGAGGCCGAAGCGGGCGCCGACCGGATCGCGCTTGGCGCGGTGGCGGCCTGGTACGACGTGTTCACGGCGCGCGCTTTGGTTGCGGTGACCGAAGGCTTCGTCGCCAACCAGGAGGAATTGCGCGAGGCGGTTGCCGAGCGCATCCGCCAGGGCGCGTCGGCGCCGGGCGACACGGCGCGGGTGGAAAGCTACCTCGCTTCCGCCCAGACCCGGCTCGCCCGCTTCCGCCGCCTGCTTTCCACCGCCGAGGCGCGCTTCACCGAATTGATCGGCTCGCCGCCTTTGGCAGACCTCGACCGCGCGCCGACGGCGCAACTGCCCGGAATGACCAAGGACGCCGCAACGTTTGCCGCGATGAGCAGCCCGCAGGCCCGCGCCGCCCAGGCTTCGGCCGATGCAGCGCGGCAGGAAGCGCGCGCCGCCCGGGCGGACCGCTTCCCGCAGGTCGGCCTCGGCGTCGATGCCGGCCGTTACGGCGTGTTCGAGAACGATCGCGATTACGACATCCGCGGCCGCGTCACCGTGCGCCAGCGCCTGTTCGGCGGCACCGAAGCGCGGGTCGAGCAGGCCAGGGCCCGCGTCCAGCAGGCCGACGCCCGCGCCACCCGGATCCGCGAGGAATCCGCGCGTGACGCGACCATCGCCTGGTCGGACGTGCGCGCGCTGGAGGAACAGCTTCGCGCCCTGGAAGCCAGCTACATCGCAAGCCGCCGCTCGCGCGACGTGCTGCTGGAGCGCTTCCTGAATGCGCGCGGCGACCTGTTCGATGTGGTGGCCGCCGAAGATGCTTATTTCGAGACGGCCACAGCGTATATACAGGCGCTGAGCGAACTCGACGCGGCACGGTATGTGTTGCTGTCGCGGACCGGCCAGTTGCTTGGCGCTCTGGACATCGATCCGGATGCCGTGGGGGGACAGAGTGAATAAGAGCGATCTCGACATCAAGGTGCCCGAGCGGCGCTTTGCGCCGTGGCTGATGGAGCCGATGCGCCGCAACCGGTCCACCTACATGAAGGTGGCGCTGGCGGCGGTGGTGATCAACATCTTTGGCCTGCTCACGTCCTTGTTCACCATGACGGTGTACGACCGGGTGGTGCCGAACAACGCCACCTCCTCCTTGGTGGCGCTGTCGATCGGCCTCGCCATCGTTATCGTGTTCGATTTCATCCTGAAGATGCTGCGCGCGTATTTCGTCGATATCGCCGGCGCGCAGATCGACAAGGAAGTCGGCGACACGCTGTTCCGCCGCCTGCTGTCGCTTCGCCTGGAGCTCAAGAAGGGCTCCACCGGCGCGCTCACCGGCCTGATGCGCGAATTGGAAGCGCTGCGCGACTTCTTCGCCTCGGCGACGCTGACCGCAGTGGTCGACCTGCCGTTCATTCTCCTGACCTTGCTGGTCGTGTGGCTGATCGGCGGCATGGTGGTGCTGGTGCCGGCGATCATGGTGCCGCTCGTTATCCTCGTCGGCCTGCTTACCCAGCCGGCGATGGACCGCCTTTCCGCCAAGGCGATGGGCGAGGGGCTGCTCAAGCAATCGGTGCTGGTCGAGACGATCGGCGGGCTCGAGACGGTGAAGGCTTCGGGCGCCGGCGCGCTGCTCTCCCAGCGCTGGGCGCGTGCGCAGGAGCAGCACAGCGACAGTTCGCTTCGCCAGCGGCTGATCGCAAGCATCGGGATCACCGTTGCAACCAGCGCCGGCACGATTTCCTATGCCGGCGTGGTGATCGTTGGCGTGCAGATGATCGCCGATCTTGAGATGACCATGGGCGGGCTCATCGCCTGCTCGATCCTGGCCGGGCGCGCGGTTGCGCCGCTTGCCCAGATCTCGCAGCTCCTGTCGCGCATGACGTCCACCCGCACCGCCTACCGCCAGCTCAACGAGTTGATGCAGCAGCCGGCGGAAGGGCCTGAGGGCGAAGCGTTGAAGCTCCATTCGGTGAAGGGCCAGATCGAATTCCGCAACGTCAGCTTCCGTTATCCCGGCCAATCCGAAAATGCCCTCGACCAGGTGAGCTTCACCATCGAGGCCGGCGAAAAGGTGGCCTTGCTCGGCCGGGTGGGGTCGGGGAAGTCGACCATCGCCCGGCTCGTGCTTGGCCTGTATCCGCCCGATGACGGTTTGATCCTGATCGACGGCACCGACATCCGCCAGCTCGATCCGATCGATCTGCGCAGCAAGATGGGGGCGGCGCTTCAGGAGTCGGTGCTGCTCACCGGTTCGGTGCGCGAGAACATCGTGCTCGGCCGGTCCCATGTCGACGATGAGGAAATGCTTCGGGCCACGCACCTGTCCGGAACCCACCAGTTCATGGGCCAGATCGCGAACGGCTACGACCTGCGCCTTGCCGATCGCGGCGAAGGCTTGTCGGGCGGCCAGCGCCAGTCGATCGCGCTTGCCCGGGCGCTTGCCGGACGGCCGCCGATCGTGGTCTTCGACGAGCCGACCAGCGCCATGGACACGCAAACCGAGACGGGCCTGATCCAGCGGCTCCAGGAGGAGCTCAAGGATCGCACGGTGGTGCTGATCACCCACCGCCCGCCGCTGCTTGCCCTGGTCAAGCGCATCATCCTGATCGACAAGGGCAAGGTGGCCCTCGACGGCCCGCGCGACGAGGTCATGAAGCAGCTCACCAAACCCACCCCGAAGGCGGCCTGAACATGAACGACACGGGCCATATCGAAGACCTCACCGACCGCATCAAGCCGCGGGCGGCGTCCAACGTCCTCCTCTGGGTGGTGATCGCTTCCTTTGTGTCGTTCGTTGTCTGGGCGGCGCTGACCGAGCTCGACCGCACGGTGCGCGGCCAGGGGCGGATTGTCGCCAGTTCGCAGCTCCAGACCGTGTCCAACCTGGAAGGCGGCGTGATCGAGGCGATCATGGTGCGCGTCGGCCAGCAGGTCCGCGCGGGACAGGAACTGGTCCTGCTCGACCGCACGGCAACCAGTGCGGAGCTGGGCAGCGGCGAATCGTCGGTCGGCTCGCTGGCCGTGAAGATCGCGCGGCTGCAGGCGGAAGTCACCGGCCGCGAGCCGGTCTATCCGGCCGCCGCCAATGCCGCAGTCGCCAACCAGATCCAGATCGAGCGCGCGCTTCACGCCTCGCGCATGGCGGAGCTTGCCAGCGTCGGGAATGCCGGCCAGGCCCGCATCACCCAGGCCCAGCGCGCCGTGCAGGAAGCCGAAGCGGCCTACCAGGCCCGCGTCTCGGCCCGCGAGGCCCGCGCCAACGAGCTGCGCGTGATCCGCCCGCTTGTGGAAAAAGGCATCGAGCCGCGCTTGTCGCTTGCCAGCGCCGAAAGCCAGCTTGCCGTTGCCTCCAGCGAAGCCGCCGCCGCCGCAGCGTCGATCAGCCGCGCCCAGGCCTCGATTTCCGAAGCGGTCGCCGCGCTCAACCAGCAGCGGCAGGACTGGCGGGCGCTTGCCGCCAACGAACTTGCGACGGCGCAGGCCGAGCTGTCGGCGCGGCGCAGCGCGCTTCCGGCGCTGGCCGCCCGCGCCGACCGCACCACCGTCAAGTCGCCGCTTCCCGGCCGGGTCAACCGGGTGCTGATCACCACCGTCGGCGGCGCCGTGTCGCCTGGCGCGCCCCTGGTGGAGATCGTCCCGTCGGAGGAGACCTTGCTTGTCGAGACGCTGATCCGCCCGCAGGATATCGGCACGGTGCGCATGGGGCAAAAGGCACGGGTCAACGTCAGCGCCTATGATTCATCGGTTTACGGCGGGCTGGACGGCACGGTGGCGGCGATTTCGCCCGATGCGGTGCTGAACGAGCGCACCGGCGAAAGCTTCTACACGGTGCAGGTGCGCACCACGTCGAACGCGCTCAAGGACAAAACCGGCCGGCCGCTGCAGATCGGCACCGGCATGGTCGCCGACGTCAGCCTGCTCGGCGACAAGCGGACTATCCTGGAATACATCCTGAGCCCGCTCACCAAGCTGAAAAACACCGCGTTCCGCGAATAAAGCATCGGTTTGATTTCAAGACATTAGCAGTAAAACTCACGCCGTGTCGGCGCGGCCGTTACACTTTGTTTGAAGTCGCTCGGGTTCGGGGCTTTCTTTCGCCGATTTACCCTGTATGCTCCCCTAGAACTCGCAAAAGGGGGAGCGGGATGGCAGAGCCATTTCTAGCAGAAATCCGGGTAATGTCCTTTAACTTCCCGCCGAAAGGCTGGGCGTTTTGCAATGGACAGTTGCTGCCGATCAACCAGAACCAGGCATTGTTCGCGCTGCTCGGCACGATGTATGGCGGCAACGGCCAGACGACTTTCGGCTTGCCGAACCTGCAGGGGAAGGTGCCGATCCACTTCGGTAACAACCACACCCTCGGCGAAATCGGCGGATCGAGTGCGGTGACCATCACACAGCAGACGATGCCGCAGCATGTGCATTTGGTGAGTGCGTCCACGCCAAACGGCGGAGCGCTCAGCGCGGCGGGGGGCGTGTTCGGAAGTTTCAGCAATGGTTACCGAAGCCCGGACAACTTCATTGCGGTGCGGCCCAACACTCTCCAGGCCACGGGAGGGAGTCAGCCGCACAACAACATGATGCCGTATCTGACCCTGAACTTCTGCATTGCCCTTCAGGGCATCTTCCCTTCGCAAAATTAACGGAAGGCAGCTTCAATGGCACAGCCTTATATCGGTGAGATCAGGATGTTCGCGGGCAATTTCCCGCCCGTGGGATGGATGTTCTGCAACGGCGATCTGCTCGCGATTTCGGAAAACGACGCGCTTTTCGTCCTCATCGGCACCACCTACGGCGGCGATGGAGAGTCAAACTTCGCCCTTCCGAACCTGCAGAGCCGGATCCCGATCCACATGGGATCGAACGGCGGCACCAGCTATCAGTTAGCTGAAATGGCGGGCACGGAACAGGAGACGCTGACAAGCCAGCAGATGCCGAACCACACGCACTCCGTGCTCGCGTCGACGGGGCCGGGCAACCTGAACACGCCGGCCGGTAACGTTATCGGCGTCAGCGCCGCCGTTAAGGTCTTCATCGAAGACGATCCTTTGGTGAACATGAGTGCCCAGGCGGTCGGCGTCCAAGGCGGCAGTCAGCCGCACACGAATTGCCAGCCATATCTGTGCATCAACTACATCATTTCGCTGTTCGGCATCTTCCCGACGCAGAACTGAGGCGAGCCTTCAGCTCCCACGCGACAAAACCACTTCAGGAGAGCCACAATGGCAGATCCGTTCGTTGCCGAAATCCGTATTTTTGGGTTCAACTTCCCTCCAAAGGGTTGGGCGTTCTGCAATGGCCAGCTTCTGCCTATCTCGCAGAATACGGCTCTTTTCTCGCTCCTCGGCACCACCTATGGCGGCGACGGGAAATCCACCTTCGCGCTGCCGAACCTTCAAGGCAGCGCGGCGATGCATCCGGGCCAGGGCCAGGGCCTTTCCCGGCGAGATCTGGGTGAAATGAGCGGAAGTGAGACCGTTACCCTGCTTGTCTCGGAAATGCCCGTCCACACCCATCAGCTAAAGGCCAGCGCCGATCCGGCCAATGTTGTTCAAGCAACGGCCGACACGACCTTCAGCCGGAGCGCCGGCGGCCAAGCCTACAGCACCGCCCCGCTCGATACGCAGATGGCACCTCAGATGCTCGCGCCTGCCGGCGGTTCCTTGCCGCACAACAACATGCAGCCTTATCTTACCTTGAACTTCTGCATCGCGATGCAAGGCGTGTTCCCCTCCCGCCCCTGATCCGCACCAGTGCGAATTGGCAAAGGCGCCCGCGGACGTGTTCCGCGGGCGTTTTCATGTGCTTGCCGTGTATCCGCCGCTGAAAAATTAACTGGCTCTAAACGCCTTTGCGTGTCATTATGAAACCTTGGGGTTTTAGTGCCGAAGGAATGCGCGCCGCGCGTCTCGGCCCTCGTGGGGGTTACATAACATGGCTGCTGTGCTGAAGATCACGCGTTCCACCGTGCTTGCCAACAACGATGGCGAATATAGCCCGGGCGACCTGCTCAACCACACTGCCGTCATCAGTCACGACGTGGCCTCGAACGCAACCGCGTTCAACCTGGCGCTCAGCGATACTTTCTTGAACTCGACGATCGTCGCCGGCTCGATCAACGTGTCGCCGATCGCGCTCAACGACAGCTTCACCGCGGTCGGCAACACCATGCTGGTGGTCGGCGGCCTCGGCACGACCGCGGCGGGCCTGGTCGCGGCCGGCACCGAGACGACAAGCGTGTCCGCCAACGTCATGGGCAACGATTTCGACCCGCTGGGCGGCTCGCCACTTCAGGTCGTTGCGGCGAGCGGCACCACCAGCCTTGGCGGCACCTTCAACGTCCAGGCCGACGGTTCCTTTACCTACATCTCGCAGGCGGGCGACACCGGCACCGACACCTTCACCTACACGATCACCGACGGCAAGCTGACCAGCACCGCCACCGTGTCGATCACCCTTGCCGGCCAGGTCTGGTATGTTGACGGCAGCAAGGCGGCCAACGGCGACGGCACCTCCGCGAATCCGTTCAACACGCTGACATCGATCGCCTCCACGGCCGGGATCGACACCGGCGACTATATCCATGTCGAAGGCACGCTTGCCGGCTCGGTTATCCTCGAAACCAACCAGCAGCTCATCGGCGACGGCACCGCGTTCAGCGTCCTCGGCATCGCGATCAGCGACGTCGCGGCCGACGGCCAGGCGGTGATCAACCCGACAACCGGCGTGTACGGAATCACACTGGCCACCGGCAACACCATTGCCGGGGTGGACGTGGGCTCCGGCGGCGCCGGCAACGGCATCTCGGGCAGCAACTTCGGCAACGCCACGATCAGCGACGTCACGGTCAATGTCGCCGGCCAGGGCTTGAACCTCAGCACCGGCAACTTCGTGGCAGCCGATTTCAACTCGGTGACCTCCACGGCCGGCACCAACAACATTTCGCTGACCAGCGTTACCGGCAATGTGAATCTCGGCGGCGGCACGCTCTCCGGGGCGACCGGCGTTGGGGTCTCGATCACCGGCGGCAACGGCAGCGTGGACTATAACGGCACCGTCACCCACGCCGCCAATGCATTCGCGGTCAGCGTGACGAACAAGACCGGCGGCACGGTCGATTTCGATGGTGCGGTCACCTCCAACACCGCCAGCGATGGCGTCAACCTGCAGAACAACACCGGCGCGACCGTCAATTTCGACGGCGGCCTGACGATCAACACGTCGGCGAGCGGTACCGCAGGCTTCACTGCGACCGGCGGCGGCACCGTTTCCGTGACCGGCGCGGCCAATACGGTCAATTCGGGCGCGGGCTCGGCCATCAACGTTTCGAGCACCACCATCGGCGCCACCGGGATGACCTTCCTGAGCGTGACATCCACCGGCGGCACAAACAGCGGGATCATCCTCAGCAACGCCGGAACGGGCGGCTTCAACGTCACCGGCACCGGCACCACCGACAATTCGGGCGGCGTGATCAGCGGCAAGACCGGCGCAAATGGCGGCGAGCTGACCGGCACCGGCATCTACATCAACAACACCGACAACGTTTCGATCAAGAACGTGACGCTCAACAATAACGAGAATTACGGCATCCGCGCCGAGGACTCGACCAACCTGCGCATCACCGACACGATCTTCACCAACAGCGGCAACACCGCGGATGGCGTGACGCGCGAAGGCTCGATCCGCCTCGATCAGGTCGACGGCAACGTCGCGATCATCAACAACGACATCGGCGGCGGTCACATGCACAATGTGGTGATCGATAACCAGTCGGGCACGCTGAACCTGAATTTCACCGGCAACTACGTGCACGACACGGAAACGGTAGGCGGCGATGACGGCCTGACTATCGAAGCCGAGCTCACCGCCACGATGTTTCTCAATATCACGAACAATCGCTTCGCGGCGCATGGCGGCGATCAGTTCAACATGTCGCTGATCAACAATGCGAACGTCGATCTTACCTTCACCAACAACGATCTCGACGGCGGCCATACCAATTCGCTCGGCCAGGGCATCTTCGTCCTCGGATCGACCTTCAACGGCTCGTTCGACTATAATATCTCGAACAACGGCACGGCCGCGGATCCGATCGACGGCAACGTCCAGGGCGGCGCCATCTTCGTCACCCAGGGCTCGGGCACCGGCACCTTCTCCGGCACAATCGCGAACAATGTGATCGGCGATCCGGCCATTGCTAATTCGGGTTCGGTGCAGGCTTCGGGCATCGTCGTTTCGCAGCGCGGCAACGGCACCCACACCGTCGTTCTCGATGGCAACAAGGTCTATCAATATGAAGACCGGGGCATCATCGTCGAGGCTGGCGAAGGCAATGGCACGCTGAATGCCACTGTCATCAACAACCTCGTTTCGAACTATGCAGACAACATCAACTCGCTTCACGGCCTGCATTTCGACTTCGGCTTCCTCGCCGCCGACAACGGCATCGTCAACCTCGATGTCCGGAACAACAATCTGGCCAACGCCGCCAACGAGTCTCAGGGCGGCGTCGACATGCGTGTGCGCGTCGGCAGCGGCATCGATGTGTTCCTTGAAGGGTATACCGGCGGCAACAACGACGCCGCTTTCGACACCCACCTCCAGAACACGAATACAGTCAACGACCCGATCAACGGCACCGGCGGCGTGGCCGTAACCACGCCGGGCGCAACGGCCACGGTCAACAACTATGTCGGCAATGTCCCCATGCCGGCCGGACCGACCCTGCCTCCCGCGGCGATGTTCGTGGAGCCGGGCACCGGGCCTGCGCAGAACGATACCGATCTGGCGACCGGCGGCACCGGCCCGGCCGGGCCGGCCGTGGTCGACGACGGCGTGCTCAGCCAGGCGGAACTCGCTTTGGTCGTCGCAGCCGCGATTGCCCGCTGGGAAGCGGCAGGCGCGACGCCCGAGCAGATCGCCGCGATGCGCGCGGTCGCCTTCTCCGTCGAGGATATCGGCGGCCTGACCATTGGCGCAAGCAGTGTCGGCGCGATCACCATCGACGACAATGCGGCCGGCTTTAACTGGTTCGTGGATGCCACGCCGGGCGACGACAGCGAATTTGCCGGCTCCGGCACCCAGCTTCGCGCCACCAGCGATTATGGCGCCGCGGGCACCCGCATCGATCTCCTCACCGTGGTTACTCACGAGCTCGGCCACCAGATCGGCCTGAACGACCTCACTGTCCCGGGCGAGCGCGACGAGCTGATGTACGGTTCGATCGCGGTCGGCGAGCGCCGCCTGCCCGGCGCCGACGACGCTTCGGGTGCGGCCCCCGGCGCGGCGCCGGTTTCCGCCGACATCACCGTGGCCACGGGCATCGCCCAGCTTCCGACCTATCAAACGGTCACCGTCACCTACCAGTCCACGGTCAACGCGCCGGCGCGCAACGGCCTTGCCGGCAACGTCGGCGGCGTCGCCACCGTCACCGCCGACAGCGGCGTGATCGCCAACAGCAACGCCGAGAGCGCGGCGATCGATTCGCTGAGCTTCGGCGGCCAGATCTTCCGCGACACCAACAAGAACGGCATCCGCGACGCGGGCGAGACCGGAATCGCGGGCGTTACGCTCAAGCTCTACGCCGACACCAGCATCAGCAACGGCAACGGCGACCGCTTCGATGCGGGCGACACCCTGATCGCGCTTACCGCAACCACCGATGCGAACGGAAACTACCGCTTCGCCGGGCTTGCGGAAGGCGATTACATCGCGGTCGCAGGCGCCTCTAACTTCGCCGCCGGCGGCGCGCTCTTCGGCCTGACCAGCGCCGACGGCGTGGTCGATCCCGACACGGTCGCGGCCGTCCCCACCAACGCCATAGGCAGCACCGACAATAACATCCTGGGCGACGACAATGCGGAAATGGTCGGCGGCGAGCTCGCCACCCGCGCGGTCACCCTTACCTACGACACCGAGCCGGTAAACGACGGCGACTTCGACGCCGACACCAACTTGACCGTCGACATGGCCGTGATCGCGCCGAACCAGGCGCCGGTTATCGCCAACCTGCAGGGCAACACGGTTGCCTTCACCGAAGGCGGCGCCGCGGTGCGGATCGACCAGGGCGGCGACGCCGCGGTGTCCGACAGCGACAGCGCCACCTATAATGGCGGCACGCTGACCGTTGCCATCACCGGCAACAAGGTTGCAGCCGAGGACCTGCTCGGCATCGACCAGAACGGCACGGGCGTGACGGTCTCCGGCTCGACGGTTTCCGTCGGCGGGACCGCGATCGGCACCTTTGCGGGCGGCGGCGCGAGCGATTACGTCTTCACCTTCAACGGCAACGCCACCGATGCGGCGGTGCAGTCGCTCATCCGCGCCGTCACCTACGCGAATTCAAACGGCGCCGAGCCGAGCACCGCGACGCGCACGATTTCGTTCACCCTGAACGATGGCGGCGGCACCGCCGGCGGCGGCGATCCGGACGTCACCGTCACCAGCACGGTCACCATCACTCCTGTGAACGACGCGCCGGAAGGCCAGGACCGGACCGGCGTAACGGTCGGCGACACCGGCCAGTACGTCTTCACCGCCGCGGACTTCACCACCGGCGCCACCGACCCCGAGGGCGATGCGATCCAGGCCGTGAAGATCACCACCCTGCCGGGCGCTTCGGCCGGCGTGCTGATGTTCGATGCCGACGGCGCCGGCCCCAATCCGGCCACCGCGGTTGCCGCGGGCGATGTGATCAGCATTGCCGACATCGGCGCAGGCAAGCTGGTCTTCGTGCCGGCCGCCAATTCGGGCGGGGTGGCGCTGAGCTTCACCTTCCAGATCCAGGACGATGGCAGCCCGGCCCCGGCGTTCGATGCGACCCCGAACACTTTCTCCACCACTATCACCGCGTCCAACGCGTCGCCCGTTGTCGATCTCAACGGCGGCGCCGCCGGAAACGACACGACGCTCGCCTTGAACGAAGGCAATGGCGCCCGCGCCGCGCCCGACGCGACTCTGACCGACTCCGATTCGGCGAACTTCGACGGCGGATCGCTGACCGTGAGCTTCGGGGCGGCGGCGAATGCGGCGGATGGGATCGGCGTGCTCGACAATGGCGGCCGGACGCAGACCGGCGGCCGCATCGGCGTCAACAACAACGACGTTTATTACGACACGGTGCTGATCGGCACCATGTCCGGCGGCAATGGCACCCCGTTGGTGGTCACCTTCAACAGCAGCGCCACCCCGGCGGCGGCGCAGGAGCTGGTGCGCAGCGTCAACGTCTATAACGGTTCGGACACCCCGCCGGCCGGACCCCGCAACCTCGTCTTCACCGTCACCGACGGCGACGGCGGCACCGGCAGCGCGGTTGCGGTGGTGACCATCGCGGCGGTCAACGACGTGCCGGTTGTGGCGCTTGCAGACTCCACCGTGAGCGGCACCGAAGACAGCAACCTGGTGTTCAACACGGCCAATGGCAACGCGATCACGGTCAGCGATGCGGACGACGGTTCGGTTACCGTCACCCTGACGGTGGCGAACGGCATCCTCACGCTTGCGCAGACCACGGGCCTCACCACGGTCACCGGCAATGGCAGCGCGACGGTGGTGCTGGCCGGATCGCTTGCCAACGTAAACGCCGCGCTGGAAGGCCTCACCTACCGCGGCGGCCTCAACTATGAGGGCCAGGATTCGCTCAAGGTGGAGGTCGCGGATGCGACCAGCTCCAGCAGCGACACGGTGACTATCACGCTTGCCGACGACGGCAAGATCGACGGCACCGCCGGCAACGACACGATCGTCGGCACCACCGGCGCCGACAAGATGGTCGGCTACGGCGGCGACGACACCTATACGGTCGACAATGAAGGCGACGAGGTGGTTGAAGACTTCAACGGCGGCAACGACACCGTGCGCGGGAGCATCGGCAGCGCCACCGATTACACCAAGCTCTACAGCCTGCCCGCCAATGTGGAGAATTTCGTCGGCACCAACGCCGCCGGCCAGGGTGTCTTCGACAACGTACTGAGCAACACCATCACCATGGCGGCGGGCGCCGACCTGGTGGTGATTACCGGCGGCGGCAGCGACACGGTGAGCACCGGCGCCGGCAACGATTTCGTCTTCGTCGGCGAAGCCTGGGACGCTGGCGATTCGATCAATGGCGGCGCCGACTATGACACGGTCGGCTTCTCGGGCGGCGGTACCTACGCTTTCGAAGCAAACGATTTCTCCGGGGTCGAGCAGCTTTCCTTCTATGGCGGGTTCGTTGTTCCGCCCTCGGAAGCTGCCTATACGGTGACGCTGAACGACGGCAATGTCGATGCCGGCAAGAAGATGCTCGTCAGCTTCCAGTCGGTGGCCGGGATCGTAACCTTCAACGGCGCGGCGGAACTCGACGGCGATCTGAGCGTGATCGGCGGCGCTTCCGGCGATTCGATCATCGGCGGCAGCGGCAAGGACTATCTCCAGGGCCGGGCCGGCGCCGATACGTTGAACGGCGGCATCGGTCAGGATACCCTGGTCGGCGGCGCGGGCAGCGACACTTTGTATGGCGGCAGCGGCAAGGACTTCTTCCGCTTCGAGAGCGTCGATGACTCGAACGGCGCGGACAGCACCGACGTGATCCAGGATTTCGCGCTCAGCAACGCCGACGAGCGGATCGATCTTTCCGCGATCGATGCGGACGCAGGCCAGGACGGGAACCAGGCGTTCACCTTCGTAGGCACCGCCGATTTCAGCCACGTCGCGGGCGAGCTCCGCGTCGTTCAGGATGGGAATAACTGGCTGGTTCAGGGAGACGTGGACGGCGACGGCACCGCCGATCTCGTTATCCAGGTGTCGAACAATCCCGAAATCCTGTGGGGCAGCCAGCATTTCCTGCTGTGATCCAGGGCTGAGGCTAAAGCGGCGGCGGCGGAGCGATCCGCCGCCGTCCGTGTGTCGGACGCAGACGGCGAAGGGCGACGGACGGCGCGGCAACGAACCCGCGTGAGTTGCTATTGCAAGCGTGTAGGTTCATGAGGCGGCGATGCTTTCTCAACGCACGCGGTATACAATTCGCGCGCTGCTCCACCTGGCCGATCGCTTTGGCGAGGGGCCGGTGCAGCTCAGCGAAATCGCCGAACGGCAATGTATTCCGCCCAAATTCCTGACGGTGATGCTGTCGCAGATGATCCGCGAGGGCCTGGTGGCGAGCCGGCGCGGGCGCGACGGCGGCTATTGGCTCGCCAAGCCCCCGGGGGAGATCAGCTATGGCAGCATTGTCCGGCTGACCCGCGGATCGCTTGGCCTTCTGCCCTGCGCAAGCCGCTTCGCGTATGAGAAGTGCAAGAACTGCATCACCGAGGACAAATGCCGCCTCCACCGGGTGATGCTGATGGTGCGTGACGAGACCGCCCGTATTCTGGATGGCCTTACCCTTGCCGACGAGGTGCCGGCCGAAGCGCTTGCCGAGGAAGACTTTCCGGCGCGCTGAGACGGCCTACACGATGATCCGGAACAGGGCGCCGCCGCCGTCGCCCTCGCCAAGCCCGATCGAGCCGCGATGGGCGAGCACCACTTGCCGCGCGAGACTGAGGCCGACGCCGGTGCCCTTTGCCTTGGTGGTGAAAAAAGGCAGGAACACGTCCTGGCGAAGCGACTCCGGAACACCGGGGCCGTTGTCCGCGACTTCGATCTGCACCCGGCCGCCGGGGATCAGCGAAAAGCCAAGCGATACGGCCGGCGCTTCGGCATGGCTGGCGGCCGCCTCGGCGGCGTTGCGCAGCAGGTTGATCAGCACCTGCGCCATCAGGTCGGGATCGACATCGATGGTCAGGGTGTCCGGAGTGACGGCGCAGGTGAGCGCGACTCCAGCAGGGGTGGCGCCCGCCAGGAACAGGCTCTTCAGCTCGGCCGCCCAGGGCGCGACTTCGAAGATGCGGCGGCGGACCTCCGGGGTGCGGCTGATCTGGCGGTAGCTCTCGACGAAGTGCATCACCCCGTCGGCGCGGCGGGCAAGGGTCTCCACTGCAGCGCGGGCGTCGGCGATGTCGGGGTCGGTGCCTTTGTCGACGTCCTTCATCAGGTCCGCAGCGGTGCGGGCAAGCGAGGTGACGGGCGTCATCGAGTTCATGATCTCGTGGGTGAGGACGCGCACCAGATCCGACTGGGCGGCGATCTCGACCGCGTTCAGTTCGCCCTGGATCGGCTGCACCGCGACCACCTTGACGGTGCCGCCCAAGCGATGAACGGAGGCGGCGCTGACCATTGTGCTTTGCGGCACGGCGTCGATCATCAGCGGCACCAGCTTCGGCCGCCCGACGCCATCCTCGGCAAGGGTGCTTGCGAACGTCTCCCCGTAGGTCCGGTAGTCGTCGATGCGGACGCCGGTGTGGCGGGTGAAGAGGCGGCGGGCGGCCTTGTTGGCAAGCTCCACCCGGCCTTCGCTGTCGACGGTGAGGAGGGGGGTAGGCGCGTCGTCGAGCACGGCTTCGTAGAAGCGGTTTGCGTCGGACAGGCGGTGGCGCTCGTCGCGCAGCTTGCGGATGCCCTGTTCGAGCGCTTCGCCGATTTCGCTGAAACCGCTGCCGCCGCTGCGCTGCGAGAAGCTTTGCGAAAGGTCGCCGAGGCGCACCGCTTCGAGGTAGCGGGCGAGTTCGAAATTGGTGCGCTGAATGTAGCGCCAAAGCTCAACCACCGCCCAGACGAAGAGCAGGGCGGCGAGCAGGCGAGCGGCGCCCAGGCCCGGGGTGGCGACGGAGGCGGCGAAGGCAAAGGCGGTGAGCAGCATCGCCCCCGCCCGCCAAGCCAGTCCGGCGACGAAGCGGGCGCGGAAGCGCACTCAGCGCACCGCCGCGAAGTGCACGCTACAGACCATGCTTGTCCATGCGGCGGTAAAGCGAAGCGCGGGTGAGGCCGAGCTCGGCTGCGGCCAGCGAGATGTTATAGGCGTGCTTCTTCAGCGCCTGCTCGACCATCTGCTTTTCGGCGCGCTCGAGGTTGAGATCGTCGGCGGCGGCGTTGGCTGGCGGCGGCGTAGTCATCGCGCGCGGCTGGGCGCCGCGCGACAACGAGAAATCGTCGGCGGTAAAGGCGCTGTCAGCAGCGAGGATGACGGCGCGCTCGCTGGCATGCCGGAGCGCACGGACGTTGCCGGGCCAGTCATAGGCTTCCAGCGCCGCCATCACCTCGGCGGGGATGCGGCGCGCCGGCTTGCCGTATTTCCTGGAATACAGGCCGACATAATGATCGATCAGGACCGCGATATCCTCGCGGCGCTCGCGCAAGGGGGGAAGCTCGATCTCCACCGTGTTGAGGCGGAAGAGCAGATCCTGGCGGAACAGGGCTTCGTCGGCGAGCCGCTCGGGCGGCAGGTTGGTTGCGGCGATCACCCGGACGTCGATGTCCACCGCCTTGTTGGCGCCGACGGGGACGATCCGGCGCTGCTCCAATGCAGTGAGCAGCTTGGGCTGGAGGTGGAGCGGCAGGTTGCCGACCTCGTCCAGGAACAGCGTGCCGCCGTCCGCCGCCTGGAGCCGGCCGACCCGGTCGCCGCGGGCGTCGGTGAAGGCGCCCTTCACATGGCCGAACAGCTCGGAATCGAACAGGTTCTCGGCAACCGCGCCGAGATCGACGGACACCATGACGTGATCGGCGCGGCGCGAGCGGCGGTGGAGTTCGCGGGCGACCAGTTCCTTGCCGGTGCCGTTTTCGCCGAGGATGAGGACGTTGGCTTCGGTCGGCCCGGCTTTTTCGATAAGCTGGTAGACGCGGCGCATCGCGGCCGAGGTGCCGAGCAGGGGCGTTTCCGCACCGGCCGCGGGTGCGGCGATGGCGACGGCGCGCTTGCGCTCGGTGGCGACGGCCTGGCGAGAGGTGCGCAGCGAGGCGGCGGTGCGGACGGTGGCGAGCAGGCGCTCGTTGGACCAGGGCTTGGAGACGAAGTCGGTTGCGCCGCGCTTCATCGCCTCGACCGCGATGTTGACCCCGCCATGGGCGGTGATCATCACCACCACCGCCTGCGGATCGTGCTTGAGATACTCGCCGAGCCAGTGGAAGCCCTCGGCGGCGTTGGTCGCGCCGCGGCCGAAATTGGCATCCAGCAGGATCACGTCGGCGCCTTCCGTCACCAGCGACGGCATCGCGTCGGCGGGCGCTTCAAAGGTGGCGACTTCGTTGAACAGGTCGCGCAGCAGCAGGCGCGCGGACAACAGAATGTCCGGATCGTCGTCGACCACGACGCAGCGGCCGAATATCTTCCCCTCCCGCACCACGCTTCCTTTCCTACAAGCTGATCGAAAGCGGACAAACAATATTCATGCCACCGCCGTCCGCAAGCGGACAGGAGGCCGAAGGGACGTGATCGTTGTCGTGCGGAAACGACCAGGTGCCTGTGCCGCCGGCAGGCGGAAAATAGCGCAAAACTGCCGTTCCTGCGGTCTGGCATGGCTGATGCTGAATGCTCCTCAACAAAGAATTGCTTGTTTGAAAAGGAGCCAGGCGGTGAAGAAGTTCGAAGTGTATGCAAGCGGCGCATTTTGGATCGCGGTAACGGTGTTGATGGCCGCCGCCGCGCTTGAGCCGGTGGAACTCAAGGCACGGGCGCCGCAGGTAAAAATCGCTTCTGCCGCCTGCACCGGCGGCGCCGCCGAAGCCACAGCGCGCTGCGAAACCATCCGCCTGTGATCCACTCCGCGCCTTGTCCGGCGGCGAACAGGCTTTGTCCGGAAACGGACACAGCGTTGGGGCTCGCCGCGAGGAGACGTACTCCCGTCACTCCCTTCGCCTGTGGCACGATGATTGCTGAACCGGAGCGGGTGAGGTGACGATGAGCGTGATCAAGATGCAACCGAACGACAGCCCCATTGGCCCGCAGAGCGGCGGCGCGATGGACAAGGTGGTCGCCCGCACGGGGCTGCCGCGCAACGCCAAGATCGCCATCGGCGCGGCGCTGGTACTGCTTGCCGCGATCCTGTTCTACCTGCTCGCCCCGACCGCCAACAGCCAGACGGTGGCGTCCGACCGGCTGACCGTGTCAACCGTGGCGCAGGGCCGGTTCGACGACTTCCTGCCGCTGCGGGCCAGGGTAACGCCGCTGGTCACCGTCTATCTCGACGCGGTCGAGGGCGGCCGGGTGGAGCGGGTGATGGTGGAGGACGGCGCGGTGGTTCAGCAGGGCCAATTGCTTGCCCAGATGTCCAACAGCGATCTCCAGATCAACCTCCTCGCCCGTCAGAGCGACGTGTCGCGCGAACTGAACTCGATGCGCAGCCAGGAGCTTGCGCTTGCCCAAAGCCAGATCGGCGACGAGCGCGCGGTGATCGACGCCGAGCTCGCCGCCGATAAGGCGCGGCGCCAGTTCGAGACGCAGAAGCCGCTGGTCGAGAAGGGCTACATCCCGGCCAAGGTGTTCAACGACAGCCGCGACGAGTTCGTGTCGAGCCAGCGCCGCGCGCAGGCGGTGCGGCGCGCCCAGTCGGTCAACCAGCGCCTGCAAAGCAGCCAGCTTGCCCAGCTACGCGCGTCCAACGCATCGCTGAGCGGAAGCCTCGACATCGCCCGCGAAACGCTTGAAGCGCTGAACCTGCGCGCGCCGGTGACGGGCCAGCTTACCGCTTTCTCGATCCAGGTCGGTCAGTCGCTCAACCGGGGCGAGCGGCTCGGCCAGATCGACAGCGCCGGGCGCAACAAGCTGGTCGCGCAGGTCGATGAATTCTATCTCGGCCGGGTCGAGCCGGGTCAGATCGCTACGGTGGAAGCCGGCGGCAAGACGTTCAGGGCGAAGGTCGCCAAGGTCTACCCGCAGGTCAAGAACGGCACGTTCGAGACCGACCTGATCTTCGTTGGCGCGGAGCCCGCCGCCCTGCAGCGCGGCCAGACCATGCAGGTCCGCCTGACGCTCGGCGATCCGGCGCCTGCGTTGCTGATCCCCAACGGCGCTTTCTACAACGAAACCGGCGGCGCCTGGGTGTTCGTGGTGACGCCGGACGGCGACGGCGCGGTGAAGCGCAAGGTCCGCCTCGGCCGCCGCAACGCCGACCATATCGAAGTGCTCGAAGGGCTGGAGCCCGGCGAGCGCGTCATCACCTCGCCCTACACCGGTTTCGCCGATCGCGACCGGCTGGACCTCGACAGCTGAAGGAGCTGGATTTTATGCTGACCATGCGTGAACTGTCGCGGGTCTACCGCACCGACACCGTCGAGACGACCGCGCTCGACCGCATCGACCTCACCATTGCCGACGGCGAGTTCGTCGCGATCATGGGTCCGTCGGGCTGCGGCAAATCGACGCTGCTCAATATCATCGGCATGCTGGATAGCCCGTCGAGCGGCTCCTACGTCTTCGACACGGTGGAGGTGGCCGGGCTTCCCGAAGGCAAGCTCGCCGATGTGCGCAAAAAGAATATCGGCTTCATTTTCCAGAGCTTCAACCTGGTCGACGAGCTCTCGGTGCGCGAGAATATCGAACTCGCGCTTCTCTACCACAACGTGCCCACCTCCGAGCGCAGGCGCCGGGTCGAGGAGGTGATGGACAAGGTCGGCATCGCCCACCGCGCCAAGCACCGGCCGAGCCAGCTTTCCGGCGGCCAGCAGCAGCGCGTTGCGGTTGCGCGTGCATTGGTCGGCGCGCCCAAGCTGATCCTTGCCGACGAGCCGACCGGCAACCTCGACACCCAGCATGGCGAGGAAGTGATGAAGATGCTCCAGGCGCTCAACCGTGAAGGATCGACCATCGTCATGGTCACCCACTCGCCCGCCCATGCCGATTATGCCGGCCGCGTCGTCAACATGCTCGACGGCAAGGTGCTGATCGAGCGCAAAAGGGCGGCGTAACCGCACACCGGCTTCAACGCGAAGAACAGGATCGAAGACATGTGGCGCAATTATGTGACCGTCGGCATCCGGGCCCTTGCCAAGAACAAGACCTATGCCTTCATCAACATCTTCGGCCTGGCGCTCGGCCTCGCGGCGTGCCTGCTGATCCTGCTCTATGTGCGCTATGAGGCGAACTACGACCGGTGGCTGCCGAATGCGCAGAACACCTACCAGCTCCAGAGCCATTACCGCAGCAAGCAGACCGGCGAAGAGAACAAGCTGCAGATGACGTCCTATGTGGCGGGCACGGCGCTGAAGAAGGATTTCCCGCAGATCGACAAGATCGTCTACGCGCTGTCCAGCGGCCCGGTGGTGCTGCGGGGCGGCGAGGCGCTGCCGACAGAAGACGTGATCCTGGTCGACAATCTGTTCCTGGACGTTCTCCAGTTCCCGCTGGTCAAGGGTGATCCCAAGACCGCGCTTGCCCAAGCCAATTCGCTGATCATCACCGAAAAGGAAGGGCAGCGGCTGTTCGGATCGGAGGATCCGATGGGCAAGACGGTGACCATGGTAAGCCGTGGAATCACCACCGACTGGCGGGTGACGGGCGTCGCGGAGGACCCGCCGAAGAACAGCCACATCGCCTTTTCGATGGTCGGTCGCTTCGATCCCAACACCTATTTCGCCGACTCGCCGGACTTCATGACCGCCTGGGGCTGGCAGTCCGGCTGGTTCTATTTCAGCCTGAAGCCGGGCGCCGACGCCAAGGCGATTCAGGACCAGTTGCCGGCCTGGGAAAAGCGCAACATCAAGATCGAGAATTTCGGCGACCAGCGCTTCGACGCCGGCGAGGAGCAGGATTGGAAGATCGTCAACGTGGCCGACATCCACCTCGGCGAAGCGCAGGACGGCACGATGCGGCCGGGCAATGACCGTGGCACGATCGTCACCTTCGCAATCATCGCGGTGCTGATCCTGGGCATGGCCTGCGTCAACTTCACCAACCTCGCCACCGCCCGCGCCAGCCAGCGCGCCCGCGAGGTGGCGCTGAGAAAGGTGCTCGGCGCGACCCGGCGGCAGTTGATGACGCAGTTTCTGGGGGAATCGGTGCTCGTCGCGGCGCTCGCCATGCTGCTCGCGCTTGCCATGGCGGAGCTGGCGCTGCCGGCGTTGTCGAACTTTCTCGAGGCTGAGCTCAACCTGTCTTATTTCGGTGCGGGCGGAATGATGCTGCCGATCCTGGCGCTTGTGCTGATCGTCGGCGCGGCGGGCGGCCTGTACCCGGCTTTCTATCTGTCGAGCTTTCAGCCGGCCCAGGTTTTGAAGGCGAACAAATCCACCGCGGAAGCGGCCGGTTCGGGGCATTTGCGCAACGCGCTGGTGATTGCCCAATTCGCGGTGTCGATCGGCCTGATCATCTGCACCGCGATCGTTTATGCGCAAAGCGTCTACGCGCGCAGCGCCGATCCCGGCTTCCAGCGCGAGGGCCTGCTTCAGGTGGAAGCGATCGGCCGCCGTCAGGTGATGCCCAAGGCGGACGCGATCGTCGAGGAGATGCGCCGCGTGGAGGGCGTCCAGGCAGTCGGCCGGAGCGGCATCGGCATCAACACCAACAACAACACCAACACCGGCGTCCAGGTGCCCGGCATGGCGGAGCCGATCAACATCGGCAGTTACAGCATCGATGCCGGCTTCTTTGAGACGATGGGAATCAAGCTGATCGCCGGCCGCTTGTTTGACGACAAGCGGCCGGGCGACGACACCACCCAGCCCTTTCCCGCCGATCCCGCCTGGGAGAAGGCTCTGCCCGGGCGCGGCGTGAACATCGTCGTCAACGAACTTGCCACCAAGCGGATGGGCTTCCGCTCACCGGCGGAGGCGGTCGGCAAGGTGGTAAAGGTCGCCCTGGTCGAGGCCGAATATGGGCTGGTGCCGGCAACGATCATCGGCGTCGTCCAGGACAGTCGCTTCCGCTCCATTCGGGACCCGATCGACCCCATCCTGTTCCGCTTCGACAAGACCTCGGCCGGCAATCTGCTGATCCGCTATACAGGCGATCCGGCGGCGGTGCGGGCGCGGACGGAAGCGGTGTGGAAGCGGATGGCGAGTGATGTGCCGTTTGATGGGGAGTTCTCCGAGGATGTCGTCGAGAAGCTCTACCGGGCGGAGCAGGCGCGGGCGCGGACCTTTGCCGGATTTGCGCTGCTTGCGGTGATCGTCGCGTGCCTGGGGCTGTTCGGGCTTGCCGCATTCACCGCGGAACGGCGGACCAAGGAGATCGGAATCCGCAAGGTGCTGGGCGCGCGGAGCCGCGACATCGTGCGGCTGCTTGCCTGGCAGTTCTCGAAACCGGTGATCATCTCCAACCTGATCGCCTGGCCGATCGCCTGGTGGGTGATGCGCGACTGGCTGAACGGCTTCGACAGCCGCGTCGCGCTGACCGCCTGGCCGTTCGCGATCGCGGCGTTCCTCGCGCTCGCCATCGCGCTCGGCACGATTTCCGGCCACGCCTTGCGGGTGGCGCGGGCCAACCCGATCAACGCCTTGCGTTACGAGTAGAAGGAAGCCCGAAACGATGTGGCGCAGCAATCTCCAATTCGCTCTGCGCCTGCTGGCGCGGAAGCCGGCTTACGCGGCGATCAACATCGCCGGGCTGGCGCTTGGGCTGGCCGCGTCGCTGCTGATCCTGGGCTATATTCGATACGAACAAAGCTTCGACAGCTGGCTGCCCGACGCGAACCGGGTCTACCAGGTGCAGACCACCGTCCACCCGCCCGGCCAACCCGACACGCACACCCAGGCGAGCGCTTACCCGCTCGACGCGGCGCTGCCGGCGGGCTTTCCGCAGATCGAGGCGATGACGTCGGTTGCGACGGGCAAGACCGTGACGGAGCATCAGGGCAAGCCGATGTTCCTCGACGCGACCATGGTGGACGCCGATTTCTTCAAGGTGCTCCCGCTTCCGTTCCGGCAGGGCTCCCCGGCGACCGCGTTGGCCGATCTCAACACGGCCGCGCTGACGGAAAGCGAGGCGATCCGGCAGTTCGGCACGCCCGATGCAATGGGCAAGCTGCTCACCCTCGGCGCAGGGCCGGGCAAGCGCGACCGCAAGATCGGCGCCGTGCTGCGCGATCTGCCGGGCAATACCAGCCTCAAGATCGGTATCTTGTACCTCGCCGATCCGGCGCAAAGGTGGCCGGAGATCAGCGGCTGGGGCAATCTCGACCAGCAGCATTACCTGAAGCTTCGCCCCGGCGCCGATGCGGCGGCGGTGAACGCCGAGATTCCAGCCTGGCAGAAGCGGGTAATGCCGCACGAGACCATCGACGGCAAGAAAGTCTCGCTGTCCGGCGTGTTTGATCCGAAGCTGGTGCCGATCGGCGATGTTCACCTTGGCGAAGCGCAGGAGGCGGCGCTTCGGCCTGGCGGCGATCCGCAGATGCTTGCCACCTTTGCGGTCGTGGCGCTGCTGACGCTGGGCATGGCGGTAATGAACTTCGTCAACCTCACCACCGCTCACGCGGTTCAGCGGGCGCGCGAAGTGGCGCTTCGCAAGGTGCTCGGCGCCAGCCGCCGCCAGCTCATTATCCAGTTCCTGACCGAAAGCCTGCTGATCTGCGCGGTGGCGATGCTGATCGCGCTCAGCCTGGTGGAAGTGGCGGCGTCGTGGATCGGCAGCCTCATCGGCGCGGACATGCGGATCGATTACCTTGGCGAGCACGGCATGCTGGTGCCGGCGCTTGCGCTCTTCGCCGTCACCGCCTTGCTCGGCAGCCTTTATCCGGCAGTCTACCTCAGCCGCTTCAACCCCGCCCGCGCCCTGCACGGCAACCGGGCCTCGGCGGAAACGCCGGGCAGCGTGCGGCTTCGCAGCGTGCTGGTGGTGCTGCAATTCGCAATCGCCATCGGGCTGATCGCAAGCACGGCCGTGATCTATTCGCAGACCCAGTTCGTGCAACGGGTCGATCCCGGTTACCGCCGCGACGGCTTGCTTCAGATCGCCAATGCGTGGCGCTTCACCCAGGACGCGGAATATACCGAAGCGCGCTCGGCGATGCTTGCCGTCCCCGGCGTCACCGGAGTTGGCCGGACCGGGCTGGAGATCGGCGCGGCGGAAACGCCCGTCCGGCTGATGCGCACCCCGGGGCGCGAAGGCGTCACCCTCGGCTTCCACAGCGTGGATTCGGAATTCCTGGCGACCATGGACATCCCGCTGCTCGCCGGACGCTTGCTTGGCGACCGGTTCGCGGCGGACAGCGCCGGCGGTGCGTCGGGCAAGGACCTGGCGGTGCGCGGCATCAACGTGGTGGTCAACCGCTCGGCGGCGAAGCAGCTCGGCTACCGCACGCCGCAGGCGGCGCTCGGCAAGGTGGTCGAGATCGCCTATGACGGCTTCGTGATGGTGCCGGCGCGGATTGCCGGCGTGGTGGAGGACACCCGCTTCCGAACCGCGCGCGATGCGGTGGACCCCATCGTATACTCCTACGATCCCGAACATACCGACCGGGTGGTGGTGCATTATGCCGCGGCGAAGCCGGGCGAGGTGATGGCGGCGCTGGGCAGAATCTGGGCGAAGCTGGAGCCCGAAATCCCGTTCGAGGCGCGGTTTGCGGACGACATCGTGCACGAGCTCTACGCCGCCGAACGCGCGCGGACAGTGCTGTTCGCCGGCTTCTCGATGCTCGCCATCCTGATCTCCTGCCTAGGGCTCTACAGTTTGGCCGCCTTCGCCACCGAGCGGCGGACCAAGGAGATCGGAATCCGGAAGGTGCTGGGCGCCAAGGTGCGGCACATCGTCCGGCTGCTGACCTGGCAATTCTCCAAGCCGGTGGTGATCGCCAATGTGGTCGCCTGGCCGATTGCCTGGTGGGCGATGCGCGACTGGCTGAACGGTTTTGCGGTGCGCATCGACCTGACGCCGGGGCCGTTCGTGCTTGCCGGGCTGATCGCGCTCGGGATCGCGATCTTCACGGTCGCAGGCCATGCACTTCGGGTGGCGCGGATGAACCCGGTTCACGCGCTTCGGCACGAATAAGCACAGGGTGGTCTGAGGACCGCGTCTCCCCTATTCCTGTACGCGTCGGAAGGGGAGGAATTCGGTGCGAATCCTGCTGATCGGGGCGAGCGGATTTATCGGTTCGGCGGTTGCCGCGCGGTTGAGGCGCGAGGGGCATGAGATCGTCGGGGTCGGGCGCGCCGGTGGGGCGGAGGCCGCACGGGTGGCGGTGGACCGCTGGGTCCGGCTCGACTTGCGGCAGGCGACCGAGCCGGAGGTGTGGGCGCCGCATGTGTCCGGGATCGACTCGGTGGTGAACTGCGCCGGCACGCTGCAGGACAGCCCTCGCGACGACACGGCCCGTGTGCACGACGCCGCCCCGACTGCTTTGTGGCAGGCCTGCGAAAGAGCGGGCGTTCGGCGGGTGATCCAGATGTCGGCTCTGGGCGTGGATCGGCCGGCGAGCCGCTTTTCCGCAACCAAGCACCGCGGCGATGCGGCGCTTGAGGCTTCCACGTTGGACTGGGTGATCCTGCGGCCATCGGTGGTCCTCGGCCGGGCAGCGTACGGAGGCAGTGCGCTGTTTCGCGGGCTTGCCGCGCTGCCGGTGTTGCCGCGCGCTCCGCAGGCCGGCGCGCTCGATGTCGTGCAGCTCGACGATGTTGCCGAAACGGTGGCGCTGCTGCTCCGGCGCGGCGCACCGTCGCGGCTGACGCTCGATCTGGCCGGGCTGGAGCGGCTGAGCTTCGAGGAACTGGTCGGCCGTTATCGCGCCTGGCTCGGCTGGAAGCCGGCGCGGCTCGTCTCCGTGCCGGGCTTCGCGATGAATCTTGGCTACCGCGTCGGCGACCTCATCGCCTGGCTCGGCTGGCGGCCGCCGATCCGCACCACCGCCCGGCGCGAGATCGAGCGCGGGGCGATGGCGGATGCAGGCGCGTGGCGCGCGGCGACCGGCATCGAGCCGCAGAGCTTGTCCGCCACTTTGGCCGCCGAGCCCGCCTCGGTTCAGGAACGCTGGTTCGCGCGGCTTTATTTGCTGAAGCCGGTGGCGATCGGCGTGTTCGCTTTGTTCTGGCTGCTGACCGGCCTGGTCTCGCTTGGGCCGGGCTTCGAGCTGGCGGCGGAGTATATGCGGCGCGGCGGCGGCGGCGCCTTGAGCGAGCCGAGCGTGGTGGCGGGCGGGATCACCGATCTCCTAGTGGCCTGCGGCATCGCCTGGCGGAGGACTTCCAGGCTTGCCTTGTGGGCAGCGCTTGGCCTCTCGGTCCTTTATCTCGTCGCGGGCACGATCCTGCTTCCGGAGCTGTGGCGCGATCCGCTTGGGCCGATGATGAAGATCTGGCCGATCCTGGCGCTGAACCTCGTCTGCCTCGCCATCCTGGACGAGCGCTGATGGACTATCTGCTGCTGAAATGGTTGCACGTGCTCGGCTCCACCGTGCTGCTCGGCACCGGCGCGGGCATCGCCTTTTTCATGCTGATGGCGCACCGCAGCGGCGACGTGCGGCTGATCGCCGGCGTGGCGCGGATCGTGGTGGTTGCCGACTATGTGTTCACCGCCACCGCTGTTGTCGCGCAGCCGATTACCGGCGCGCTGTTGGCGCGAATCGCTGGTTATTCCCTGGGCGAAGGATGGATATTGCTCTCCATCGGCCTCTACCTTCTCACGGGCGCCTTCTGGCTGCCGGTGGTGTGGATGCAGAGCCGGATGCGCAACCTGGCTGTCGCCGCGGCGGCGTCGGGCGCGCCGTTGCCCGCCAAATATCGCCGATTGTTTGGCTGGTGGTTCGCATTCGGCTTTCCAGCCTTTACAGCGGTGCTTGCGATCTTCTGGCTGATGATCGCCAGGCCGGAGATTGCATGGTGAAGGAAGATCATCTGAAGCTTGGCAGCCGTTTGGTGATCGGGGCGATCGCCGGCTTCGTCGGCACCATGGCGATGACGTCCGCGATGCAGCGGCTGCACAAGCGGCTGCCGGAGCGGGAGCGTTATCCGCTGACTCCGCGCGAGATCGTGGATTCGACGGCGGAGAAAGCGGGCGTTTCGCTTGGCAGCGAGGCGGCCAAGGACATCACCACCGCGGCGCATTTCGCTTATGGGGCCGCCATGGGCGCGCTGATTGCGGCGGTGAACCCGGAGCCTTCAAAGAAGACCGGGGCGGCGGCGGGGCTGCTGGTGTGGCTGGCGAGCTATCTTGGCTGGATACCGGCGATGAACGTGCTTGAGCCGGCGACGCAGCATCCCAGGCGGCGGAACCTGTTCATGATCGGGGTGCATCTGGTGTGGGGCGCGGCAACCGCGTCGGCGATGCGCGAACTCAGACTGGCGCGCGAGACGATCATGGAGGATGGGCCGGAGAAGGATCGGCCGAACCGTTAACTCCCCTCCCTGGATAGGGAGGGGTGGGGGTGGGTAAGCGCCGAAGCGGCTCGATGCCGCTGAGGGGCTGTTCTGCGTCGGGTGGCATCCACGTCCGAGAGGCTCCTTCGCGGGCATCGAGCCCGCTCAGTCGCTACCCACCCCTGGCCCCTCCCTAAGCAGGGAGGGGGAAAGCGTGGCGGGGCGGGCGGCTTCCCTCCCTCAGCAGGGAAGGGGGAAGGTATGGTGAGGCCGGTGGCTCCCCTCCCTGGATAGGGAGGGGTAGGGGTGGGTAAGCGCCGAAGCGGCTCGATGCCGCTGAGGGGCTGTTTCTTAGGGCTGGGCTGGCTTCGGACGCCTAGGAGGCTCCTTCGCGGGCATCGAGCCCGCTCAGTCGCTACCCACCCTAGCCCCTCCCTGAGCAGGGAGGGGGATCACGCTTGGTTCAGTCCACGTGCTTCACGGCTGGGGGGTCGCTTGCCGGGAAGCTTTCGTCGGAGGCTTCGTCGACGTGGCTCCAGTCCTTGGGCGGGTCGCGCATGGCGTCGGGACCGGCCGCGCGGGCGGCGCTGGTGTGGCCGACGGCGCCGTGCGCGCCGTTGCCGGACAGCGCTGCGCTGCCGGCGCGGCCCTCGTCATTGCTCAGGCCACCGCCGCCGCTGCGGCGTTTGGTGAAGAAGTAACCGGCACCGGCGGCAAGCGCCGCGCCGAGGCCGGTGAGGAGGGTGCTGTTGCGGCTCCACGCCATGGCTCAGCCCTCCACTTCGGTGAGGGTCGAGGGCTGGGCGGAGGGCAGGCCTTCGGTTTCGGCGATCTTCTGGAGCTCCGCCTTGCGCGCCGCCATTTGTGCGCCGAGCGCGTCGAGATCGACGTCGGCCTTGCGGGCCTGGCTGAACAGGTTGCCGGATTCCTTCTCTTCTTCCTTGATGTGGTGCTCGACATCCTCCTGGAGCACCTTGACCTTGGCGTCGTAGAACTGGTCGCTCGGCTCGCCCGCCTCGATGTCGTTGATCAGCACCTTGGCGCCGTCATGCTCGACCATCGCCTCGTCGAGATCGTCGTCGGAAATCTTGCCGCGCAGGGCCGGGTAGAAGATCTCCTCCTCGATCATGGTGTGGATCTTGAGCTCGGTGCAGATTGCGTGGGCGATCTTCTGCTTCTTGCCGTCGCCCGAGGCGTTTTCGAACTTCTCGAACAAAGCCTCGACCTCGCGGTGATCGTGGGTCAGCAGCTGGATCGCGTTCATTGTGTCGGCCATTTTTATGTCCCTCCTTGTTGCTGGGGGAACATTCATGGGGAGCGCCGGTTCCGTTTGGCCGAAGGGCCCCCGATGCAGCACGTCAAAGACACCGAAACCCTCTCTCCCCTGCTTCCGGACGACACCGAGCAAGCGGTTCGCCGGCTGCTTGCCAAGGCGGCTGAGCGGGACCTGATGCTGGCGACGGCGGAAAGCTGCACCGGGGGGATGATCGCCTCCTTGCTCACTGACGTGCAGGGTGTCTCGTTCACCTTCGACCGCGGCTTCGTGACCTACACGAACGAGGCCAAGAACGAGATGCTCGGCGTTCCGATGGACCTGATCGAGGAGAAGAGCGCGGTCTCCAAGGAAGTGGCGATCGCCATGGCGGAGGGCGCGCTGGAGAAGAGCCGCGCCCATATCGCGGTGTCGGTGACGGGCTATGCGGACAGCGGGCCGGAGCCCGGTTTGGTGCATTTCGGCTGCGCGCGTGCGGGGCGGGTGACCTTGCACCGCGAGGAGCATTTTGGCGATGTCGGCCGGGGTGCTACACGGCTTGCCTGCCTCAAGACGGCAGTGGACATGATGACGGAGATGCTGTGAGCCGCGCCCCCTTTGCCGCAATCCACCGCCACGGCTTCGTCCGCACCGCCGCGGCGAGCCCGACCGGATCGTCGGGCGACGTCGAGTTCAACGTCGAGCAGGCGATCGGGCTGGCGCGGGAGGCCGACCGGCGGGCCTGCGACCTGGTGGTGTTTCCCGAGCTCAACATCTCGTCCTACGCGGTGGACGACCTGTTCATGCAGGAAGCGTTTCTGGACGCGGTGGAGTTCGGCATCGCGCGGTTCTGCGGCGAGACGGAGGGCCTTTCGCCGGCGTTCGTGATCGGGGCGCCGCTCAGGCGCAACGGGCGGCTCTACAATTGCGCTTTGGTGGTGTCGCGCGGGCGAATCCTGGGCGTGGTGCCGAAGAGCTTCCTGCCCAATTACCGCGAATATTATGAAAAGCGCTGGTTCGTGTCCGGCATCGGCCTCGACGGCATCGAGATTGCCGTGGCGGGGCAGATGGTGCCGTTCGGGACGGACATCGTGTTTTCGGCGGAGGATGTTTCGGACTTCATCTTCCACGTCGAGATTTGCGAGGATTATTGGGCGCCGCAGCCGCCCTCCACCAACGGCGCGCTCGCCGGAGCGCTGATCCTGTGCAACCTTTCGGCGTCCAACATTACCATCGGCAAGGCGGATGAGCGGAAGCTTCTCTGTGCTTCGCAGTCCAGCCGGTGCTGCGCGGCGTACATATACGCCGCGTCGGGGCCGGGGGAGAGCACCACCGACCTCGCCTGGGACGGACAGAGCGCCATCTACGAAATGGGTGAACTGCTTGCGGAGTCGAGCCGCTTCGACATGGAGCCGGAGCTTGCCGTGGCGGATGTCGACGCGCAGCGGCTTCGGCTCGAGCGGATGCGGATGCCGACGTTCAACGACAATGCGGTGGCCGCGGGCCATCCGGAGAAGCGCTTCCGGCGGGTGCATTTCGAGCACAAGCCGAGCGTGGAGGACGTGGGGTTCGAGCGGAAGCTTCGGCGCTTTCCCTATGTGCCGAACCGGGCGGAGCAGCTCGACCAGGATTGTTACGAGGCGTTCAACATCCAGGTGCAGGGCCTCGCCAAGCGCTTCACGACCACGCGCGGCGATCATCTCGTTATCGGCGTGTCGGGCGGGCTCGATTCCACGCACGCGCTGATCGTTGCGGCCAAGATGTGCGATTACCTCAAGCTGCCGCGCTCGACGATCCTGGGCTTCACCATGCCGGGGTTCGCGACCGGGGATACGACCAAGGGCAATGCCTGGGCGCTGATGCGGGCGCTCGGCATCACCGGCGAGGAGATCGATATCCGCCCGGCGGCGATGCAGATGCTCAAGGACATGGGCCATCCGTTCGCGAGCGGGGAAGCGGTGTACGACATCGCGTTCGAGAACGTGCAGGCGGGGCTCCGAACCGATTACCTGTTCCGGCTTGCCAACCAGCGCCGGGGCTTCGTGGTCGGTACGGGTAATTTGAGCGAGGTGGCGCTGGGCTGGTCGACCTACGGCGTCGGCGACCAGATGAGCCACTACGGCGTCAATGCCGGCGTGCCCAAGACGCTGATCCAGTACCTCATCCGCTGGGCGGTGAAGACCGGGCAGTTCGACGCGGAGACCAACCGCATCCTGCAGGCGATCCTGGAAACCAAGATCTCGCCCGAGCTGATCCCGGCCGACGACAAAGGCGAGATGCAGAGCACCGAGGGTACGATCGGCCCCTATGAGCTGCACGATTTCTTCCTGTTCCACATCCTGCGTTCGGGCCAGCCGCCTTCCAAGGTGGCGTTCCTTGCCTGGCAGGCGTGGCGCGACAAGGAGGAGGGGCAGTGGCCGGCCGGCTATCCGGAGCATCTCAAGCGGGATTACGACCTCGCCACGATCAGGAAGTGGCTGGAGACATTCCTGTTCCGCTTCTTCCAGATCAGCCAGTTCAAGCGCTCGGCAATTCCCAATTCGCCCAAGGTCTCGGCAGGGGGCGCGCTGAGTCCGCGCGGCGATTGGCGGGCGCCTTCGGACGGCACTGCGGGGCCCTGGCTTGCCGAGCTCAAACAGGCATTTGGCGAGGACTGACGCGGATCGGCTCGGATTCGTAACAAGTCGGCGCTAAGCTGATCTGAATTAATATAAATTTGGCGTTCAGGCGGGAACTCGGCAGCGCGGCGCGCCGTTGTGCTTGAAGTCATAGAACCATCAGGAACAACCGCGTTGATCACCTTGTCCACCGCCTCCCATCTGGGGCAGAGCCAGTCCGCGCCCCAGATCCTTGATCACCACACGCTGATCTGCTTTTCGCACCTGCGGTGGAATTTCGTGTTTCAGCGTCCCCAGCACCTGATGAGCCGCTTCGCCAAGGACCGGCGCGTGATCTATTGGGAGGAGCCGGAAGCCGCGCTCCCCGATTGCGAGCCGGCTTTGGGCGTGCGCGCCTGCGCCGAGACGGGGGTGATCGTGGTCACGCCGTCGCTCCCCGAGACGCTGGACGAGGCGGGCCGCGAGACCGCGCTCAAGACCCTGCTCGACGCCTTCCTGAAGGGTGAGGCCGGGCCTTTCATCCGCTGGTATTACACGCCGATGATGCTCCCCTTCTCGCGCCACGTGGAAGCGGAAAGTGTCGTCTACGATTGCATGGACGAGCTCGCCAATTTCCGCTTCGCGCCGCCGCAGCTCCTCAGCCTCGAGCAGGAGCTGATCGACAGCGCCGACGTCGTCTTCACCGGCGGCTACAGCCTCTATGAAGCGAAAAAGGACCGGCACCCGAACATCCACCCCTTCCCGTCCAGCGTCGACCGGGGGCACTTCGCCCAGGCGCGTGCAACGGACGCGCAGCCCGACGACCAGGCGCCGATCGGCCGCCCGCGTTTGGGCTTCTACGGGGTCATCGATGAGCGCATGGACCTGGAGCTGATCGCAGCCGTCGCCGACGCGCACCCCGAATGGTCGATCGTGATGGTCGGGCCGGTGGTGAAGATCGATCCGGCCGATCTGCCGCTGCGCGCCAACATCCATTATCTCGGCGGCAAGACCTACGAGCAGCTTCCCGTCTACCTGGGCGGCTGGGACGTCGCGCTGATGCCGTTCGCGATCAACGACTCGACCAGGTTCATTTCGCCCACCAAGACGCCGGAATATCTCGCCGGCGGCCGGCCGGTGGTGTCGACTCCGATCACCGACGTGATCCGCCATTATGGCGACATGGACGCTGTGTTCGTCGCCGACGGCGCGCAGGCCTTCGTCACGGCCTGCGAGCAGGCGCTGGCGTTGTTCCAGAGCGGCGACGAATGGCTCGGCGAAGTCGACGCAAAGCTCGCCAATCTGAGCTGGGACACGACCTATGCCCGCATGGCCGGGCTGGTCCGCGAAGCGATGAAGGTGCCCGCCAAGGGCCCGAACATCGTCAAGGCGGCCACCAAGAAGAAGTACGATTACCTAGTCGTCGGAGCGGGTTTCGCCGGTTCGGTGATCGCCGAGCGGCTGGCCAGCCAGCACGATGCGCATGTGCTGGTCATCGACAAGCGCCCGCACGTTGCCGGCAATGCCTATGACCATCTCGACGATGCGGGCGTGCTGATCCACCAGTACGGGCCGCACATCTTCCACACGAACTCGGACGAGATCGTCGACTATCTGTCGAAGTTCACCGCCTGGCGGCCGTACGAGCACAAGGTGCTCGCCGACGTGCGCGACCGGCTGGTGCCGATCCCGATCAACCGCACGACCTTGAACATGCTGTTCGGGCTCGACCTCAAGACCGACGAGGACGCCGCAGCCTATCTCGCCTCGCGGGCCGAGCCGGTGGAAGACATCAAGACCTCGGAAGACGTGGTGGTGAACGCCGTCGGCCGTGAACTTTATGAACTTTTCTTCCAGGGCTACACGCGCAAGCAGTGGGGCATCGATCCGTCCGGCCTCGACAAGGCGGTGACGGCGCGGATCCCGACCCGCACCAACACCGACGACCGTTATTTCGGCGACAAGCACCAGATTATGCCGCGCGACGGCTACACGGCCATGTTCAACAACATGCTGAACCACCCGAACATCGATGTGCTGCTGTCGACGGACTATCAGGACATCATCGGCGACATCGCAGCGGGCCACATCGTGTTCACCGGTCCGGTCGACGAATATTTCGATTTCCGCTTCGGCAAGCTGCCCTATCGGAGCCTCCGTTTCGAGCACAAGATCCTCGACCAGGAGGAGTTCCAGCCGGTGTCGGTGGTGAACTATCCCGACCCGGAGGTGCCTTACACCCGGATCACCGAGTATAAGAAGCTGACCGGCCAGGAGCATCCGAAGACCAGCATCACCTACGAATATCCGTCGGCGGAAGGGGACCCTTATTACCCCATCCCCCGTGCGGAGAATCAGGAACTGTTCAAGCGGTATGAGGCGCTCGCCGACTCCACGGACAACGTCACGTTCGTCGGCCGACTCGCCACCTATCGCTACTACAACATGGACCAGGTGGTCGGCCAGGCGCTCTCCACCTTCCGCAGGCTGGACGCCCGCCGCAAGACGGAGGCGGCGGACAAGGCCAGCACCTGGACCGAAGCCGCCGAATAAGCGGGTTCATTCACCCGACGTTCCAAAAGGGGCTCGCCATGTGCGGGCCCTTTTTTGTGAAAGCCTTTAAGCTCGCAGGGAGCGCCAAAGGAGGCGATTGACTCCCTCTCCCCTTCAGGGAGAGGGAAGGGGCCCGCGCGCAAGCGCGGGAAGGGTGAGGGCACGAGGCCGCGAGAAAGCCGCTCGAACGGACGCCTTGGCTCGAGTTCGACGACTTCGGCGGCAGATGACCCCGCAAGAGGAACGGCTTGGTCTCGGCGGCAGGGTCGTCGCCGGAGAATTGCAAGTTCAAGCGCCAGGAGTGGGTGGGCTCGTTCATCGCGAGCTTCTCTTGCTGGGGAGCGAAAATCATCGTCGAAGCGGACGGCTCCCAGCATCAGGACCGGGCTGAATATGGCGCGGCACGTGATCGCTTCTTTCGTGCACGAAGGTGACGAGGTGCTGCGCTTTTGGAACAATGAAGTTGATACGATCTGGATACGATTCTGACGGGGATCCGTGCCGCGCTACTGGAGCGCGTGCCCTCACCCTCCCGCCTGCTTCGCAGGCGGGCCCCTCCCTCTCCCTGAAGGGGAGAGGGTACTGCCGCTACTCGGCGGCGAGTTGAATCTGCAGCTCTTTAGATAGCGCGACTTCCGGTTGTGCGGTCAAATTCAACCGCTCGCGCACCTGACCGAGATACTCTTCCAGCGCTTCCTCCAGCGGGCGCAGCATCGCGCCGCGGGCGCTGGCCAGGGCCGTGACCGCCGACTCCGCCTCGCACAGCGGCTTGACCAGTGCAGTGTCCAGGCCGGCGCCTTCCGCAACCCGGCGGGCGAATTCGTACCAGCTCAGCCGGCCTTGGTTGGCGAGGTGCCAAATTCCGGTTTCGCCGTCGATCAGCAGGTCCAGGGTCGCGTGGCAGAGATCGGGGACGTAGGTGGGGGAGACTTCGGTGCTGTCGCACGCGGTCACCGTTTCGCCGCGCGTGAGGGTGGAGAGGACGTTCCAGGCGAAGTTGTATGTGTCCCAAGGGCCGAAAAAGGCGCTGGTCCGGATGATGAGGGCGTCGGCCATCAGCGCCTGGACCTGGGCTTCCGCCTTGGCTTTGGAGAGGCCGTAGACACCGGTGGGCGACACCGGGTCGGTCTCCACATAGGGACGGCCGAGCTTGCCGTCGAACACCAGATCGGACGAGAAGGTCACGAGCTGTACCCCCGCGGCAGCGCAGGCGCGCGCGAGGTTTTCGGGCGCCGTCGCGTTGGCCGCGAGGCAGGCCTCCTGCTCGGTCTCCGCGTCGGCGACGCGGACGAAGCCGGCGGTGTTGATGATCGCCCACGGCTGGTGCTTCTCGAGCGCGGCGGCGATCGACGCTTGGTTTGTGACGTCGAGCTCTTCGCGGGTGGTGAGGCAGTAGGGAAGGCTTCGCTCTTCGCAGATGCGGGCAAAGGCGCGGCCAAGGGTGCCGGTGGCGCCGGTGATGAGCAATTTGCGGCCTCCGTATTCCATCGGGTTACAACGTCCGTTCCAGGGATAAAGTCGCGCCGGGCGGCGCCACCAGCCCGGGCTGTCGAGCACCGGATGGTTGAAGGGCAGGCCGTGGCCGAATGCCTTTGCCGCCTTTGCGACGACCGTCGGACGCGGCACGTCGCTGCGCGCGTCGAAAGCACCGGTATCGTAGAAGCCTCTGTCCTGCGTCAGAAGGAAGCGCCAGTCGACGTTTCCGAACAGCGACCACAAGGTGACGGCGCGCAGGTCCATGCCTTCCTCGCGGAGCTTTTCGGCGGTGTTCCAGACTTCGGCGAACCAGCGCAGTTGCTCGTCGCGGTGGCAGCCGTGGTGGACCTCGGTGATGGCAATGGGGATGCCGTAGCGCTTCCACGCTTCCGTCAGCCGCGGCCCGATGCCGGTGTCCTTTTCGCAGCGCTGCACCCGCACGGCTTCGGCGTCGACATAGAGGTCGCGTCCATTTCCGCCGACATCGTGCCGGGGATAGAGCTGCACCCGGTGATCAAGGAAGCGCTCGCTGGTGAGATAGTGGTTGATGCCGAGCATGTCGGGCCTGGCCTCGCCGGTGGCGAATGCCTCGATCTCCTGCCAGCGGATGCCCGCGCCGAGCAGCATGCGGAGCAGGGGATGGTCCGGGCCGACGCGTCCGCAGAGCAGATCCAGGCTGAGCCAGCGCCGCTCGTTCTCGAACCTGGCCTGGTAGGCGAGTGGACGGGTCGAATAGACCTTGCCGAGGTCTTCGGTCTGGATGAGCCGGGCGTCCGGCACGTGACGGCGGATAGCGCGCATCGACTCCAGTACTGCCCTGCACTGGTTGACGAGCGCGCGCAGGAAGGACGGGTTGTCCTTGGCGTGCGGATACCAGTGGCCGTACAAAGCGGAGAAGCGGGCGGTGGTCAGCGGCTCGTTGACCGGAGTCCACTGGGTGATCCACGGGTAACGCCTGGCGGCCTTTTCCGCGAAGGCCGCAAGCTTTTGCGGGAATTCGGGGTCGAGAAGCTCGGTATATTTCGGGCCGGAGCCGTGGTGGCAAAGGCCGCCGATCACCTCGATGCCGCGCTCCCGAAGCATCGCCAGGCGCTCGTCTGTCCACGACCAGTCGCACACGTCCGGATCGTCGGGGGCGATGGCTTCCCATAGGATAGGGTAGCGCACGGTGGTCACGCCTAGGTCGGCGATCAGATCGATGTCGCCGCGGCGGCCGCGGTGGCCGGTCTCAGCCGTCTGGTCACGAAATTCGTCGCCGAGGCGCACGATCGTGCATTCGACGCCGCCCCACAGTTCGAGCCTGGCTACCATCCTTGTTTCGGCCTCGTCATGAACGTCGGGGGGAGCAACGGCCTGAAACAAGGGCAGGTTCCGGAGATTCGGGACGAGATTAAACCAGATCAGGATGATTCCGCACGCTTGCGCGGGCGCGGAAGCTGGGGCACGGGCTTAGCTGTCGCACCCCCTCCCGCGGAGCAATTCCCCTATGATCAAAGGCCTCGCCGCACTCTCATTCCTTCTCGCCGGCACAAGCGCATTCGCGCAGACCGAGCCGCTGGCGAGCACGCCCGCCGTGGCGCCGGTCGCGGCCAAGCCGGGCGCCGCCAAATGGGACATCACCAAGCCGCCGATGGCGACGCGCGAGGTCAAGATCGACGTCGATGAAGGCACGTGGATGAACCTCGATCTCAGCCCGAACGGGCGGACGATCACGTTCGACCTGTTGGGCGACATCTACACCATTCCCGTGACGGGGGGCCGCGCGACGCGGATCGCGGAAGGGCTGGCGCACGAAATGCAGCCGCGCTTTTCGCCGGACGGAAAGCGCATCGCCTTTACCTCCGACCGGGGCGGCGGCAACAACATCTGGATCATGAACGCCGACGGTTCGGACAAGCGCCAGCTTACCAAGGAGACCTTCAACCTCCTCAACAACCCCTATTGGAGCCCGGACGGGCGCTTCGTCGCCGCGAGGAAGCATTTCACCACCCAGCGCTCGCTCGGCACCGGCGAGATATGGGTCTACCATGTCGGCGGCGGCGGCGGCGTTGCGCTCGTCGAGCGGCCGAGCCCGCAGCACCAGAAGGAATTGGGCGAGCCGGCCTTCACGCCCAATGGCGAGGGCATCTATTTCAGCCGCGACGTCACCCCGGGCGCGAATTTCGAATATGCCCAGAACGGCAATGCCGAGGTGTTCGCCATCGAGCGCTACGACGTGAAGACGGGCGAACGCACCAAGGTTGCCGGCGGCCCCGGCGGCGCGGTGCGGCCGACGCCGTCGCCCGACGGCAAATATCTCGCTTACGTTCACCGCGAGCGCGAGAAATCGAAGCTCTATGTGAAGGACCTGCGCTCGGGCGAGGAGCGCAAGATCTACGACGCGCTCGACCAGGACATGCAGGAAACCTGGGCGGTCGAGGGCGCCTATCCGAACATGGACTGGACGCCCGACAGCCGCTCGATCGTGTTCTGGGCCGGCGGCAAGATCCGGCGCGTCAACATGGACGGCAGCGGCGCGGCGGAAATCCCGTTCCAGGTGTCCGACACCCGGGTCGTGATCGATCCGGCTCGGCCGACGGTCCAGGTTGCGCCGGACAGCTTCACGACCCGCATGCCACGCTTCGCCTCGGTGTCTCCGGACGGGCGGCGTGTGGTGTTCGAAAGCCTTGGGCGATTGTACGTGCGCGATGTTTCGGGCGGCAGTCCGCGCAAGCTCACTGCCGACGACAGCGACTTCCAGCTCTTCCCGAGCTGGTCGCGCGACGGCAAGCGCATCGCCTTTGTGAGCTGGAACGACCAGCGGCTCGGCGAAATCCGCACGGTCGGCGCCGATGGCCGCGGCTTGCGCACCGTGACCCGCCAGCCGGGCCATTATTCGCGCCCGCGCTTCTCGCCGAACGGCGACACCATCGTGTTCGAGCGCGGCACCGGCGGCGACATCACGTCGGAGCGCTGGTCGGAGGACCCGGGCGTGTTCCGGGTCGCGGCGGCGGGCGGCGATCCGGTGCGGCTGGCGCGCAGCGGCGGCAACCCGCAGTTCGGCGCCGAAAGCGACCGCATCTTCATGGAGATTTCCGAGGAGCAGAAATACAAGCTGATCAGCACCGACCTGAACGGCAAGGACCGCCGCACCCACGCCCAGGGCGAGATGATCACCGGCTACGAAGTCTCGCCCGCCGGCGACCAGATTGCTTTCCGCGAAGGCTATGACGTCTATGTCGCGCCGTTCTTCGGCGGTGCCAAGCCGATCGACTTCGGCGCCAGGGCGACCAACCTGCCGGTGATCCGCGCAAGTGGGGAGGGCGGACAATATTTCCACTGGGCGCAAGGCGGGCGGGAGCTCGGCTGGAGCGTCGGGCCGACGCTCTACACAGTGAACACCGCCACCATGATCCGCAACGCGCCGCCCGCGGGCGAGGCGCAGGACACCTACACGCCGCCCAAGACCGGCGTGTCGCTGGCCATGACCCGCCAGGCCGACAAGCCGCGCGGGCTGGTGGCGCTGACCGGCGCGCGGGTCGTCACCATGGCGGGCGCGGACGGCGGCGTGATCGAGGACGGCGTGATCCTGATCGAGGACAACCGCATTCGCGCGGTCGGCCGCCGCGGCGAAGTGCAGGTGCCGGCCGGCGCCAGGACGGTGGATGTCGCCGGGAAGACAATCATCCCCGGGTTGATCGACGCGCATGCCCACGGGCCCCAAGGCTCGGACGACCTCATCCCGCAGCAGAATTGGTCCAACCTCGTCCACCTGGCGTTCGGAGTCACCACCATCCACGATCCGTCGAGCACGGCGAGCGAGATCTTCGCGGCCGGCGAGATGCAGCGCGCCGGCATGGTCGTTGCGCCGCGCATCTTCTCGTCGGGCGAGATCGTCTATGGCGCGAAATCGCCGGGGCGGTTCGCGGGCATCGAAAGCCTCGACGATGCGCTTGCTCACGTCCGGCGCCTCAAGGCGCAGGGCGCGCACAGCATCAAGAACTACAACCAGCCGCGCCGCGACCAGCGCCAGCAGGTCATCGCCGCGGCTTTGCGCGAGAATATCGCGGTCGTGGCCGAGGGCGGTTCGCTCTACAACATGGACCTGACGCTGATCGCCGACGGCAACACCACGCTTGAGCACAACATCCCGCAGGCGATGCTCTACGCGGACGTGCTGAGCTTCTTTCCGCAAACCAAGGTCGGCTACACGCCGACGCTCGGCGTGACCTATGGCGGCCTCGGCGCGGAGCCCTATTGGAGCCAGGAAAGCCAGGTGTGGCGCCACCCGCTGCTCACCCGCCACGCCCCGCCGGCCTTTCTGCAGGAGGAGCTGGTGCGGGTGACCCAGGCGCCGGAGGAGGATTTCGTCGACGCGGTCAGCGCCCGCACTGCGCACCTGCTGTCGAAGCGCGGCGTGCCGGTGAGCATCGGCGCCCACGGCCAGCAGCAGGGCATCGCGGCGCATTGGGAATTGTGGTCGTTCGTGCGCGGCGGCTGGTCGCCGCTGGAGGCGCTGCAGGCCGGCACGGTGACTCCGGCGCGGGCGCTCGGCTTCAGCGACATCGGCACGCTGGAAGCGGGCAAGCTTGCCGATCTCGTCATCCTGGATGCCAACCCGCTGGAGAATATCCGCAACTCGGAGAAGATCTCCAAGGTGATGCTCAACGGCCGGCTCTACGATTCGGGAACCATGAACGAGGAGGTCACCGGCACCCGCAAGCGCGCCGCTTACTTCTGGGAATGAGCCGCTAGGGTTTCGCTAAGCTTTATAGGCCATGCTTCATCTTCCTGGGGAGGAGGAAGCATGGCCGAGGCAGCATCGAACGGGTTCGCGGACCCCTGGTCCGACCGCCGCGGCGAGGATCGCCGCGAAGGGCTGATCGACACCGCCCTGCTCCATTTCCGCGGCAAGCCGTACCGAGTGTCCGTGATCAACATCTCCTCGCGCGGGGCGCAGATCGAATGCGGCCTGGAGACGAGGCTAGGCGAGCCGGTGCTGGTCGAGTTCGACCAGTGCAGCTCGATGCACGCTTTCGTGCGCTGGAACCGCGAGGGGCGGATCGGGCTGAACTTCGGGCACGAGCTGGTGCTGGGGAGGTAGCGAGTTCGTCATGCCGCGGTGACGGCCTGCTTCACCCACCATCGTAGCCAAATTCGTCATGCCGGACTTGATCCGGCATCCACCTTCTTCTTTCGTGTAGATGAGGCGAGGAAAGAAGGTGGACCCCGGATCAAGTCCGGGGTGACGGCCTTCGCACGCGACCGGGCGGCGGGACTGTAGCCACCTGCGTCAAGTCCGGGGTGACGGTTCCCTGAGGCCTTCAATCGCCTTCAAAACCGTGGGCGTGATCCCGGTTACCATGCGCTTGATGCCCTGAAAGTTGGGGTGCACCCGGTCGGGCAGGTTGAGCGCCGAATTGCCTGCCACGCCGGCCAAAAAGAACGGATACAATGGCGCGTCGTATTTGCGGGCCAGGTCCGGAAAGATGGTGTTGAACTTGGCCATGTAGTCGCGGCCAAGATTGGGCGGGGCGAGCATGCCGGCGACGATCACCGGGATGTCGCGCTTCTTGAATTCGGCGAGGATGAAATCGAGGTCCTCGCGCGTCTGTTCGGGGCGGATGCCGCGCAGCATGTCGTTGGCGCCCAAGGCGACGATGGCGAGATCGGGCTTGCGCTTCAAACCGTCGAGCGTCCAGCGCACCCGGGCGCGGCCGTTGCCCGCCGTGTTGCCGGACACGCCGCCATTGGTGACAAAGGCGCGCACGCCGTGGCGGCGCAGCACATCCTCGAGCTGGGGGGCGAAGCCCTGATCGCGCGGCAGGCCATAGCCCGCGGTGAGGCTGTCGCCGAAGGCGAGGATGTGGACGTCCTGCCCCTGTGCGGCGGCGCCGCTTTCCAGCCCCGCCATCAGCAGCAGCGCGTAGACAATGCGCCGCGCCGCCCCATATGCCATCCGTAACGACATCGGATCCCAATTCCTTTCATGACCAGCTCCTATGTTATCGACGCGCGGGATGTCACGCTCTCCCTCGGCTCCGGCGAGGCCAAGGTGGAGATTTTGCGCGGCATCGCCCTTCAAGTCGCGAAGGGCCAAAGCGTTGCACTGCTTGGGCCGTCTGGGAGCGGAAAATCGTCTTTGATGGCAGTGCTTTCCGGGCTCGAGCGGGCTTCGGGCGGATCGGTGCGGGTGGCCGGGCAGGATTTCACCGCGCTGGACGAAGATGGACTGGCGCGGGCGCGGCAGGGGCGGATCGGCATTGTTCTCCAGGCTTTTCACCTGCTGCCGACGATGACCGCGCTTGAGAATGTCGCGGTGCCGCTGGAGCTTGCCGGCGCGGACGGCGCGTTCGAGACGGCGCGGCGGGAACTGGAGGCGGTCGGGCTCGGCCACCGGGTGACCCATTATCCGGCGCAGCTTTCGGGCGGCGAGCAGCAGCGGGTGGCGATTGCCCGCGCCACGGCGGCACGGCCGGAGCTGATCTTCGCGGACGAGCCGACGGGCAATCTGGACGGGGCGACGGGCAGTGCGATCCTCGACCTGTTGTTCGAGCGGCAGCGGGATACGGGCGCGACCTTGCTGGTGATCACGCACGATCCGGCCTTGGCGGCGCGCTGCGCGCGGGTGCTGGAGATGGGCGACGGGCGGATCGTACGGGATACGGGGGCGTGAGGGGTAATGGAATTCCTCCCCGGGACGGGGAGGGGGACCGCACGAAGTGCGGTGGAGGGGGCTCTCCGGGTATGTCGGAGTGGGTGTCGGAACCCCCTCCACCATGCTTCGCATGGTCCCCCTCCCCGTTCCGGGGAGAATTTAGCCTGTGAGCCTTGCCTTTCGCCTCGCACTTCGCGACTTGCGCGGCGGCCTCTCCGGCTTGCGGCTGCTCGCCATCTGCCTGTTCCTCGGCGTTGCCGCTCTGGCGGGCGTCGGCTCGCTGTCCTCCGCCATCGTCACCTCGTTGGCCGAGCGGGGGCAGGAGATCCTTGGCGGCGATGTGCAGCTTACCGTCGGCGGGCGCGAGGCGAGCGCGGAAGAGCTCGCCGCCTTTAGCCGCGAAGGGCAGGTCAGCGCGATTGTGCGGATGCGGGCGATGGCGGCGCGGCTCGACGGCAATGAAAGCGTGCTCGCAGAACTGAAGGGTGTGGACGACGCCTGGCCGCTCTATGGGCGGTTCAGCCTCGCGCCCGGCGCGCTGGCGCCGCGGCCCGGCGCGGGCGACGTGGCGATCGGCGAGGAGCTTGCCGACCGTCTGTCCGTGCGCATCGGCGACCGCATCCGGGTGGGCGAGGCCGAGCTGCGCATCGTCGGCCTGATCGCGCAGGAGCCGGACCGGGTCGGGCAGGGTTTCACGCTTGGGCCCACGGTTCTTGTCTCCCGCCAAGGGCTTGCCGCCACCGGACTTGTCCAGCCGGGCAGCCTGTTCACCAGCGGCTATCGGCTAAAGCTGCCCGGGGGCACCGATCCGGAGATCAAGGCCGAGGCGCTGACCGACCGGTTCAAGGACGCCGGCTACCAGGTGCAGGACCGCTCAAACGGCGCGCCGGGGACTCGGCGGTTCATTGGCCGCCTGGGACAGTTCCTGACCCTGATCGCGCTTACCGCGCTGATCGTGGCGGGGATCGGCGTCGGCAACGGTGTGAGTTCGTGGCTCGACTCGAAGCGCGGCACAATCGCCACGCTGAAGCTGCTCGGCGCGCCGAGCCGGACGATCTTCCTATCCTACCTGATCGAAATCGGTCTCGTTGCCGCGGGGGCAATCCTCCTCGGCCTTGCCGCCGGTGCGCTGGTGCCCTCCGTAGTCGCCGCCATTGCCGGAGACGCGCTGCCGGTGCCGCCGCGCGCCGGCCTCTACCTGGTGCCGTTGCTCGCGAGCGCCGCTTACGGATTGCTCATCGCCCTGGTGTTCGCGCTGGTGCCGCTCGCCCGCGCCCGCACCGTTAACGCGGCGAGCTTGTTCCGAGGCCATCTCGAGCCGCTAGGCCGCGCCGGCTGGGGCGCTTACCTGGGTGCCGCAGTGGCCGCCGCGCTGATCGCCGCGCTGGCCATCGGCACCGCGCGGGAGCCGGGGTTCGCGGCCGGCTTCATCGGGGCGGCGCTCGGCCTGCTCCTGCTCCTCACCCTGCTCGGCGGCCTGATTCGCTGGCTCGCCTCCAGGCTGCCGCGGCCGAGGAGCCCGCTGTTCCGCCTGGCGCTCGCCAACCTGCACCGGCCGGGCGCGCAGACCGGGCGGCTGGTGGTGGCGCTCGGCCTCGGACTTACCTTGTTCACGACCCTGGCGGTGATCGAGACCAATCTGTCCGGCCAGATCCGAACCACCATTCCCGCCAAGGCCCCAAGCTTCTTCATGCTCGACATACCGGCGGAGGATGTTGCCCGATTCCGGAGCATGGCGCGCGGCGCGGCGCCGGGGGGCGACCTTGTCACGATCCCATCGCTGCGCGGCTCGGTGGTGGCGGTCGGGGAGCGGCGCGTTGCCGACATGGAGGAGATACCCGAGGGCGCCTGGTTCCTGCGCGGCGACCGGGGCCTGACCTATTCGGCGGCGGTTCCGAAGGGCAGCCGAGTGGTGGAAGGCGAATGGTGGGCGCCCGATTACCAGGGGCCGCCGCTGATCTCGCTGGATGTCGAGGCCGCGCGGGCGGCGGGGATCAAGGTTGGCGACATGCTCACCGTCTCGATCCTCGGCCGCGACATCGAGGCGCGGATTGCGTCGCTGCGGGAGATCAATTGGGACACAATGGGCTTCAACTTCGTGATCGTCTTCTCGCCGGGCGCGCTCGAACAGGCGCCGCACAGCTTCATGGCCACCATCTCCATGCCCGAAGCGCAGGAGCGACCCTTTTCCCGCGCCGTGTCCCGCGCCTTTCCGACCGTGTCGGCGATCCGGGTCAAGGACGTTGTCGCGACCGTGTCGAACATGCTCACCCAGCTTTCGACGGCGGTGCGCGCCGCCGCTTCCGTGGCGATCCTCGCCGGCATCGCCGTGCTGGTCGGCGCGCTTGCGGCAAGCCGCCAGGCGCGGGTCTATGACAGCGTGATCCTGAAGCTGCTCGGCGCGACGCGGGGCCGAATCCTCGCCGCCCAGGCGCTGGAGTTCGGCGCACTGGCGCTGATCGTCAGCGGCCTCGCCTTCGCGATCGGCGGCGGCGCCGGCTGGTATGTGGTGGTGGAGGTGCTGGAGCTCGAATGGGCGCCGGACTGGGCGGTGGTTGGGGCCACGCTCGGCCTCGGCGCGCTGGTCACCTTGGCTCTGGGGCTGCTCGGCTCGCTTCCGGCGCTTGCCGCGCGCCCCGCCCGGGCGCTTCGCTCGCTTTGAACTCGATGGCCGCTTATAGGCCTGCACGAAGGAGACTATCCATGAACGAGATGACCGCCATGGCCGCCCAGCCGGCTTATTCCGAAGGCGCGCAGAAGATTCTTGCCCGCGCGCCCGCCTTGTTCATCGATGGCGAGTGGGTGGAGTCGCGCGGCGGCGGCACCATCGCGGTCTACGATCCGTCCAACGGCAAGCAGGTCGCCACCATCGCCGATGCAAGCGTCGAGGATGTCGACCGCGCAGTCGCCGCCGCCCGCCGCGCCTTCGACGACGGCCGCTGGAGCGGACTTCCCCCTTATGAGCGCGAGCGGGCGATCAACCGCCTTGCCGATCTGCTCGAGGCCAATACGCCCGAACTCGCCGAGATCGAATCGATCGACAACGGCAAGCCGCGCTCCGCAAGCGCGGGGTACGACCTGCCCCGCTCGATCGCGACGCTGCGCTACATGGCCGGCTGGGCGACCAAGATTTCCGGCGAGCATGTCGAGCTCAACGGCATGCCGACCGGCTCGGTGCACGCCTACACCCGCCGCGAGCCGATCGGGGTCTGCGCCCAGATCGTGCCGTGGAATTTCCCGCTGATGATGGCGGTGCAGAAGATCGCGCCGGCGCTCGCCGCCGGCTGCACGATCGTCCTCAAGCCCGCTGAGCAAACGCCGCTCACCGCGCTTCGCCTCGCCGACCTAATCGCGGAGGCCGGCATTCCGGCGGGCGTAGTCAACATCATCACCGGCTATGGCGAAGTGTCGGGCGACCGAATGGTCCGCCACCCGGATGTCGACAAGGTCGCCTTCACCGGCTCGACGGAGGTCGGCAAGATCATCAACCGCGCCGCCACCGACACGCTCAAGCGCGTCACGCTGGAGCTTGGCGGCAAGTCGCCGGTGATCGTGCTCCCCGATGTGGACATCGGCCGCACCGCGGCGGGCGCCGCGCGCTCGATCTTCGCCAATTCGGGCCAGGTCTGCATCGCCGGATCGCGCCTGTTCGCGCACCGCGACGTGTTCGACGAACTGCTTGAAGCAGTGGCGCAGAATGCGTCCAAGTGGAAGGTTGGTCCCAGCCTGGCGCCCGACACGATGATGGGCCCGCTGGTGTCCACCGAGCAGCATGAGCGCGTGCTGGGCTACATCGACGCGGGCCGCAAGGAAGGCGCCTCCGTGCTGTTCGGCGGCGACGCACCCTCGAGCGACGGCTACTTCGTCAACCCGACGGTGCTGGTCGATGTGAGCCCGGACATGAAGGTGGTGCGCGAGGAGATTTTCGGACCCGTCCTCGCCGCCCAGCGCTTCGACGACATCAACGACGTCGCCAACGCCGCCAACGACACCCCCTACGGCCTCGCGGCGAGCATCTGGACGCGCGACATATCGGCGATGCACAAGCTCGCCGCCAAGCTCAAGGCCGGCATGGTGTGGGGCAATACCGCCTCGGCCGCGGACACCGCTTTGCCCTTCGGCGGCTACAAGCAATCCGGCTTCGGCCGCGAAAACAGCCGCCACGGCATCGAAGCCTATCTGGAAGTGAAAACCGTGGCGATCGCGCTGTAAGCTCGAAAACGAAGCGGAAGACCTATGCGGGCTAGCATCTATTGGGTCGATCACCCGCGCGGCTTCCGCATCGGCATCATGGCGCGTCCAAGAGCAGGCGAATGGCTTGCCGACGAAATTGCTGGTTGGCGCGAGGAGGTCCAGAGCGTCGTTTCGCTGCTGGAAGCGGAAGAAGTGAGCGATCTCGAACTCGCCGACGAGGAGGGCCTGTGCCGCGCCGCTGGAATCGATTTCCTGTCCTTTCCAATCCCTGACCGGGGCGTCCCTGCCTCTTTTGGTGAAGCGCGGACGCTGGCTGAAGCGCTCTGCACGCGCGGCGCTGAGGGAAAGGCCATCGCGATCCACTGCCGCGCCGGAATTGGCCGCTCCTCTATCGTTGCCGGAGCAGCGCTGATCCTGTCCGGCCTGAGTGCGCCCGAAGCAGTCGCGGCAATCGGCAAGGCCAGGGGCTTGAACGTCCCCGATACCGATGAGCAGCTTCAATGGCTCCACGCGTTCGCCGAGCACGTCGAAGCCGGCCGCCACGAGCCGGCGGACTGACTTACGTCCAGACCAGCGACACAGGGTAGAGAAGGATCAGCCAGGCGAGAGCGCCGATGATCAGCGGGCGGCGCGTTGCAAGCATGGCAACCAGCGCAAGCGGGAACAGCGACCAACTCACCACCAGGAATCGTGGTGAAAACCAGGACCACCCGCCTCCCAGCATAACCATCGCGCTGGCCAGCAGCATCGCGTTGGCGACCATCGTGCCGCCGAGCACGATGCGCCGCTGACGGAAAAAATGGCCGTCGAGATCGGCCCATTCATCCGGTTCATCTGGAAAGATGCAGCTCGCCGCCACGAAGTAGAGGGCGGTTGTGACGAAGCCGTAGAAGAGCGCGGGAAAGCTTGGCGGGATGGTGTCCCTGAGCGACCATGCATAGGCCCAGAAGGTGACCAGGTCCAAGGAGACGAAAAGCCCAAGCAGCGCCGTGAGCCAGCCGATCCGGATCTTGTGACGTATCTTCAGCGCCTTCGCCAACCCGCTGAGGCCGGTTGCGAGCGCCAGCCCGAGCAGGAGGCTGAACAGCGAAAAGACGAATTCGAACGGGCTCACCCCTTACCCCTCGCAGACTTATGGACTCTGAGCTTCGGCAGTTTCGGTGGCCGGCGCAATAGTGCCGGGCGCGCAAGGATCGGTTTACCGCCGGACTGTACTGTGCGCGGATGAGCTTTCGAAAGCCGTTCCGGGGCGTGCCGATCGTCCCAATCGCCAAATACCGCGCCCGCGCCGCGCGTCGAAGATCTGCGGCCGTCGCGAAGACCTTGGGGGCTGCCATGCTCGGTGGGCTACTCGCCGGGTCGCTGGCTGCCACCGGCACGGGTGGCTTCGCCAGCGCCGGCGCCAGCCTGCACGAGATGGCAGTGTCGCAGGGGCTGGCGAGAAGAAGCACGCCGGCCGTTGGCGACTATTGGCGCGGCTGCAACGCGGCGCGCGAAGCCGGCGTTGCGCCGCTCTACGCCGGGGAGCCCGGTTATCGCGCGGAAATGGACCGCGACGGCGACGGCATCGCCTGCGAACCTCACCGCCGACGCTGGTGAACGCTTCCCGTCGGGGTGCAGGTTCGCCTCCGCGTGCGGCGCAGCACACGTCACGCGTGCCGCGCGATTTCTCGTTTCGTACGAGCAGGATTCGTGCTTCCTGTCCGATGTCCGGAGGCTGCGCCGATGGGCCGTAGCGCACGGGTGCTCACTTGGGTTAAGCGCACGGTTGCTCACTTAGGTTAACTGCTGCAGACGCGTCGGATGACCGCACCAGCCACTCATCCCGGAAAATTGGGATACCGCCCCGACATCGACGGCCTGCGCGCCGTCGCGGTCGGTTCGGTCGTTCTTTTTCACGCTTTCCCGAACTATCTGCCGGGAGGGTTTGTTGGCGTCGATATCTTTTTTGTCATTTCCGGCTATCTAATAACAAGCATATTGATGCGTGAACGCGACGCTTCGAGCCTTAGCATAAGGTCCTTTTACAGTCGCCGGATAAAGAGGATCGTTCCAGCCTTGGCGCTGGTTCTTGTATCCTGCCTTGCAGTAGGCTGGGTGATCCTACTAACCGATGCGTATACCGAGCTGGGCAAGGAGACGCTAAGCGGAGTTCTATTCTACTCTAATCTTTATTTTTGGAGCGAAGAGAACTACTTCGCAGATGCATCCGGGCTAAAGCCGTTGCTGCATTTGTGGTCCCTCGGCGTGGAGGAGCAGTTTTACCTGGTTTGGCCGCTGGTTATCTATGTCGCGGGCAGGTCACGCAAAGTTCTGCTTGCCTCTATGGCCATAATCGCTTCCGCCTCATTCCTGATCTGCTTATACCTGACATCCAACGATGCTACTGCGGCGTTCTACTCGCCGTTGTCGCGGGTTTGGCAGCTTGCCGTCGGCGGATTATTGGTTTTTTTCAAGCCAGGCAGCGAGAAGCGCACATTGTGGGGCGATGCCCTTGCGTGGGCCGGCGTGGCCGCAATCGGGCTCGCCATCGGTCTCTTACGGCCTTCATCCCCTTTCCCCGGCTGGTGGGCGCTAGCGCCCACGCTCGGAGCCGCTGCCTTGCTTGCCGCTGGTCCGCAACAAACTGCCAATCGGCTCCTGGCGCTGAAGCCTTTCGTGTGGGTGGGTCTGATCAGCTATCCGCTGTACCTTTGGCATTGGCCGCTGCTGTCGTTCGCCCTTATCGAAAACCAAACCATCAGCCCGCCGGGTTCGGTGCGGGCGGGATTGGTCGTCGCAGCAATCGTGCTTGCGTGCGGCACCTACATCTTCGTCGAGAAACCGTTGCGCCGGCTCAACGCTGCTGCACTGCTGGGCGGCATCGTGCTTGTTGGCCTGATGGCCGCCTTGGTCATCGGCACCGGCGGATTGCCTGGCAGGAGCGTCAACGCGGATCCGCAGAAGCGATTTGCGGCGTATTACCATCGCATGCCGTCTCAGCGCGCCGCTACCTACCGGCTGGAGTGCGACTTTCGAGAGCCCAGTGCGATTGCGGCCGGATCGAAAATTGCGCCGAGCTGCACGCGCCCGGGGCGGCTGGGCACCGCATTCCTTTGGGGGGACTCCCACGCGCAGGCCCTCTCTTACGGCCTGAGGCGAGTGCTTCCGGACGGCTATGCCCTTGCGCAAGTGGCAACAAGCGGGTGCAGTCCAGCGCTTGGCGGCGGGGCGGACGTTTCCGCCTTTGCCGGGAACGTCGAGGCAGCCCAGGCATGCCGAGACAGCAACCGCTTTGCTCTTTCATCCATTCGCGCACTCAAGCCTGCCTTCGTGTTTATCGCGCAGACCGCCGATCACGATAAGCAGGATTGGAACCGCATCGCGCAGGAACTGCACAGGCTGGGAGCAAAGCAGGTCGTGCTGGTAGGGCCGATGCCGCAGTGGCTGCCAGCCTTGCCCCTCATCGTCACGAAGTACCATTGGCCGCTGACGGAGGATTACATCTCGACCGGATTATCAGCCAGGATTCTCCAGGTCGATCGCACCCTGCGGGCAAGGTACTCATCCTCTCAGCAGCTCACGTTGGTGTCGCTGGTGGGTGGACTGTGTACCGAATCCGCGTGCCGAGCGCGCGTCGGCCGGGAACTCCTGGTCATGGACTACGGCCACTTGACGTCGGCGGGCTCCGATTTCGTTGCGCGAACCATCATCATGCCGGCACTCCCCCGGGAGAACTTGGCCGGCAAAGGAGGAAAGGTAGGCGATCAGCCAGGCGCCGGGCCGATCCCGCCGAGCACGGGGAGGCGGTAGCGCGGCGGCGCACGCATTTGCCTGGCCACTCGGCGGGCGGGCGCGCTAACGACGGTGATGCCTCGCTTCGTCCCCATCACGGATCCCACCGACCCCCGCATCGAAGCGTATCGCGACATCCGCGAGCGCGACCTCGTCGGGCGGCAAGGATTGTTCGTCGCCGAAGGCAGGGTTGTCGTCGAGAAGCTCGTCGCTTCGGGCGTTCACCGGCCCGTGTCGCTCCTGATCGCCGCCAAGCGGGTGGCCGCGCTTGAGCCGCTTTTGTCCAGGCTGCCCGAAGACGTGCCGGTCTTCGCCGCCGAGCAGCCGGTGATCGACGGGATAGCGGGCTTTCCGGTCCACCGGGGCATCCTGGCGATCGGCCGGCGTCTCGAGAGCCCAACCGCGGACTCGCTGCTCGCGCGCGTCGCCGGCGAGGACGGGAGGGGGGCGGACGTGCTGTTCGTGTCCGGAATCGCCAATCACGACAACATCGGCGGCATCTTCCGCAACGCGGCCGCTTTCGGGGCGAAGGCGGTATTGCTCGACGCGGATTGCTGCGACCCGCTTTACCGCAAGGCGATCCGCGTCTCGGTGGGCGCCTCGCTGCTTGTGCCCTTTGCCCGGCTGGCGCCGGGGGAGGACCCGCTCGCCCTGCTCGATCGCCATGGCTTTACGAGCTTCGCGCTCAGCCCGTCGGGCGAGACGTTGCTGACCGACTGGCGTCCCGCCGCGCGCAACGCGCTCCTCCTCGGGGCGGAAGGACCGGGTCTGCCGCCGGACCTGATCGGCCGCACCAACAGTGTGCGGATCGCAATGGCCGGCGGCTTTGACTCGCTCAACGTCGCGACCACGTCGGGCATCGTGCTGCATCACCTCTCCGCGCATCGAGCGTGAGAAGAAAAGCCGGCTTTCAGAAGGTCCGCAGGTTTGGAGGAGTGGTGCCCAGAGACGGGATCTGCACTCCTTCCAAGCGAAGCATTTCTGCCGCATGTTTCGCCTGCGCCACTAGTTTGTACCCCCCAAAGTACCCCAGGTCGGTGGCTAAGGTATCAATTGCGATAACCCGCTTCGATGTAGCGGTAGGATGGTCGAGTCCGGCGGCGTGGCTGCGGACCTGCAGCAAGCCGGGATGGTCTTCGCTTACCGTAAGCCTCGGGAGAATTGATGAACGTTGCTCACCTCGACCGTGCATGCCTCGATGCAGCTTCGCTGCCGACTGCCCTATCCAAGCGGCACCAGCTTTGTGCAGACGGGGTTGGCGTGGCTCACGTTTAAACCAGCTAGGATGAATCAAAATGAGGCTTGATTCATGAGGATTCCGCGTCATCATCATTGAGAGCCCAGTACCTGAGTTTGGGCCGCCGGCCAGTGCTTCGTCGGATCCACAAGCGTGGAGGTCATATGGCGGAGCATTTCTCGGCACGGCAAGAAGAGATGGAGGAGGTAGCCCCTCCGCCCCCACCGCAACCTGGGCCCGGCGACGCCGTGCCGGCCACCGAAGAAGATGCGGCTGCGCTTCGTGATCCACATCGGCCCCCGAAAACAATCGCTGGCGCAGCCTCAATCTTTCGGAAAGCGTGTGACGGAGGAGATTCCTACGAGAATAATTGCGCTCACTACCTCTCGGACGCGTTTCTAAGGGCTGGCTTCGCGGAGCTTCAGGCGCCGGCGCCCTGTGTAACCGCGAGGTGCGGGACGGCGGCAAAGCGCCCGGTACGGGCCCGCGACATGTGGTGCTGGTTTAAGAGCATGGCCACGCACACCCGCGATACGTTGCCCAAAAACGAGGGAATGTGGACCGTCTTCCAGCTCGATGAGGCGGCCTACTGGGGCGGTCACGTCATCATCTTCGACAGTGACAGGAACGTGTATTACGGAACTGCACACTATCCCTCTTGGAAGCAGCATTGCTTCAAGTGGTGAGTTGGTCGCTCCTTCGTTCCCGCGCGGACGGCACACCCTCAACAAAGGCCGCTCGAACGGCAATCACCGGCGTGCGCGCTACGCCCAGGAGCAAGCCCCCCCTCGTCGCGCTCCTGATGGCCTTTGCGATCGCCGGATGCACGCTTCCGCAAGCGTATCGTGTCGAAACTCCCCTCCTCGGGGCTGAAGGCGGACCATGGATCCTCCAGCCGAATACGCGGGTCCTCGGAGGCTCGCGCGGCAGGGATGCCCAAATCGCCATTGATGTGCTGGACGCGCGTCTTCCCGGCAGCTTTTGCCGTGGCGGCCCGTACGTCGGCGGAGGCCTTACGGCTGAACCAGTACTGGTGATGCGGGCAGGAGAGACCGCAGCAGGATTGCGGTTCCGCGGTTCGGTAGCAACCTTCGCTACTCCGCAGACGATTGCATCAGCGGTCGATCGCTGGTGGTCGGAGCAAGAAGGTCGCCGACCTGCTTGCCTTGCCGACGATGCGAGAGACGCGATCAGGGAATCGCTCGTGACCCAGCGGCCGCTGACGCCGAACTCGGCGATCGAACAATGGTACGGCGCCGGCTTCACGCATAACGCCCCACGCATCGTTATCCTGCGGCCTGGGATGCGGGTATGCGCATCGGACGCGGAGGAGGGGTCAACCCCTCGACTCTACCGCCCGGGCGCGGTTTCATGTGCACGCGTCAGCGACACGCCCGACGGGCCCCGCTTCGACGCGATTGCCGGCCGGCTCGATCCGAGCCTTACAGGCCTTACCTGGGCCAATGCGGGTCACAGGGAAGTCGCCTCCTGGGCAGAGATCCAGCCGCCCTTCCCAGCGCCCCCAGGCGGGACGCGGCCTCCGCACGTGTTTGCGCTCGTCCACCCGAAATCGCTACATACTGACGCCGCCCTACCGCATCTGCTCGAGAATATGTCGCTGATCGTCGCGGTGAACCTGCAGGAACGGGTCGAAGGCGAGCGGGCGCTCGAGTTCCTCATAAGGCAGTCAGGAAGCGGATTCGTCGCGGACGCCTGCGGGAATCGAAGCGCCTTCGTCTGCATCCGCTTCGGCGATCGCAGCACGTTCGCCGTCGACTTTCCGATCGCCGTGAACGGCCGCACGATGGACGTGCCGCTCGGCGCGACGCTCGGAACCGTTCTCGCGGCCGCAGCGCCCGACTTCCTGGACAGCAGTGCGTTCAGCGCTTCAGCGGTCACCGCGGGTGGACATAACAACGCGCAGGCGCGGCTCGACGCGACGCTCTCCCGGGCACGCATGTCACGCTGGTTCGAAGGGCGCCGGGTCCGCGTCCGTCTGAATGGGGGGCATGCGGTTCATCTTCCCCTGCAGCCGGGAGACCAGATTAGATGGTAACGTTCAAGCGGATCGGCACTCGGTTGTTCGCGGATCCTGCCGTCGTTCCAGACTCGTCGCACCTCATGGCACTGGCAGACGCGCGAGTCGCATTCCTGGCGCGCGCGGATGTCACAGTGGAGGAGCTCGATCCGGTTGCCCGGATCGGAGATGGATGCCTCCTGCTCTTTCCGAAGCTCGAGAACCCAGAAACCTTTGCCGCGAGCGCCGCTCAATCCCTCGACACGGCTCCCCGCGCACGTATCGCGTTTTTTACGAAGCGGGGCGAGTTCCGCTCTGCTGAAGCGGTCCTGAGCGAGGGGATCGGAAAAGCTATCGAGCCCGGGTTCGTGAATCTCGGCAGCACCGCCAGTGGTGGGCCTAACCAGGAGCCCCCGACCAGCAACGGTAAGTGGCGCGTCCGGCTCAACAAGGCGACCCTCGGCGCGGCGGGCGATCGTCTCCTCATCTCCTTCGCCCCCGACGCCGGTCCCGCCGGATTCATCCTCGAGCGACCGCCGGCGCCAGGGCTGCCGGTTCCTTTCCCATCGGGCGAACGGCAGATCGAAGTCGTCGTCACGGGTGAGGACCGAGGGCTGTGGCGTTTTGCCGGCGCCCTGGACCGCGCATTGCTCCAGGAGCTGGGCATCGGACCGCGCTATTTCAGCCCGAGGCAGCAGCAGCAGATCATCAGAATAGCCCACCTGGCGTACCCGCTGCTCGATTTCGGCAACGGCCAGCAGGAGAGATTTTCCTTCGAGCTCGACTTCGCGAACCCCTATAACTCCGAGGGTCCCGACGGCACCCGCTCGCGGTTGAGGCTGCCGGACACAGAGCTGCCCACTACGCTCCACGCGGTGCACGGCCACCGGCTCTATCTCAAGGCCACTCGTGGTGCAGGAGCGCTTTCCACCCTCGCGCTGACAAGGGCCCCGACCACCTTTGCCGCGAGCCCGGCAGGGCCCAAGCTGCGCTCGCTCGACCATCACCTGGCGCCGATCGGCCTCTTTGAGCTTCATGCCGATGGGGCGAAGAACCGGCCCGTCCGTCTCGCCCTGGGAGCCTCTAACCTCGAGTCCATCGCCATCCGTCCGGGTGCCGACGGGGACCACCTGGATTTTTCGCCCGGGCCGGCACTCCTCGTCAGTGAGCCGCGGTCGGAGCTGCACGCCACCGCGCCCCACGGCGCGGCGCTGACCGATGGGGGCGGTTACTGCCGCACCTCGTGGCTTGGGATCGCAACGGCCGAGGCGCTGAGCGCCGATTCCCGGCTGTCGCTCGATCCGGAAGGAATGCAGGGCTATGCGCCCGACGGCGCAGCGATGCGCTTCATGCCCAGCAGGCTTCCTCTGCCGGACGGCGCGGTGCCTTGGGTGCCCGTGCTCGGTCTCGGCGAGCGGCCAGAGCACGGCAAGCCCGAACTCGACGCCGAAAGGCACTTCCTGTCGCGGGAGCGCCGGGCGAGGATTGTCACCTCTGCCCGCGCAGCCTTCCAGTCTACGGCGCCCTCCACGGCGACGCTCGGTCCGATCCTCAGGACGCCTCAGGGCTATGCCGCGCAGCGCGAGGAAGCCGGCAGGCTGGCGAACGTCACATTCGGACGGACCCGGCCGCGCGAGACGGGCGGGGCCGCCGTTCCCCGGTGGGATTTCGCCCTCGTCCCCAAAGACGGAACGGCGGGCGCCGAGATCCTCGCGGAGCTGATGGCCACCAACCGGCTGTTCGCGGTCACCCGCCTCTCAACCCTTACCAGGTTCTTCAAGGCGGGACCACTCAACCGGATCTACATGGCCGACTGGCGCGCGGGCTGGATCCGCGACAACGAGACGTACGACACCGACCCATTCCTTATCCTGAAGCACGATAACCGCTCGGTCCGCGAGCTGATCGAGGACGAGTCGCAATGGACCAACGGGTCTGGCCCTCTGCAGCTCAGCGCGGCGGACCGGACAATCGTGAAGGCCCTCATCAAATCGACCCTTGAGCAGGAGTCGCCGCTGTACGACCCGATCAAACGACGGATCGGCGATCCGTCATGGAGCGGGCTTCTGCTGCTAAAGCTCGAGCTTTCGGAGATGCCCGCGCAGCTCGGCGCGTTGGAGACGCTGCTCGACCGCAAGCTCGAAGTGCACCACGTCGGCATCGACCTTTCGGCAATCGAGGCGGACGCGGGAGACGCGTGGAAGACGGCCGTCTTCGGCCTCGTCGACTACACGAAACCCGTCAACGCGCCCTTCAAGCCCGAGGCAGACAACCAGACGAAGCTCCAGCTCCGGCTGAACGAGCTGAAGCTACTCGTCGACAACGACGCGATCCGCAGCTTCACGTGCAAGGTCGAGACCAACGTCGCCAAGTTCCTCGCGACCCCCGTTGAGCGGCCGGTGAAGAACCTGATACTGCTCGGACGATACGAGTCCCGCCTTACGGAGAACGGCGAACGCCGCGACAGCTATTCGTTCGGGGCCGAGGAGGTCGTCTCGTACAAGTTCGACCAAGACAGCTTCCTAAAGAGCTTCGAAATGAACCGGGTGGTGCTTCTCACCGAGATCGCCGGCGGAGAGAAGCGCGGCAAGCTGATGATCGACGGGTCGATTGCGTTCAACGAGCTGCCCGGCGGCCTCGATGTCCTCGGCATCGACCATCTCGACTTCTTCGACCTCGGAGTGGGGTTCCGCCTCGAGGGCGCCAGGTTCGTTCTCGACATCGATTACCCGAAGCTGCGCTTCGACTTCGACGGCTTCAACCGGCGCAGCGGCAAGAACAAGCCCCGCACGGGCTCGTTCCTGTCGAAGCTGCCGATCAAGCTGCGCGGCTTCCGCTTCGGTACATTCGACCTGTCGCAAATCGGCTATTTCGACTTCTCCGGGGTCAAGGGGATCGACCTTGTTCCACGCTTCGACATGGCCTTCGACTTCGACGTCGATCTGGGCTCGCTGGGAGCGCTCGGTAAGAAGCTGGAGCGCTTCAAGCTTAATTTCCTGATCGGCTGGTCCCCCGAGAAACCTGTCGCCGGAAAGCTTCCGAAGCTCTCCTTCGGCTTCAGGATCGATGCCGGCGAAGGCGCAGGCGGCATCGATTTCGGAATCGAGGGCATCATCCGCCTCAGTGCCGAGCGCTTCCGCCTGACGACCGCGAAAGCCGAAGACGGGCGGGACCTCGTCCTCCTTGCAGCGTCCAAGGCGAAGCTGAAGATCTTCTCGGTCGACATCCCCTCGAACGACACAGAGCTCACCTTCTACCTGTTTGCGCCGATGTCGGCGGGCAGCGCTCCCGGCGAGAAGCTTGGGTGGTATGCGCGGCTGATCGACAAAAAGCCGGAGCCGCCGGTGGCGATCAGCAGCCTTGCCCTCGGCCAACGCGTTCTTTTGAGCCTTGGAGACGTCAAATCGACGCGCCAGACGATGGCGTGGCTCGACAAGCAGCAGACGTTCAACACGGACGAGGAGTTCGTCCGCTTCGCCGGCAAGCCCGACAGCACTTTGCGTTACGCCCCGAACCGCGAATGGTTCGTTGCGATGGCGGGCCAGTTCCTCGAGCTGGCCGAGGTGCAGCTGCTGCTGCGCGACCCGGACCTTTACGGGGTCTATTTCGCGGTCCTCGGCCAGGACTCGCTCTCCGTCGACCTTGTCTACCAGAAACTCGCCGACGGCGTCGGCCGCTATGCCGCCGAGATCATGCTTCCCGCCGAGCTGCGCAACATGGACTTCGGAGCGGTCGCGCTCACGCTCGGTGCGATCCGGGTGGAGGTCTATACCGACGGCGGCTTCCTGATCGACCTCGGTTTCCCCGAGCATGTCGATTACAGCCGCTCCTTCGTCGTGCAAGGCGGCCCCTTCATCGGCAAGGGCGGCTTCTACATCGCGCGGGTGCCCCGGGAAGCGCTGCCGAGCATCCCCAACTACAAGATAGGCAAGGCCTTTCGCGTGGGCTGGGCGCTGCGCATCGGCCTTGGCCGTGAAGTCGAGAAGGGGCCGATGCGCGCCTCCCTCAGCGTTTCCGTTTATGGCCGGCTGGAAGGCGTCATCGCTCGCAAGGCGCCGGACAACGCGCTGCTGACCGACGGCGCCGAGATCGTCCCGGCCGACGCCGCCGCTCGCGGCTACTACATCTGGATCCAGGGCGAGGTCGGAATCATCCTCGAAATCGAGGGCCGGGTCGATCTGAAGCTCATCCAGGCGCGGCTGCTGGTACGGGCGTGGATCGGCGCCGGCGTCACCTTCGAAAGCGGCCAGCCGATCGTCCTCCACGGGATCATGGGAATCCGCATCTCGCTGGAGGTGGTGATCGGCAAGATCAAAATCTTCGGCAAGAAGATCAAGATCACCGTCCGGGTCGGCTATTCCACCGAGCTTCGCTACGAATGGGTGCTTCCGGCACGCTTCCCAGAGACATTCGCCGCCCTTTCGCCTCCCCAGATGAAGTCCGGCTGGGACTTCCCTAAACTGCCGGAACTCCAGCTCGCTCCGACGCCGTTCGCGCTCAAGCTGCTGCTCGACATCACCAGAAAGGAAGGCAAGCAGCCGAGCGCGATCCTTGTTCCCTCCGCCTTCCTGTTCGATGACGGGGCGGAGGACGGACAGGCGCCGCTCAGGGCGATCGGCGAGGCATTCGTCAACTGGGCGGTGCGGCAGCTGGGATGGGATCCGGCCACGGCATATCTGTGCCGTGCGCAAGAACCCGGCATGGAGCAGGACCTGCCGGTCGATCTTCTTCGGGCCAAGCTGGCCGATCTTGAGTCGGTGCCGACGGCGCAGCTAGAGGGCCTGCTGGCGCAGCTCTTTCCGGACGCAACCGTCGACATCGCCTTCGGGGATCCCCCTGATACAGTCGCGCTCGACGCGGCGGACGATGAGCCGGAGCGGACGGCGACAGCCTTTGCCTTTCCAATCCCGCCAGGGCTTCGGCTGCGCATCGGCACGGCAACCTATGATTTTTCGCAACTCGGCAAGGCAACGGACCGCGAAGTGGCAGACATAGCCGATGCGATTGCCCGTCAATTCGCGCAGCAGTCGGGCAAGCGCGACAAGGCCGCGGCTTTCAACGACACGCCGCGACCGATGGTCGACCATCTGTTCCGCAATTGGTGTGAACTCTACGCGCTCACCGTGCTCGACACGCTGCAGAATTCCTGGAGCATCGATAACAACCGCGTGGAGCTTTCGGAGCTTCTGAACGGCTTTGACTGGCGCACGGCCGCAGCGCGCGCGGGCCGCACGTTCCACGGCGGCCTGCGCGTCGCGACCCCGACAGGTTCGGTCGCGCTGCTTGACAAAGCCGGCCTTTTCCTTCCGGTTCCGGCCGCCGACGCGGAGATCGCGATCGCCGGCATTGCTTCGAACTGGCTCACGGCGCTCGACAGCGTGCTGATGCTGGAGGCCGGCAATGCGGCGAAGATCGCGGGGGCCGACCCTGCAATCCCGGCAACGGTGACCCGTCCTTCCGCGCAGCATGTCCAGCCGAGGAGCTTTCTCCAGCTCCCGCATCTGCGCCTGACTGCCTTTGGCAGCAGCGACGAGCTGGCGCTAGTCAGCGAGTTCAGCGAAGACTTCCGAAGCCAGCTTCACCACATCCTCAGCCCCACCGTGCCGCCGCTCGACCACAAGGCGCGCGCGATGAACACAGCTTCGGGCACGCCCGTTCAGGAGGAGGCACTAAGCGCAGCGCCCGCCAACGCGATGGTGTTCGACATGGCGGTGGAATTGGTCCAGCGCGGCCGCGGGGCCGGCGACGGTCCCGGCGACCCGATCGAGGACTGTCTCCAGATCGCCGGCGCAAGCGAGGCCGAGCGACGGCCGCTCGACGCGCTCATGGCGAGCGGCATTGCCGCCGCTGGAAAGCTTCTAAGGGGTGCGCGCGCCTATCTCGCCATCCGTAAAAGCGCCTCTGACGATGAGATGGAATGCGTCGAGGCATGGCAGCCGGGCGTGCAGCTCGCGCGCTCAACCGTTTCGGTGGAGCGCCGCCCCCTCGAATTCTTCGCCCCGCCCGGGGCCGACGAAGCGGACGACGATTCCGTGTTCATCGCTCAAGGCTCCGAGCTTCCATCCTTCCTTGCCCTCATGCAGCGGGCCGGGATCGTTAATTCGGGAGGGACCTACCTGCTCCTCCCACCCGGCTCTCCCCTCTACCGGAAGGTGAAGGAAGATCCCGCGGCACGGCTGTCGGTGATCGTCGCGTTCGACGCAGCGGCGGCCCTGCCGGTGCGGTCGGTGAACGCGCTGTTCGTCACCAATGCGGACGATCGCCGCACTCTGGCCGGGGCCGGCGGGCAGCCGAGGCGGCTCGCCACCCGCGCGCGTCCCGGCGCAAGCGCATCGGAACAGTTCTCCCTCTTCGAAACGGTGTCGCTTCGTGAGCCCGGCTGCGCGCTGCTTCGCGTGTGGAGGAAAAAGCCAAAACGCGAGACGCCGAGCGACACCTCCACCCCAGCCGAATATCGCGCGCATCTCGAAACGCTGTTCGACATGCTCGAATTCGGGGTCGAGGTGGACGGCGAGGTTCTCCTGGAAATGGAGAAATCGGTCCCGCTCGCCTCCGAGGACGCGATTTCCGTGGAGACGGCGACGGCAAGCCAGAAGGAGGATGTGCTCGCCACCCTGCCCGCCGGCATGATCGCCGACGATCTCCTGCGCTACGATCTTCTCGTGCCGATCTGGTCTCTTCGCAATACGCCAGGTTCCGACAATCCCTACTCGGTGATTGACGGCCGCACCTACCGCGTGAAGCTGGGATGGCGCGACCTGTACGGCAACCGCCTGGATAAGGTCGCTCACGAGGAGAGGGTGAGGATCCTCTACCAGGATCCGATTCTGCCGGTTCAGGCATGGCCCGGCATCCGCGCCTGGGCCTGCATCGGCGCCTCCCCCGGGACCCTGCGCGCCACCTTCGCCCCCATCGGGCTTGGCGGGAACGACGAACAGGAACTTGCGGACCGGCGCCGCTGCATCCGCTCCGTCATCCATCAGCTGAGCGGACCGGGCGTGACGGTGAGCCTGCGCTCGAAGCTCGGCCGCATCGGCGCGGTCGCCAACCTGAAGGCGAAGCTGGTCGCGCATCTCGAGGCGCTTCAATCCGGAGCGGCGGCGCCTGGCCCGCTCACCTTCGACTTCCCGGTCGAGATCGATCTCCGAAAGGCGCACAGCGAGATCGACCTTGGACTCGTGGTTGAGCGCGAAGCGGCGCTGTGCGACGCCGGTGCCCCGCCCGATGTGCTCGCCGTCGCTTCGCCGCTGCCCCTGCGGCACCGCGACGCAACCGCCGAAACCGACGAAAAGGAGGCGAGCGAGTCCTTCAAGATCGCGGCGCAGTTCCGCGGCGCCTTCCCGAAATATTGGGCGGCGCTCGGCACCACCGATGTCGGCACCAACAGCTGGTGGGCCGTCGATGAGAGGTTGATCCCGGCTCCGGGCCAGCAAGCGCCCATCATGTACTCGCAGCCGCCGCTCGCACGAGCGCCGATGAGCGTTGCCGAAGTCCCCTATCCGGCAATGGACCCGCACGGCGTGGTGGTCGCGTCGCGTGCGGACGGGTTCGATCTCGACCCGGACCTGCTTATGGCGAAGTTCCTGGAAAGGATCGACCAGTTCCTCGCGCCTCCTCTCGCTGCGCGAACCAGCCGGGTTGCTGCCCGGGCAGGCGGAGAGGCGCCTTTCGCCCGCATCATGGCGGCGAAGCGGGCCATGCTCTCGGGCCGGGGAGACACCCAGCTCCTCCGCTGGATGAGGCCGGTCTTCGCCGGGACGGCGGACAAGCACGGCGCCGCCGCCCGACGGGCGATGCGCGAAGCGCTGTCGTCCCAGCTCACCCGTTTCCACGAGGTCGCCTCCGTGGTCGTGCAGCCGCTCGCCTTTGCAGCGGACGTGCCCGACAGCTGGTTCACCACAGGCGCCGAGGACGAGGCGGCTCCCAAAATCTACGGCCGCCTGCGTTTCGGCGACGCCGCCGCCGGCGGCGACCCCAAGCTCAATTCGATCCGGGTTCTCAGCCACGGAATTCCGATAAGGGGCCGCGACACGGAGCTCGCCTTCGTTGTGCTGCCGCCGGTGGACAAAGCCCAGGGAACGACCGGGCCCAGTGAGATCGACCTGACGGACCAGGTTTCGTTCCAGGTGACGCATGTCGAGCGAAAGGTTGGGGCCGATGTATTGCAAGGCGCGCTCACGCCGCTTGGGCCTCAACCTGCGGCACCGCCGGCGCCGTCGCGGTGGCTGAACATCATTCCCATCCAGGGCGCTGCGGAGCCGCTGCCGGTGATCGGTGTCTCGCGGGCGAAACGCATCGTCGCTCCTGCACCGCTTCGGCGACTGCCGAAGCCGCCTGAGCTCAAGAATCCATTGCTGGGCCCGGCATCGGCAACCCCACCCCCCGCGGCCTATCCAGATGCCATCAGGAACGTCCGGCAGTGGGGATACAAGTTCACGCTCGCCGGGCTTGACGCTGCGCAGGACGACGCCTGCTGCCGTCTCATCTACAATGCCGGCGTTGGAGACAGCCCGATGCCTGCGGTGCAGACCCCTGCGGAGCCGCTGTTCCCGGATCTGCTCTCGCCACTGCTTGCGTTCAACTCCGCTATCGCCGGACTTTGGCCGCAAATCGAAGGCGCTGCCGGTGCCACGCCGCCACTTCACTTCGAGACGGCATGCCATATCTTCGCCAACCTCGCGGAGGCGGTGGTGAGCGCCCTATCCGTGCAGGCTCGTCTGCTCTCCACCGGCGTTGTAAAGGAGGACCGATTCATCCTCTCCTTCAACGCTGCCGCGTGCGTCGCGACCGTTAGGTTCGTCGACCACCTGCCCCAGACCGGCAGCAGCGGGCTGCGAGGACTGGAAATACCGCTCAAGCCGCATGCTGGCGACGGCAAGCCGATTATCAGCCTTTCGCGCGGCGCGTGGTCGGCCCGCAACGCTGTGGATGCCAATTATCGCGTCGACTTCAGCTTCACCAATCCGGAGGAGGGGCCATGGACGATCGGGATCGATCCGCTCGATGCAATGCGACTGCAGAGCATCTGGGCGGCCGCCTCGATCCGGCGCAACGCTGTCATCGACAAGCAGACGGTTGATCCGATGTTCGTCTATCGAACAGCCGAAATTTTCCTCCAGGAGGCTCTGGTTCCGAACCTGCGTGCCGCGCAGCCCATTCCGCTCGGGACTCGCCCGCCCGAGACGCTGGCGCAGCGCTTGGAGGCCGCGCTGACGCCCCTATTCGCCGGCGTTGAGGGGAACGTATCCGTCCAGTTCCGGCTGGGCGTCGAGTCTGTACGGCTGAGCGCGGCAACGAGCCTGTCAGCCTCGTCGGGGGGATCGGAGCAGGATGGGGGCTTCATCGCCGAACCGGACCCCAAGCTCCAGTTCGTCCAGCACCTGAAAGAAGGCGACGCGGCGACAGTTGCCAGCGCTCTCGCTGCACGTGTCTTGGCTATGGTTTCCGATGAGCCACTAGGGCGTAGCGAGGATGTTCGAATGGTGCTGTCGGTTGTGACGAGAACGTCAAATAGTCAGCCGCTTTTGGAGATCCTTCGAATCTTGATCCCGATGCACGGCATCAAAGATTTCGAGCCGTGAAAGCGGGGGGCTTGCCACCTCGGCGGCACGCCCTCCGGGGCTTGGCAGGCCCTGTTGATGCATATTTTCTGTCCCGTCGATTCGGACTGAAACTTCTTCATCGGAGACGTTATGGCAACTCTTCCTCCCAAGCCTCCTTCAATCTCACGTCCCGTCGCGATCGGATCGATGGTGGCTGGGGTCGCTATAATGATCCTGCTGAACTGGGATTCGATCAAGGCGGCCAAGTACGTCGGCAACATTAGTGATGCGGCGGCAAGCCTAGTTGCCTCTCTCACCATCATCGCGGTAATCATGGAAAGGGCGCTGGCGGTAATCAATTCCGCTTGGCTCGCGGAAGAGAGCGAGGCCGCGCGTGCGCAGATGCGGAGTGCCTTGACTCGAGCAGCGCTTCTCCAAAAGGCTCCTGCCGGTCTTCTGAGCGCTGATGACATCAGAGACGTTTTGACTGACGTCGATACGGCCGTCGCAGACGACGCAGCCGTAGAAGCGAAGAAAAAGAGGATACGGGTCGTCGTGGGCTTCCTTTTCGGCCTAGCGATAAGCGCGGCCGGAGTTCGTTCTCTAGCTGCTCTCGTGGAACCGGACCCAACTGACGTTCTCTCTCAAATCAACCTCTTCAATGCGGTTGACATCGTCGTTACCGCCGCTCTCCTGGCCGGTGGCAGCGATGGCATGGCGAAACTCGCGCAGTTGCTCCGGATCGCGATCGACCGCACCATCACAAAGTTGAACGGAAATACGGTCCCGCCAGCGGGTCGATGAGCGGGGGCAGGACGGGTCAGAGGCTAAATGGGAATACCGCCTGTATTCTGGAGCGCTTTCAGCATCACGGCCGTTCCGCACTGCCTTGAGATGGCGTTTGGGTCATACTTCCCGTCCGCCACGTATTTGCCTTTGCTATAGTGGTTTGAGAAAGACCAGAGATATGGCGATGGAATGCCGATGCCGGATTTTCTATAGCCGAAGCCGTTATATGTTTCCCACCGGTACAAGGCCCGGGCGACACTCCAATCGGTCTGGCCGGTGAAACCTTCGTATTCGAGCGCATCCGCCGCACTCGAAAGCCAGTCCGTCGGTGGGTTCCAGATCGGTGGCCGTCCCTTCGGGACTTGCACCGTTCGTTTGTCGAGGGGGTCGCCGTTGTGCAGGTGTGAGGCGAAGTTGAAACTGGCTTCCATTCCATGGATAATGCCAATGAACCACCACGGGACTGATGTCCGAGCCGACGCCTCCTCATAGCGCGTCCGGCCCCTGAGTATCATCTTCGAGTACCAAGCGACTTCACCGGCATGACTCGGTCGAACAGTGCAAGTTGCGAAGAGACGCTCATACTCGGGCTTGAGTTCTTCAAACGAGGGAGGGGCTGCGTCGAGCGTCCCTTCAAAATGCGCGCGTGCTCGCGTGGCCGTGGAATAACCGGAGAGCAGCGCCTCCGCACGGTCCCGAAGCTCGATAAGCCGAAGTAGAAGGGAAGCATCACGGAGATTGGATCCTGATTTTGAGAGCGCATTCAGCGCCGCCTCGATTTGCTGAAGATTATGAGGTGATTCCGCCATCTCGCCTGCGCTGTGGCCCACACTCTTTGCGCGGCCCGCCTCACTCAGCGTGGCCCCGCCGTCATCGCCAAGAGTTTGGCGGCCTTCAAAGCCGGCTGCTGTGGCCGTATGCGGTTCAGAGGCAGTCTTCGGATTAGGATCATCTTCAGTGGCAGGGCCGTTGTCCATCTTGCACCTCCTCGAGTTGCTTCCGTCAGCTGCCGACCCGAAGGTAACTAGACGGTGCTTAGGAAAATACCAAACCTGACTGTTGCGCGCCTCTCATTAATGAGGTGTTCTGATGGTCCCAGGGACTGCATGGGACTGGGATCAGGGACGGAATCTCGACGGCTAAAAATGCGAGCTTCTACGTCAATGTTTCGCTGTCTTTACGAGTTTTCATACCTCTAAAAGTACCCCCGGAGCTGTCTGTGGCAGAGTCTGCAGTTGCTTGTCCCTTTGAACCGCCGGTCCGACCAAGCAGCCACGGCCATGCTGAGCACGACCGGCACACTGCGGCGAGCTCCTGAAAGTTTATTATAATACGAGGGTTACAAGCCGTTTCACATGGTCGGGACAGGCTGGCCTTGCGAGTGCGGTCCGTTCGTTTCTATAAGCCATGCCGGACGTCCGTGGTGGGGCTCAATGACGATAGCGTCTCAACTGCGGGTATTCGTGTCTTCAAGCGTCTACGGGCGGGAATCGCTTCTTGAGCAGATTGGGGCAATCCTAACTGGATTCGGCTATGAGGTTTGGAGTTCCCACCTGGGCACGCTTCCAATCGTATTGAATGCGGGCACCTATGAAAGCTGCCTTCGCGCGGCCGAGCGTTGCGACATCTTTTTTGGACTCATCACTCCTCGCTATGGTTCCGGTAATGACGGCGCGGGCGGCCCGTCCATAACGCACCGCGAATTCGACAGGGCGATTGAATTAGACAAGCCGCGAGTGGTGTTAGCCCACGAGCAGGTCGTCCTTGCCCGACGCCTCGTTTCAGACTTGGGGTTCGGTGGAAAAAGCGGACGGGCTAGGCTTAAGCTCACCGGAAGAGGGGTGATCGACGACCTGCGGCTCATCGACATGTACGAGGCAGCGACTCAGGAGGATAAGCCCATTTTGGAGCGCGACAACAATTGGGTGCAGAAGTATCAGACCGACGGTGAGGTCCTGGGGTTCGTGGGAAAGCAGTTTGGGCGGTACGCCGAGATGGAGGAGTTTGTTCAGCGTTGGCGGGAACGTGAGGAAGCGGCCCAATGAGCGTTGAGTCGCTCCGAAGTCGAATCGCCGCAGGCGAAAACGAGACCACCGAGTTCAAGTCGACAGCGCATGCGAATGTCATTGGCCCAGCCATTTGCGCCTTCCTGAATGCGGACGGCGGGACCGTTTTTTGCGGGGTCACAGACGAAGGAGAACTCGTTGGTGTCCCGGACGCGCGTGCAGCGGCCCAAGCCCTAGAGCTGAGTCTGAAAAAGACCATTTCTCCGACGCCTTATTTGACAGCGGACACAGTGACGATCGGGGGGGTCGAAATCGTCGTCTTGGACGTGCCTAAGGGCAGCGATCCGCCCTACGTTCGCGCTGGGGCTGTCTGGGTTCGCTCGGGGCTTGAGAGCAGGCCAGCCACGATCGAGGCGTTGCGAGCGATGCTACGGTTGCAAGGTGAGTCACCTGAGCGGTGGGAACGGAGGCTTTCCCCTTCCATGGCGGAGGAAGATCTGGATTTTGATGAGGTTCGGGCCACCGTTCGAGAAGCTGAGGAGAGTGGCCGGTTTTCGTTCACAGAGCCGGCGGATGATCGTCTCGTCCTCAAGGATCTTTCGGTTCTCGCGCCCCTCGGCATTACCAACGCGGGAGACGCGCTCTTCAGTACCGCGCCCATTCGGCGGCACCCCCAGTGCCGGGTCCAACTCCTCGTCTTCGAGGGAGACAAGGCGGGTTCGGAGTACGCAGATAACCGGCTATTCAAAGGACCTATGGTCCGCGTTTGCCGAAGTGTCGTGGACGCAATAGAGGCAACGAACTCCGTCCGATCCCGGTTTCTTGCAGGTTCATTGCAGCGAGTGGATCAGCCCGCTTACGATTCCGACGCCATTCGCGAGGGCGTCGTAAATGCTTTCGTTCACCGCGATTACGAGGCGTACTCTGGGGGACTCAAGGTTTCAGTCTACCGGGACCGGATCGAAATCTGGAACAGTGGGACGCTTCCCCAAGGACTTAAGCCAATCGACTTGCGCCGGGACCACGCGTCGATCTTGGTGAACCCTGACATTGCGCAAGTTTTCTACCTACGCGGGTTCATGGAGCGTGTCGGCCGGGGAACTGAACTCATTGCCAAGGCCAGTAAGCGGCTGGGAGCACTGCCTCCCCAATGGCGGGACTCGGGGACGGGTGTGACCTTGACTATCTATTCCTCACATCGGCAGCCTGAGCCGAGACGTGAACCAAATGCTCGCCAGCGTGCGCTCTTAGCCTCACTGGAGATCGGTGAGGTGATATCGCTTAGAGACTATCAACGTCGATTCGCCGGCAGCATCTCTGAGCGTCAGGCCCGCCGCGATCTGGACGATCTTGTCAAGAACGGCTACATTGAAGTCTTGGGCGCCGGCCCATCGACGGCGTACCGGCGAGACCGGTAATGCGCCGATCCGGACATCATCCGGACATCGCCCTATGCTGCGCCCGGTGGGGCGTTCGCCAGAGAAGCGGCTAATTTCAAAGGGTTTTCCCCGGGGGGTTCGCTCCAAGAATGGTGTCTCGCAGCGTATCCGGACAAAAACCGGACATGGACTGCATGTGCAGGAACGCTCTAGTCCGTCTTGCAAGGTTCCTAAATGCTGCGGGGTATGAGGGCCCTGACACGCTCGTGGATGTAAATGCTAGAAGTTTCGTGAACTTTTCGTTATGGCTCGCCGCTTCGTCGCGCGGAGGGGGCCTGTGGGATTGCAAACCGTATGGGGACTCAAGTCTGATGTCGTGAAGGACATACAGGCGACCCACGATGATGCGGCAAGCATCTATCGGCTGCTGAGCACCCATAGTAGTTATTGGGGGCAAAAAATCGTTGGTCGCGGAGGTGTCAAGAAAAGTACGGCACACCAGATCGCGCGTAATTTCCTTAGGCTGCTGCGCAGTGTTCACGAGAACACCTTCACCGGCAGGGGAGTGGACCTCGAAACGGCTCGTCGTATGTACGAGAAGTACAAGGACCTGGTCTCCACCGAGGACACTGAGCCGATGCTCGATGAGTTCAGGTAAGGGCTCTGTCGGCCTGTAGCGCCCGTAGCAGGCCTCTATGGGCCCTGAGCCGGGACGGAATCCAAGAGCCGGGAAAAGCGAAGAGTGCTGCCGATCGTTTCAGAGGCGTCACAAGTTCCTGCTCCAAGCGTTACCCCCCACGTCAGAATAACAAGGGAGAACGCAGACTGAGACCTCCCGATGTAACTAAACAGTCGCCTTGCCAGCGGCAGCCGGAGGGCTAGAGTTGGTGGCGAATGTGGGGGAAGGCGCCTGAGCAGCATAAACCTCAAGCGCGCAGTGGAGAATATCCGGTCCGGCACGACCGTCTACACGCCCGTCATTGAGCTGATCGTGAACGCGATTCAGGCGATTCGAATCGTGAGGCCCACTGGCGGCCCCATCACAGACTCGCGCGCAGGTGCGGGAGCTGCTGGACAGCGAGGATCCGAACGTTCTGCGGGATCAGGTCGCCCAGGTAGTCGAGAGCATATTCCAGACCAGCAAGAACGACCTCATCCACTACGTCTCGATGCGCAAGTGCGTGCTCGACCTCTTCGGCAAGGCGCTGGAGACCGACAAAGAAGGAAGGCACCGGTCTGAGGGTGAAGTGCACGACATTATCATGCCCCGCCGCAAGGATTCGGAGACGCTGGATTACGAGAACCACAATCTCTGGATCCTCGACGAGCGTCTGAACTTCACCCACTACGTATCATCGGATCTCCCGATTGCCGGAGGCCGCTCCGACCGCAGCGATGTAACGATCTTCAACCGGCGTGTAGCGTTCCGAGGGGATAACCAGACGAGCAATCCGATCACGATCTTCGAGTTTAAGAAGCCGCAGCGGCACAACTTCGCTGATCCGTCCTCGGACGAGGATCCTGTTCAGCAGATCATCCGCTACGTGAACCAAATCCGAGCGGGCAAATTCAAGATGCCCGGTGGTCGCGATATCCGCGTAACCGACGACACGCCGTTTTATGGGTACGTCGTGTGCGATCTGCCGCGCAAGGTTGCAGACTGGCTGCACAAGGAGAAGAACTTCACGCCGATGCCCGACGGGCTCGGCTACTTCCAGTGGTTCGGAAACATCAGGCTGTACATGGAGGTACTCAGTTGGACCAAAGTCCACGCTGACGCCGAGATGCGCAACAAGGTATTCTTCCACAAGTTGGGCATCTAATTCGACTTTGCGGACGCTTGGCTCTTCGAACTGGACCCGAACACAACCCTTTGTCGGTCCGGCTTAGCCTAGCGGCTAAATCGCATCGACCAACACTCTAAGCGTCTCCCGCACGATTTCGGCTAAACTCCGCACTTGGCCGCCGCGTACCGCGCGCCGGAAGCATGTTTGAGCCGTAGGCGAAATAGAAGATCGTCATGCTCCCCCGGCGCTGTCGGCTCGCCTCGGGCGTACTGGCCGCCTCGGCAGGACGCCGCGCGCTTGTCTGGTCGGAGAACTGTGAACAATTTGAAGCTCGGGCGCCTGCAGGCCTCGGAGATCCACGCGATAGCGTACATCGCTAATTCGCTCGGGAAAAGGCGGTCGTAGGGTGGGGAGTTGCCGCAAGTCGAACATCTGCAGCGAGGACAGAGCCTCCTCGAGGTCGAACCGATACTCAAGAGCTGGACCGATCCCCGAGCGCACGGTGAGGAATCAGCCAGACCCGCTGATCGAAGTCGAACTCCTTCCATTCTGCCAGCCGCAGCTCTCCGGGGCGAACGAAGACATGCGGGGAGTAATCCATGCCGCACCGCCGGCTGCCCTTCATACCCTTTGATTGCCCGAAGCAAGGCGCCGACCTCCTTCGGATCAGTGAGGGCGGAGCGATGGCTCACCTTGGGAGTGATCAAGGCACCTCTCAGGTCGAAGGCCACATCGCGCTGAGCGCGCCCCGTAGAGATCGCGTAGCGGAAGATTGTGCCGAAGGTACTGCGTAGGCGGTTGGCCGTCTCGTAGCGGCCGCGCGCCTCGACTGTTCGAAGCACCTCGAGGAGTTCCGGCGCCGTGATCTCGGCCTCGTCCTGCTTCCGCTGAGCGGCCGGATCATGTCCCGCTGCGACGACCTTCGGGCCGCATCGCGCTTCTCGCGAGCGTCGGCCAGACTGACGTCCGAATAGACGCCGAACGCTGGCGTCTTCTCCTTGTCGTCGAACCGAAATTTGAAGCGCCAGTAGCGCTGACCCTTGGGGGCGCCGAGGAGATACAGTCCCCGCTCGTCACTCAGCTTGTAGGGCTTTGCCCTTGATTTCGCGTTGCTTACGGCAACTGCGGAGAGGGGCATGGGGTATATCTCGAGGTACGTTTGAACACGTACCCCCAAAAGTACCCTCCCCTCTTTCGGATGAAAAGCGACGCCCCGACGCAACTCGGTACATCAAAACCGCAGAAAACGGCGTTTCATGGAGCGATCTGAAGCTGCTTGGGAAGCCCTGAAACAGGGGATGGTGCCCAGGGACGGGATCGAACCGCCGACACCGTGATTTTCAGTCACGTGCTCTACCAACTGAGCTACCTGGGCACGCCCGCAGAAGCGGGGAGCCGCGCCTATAGAGGCGCTTATCGCTCGCTGTCCAGCCCCTCGTCGGTGCTTGGCTCGTCGGCCGGCGGGCCGGGCACGCGATAGGCGTCGCCCAGCCAGTTGAGCAGGTCGCGGTCGCGGCAGCCCTGGCTGCAGAAGGGCTTGTGCGGGGCGGCGGACGGCTTGCCGCAGACCGGGCAGGCGGCGCGCTTCTTAGAGGGGGCGGCTGTGGACATGGCCGCCGGATATGGCGAGGCCCGGCTCCGCCCGCAAGGCGACAGGCGCGCCGATGCGGCGGGCGAGCTCCGCGATCCAGTCGGGGCGTGCCTGGAGGCGGGCGATGACTGCGGGCGCGGCATGGAGGGTGCGCTCACCGGCGCCCATCTCCCACTCGGCGCGGCGGAGCACGGCGCGGGCGGCGGCTCCGGCGGGATCGGACTGGAGCAGTTCGGGAAGCGAAGGGCGCTCGCGCCGGCGGACCACCTGGAGGAAGCCGAAGCCGTTCACCGCGGTGCGCTCAAACGGCTGCGGCAAAACGGCGTCGAGCGCCGCGGCGGCCGCCTGACGCTCGGCCTTGCCGGCGAGGGTGGGGAGATCGATGCCGACCGAGCCGCCAATGCCCATCCGGCGGATGGCGCGGGCAGCAGCCCGCGCGCCGGCGGCGGCAAGGGCGGCAGGGGGCAGGGTGCCATCCACGTCGAACAAGGTCATGGCCGGCGTGACGCTCATCCGCAGCGCTCCGCCTAAAAAGGGGATCTCGCCGGTCAAGGCTTCCTCGAGCAGCTCGGACCAGCCCGCTTGCTCGAACCTGTCAGGACCCAGCGGGCGGTGGCGGGCTGCGCGGCCGATCCGCTCGGAGAGGCGCGGGCCGGTGCGCGGCGCGTCTTCCGAATAGCGGCACAAGGCGCGCTTCGGCCGTCCAGCCTCCGGGATCGGCTCGCGGATGATCTCGGCGCTGAGCGCCTGCCCCTCGGTAAGCCGCGGCGGAAGCGCTTCGAGGATGGCTTCTTCGCCGCCCTCCAGCGTGACCAGCCCGCGGCGGCCGGGGACGAGGATCTTCGTCAACTTCGCCCGCAGGACGGATCCGACCAACAGCGTGTCCGGCAGTTCGACCCGCGCTTCGACGATGCAGCCGTCTTCGACCAGGACGGCTCGGGCCTCCCCGATTCCCTCTTCGAGGAGCCACTCAGCCAAGCGGATAGCCTGCGGTGCGGAGCAGGGTTCGGGTTTCGTAGAGCGGCAGGCCCATGACGCCCGAATGGCTGCCCGACAGGAAGCGGATCAGCGCTTCGGCGCGGCCCTGGATGGCGTAGGCGCCGGCCTTGCCGCGCCACTCGCCGGAGGCGAGGTAGGCATCCAACTCCGCGTCGGAGAAGCGCTTGAAGCCGACAATGCTGGTCGAAAGCCGGTGCCGCGCCGTGCCGTCCGGCGCCACGCAGGTGACGGCGGAGAACACGCGGTGGCGGCGGCCGGAGAGCAGGGTCAGCGTCGCCCGCGCTTCCTCCTCGCTGTCGGTCTTCGGCAGGATTCGGCGCCCGGCGGCGACCACCGTGTCGGCGGCAAGGACGATGCTTCCGGGCTGCGCGGCGGCGGCGGCTTTCTCCGCCGCCATGCGCTCGGCATAGGGCACCGGAAGTTCCCCCTTGCGCGGGGTTTCATCGATGTCGGCGGGGGTGACCGCGTCGGGCGTCACGCCGAGCCGGGCAAGCAGCTCCAGCCGGCGCGGGCTTGCCGAGGCGAGCACCAGCCGCGGCGCGCCGCCCGGGCTCTCTGAGACGGTGGGTGATCCGGCCGATGGTGAGGTCATACGGCGTCAACTCCACCAAAACGTCGCTCCCGACAAGGACGCGAATGCGGTTCTTGCGCATCTTGCCGGCCGTGTGGCCGGGATCCGTTCCTGACCCGGCCGCGGACCATGGCGGTGGCAGCAACGCCACCGTCCCGAGCACGCACTCGCCGAAAGGCGAAAATAGCGGAACGAAGAGCAAAAAGCTCAATTCAAACAGCGGCTGGCGGCTCCTGGAGAGCGCAAATGGCGGAGACGGAGGGATTCGAACCCTCGGTAGGAGTAATCCCCCTACGACGGTTTAGCAAACCGTTGGTTTCAGCCACTCACCCACGTCTCCGGCTGCGCTGAGCGGCGGGCTATAGCGGGGCCTTTGGAGCTGTTCAAGCGGCGCTTGGGCGGCGGCCTGGCTTATTATCGACTCTCCCCACCGTTCGTTCATTGCGGAGAAAGCCGCTGCGGGATTAACCTTCCTCTTTGTAACGCTTAGGGGGGAATGGGGAATGTTCCGCAACAGCTTGATGACGCTTGCCGCAGCGGCCGCGCTGGCGATGGGCAGCGCCGCCGGCGCGCAGGTCGGCACGGTGGACCCGAACGATGCCTATGAGCAGGGTGCTCAGACCGAGCCTGATCAGGTAGAGGAGCAGGCTCCCGCCGAAAGCGAGTGGGTCGCCACCGATCCGGGTACGCAGGGCGCGCAAGAAGTGCCGGGTGATCCGGGCTACCAGGCCGACGCGCCCTCAAGCGCCTCCAGCCGCGCCAGCGCCGCCGCGGGGAACGACACGGTCGCCCGCCGCGACGTTTTCACGGCAGCGGAAGGCGTGTTCGGCAAGGGCGCCGAGGGCCTTGCCGACCTGATCGAGAAATTATTGCGCGATCAGGGTGAGCCCAACGCCTACATCACCGGGCGCGAAGCGGGCGGGGCGTTCATCGCCGGCGTTCGCTACGGTTCCGGCACGCTTCACCACCAGGTTGAAGGCGACCGGCCGATCTACTGGACGGGCCCGTCGATCGGCTTCGACTTCGGTGCCGATGCCGCCAAGGTGTTCGTGCTGGTCTACAACCTCCACGATGCGCAGCGCATCTTCCGCCGCTACCCGGCCGCCGAGGGCAATGCCTATGTAGTGGGCGGCCTTACCGCCAGCTACCTGAGGCGCGGCGACGTGGTGCTGATCCCGATCCGCCTGGGCGTCGGCGCCCGGCTCGGCGTCAATGGCGGCTATATGCGCTTCTCGGAGAAGACCCGTTGGCTTCCGTTCTAGGCTAGCTCACCAGCCGCTTGAGGCCGTCGATCGTGTCGGCTTCGGCGGCGGGCTTGTCGCGGCGAATTCGGGAGACGCGCGGGAAGCGCATGGCGAGGCCCGACTTGTGGCGTTTCGACTGGTGGATCGAGTCGAAGGCGACTTCGAGGACCAGCGTCTTCTGCACCTCGCGAACCGGGCCGAAGCGCTGGAGCGTGTTGTTGCGCACGAAGCGGTCGAGCCACATCAGCTCCTCGTCGGTGAAGCCGAAATACGCCTTGCCGACGGGCAGCAGCTCGCCCTCTGGGTTCCAGCAGCCGAAGGTGAAATCCGAGTAGTAGGAGGAGCGCTTGCCGCTGCCGCGCGCCGCATACATCAGCACGCAATCGGCGGTGAGCGGATCGCGTTTCCATTTGTACCACAGGCCGGTCTTGCGGCCGGGGACGTAGGGGCTGTCGCGGCGCTTGAGCATCACGCCTTCGATGGAGGCGTCGCGGCTGCCGGCGCGGATTTCCTCCAGCGCGTCGAAGGTATCGGCTTCGATCAGCGCGGAAAGGTCGAAGCGGTCGGGATCGAGGGCCGCGACGAAGGGCTCCAGGCGGGCGCGGCGCTCGGACCAGGGGAGGGCTCGGACATCCTCCTTGCCGTCGAACAATATGTCGTAGAGGCGGACAAAGGCCGGGTATTCGCGCAGCGTCTTGGGCGAGACCACCTTGCGCCCAAGCCTTTGCTGGAGCGCGTTGAAGCTTGCCGCCGCGCCGCCATGCGCGTCGGCGCCCTGGAACTCGCCTTTGACCAACAGTTCGCCGTCGACCACGCCGTCGCTCCGAAAGGCTTCGGCGACTTCGGGGAAGCTGTGGGTGATGTCGTCGCCGGCGCGGCTGTAGAGGCGGGTCTGGCCAGCGACGCCGACGATCTGAACGCGGATGCCGTCCCACTTCCACTCGGCCGCGTATTCGGCCATCGATACGCGCAGCTCTTCGAGCGGATGGGCGAGCATGAAGGGGCGGAAGACGGGGACGTTTTCGGAGGTGGGCTGGGCGCCGCGGCCTTCCGCCCAGTCGAAGAGCTTAAGGTACGGCGCGCCGATGCCGTGCCACACCTCCTCCACCGCATCGACGTCGAGACCGAACGCCTGCGCCAGCGCGGTCTTGGCCAACCGGGCGGAGACGCCGATGCGCAGCTCGCCGGTGGCGAGCTTGAGAAGCGCATAGCGGCCGGAGGCGTCGAGATGGTCGAGCATGCCGACAAGCGCGCCCGGCGCCTCGACGCGGCCGAGCCCGCGCAGGCGCTCCACTACCGCGCCGATGCGGAGCGAGCCGTCGTCGAGCTCGGCGGGTTCGCCCAAGGGCTTGGGCCAGAGCAGGGAGACGGTCTCGGCCATGTCGCCGACATAGTCCCAGCTCATGTTGAACAAGGTGGGGTCGACCCGCTCTTCGACCAGGGCGCGGATCGCCGCCGGCTTGGCGCCGGGCAGGTCGAGTTCGCCCGTGAGCGCGGCAAGCGCATAGCCGCGGTCGGGATCGGGCGTGCGGCGGAGGTAATCGCCGATCAGCTTCAATTTGCCGTTGCGCGAACGGGTGTAAACGAGGCTGTCGAGGAGCTGTGAGAATTCGCGCATCGCGGGCGTAACGAACCGCATCGACCGGAGGTTCAGTCGGGCCGGTTGACCTGCAGCGAGGCGGCGCCCGTATTTTCCTCCCCATCGAAGATGGGGAGGGGAACCACACGAAGTGTGGTGGAGGGGTATTTTGCCGTGGAGATTGGTGGTTTGCGTTGGAACCGCCCAAGCCGGCGCCAATTACCCCTCCACCAGCTTCGCTGGTTCCCCTCCCCACCGAGCTGCCGCTCGGCAGGGAGGAACTGGGGAAACGGCTATCCCGCCCTCACCCCACCCAGGCGGCGACCTCGGCGGCGACGCGGTTGGCAGCCTGGTTGAGGGCCGGGCCGGCGCTTGCCGCATCGATCAAGGGCATTGGCACCCGCGCTTCGAAGCGGCGGCTTTCGATCCCGTCGGCGCCGCGGGCGAGGACGCCGTCATAGATCACCACCGCCTCGCTGGTGTCGGCGTCGATCCCGAAGCTTTGCAAGGTGCCGGTGAGGCGCAGGCCTGGATCGAGGGTGAACTGGCGCGCATCGAGGACGACACGGCCGGAGCGGGCGGAAATCGTCTCGCCGATCAGCCGCGCGAACAAGGCGTCCGGATTCTCCACCCACTGCGCGTTCTTGAGGTAGGCGACTGCCGTGCCGCCGGTACGCACCGGCACGCGGGCGGTGCGCAGTTCCTGCGGGATTGCGGGAGGCACCACCGTCATGGTCTGGGCGGCGGTGGAGGTTTGGGTGGTGCCGGCGGGCCGCGCCTGATCGGCGGTCAGGCGCATCAGCACCGGCGGCGTTTTGGGGCCGAAGCTGCAGGCGGACAGCAGAAGCGCCGCCGCGACAGGAAGGAGCGTGCGATAGGCCATCACTTCTTTTGCCCTTTATAATTCGGAAGGCTTGGGCCGCTGATCACGCCAAGCGCGCCCTGGGTGTCGAGCCGCTGGGAAACGGCGCTGAGGCTGGTCGAAACTTCGCGAAGATCGCGCACGAGCTGGCCGACTTCGGGAATGGTCTGCTTGGAGAAAGCCTGCACGCCCGGCTTTGCATCGGACAGCAAGGCGTCGAGATTCTGCATGCTGCCCTCGGCGGCGCGAACCGTTTGGCGAAGGTCGGAGATCAGCGGCCGCGCGTCGCGCTGGAGGAGCGCATCGGACGTATCGGCAAGCTGGCCGAACTCCTCGGCGGCGGCGCCGGCCTGGCGGATGGCGATCCGCGCCTCGGCCATGGTTGCGGCGATCTCGTCCGAACGCTCGGCAAGGTTGCGGCTGATTTCCTGGACGTTGCCGAGGATCGCGGCGATCGACGTCTGGTTCTGGTCGGAGAGCAATTCGGTAAGCCGCAAAGTCAGGGTCGAGACGCGCTCCAGGAGCTCCGGCGCGCTGCTCAGCAGCTGGGCGATCCCGCCCGGCTTGGTGGGGATCACCGGCACGTCATAGGGGCAAAGCGAGCGGCGATTAGGACCTTCGGGGCAGGCGATTTCGCGGCCGCCGGCGACGCGCTGGTTGGCATTGCGCTCCGGCGGATCGAGCTGGATCTGGGAAACGCCGGTGAAGCCGACGCCCTTGATCGTCGCGGTGGTGCCGACCAGGATCGGAGTCGCATCGCCAACGGTGATCCGAACCCGCACGAATTCGGGCGTCTTGGGCTCCAGATTAATCGAATCCACCTGTCCCACGGGCACCCCGGAGAAGGTCACGGCGCTGCCCTTGGCAAGCCCGTCGACGGCTTGCTTGAAGAAAATGTCGTAATGCTTGTTCTGGTCGCCGCCGACCTGGGTGATCCAGATGATGAAGCCGACGAGGGCAATGATCGCCGCCATGACGACGCTGCCGACGAGCAGGTGGTTTGAACGCGTTTCCATCAGGCTTTACCGTTCCCGCTCTGCGCGCCGGGCGCGCCTGAGGCTTCCGCCTCCGCCGCCTCGACCGATTCCTCCGCCGCACGACCGCGCGGGCCTCTGAAATATTCCTGAATCCACGGGTGATCCAATGCCAATAATTCCGCAATCGTTCCGACCGCGACGACCTTGCGGTCGGCAAGCACCGCGACACGGTCGCAGATGGTGTACAGCGTGTCGAGATCGTGGGTGATGATGAACACGGTGAGACCGAGCTGGTCGCGAAGCTCCACGATCAGCTCGTCGAATGCGGCGGCGCCGATCGGATCGAGGCCTGCGGTCGGCTCGTCGAGGAACAACAATTCCGGGTCAAGCGCGAGCGCGCGCGAGATGCCGGCGCGCTTCTTCATGCCGCCGGACAGCTCGGCCGGGTATTTCGGCCCGGCATTGGCGGGCAGGCCGACCATGACGATCTTGAAGGCGGCGATTTCATTGAGCAGCTTTTCGGACAAGCGTGGGTAGAATTCGCGCAGGGGCACCTGAACGTTTTCGGCCACGGTGAGCGTCGAAAACAATGCAGCGCCCTGGAACATGATCCCCCAGCGCTTGCGCACGCCTTGCAGGCACTTGTCGTCGGCGGTGAGCATCGGCTGGCCGAAGACGTAGATCTCGCCTTCGACGGGCTGCTGGAGGCCGATGATCGAGCGCATCAGCACCGACTTGCCGGTGCCGGACCCGCCGACCACGCCGATGATCTCGCCGCGCCGGACGTCGAGATTCAGGCCCTCGTGGATGACCTGGTCGCCGAACGCATTCTTGAGGCCGCGGACCGAGAGGATGGGTTGGTCGTCGTTCACACCCAGCCCACTTCGGTGAAGAATACGGCAAAAAAGGCGTCGAGCACGATCACCAGGAAGATTCCCTGCACTACGGCGGTGGTGGTGCGCAGGCCGACTTCCTCGGCGGAGGATTCGACCTGCATGCCCTGGAAGCAGCCGGCCATGGCGATGATCAGGCCAAAGAACGGCGCCTTGATAAGGAGCTGCCACAGATCGGTAATCGGCACGACTTCGCGGATGCGCTGCACGAAGGTAACGGGCGGAATGTCGAGGCCGACCCAGCAGAACACGGCGCCGCCGATGATCGATACCAAGGCGGCGTAGAAGCCGAGCAGCGGCATCATCATCACGGTGGCAAGGACGCGCGGCAGCACCAGCGCCTCCATCGGCGAGACGCCGATGGTGCGCATCGCGTCCACCTCCTCGGCAAGCTTCATCGATCCGAGTTGGGCGGCGAAGGAGGAGCCGGAGCGGCCGGCAACCATGATCGCCGTCATCAGCACGCCCAATTCCTTGATCGAGCTTCGGCCGATCAGGTTGACGGTGAAGACTTCGGCGCCGAACTGGCGAAGCTGCACCGCGCCTTGCTGGGCGATGACGATGCCGACCAGGAAGCTCATCAGGCCGATGATCGCGAAAGCGTGGACGCCGACCACTTCGAAGCGCTGGACGACGGCGTTAAGGCGGAAGCGGCGGGGCTCGCGGACGACTCGGGTGATTGCGACCAGCATGGCGCCGAAAAAGGCGATCAGGCCGACAAAGGTTCGCCCCGCATCGATGGTGGCGCCGCCGAGCTGGTTGAGAACGCGGGCAAAAGGCGAGGGCGGATCGGGCCGGACTTTGACCGGCTCGTCGACTTCCTGGATTCGGCTGAGCAGGCGCGCCACACCGGGCGAAGCACCGGTCAGCTCGCCGCCGCGGTCGCGCACCGTGCGGTGGACGATCCACGCGCCGATCGTGTCCATGTGGCCGACCTGGCTGAGGTCGATCAGGAAGCCGCTGCCCTTGAGGCGCTCAAGCTTGGCGGGCAGCACGCCGAGGCGCGACAGCGTCAGATCGCCTTCGAAGCGCAGGACGCGGCGCCCGGCTTCGGACCCTTCGGTGAAACGGGCGACACTGCTCATCGCCGCGACATAGCTTGTATTTCCGGCGCGCGGCAAGCTGGACAAGGAAGATTGGCTCTGCTTGACGCCGTGCCATGAAGGCACAGCTCGCCATTTACGACATGGACCGGACGGTTACGCGCCGCGCGACCTATACGCCGTTCCTGGTCCACGCCGCGCTTGCGCTTGCGCCGTGGCGGCTGGTTTTCTTTCCGGTCGTGCTGCTGTGGATGCTTGTCTACGTGGCAAAGCTGATCGATCGGGGGCGCCTCAAGGAGATCAACTACAACCTGCTCGTCGGCCGCGGGGTCACGGCGGCGCGGCTGGAGCCGGTGATCGAAAGCTTCGCGGAGAAGCAGGTTGCCGGCAACATCATGCCGGGGGCGCGGCGCAACATCGCCGCCGATCGCGCGGCCGGGCGGCGGCTGGTGATGGCGACCGCGTCCTACCGGCTCTACGCGGCCTCGATCGCGCGGCGGATGGGCTTCGACGACGTGATCGCGACGGAGACCGGTCTCGACACCCAAGGCCGCGTGGTGGCGAAGATTTCGGGCAACAATTGCTACGGCCCGGCCAAGCTCGACATGATCGAGCAATGGATGGTGCGCGAGGGCCTGACCCGCGATGCGGTGCACATCCGCTTTTATTCGGATCATGTCTCCGATCAGTATGTCCACCGCTGGGCGGACGAAGCGGTGGCCGCCAACGCCCACGCGCGTCTGGTGAAGCTCGCCCGGCTGGAAGGCTGGGAAGTGGTGGACTGGGGCAAGGACGGGTAAGCCGCGCGCAAACTCCCCTCCCTGCAAGGGAGGGGCCGGGGGTGGGTAGCCGCTGCGCCCCCTCGATGGGGGCGAAGCGGCCTTGCTGCGTCTGAGTAGCGCTTCGCGGGCATCGAGCCCGCTCAGCGCTTACCCACCCCCACCTCTCCCTAAACAGGGAGGGGAGTTGCCCAGTAGTTTGGGTCCGCCGAGTGAACTCCCCTCCCTGCAAGGGAGGGGCCGGGGGTGGGTAGCCGCTGCGCCCCCTCGATGGGGGCGAAGCGGCCTTGCTGCGTCCGAGTAGCGCTTCGCGGGCATCGAGCCCGCTCAGCGCTTACCCACCCCTACCCCTCCCTAAAAGGGAGGGGAGTTGGAAGGTGCCCCCTCCCTAGACAGGGAGGGGAGTTGGTTCGGCTTCTTCAAACCGCGCTTAGTGCCTGGTCGAAATCGGCGATGAGGTCGTCGGGGTCCTCGACGCCGATCGAGATGCGCACCAGATTGTCGGTGATTCCAAGCGCCTGCTTGCGCTCCTCCGGCACCGACAGGTGGGTCATCGCGGCGGGGGCGCTGGCGAGGGTCTCGGTGCCGCCGAGGCTGACCGCCAAGTGTGCAATCTTGAGCGAATCGAGGAAGGCGAAGGCCTCCCTTTCGCCGCCCTTGAGGTAGAGCGAGAAGGTCGAGCCGGCGCCGGTGCAGTGGCGGCGGTAGATGTCGGCCTGGCGCGCATCGTCGCCGCTTTCCAGGAAGCCCAAATAGCCGACGCTTTCCACCTTCGCGTGATCCTTCAGGAAGGCGCAGACCTGCTCGGCATTGCGGCCGGCTTTCTCCATGCGCAGCTCAAGCGTCTCGAGCGAGCGCAGCAGCATCCACGCCGTATTGGGATCGGTGATCGTGCCGATCGTGTTGCGGAGCATGCGGATGGTGTTGATGTGCCCCTTGGCGCCGGTGATCCCGCCCGCAACGAGATCGGAGTGGCCGCCGGCATATTTGGTCAGCGAATAGACCGACAGGTCGGCGCCGTGGCGAAGCGGCTGCTGCCAGAGCGGGCCCAGGAAGGTGTTGTCGATGGCGATCGGCGGGCGCTCGCCTTCGTCGAACTGCGCATCGACAACTCGGCGCACGGCCTCGACGTCGACCAGGACGTTGGTCGGGTTGGCGGGGCTTTCGAGGTAGACGAGCGGCACCCGGCCCTTGGCCTTGGCGCGGGTCATCACGTCGGCGATTTCGTCCTCGGTGGCGCCGGCCGGGAAATCGAGCCAGGAAACGCCGAAGCGGCCGAGGATTCGGCCGATCAAGGTCTCCGTTGCGGCGTAAAGCGGCCCCGAATGCACCACCACGTCGCCCGGCTGGACGAAGGCGAGGAGAAGCGTGGCGATGGCCGACATGCCGGACGAGAAGGTGAGCGCGTCTTCGGCATCTTCCCACAGGCCGAGGCGATCCTCCAGGATCTCCTGGTTGGGGCCGTTGAAGCGCGAGTAGACGAGGCCCTCGGCGCCGCCCGGGCGCTTGCCGGTGACGCCTTCGAAGTGGCGCTTGCCGGCCGCTGCGTTCTCGAACACGAAGGTGGAAGTGAGGAAGATCGGCGCCTTCAGCGACCCTTCCGACAAGGCCGGATCGTAGCCGTGGCCCATCATCAGGGTGGAAGGCTTGAGGCGCCGGCCGCCGATTTCCAGCACACCGGTTTTCGGCCGGCGGCGGGGGGTTGCGCCGGTCAGGTCGGATTCGTCTTCGTTCATCTCATCTATCCTTTCGATACCCTCCACTCCGTTCGTCCCGAGCGAAGTCGAGGGAGAGGTTCGAGCGAAGCCGAGAACCCCAGCGCCTCGGCTGCGCTCGGCGGGGTGTCTCGACTCGCTCGACACGAACGGATCGTGGTTCCGTTCTCGTCCGCGGCCCCCTAGCGCAGAAGCGGCTCGATCATCCAGACAATCCCGACCATCAGCGGCACGCCGAGCAGATCGAGCGCCAGCCCGGCCTTGAGCATGCGGGGGAGCGCGATGTGCCCCGTGGCCCAGGCGATGGCGTTGGGGCCGGTGCCGGATGGGAGCATGAAGCCCCAGCTTGCCGCCCAGGCGGCGGGGAGGGCGAGCAGGATCGGATCGATGCCGGTCGCGGCGATGATTCCGGCCACCACCGGGATGATGCCGCTCGCCGCCGCGACGTTGGAGGCGAATTCGGTGATCAGGATGACGAGGGCGACGAGGGCGACGGCGACGACCAGCGGGTGGACGTTGCGCAGGGGCTGAAGCGCAACTCCGAGCCAGTCGGCGAGGCCGGACGCGCCGATCCCGGCCGCCAAGGCGAGGCCGCCGCCGAACAGCATGATCACGCCCCACGGCGCCCGGTTGGCTTCCTCCCAGTTCAGGATCGCGCGGCCGGTGCCGTCGGGGATCACGAACAGGAGCAAGGCGGCGGCGACGGCGACCGTGCCGTCGGTGAGGCTGTCCTTGGGGAGCAGCGGTGTGATGAAGGGTAGTGCAACCCAGGCTGCAACCACCATTGCGATAAGCGGCACGAGGCGTTTCTCGGCGGTGGACCAGGCGCTGGTCTCACCGATGCCGGCGAGCGCTTCGGCGGGGTCGAAGTCGGTCGGCTGGACGCGCTGGACCTTCATCAGGATCCACCAGCAGATCGGGATCGACACGGCGACCAGCGGCAGCCCGTAAATCGCCCAGGTGAGGAAATCGATGCGCAGCCCGGTGGAGCGCTCGATGATCCCGGCGGCCATGGCGTTGGTGGGGGAGCCGACCAGGGTGCCGAGGCCGCCGATCGAGGCGGCAAAGGCAATGCCCATGGCAAGCGCGCCGGCGAAGCCGTCAGTGTGGCCGGGCTCGACCCGGGCCGCCTTGAGCACCGCGACGGCGATCGGGATCATGATCAGGGTGGTGGCGGTGTTGGACACGATCAGGCTCAAGATCGCGGTGGCCGTCATGAAGGCGAGCAGCATTGCGGCGGGAGAGGAGCCGCCGCGGCTGACGATGGCGAGCGCGAGCCGGCGGTGAAGGCCGGTGCGTTCGATCGCAAGCGCGATAATGGCGCCGCCGAGCACGAGGAACAGGATCGGCGAATAGTAGGCTCCCGCCGTTTCGTTGGCGGTCATGATCCCGAACAGCGGGAAAGCGAGGAAGGGCACGAGTGCGGTGGCGGTAAGCGGCAGCGCCTGGGTCATCCACCAGGTCGCCATCAGCACCACCAAGGCGGTGGTCTTCCAGGCGGCGAGCGGCATTCCGGCGGGCGCGGGCAGCAGCAGCATGATCGCGAAAGCGGCGAGGCCGCCCCACAGTCCGTAACGTCCGGCCATTCATCCTCCCCCTCGTGCAATGGCTGATGCCAGAGCGGGGGCGGTGCTGCTAGGGGGAGCAAACAGGCCACCTGTCCAAGGAGTATGCCCGTTGCGCAGACGCACCTTCCTCGCCGCCGTTCCCGCTGCCGCGGTGGGACTCTCGTTGGCTCGGAACGCCGGGGCGCAGCCGGGGGAGCCGGTCAGCCCTGCCTTGCCGGGGACTCAGCTTTATCCCGATGTCGAGGCAGGCGACCGGCCGGTGGGAGCGAGCTTCGCGACTCGTTCGGAAGTGTTCGGCCGCAACGGAGCGGCGGCGTCTTCGCATCCGCTGGGCACATTGGCGGGCATCGAAATCTTGAAGAAGGGCGGCTCGGCGGTGGACGCGGCGATCGCGATCAACGCGGCGCACGGCTTCCTGGAGCCGACCGCCAACGGCATCGGCGGCGACCTTTACGCGATGCTGTGGGACCCGAAGGCGGCGAAGGTGGTGGGCATCGCCGGCTCCGGCCGATCCCCGCGCGGGCTCAGTCTGGAGACGGTGCGCTCGCGGGCAAAGGGCGGCGTGCTGCCCTCCTACGGCGCGGTAACGGTGACGGTGCCGGGCACGGTGGATGCCTGGTGGCAGCTCCACCAGCGCTACGGACGCCTGAAATGGCGTGAGTTGTTCGAGCCGGCGATCGCTTATGCGGAAGGGGGCGTGCCGCTTTCGCCGGTGGTGGCCTATTACATGAACCGGGCGATGGCGAACTATGCGCGGCCGGGGCTGGGGATCGAGGAGATCGCCAACGCGCAGGCGACCTACGCGTCGGGCGACAAGGCGCGGGCGGGCGAGATCTTCCGCAATCCGGACCTTGCCCGCACCTACCGCGCCATTGCGGCGGGCGGGCGCGACGCTTTCTACGAGGGCGAGATCGCGCGCACGATTGAAGCTTACTTCAAGCGGATCGGAGGCTGGATGACCCGCGCCGACCTCGCCGCGCACAAGAGCGAATGGACCGAGCCGCTGATGACCACCTATCGCGGCGTCGGCGTGCACGCGATCGGGGCGAATACGCAGGGCGTGGCGACGTTGCAGATGCTCAACATGATCGAGCGCTTCGACATGAAGGCCGCCGGGTTCGAGTCGGCGCTCTCCATCCACCTGCAGGCCGAGGCCAAGCGTTTGGCCTACGAGGATCGGGCGCGCTATTATGCCGATCCCGATTTCGCCAAGATCCCGAACGGGTGGCTGATCTCGAAGGAATATGCGGCGGAGCGGGCGAAGCTGATCCGCCCCGACCGGATCAACCCCGACGTGCGGCCGGGCCAGGCGCCGTCGCGGGGCGACACGACCTACCTCACCGTCGCCGACAAGGACGGGATGATGGTCAGCCTGATCCAGTCCAACTTCCGCGGCATGGGGTCTGGGCTGGTGGCGGACGGGCTCGGCTTCATGTTCCACGACCGGGGCCAGCTCTTCTCGCTCCAGGGTGGGCACCCCAACGTCTATGCGCCGGGCAAGCGGCCGTTCCAGACGATCATTCCTGGCTTCGCGACGCTGGACGGCAAGCCGTGGCTTTCGTTCGGGGTAATGGGCGGCGACATGCAGCCGCAGGGGCAGACGCAGATCATCGTCAACCGCACGGATTATGGCCTCGACGCACAGGCCGCCGGCGACGCGCCGCGCTGGCACCATGAAGGCTCGTCCGAGCAGATGGGCGAGGATGACAAGTCGATCGGTGGGACGGGGATGTTGCGGCTGGAGACCGGGGTACCGGATCGTACCAAGCTGGCGCTGGCCAACATGGGGTGGCGGATCGGGGCTTCGGATGGGGGCTTCGGGCGCTATTCGTGCGTCGAGCGGCGGGAGAGTGGGGGACAGCTTGTGTACGGGGCCGCTTCGGATGTGCGGGCGGATGGGATCGGGCTGGCTTACTAAAAGCCCTCTCTCCATTGGGGAGAGGGTTGGGAGAGGGGGAGTCCGCGGCCTTCCCAAAGCCGCTCATCCTGAGGAGGGACTGAGCGAAGTCGAAGGCCCGTCTCGAAGGACCAGCACCGTGCGTCCTTCGAGACGCCGCTTCGAGACGGCTTCGCCTCCTCAGCGGCTCCTCAGGATGAGCGGATTGAGGCACTGCCCCTCTCCCCAACCCCTCTCCCCCGAGGGCGAGGAGCTAAAGGGCGATCAGGCTGATCTGGCGGCCGTAGGTGGGCTCGGCTTTGTGCGTTGCGCGGCGGTAGCTGTAGAAGGTGTCGGGCTGGCTGTAGGTGTCCTGGCCGAGCGCCTCGACCCGGGCGAGGCCGGCTTCGGCCAGGCGGGAGAGGACGAAGCCTTCAAGGTCGAAGCGATGGTGGCCCTCGCGGCTTGCGGCGAAGAAGCGTTCGTTTTCCGGGTCGGCCTGGACGAAGCGGGACAGAAAGGCGTCGTCCACCTCGTAGCTCTTGCGCGCGATGCACGGGCCGACGGCGGCGGCGATCCTGGGGCGGGAGGCGCCGCGCCGCTCCATCTCGGCCACGGTGGCCTCGATCACCCCGGAAAAGGCGCCCTTCCAGCCGGCATGAGCCGCGCCGATCACACCCGCTTCCCGGTCGGCGAATAGCACCGGCGCGCAGTCCGCTGTGAGGATGCCGAGCAGCAGGCCGGGACGGTCGGTGACCATTGCGTCGGCATGCGGGCGGGCGTCGTCGGGGAACGGATCGGTGACGTAGAGCGCATCCGGGCTGTGGGTCTGGTGGAGGGTGACCAAGCGGGTGCCGGGCGCCACGGCCTCAACTGCGCGGCGGCGGTTTTCGCGGACGGCCTCGGGATCGTCTTCCGCACCCCAGCCGACGTTGAGCCCTTCGACCACGCCGCGGCTCACTCCGCCGCGGCGGCCGAGGAAGCCGTGGGGGAGACCCGCGAGGGCGTTCGCACGGAACGGTTCAATGGTCATTCTTCGTCTTTCAGCGAGAGGCGCAGCACCTGGTCTTCGTCGGGGTGGTTGCCGACCATGAACGCATAGGGCCCGAGGTAGGCGAAGCCGTAGCGCTCGTAGAAGCGGCGGGCGCGGTGGTTGTCGATGAAGACGGAAAGATACATGGCCTCGGCGCCGCGGGCGCGTGCCTCGGCCAGAGCCCAGTCCATGAGCGTCCCGGCAACGCCCCGCCCTTGCCAGGGGCCGAGCAGGTAGAATTGCCTGAGTTCGATGGCTGGGCCCGGCGCGACGTGGGGCAGGCTGGTGGGGCCAAGCTTCAGATAGCCGGCGGCGCGCCCTTCTTCTTCGGCGAGGCGAAAGGCGAAGCGAGGATCAGCCAGCTCGGCCCGCCAACCGGCGTCGGTGAAGCCGTCCAGAAAAGCGGCGAGATCCTCGGGCGCGTAGAGGTGGCCGAAAGTTTCGGTAAAGCTTTGGCGGAAGATCGAGTCGATGGCGGGTGCGTCATCGGGCGTAGCGAGGCGGTAGGTGATCATGCGAGGCCCTCTGGAACAGGCCAATCGGGCGCGGCAAGGGCGAGAACGCGAAATAGCCGGCCCATCTCGCCGGGCGCGACGAGGCGGTCCCGGGCAACGCGGAACTCTTCGGCCCGTTGGGGGGCCGTGCGCGAAAGGGCGGTGAGGCGCGCGTTGACGCCGAGCCGGGTCAGGAAGTCGCCCTGGCTGGCGGGACCGAGCACCTGCACGCCGCTTTCCCGCGCGGCGGCGGTAAGCGCCTCGAAATCGACATGGACGGTAAGGTCCGATTCGCCGGGCTCGATCCAGGGATCGGCATAAGCATGGGCGCGCACCGCCTGCAGCGTCTCGCCCGCCGAGGTGCGGTCGTGGCCGTAATCGACGATCAGCGCCGCGCCCCCTTGTGCCGCCAGCCGCCCGGTGAGCAGGCGCAGGTAAGCGAGGGAGGCGGGCGACGTCTCGATCACGCTGCCCTCCGGCGCGGCGCGCAGGTGCGGGGGAATCGCCGCCTCCGGCACGGCCGGGCCGGCGCCCGGCACGAACCGGCTGCCGTCATGCCCAACCAGCCGCTGGTGCCAGCCGCGCGAAGTGCGGATCAGTTGCCGGGCGGGAAGGGCGTCGAAGAATTCGTTGGCGACAACCAGCAGCGGGCGGTCGCCCGGCAGGGTCGAAAGATCGTCATGCCATTGCGCGCCCGGCACGCGCTCGGCCTGGACCCCGCGCAATACCGGGCTGGTCTCCACCAGATGCACTTCCGGCGAGAAGCCGGCGGCGCGCATCGCCCGCAACGCATCGGCGGCGAGGGTGCCGCGCCCGGGGCCGAGCTCCACATACGCGGCGACCGGCTTGCCTGCGCGCGCCCAAACGTCGGCCAGGCAAAGGCCGATCAGCTCCCCGAACATCTGGCTGATTTCGGGCGCCGTGGTGAAATCGCCGGCGGCGCCCAGCGGATCGCGAGTCGCGTAATAATGCGCGTTGGCCTCGGCCATATAGCGGCTGACGCAGATCGGCCCCGAATGGGCGATGGCGCGCTGAAGGCGCTCGGCAAGTCCGGTCATGTCGCGGTCAAAGCCAAAAAAAGAAAAGCACCAGGGGAATGATCGCTAGTCCCAGCATGCCCTGGCAGCCGCACCCGACGAGATCGCCTCCGCAGCCCCAAAACCGGTCTTCGCGCCGGGACGCCTTTTCGTCCCCACTCTCTTCCTCCGCCATGGCGCCTCAGGCAACGCTCTCCGCGCCCGCGATCGGCTCAACCCGCTGGCGGCGGCCCTTGGCGGTGGCGATCAGGAACAGCCCGGCGAGGATCATCGGCAGGGTCAGCGTCTGGCCCATGGTCAGGCCCCAGGAAAGGTTCTCGAGGCCGGCATCCGGCTGGCGGAAGAATTCCACCAGAAAGCGGCTGAGGCCGTAGCCGAGCACGAACACGCCGGTCAGCAGCCCCGGCTTGTAGCGCGCGTCGGTGCGCCAGAAGAGCAAGCCGAGCACCGCGAACAGGAGAATGCCTTCAAGCCCCGCTTCGTAGAGCTGGCTCGGGTGGCGGCCGATCGGGCCGCCGTCGGGAAACGCCACCGCCCAAGGCACGTCCGTCGGCCGGCCCCACAGCTCGCCGTTGACGAAATTGGCGAGGCGGCCGAGGAACAGGCCGATCGGCACCACGCACGACACATAATCGTGGACTCGCAGAACGCTGAGTTTGTTCTTCCAGGCAAGGTAGAACATGGCAACGCTGGTGCCCGCCGCGCCGCCGTGGAACGACATGCCGCCATCCCAGAGCTGGAGGATCTCCAGCGGGTTGGCGAAGTAGAATTCGGGCCGGTAGAACAGCACGTAGCCGATGCGCCCGCCGAGGATCACGCCCAGGGTGCCGTAGAACACCATGTCGTCGGCGTGCCGCCGCGCCATCGGGGCGCCGGGCCGGCCCAGCATCTTCAGGCAATACCACCAGCCGGCGAGGATGCCGACAAGGTAGGCGAGGGAATACCAGCGCAGCTGGAAAAAGCCGAGGTCGAGCGCGACGGGATCGAGGCCCATGTGGTTGTAATCGAACGGCGCGGCGGCGGCCGCCACGATATTCAGAAACGAATCTATCAAAGGCTTCCCCCTCCGGCTGCTTTCCTTATTAAGAGCGGAGAGCCGAAACGGAAAGGGAGAGACGATGCCGAGCGTGCTGGATCGAAAGTTCGATGCGGTGCTTGCGGCCGTGACCGCACCGGGATCCGGAAGGATTCAGATCGGCGAGGACGGGGAGGGGCGCAAGATCGTCACCAACTTCCCGCCCACCTTGCCATCCATGTTCGACATCTTCTGCGCGCTTCACGCCGGGACGATCGGAATCGTCGCGGACGGTGAGCGTCTGACATTCGGTGAAATCAACGAAGCCGCGACCCGCGCCGCCAAGGCACTGGTCGGCGGCTGGGGAATCAAGAAGGGCGACCGGGTCGCGATCGCGATGCGCAACTGCCCGGCCTGGATCGTCAGCTATATCGCTATCTTGAAGGCGGGCGGCATCGCCACCCTGGTCAACGGCTGGTGGCAGACTGACGAGCTGCGCCACGGCATCGCTCTGACCGAGCCGGCACTGGTGCTGTGCGACGCGCCCCGCGCCAAGCGGGTGGAAGCGACCGGGCTGGGTGTTCGATCGGTGACCCTGCCGATCGAGCGGCCGATCGCCGAAGCGATGGCGCCGGTTCTGGACCGCGGCGGCGAGGATTCGGAGCTTCCGCAGGTCATGCCGGAAGACGATGCCACCATTCTTTTCACGTCGGGATCGACCGGCCTGTCGAAGGGCGCGGTTTCGACTCACCGGGCGGTGACCACCGGCGTTTACACCTATTCGATCAGCCTGATCACCTTGCTCGGCATCATGGAAACGGAAGGGCGTCCGCCGTCCAACCCGCCGCGCACCCTGGTCAACGTGCCGCTGTTCCACGTCACCGGCGAAGTGCCGGTACTCTTGAACAGCTTCGTCATCGGCCGTGGCATGGTTCTGATGTCGAAATGGGATGCGGGCGAGGCCCTGCGGCTGATCGAGGCGGAGACGGTCACCTATTTCGTCGGGGTGCCGACGATGAGCCTGGAGCTGATGCAGCATCCGGACCGCGACAAATACGATCTGTCGTCCTTGACCGACATCGCGGCCGGCGGCGCGGCCCGCCCCGTGGCGCACGTCAAGCGCCTGCAGGACAGCTTCCGCACCGCCCAGCCGGCTTTGGGCTACGGCCTTACCGAAACCAATGCGGTGGGCTGCGGCAATTTCTGGCAGAATTACGCCGACAAGCCGGCTTCCACCGGCCGGCCGCACCAGCCGACGGTTGAGGTGGCGATCCTCGGCGAAGGGGACCGCCACCTGCCGCAGGGCGAAACCGGCGAGATCGCGATTCGGTCGGCGGCCAATATCCGCGGCTATTGGAACGACCCGGCGTCGACGGAGGCGGGCTTCACCGCCGACGGTTATCTGAAGACGGGCGACATCGGCTATTTCGACGAGGAGCAATATCTGTTCATCGTCGACCGCAAGAAGGACATCATCATCCGCGGCGGCGAGAATATCAGCTGCCAGGAAGTGGAAGCGGCGATCTATTCGCACCCGTCCGTCTCCGAATGCTCGGTGTTCGGCGTGCCCGACGAGCGGCTCGGCGAAGTACCGGCGGCGGTGATCTATTGCGAGGACGACCGCGTGCTGGACGCGCCGGAGCTGCTTGCCTTCCTTCAGGACAAGATCGCTCAGTACAAGCTGCCCGCCTACGTGTGGGTCCACCACGAGCCGCTGCCCAAGCTCGGCACCGGCAAGATCGAGAAGAAGCTGCTGCGCGAGCGCTATTCGGAAGAGCTGGCGGGTTAAGGCCGGGTACGCAGCGGCGGCCGAGGCGCCCTTGATCGTCGGCGGTAAATCCGGAAGGGGGTGCCGCGATGGCTTCCGTTGACCGCTCCCCCCGTCTGTCTCGTCGCTCGCTGCTGATCGGCGGCGGCGCCGGCGCGGGGCTGCTTGTCGCATGGACGCTGTGGCCGCGCAGCTACGCGCCCAATCTGCGGGCCGCGCCCGGCGAGCGCGTGTTCAACGCGTTTTTGAAGATCGGCACGGACGGTCGGGTGATCGTCGCGGTGCCGCAGGCGGAGCTCGGCCAGGGCGTTTGGACCAGCCTGCCGCAAATCCTGGCCGATGAGCTTGGCGCCGCCTGGGAGACGGTGGCGGTGGAGCCCGCGCCCTCCTCGCCGCTTTACGCCAACACCCTGCTTGCCGAAGCCGTGGCGGACGCGGCGGCGCCCGGCTGGCTGCAAAGCCCCGCCCGCTGGGCGTCGCACGAATATGCGACCCGCAACGCGCTTACCGCCACCGCCGGGTCGACCTCCATCCGCGGCTTCGAGGCGCGGATGCGCGAGGCGGGCGCGGGGGCGCGGGCGCTGCTGATGAAGGCGGCCGCCGGGCGCTGGGGCGTGGAATGGGAGAGCCTCGACACCGCGGCGGGCTTCGTGCTCGACGGCGGGCGCAGGCTGAGCTTCGCCGAGCTTGCCGAGGCGGCGGCGGGAGAGGAGCTGCCCGAGCATCTGCCGATCCGCGCCGGGATCGACAACCGGCTGACCGGGCAGCCGCTGCCGAGGCTGGATCTGCCCTCCAAGGTCGACGGCTCGGCCCCGTTCGCGGGGGACATCAGGCTGCCGGACATGGCCTATGCCTCGGTGCGTGCCGGGCCGACCGCGGACAGCCGGCTCGCCCGCTGGAGCAGGGAAAAGGGACTGGCCGTCCCGGGCGTGTTCGGAGCGCTGGACGCTCCGGGCTGGGTCGCATGCGTCGCGACCAACTGGTGGGCGGCGAATAGGGGTGTGGAGGCGCTCGCGCCGGTTTGGGAGGTGCCGCATCCGCCCGCCTCCAGCCAAAGCATCGACTCGGCGTTGATCGGCGCTCTGGCGAAGGACGAGGGGCGGCGGGTCTACAGCCGGGGAGATCTCGCCG
>DASWNA010000002.1:0-7999 GCA_036399475.1 Allosphingosinicella sp.
TGGCACACCTGTGCGATGGTGATGGGTGTGATTGCACGGCACGTGGTGGAGAGCGAGCAAGCGGGGCTGGGTTCGCCCGGCATCGATGAGCTTCGCTGGCTGAAGCCGGTCTATCCGGGCGATACGCTGCACGTCCACGCCAGGATCATCGACGTCACGCCGTCCCGGTCGAAGCCGGAGATCGGCTCGTTCCGCTCGGCGACGACCGTAACCAATCAGGATGGCGTGCCGGTGCTGACCTTCACCAGCATCGTGCTGATGCGGCGACGGCCGGCGGAGAGCTGAGGCACCTCTTGCTCCCTCTCCCCAGCGGGGAGAGGGTTGGGGTGAGGGGGTCCGGCGGCCGAGGAGAAGCGCCGACTTAGAACCCCCTCACCCTGCCCTCTCCCCACCGGGGAGAGGGTTCATGCCCAGTCTCAAGCGAAGGCAGGCGAATATCCGGCTGCCGTCGGTGTCCGGAAGATTCAATCCCGCCGGTCGCGGCGGTTTTCGCGGCGGAGCTGGCCGCGGTCCTGGCGGCGTTCCTGGCGGTTTTCGATGCGGTCCTGCTGACGGTCCTGGCGGAACTGCTCGCGAGTCACGGTGCCGTTGCGAACTGCCTGGCGGTCCTCTTGCCGTTCCTGGCGGTTTTCGATGCGATCACCGCGGCGGTCCTGGCGGTAATCCTGGCGGTTCTCGCGCACCTCGCGGCGATCCTCGCGATACTCCTGACGGTTGCCGCGGTAATTGCCCCAATTCTCGTAGCGGCGGTCGTTCCAGTCGCGCTGGCCATATTGGCCGCGGCGGCCTTCCCAATAGCGGCGCTGGCTGTCGTCCCACTGATGGCGGCGGCCCGAGCGGTCGTAGATGTAGAAGCCGATGCCGGGATAATAATAATCGTTGTACCAGCCATAATAGCTGCTGCCATAGTCGGCGCCGTAACCGCCGCCGTAACAATCGTCGTAATAGGAGTCGCAGCCGCCATAGCCGCCGCCGTAACCGACGGAGGCATAGCCATAGCCGTTATCGTAAGTGGCGCAGGCGGACAGGCCGGCAGAGGCGGCAAGCGCCAGAACAAGGGTGCGAAGGCGGTTGGGGGACATAAGCTACTCTCCGGACAAAACAGGGAAAAACGACCGGGAGCCCTGGGCTCCGCCCCTGAGCTTGAACCACCGGCAAATCCTAAGACTCTGAAAACGAAGGATCATCCCTTCTGGTTCCAGACGTGCAACGAGGAACACGAAGCGGCATTAGCGAAATGGCAAGCGCGGGCCGGTAAACCGCGGGCGATGACGCGCACCCGCAGCCTGCCGACCCTTGCCGCAGCTTATGCACTGGCCCTGCTGGCGGGCGTGCTTTCGCTCTGGGTTACGGGGGCGTGGACCTCCGGCTTTTCCGGTGCGGACGAGCCGGCGCACTTCCTGAACAGCTGGTTCGTCGCCGCCTACGTGGGGGACGCGCTCGGCCAGAACCCGTTGGCGTTCGCCACCGAATATTACCTCCATTACCCGAAGATCTCGATCGGCCACTGGCCGCCGGCTTTCTACGGGCTGGTGGCGCCGGTCTTCTGGTTCGCGCCGGCGACGCCGCAGACGGCGATGGCGGTGAACCTGCTTCTTGCCGCGTTACCTGCGGTCGGGGTCGCGGCGTTGCTGCTGAGGATCGAGGGCCGACCGGCGGCGATTGCGGGCGCGGTGCTTTGGGCGCTGACCCCGCTGGCGCTGGAGGGACAGGCCTTTTTCATGCTCGACCAGCCGCTTGCCGCCTGCGCGGTGTTCGCCGGCCTGGCCTGGGCGTGCTTCGCCGAGCGGCAGACCTGGGTACGAATCCTGCTGTTCGCCGGCCTCACCGCCCTTGCGATTTTGATCAAGGGCAATGGCTGGCTGCTCGTCCTCTTGCCCGCCTTTCACATCGCGCTGACCGGGCGGTGGGACTTGCTGCGGTCCGCCAAGCTTTGGGTCGGCGCCGCTGTCGGACTGGCGCCGGTGGTGCCGTGGTATCTGGCGACGGCGGGCATCGCGGCCGACGGCTTCAACTACGAGCCGGGGCTCGCTTACGCCGCGCTGTCGCTGTCTAACAACGGCGCCGGGCTGATTGCCAATGTGGGACTGGCAGGGCTGCTGCTGGCGCTCCTCGGCGCCTGGGGGCCATGGGCGCGGCGCGGGGCGGAGCCGGCGCGCTGGAACATGGCGTCGGCGGCGATTGCGCTGATGCTGGCCACGGTGCTGCTGCAGGCGCTGGTGCCGGTCGATCTCGACCCGCGCTACATGGCCCCTGCCCTCCCGGCCATCATCGTGCTTGCGGTGGCGGGTGCCGCCGAGCTTGCCCGGATCGCGGCTACGGCGCCGCGCTCGGCGGCAGCACCGCTGCTGCTGCTCGTTCTTCCCGGCGCGGCGCACCTTGCGGCCCGCGAGCCCAAGGCCAATTTGCGCATGGAGGAAGCCGCCGCATTGGCCGCGTCAGGGGGTGCGAACGCGGCCTGGATGATCGACGGCGGCAGTGGAGCGGAGGGTGCGTTCGTGGCGGCGATGGCGGTGCGCGATCCCGGGCTTGGCCGCTACACGGTACGCGCGTCCAAGCTGCTCGCGGAGAGCGACTTCATGGGCAATCGCTACACCCTGCGATTCACCGATCCCGCCGCCGCCGCCGCCGAGATGCGCAGGCTTGGCATTTCTGGAGTGGTCGTAGCCGAGCGGCCAGGAGTGGAGGAGTTCGCCCACCGGCCGCTTCTCGCTGCCGCGCTCGCCGATCCGGCCTCCGGTTACCGGCTCGCCGCGTCCTTGCCGCACACCGGCCGGGCGGGGGTGACCCGCATCTACCGTGCCGTTCAGCCGATGGCTGCCAACTCAGAGGCGATCCGGGCTTTGGGCTTACCTGACAAGGCAAAGCTGGCCGCCAAGTAGGAACCTGAGTTCGGCTGCCTGCTTTCAGAAGCGAAGAACTCCCCTCCTTTCCATGGTTTCGCGAAGACGTGCGCGGGTCTTCGAGAGGGAGGGGCCGGGGGTGGGTTCGACACCATGGCCCCGCTTTCGGAAAGTGTGGAAACCCACCCCTAGCCCCTCCCTTTCCGGGGCCCTGCCTCCACGACGATGCCGAGCGCAGGGAGGGGAATAGAAGGGCTCCACCGGTCCGCCCCCCCCCACAACGAAAAACCCCTCCGGTTTGGGCCGGAGGGGTTCTTGATCAGAGGTGCTTCTGGCCGGTGGTTGGCGGGTGGCCGTGGCCGGACGCGTAATCGTCGTCACCGTCCCCCCGCGCCGGCGGCTGCTTCGCGCCGGCCCAGATGTTCTGGTAGGCCATGTAGGCGAGCACGGTGGAGATCAGCAGGAAGATCAGCACCGCGAGACCCGTGCGATGGCGGTTCTCGAGCCGGGGCTCGGCGGTCCAGGCGAGGAAGGCGGAGACGTCCTTAGCCATCTGATCGCGCGTCGCGGCGGTGCCGTCGGCGTAGGTCACCTGGCCGTCGGCAGCGATGGGCGGCGGCATGGCGATGTTCAAGTTCGGGAAATAGGGGTTGAAGTGCAGGCCCTGGCCGGGACGGATCTCGGCCGGAAGCGCCTCGCCCTTCTCGTTCTTGTAGGTCGCCGGATCGCGATAGCCGGTGAGCAGCGAAGCAATGTAGGCCGAGCCGCCGTGGCGTGCCTTGGCCATAAGCGAGAGATCGGGCGGAAGCGCATTGTTGTTGCCGGCCCGCGCCGCCGTTTCGTTCGGGTACGGCGACGGGAAGGCATCGGCCGGGATCGCCTTGCGGCTCGACGCCTCGCCGGTTTTCGGATCGATGCTGGGCACTTCGATCTGCCACTGGTTGGCGATCGCCTTCACTTCCGGTTCCCCATAGCCGATCTCGGAAAGGTTGCGGAAGGAAACCAGGCTCAGGCTGTGGCAGGAGGCGCAAACCTCCTTGTAGACCTGGAAACCGCGCTGGAGCTGCTGATCGTTATATTTCCCGAATGGGCCGTCGAACGAATAAGCGATGTCCCGAGGCTCGAGGTGGAACTTGTGCTCGACGGACTCCTCGTGGGGCTCCGTGAGATAGGTGATCGCGCCGGTGATCAGCGAGAAGCCCGCAATGAAGCAGAAGCCGAGGCCGACCAGGAAGGCGATAAGACGAACCATGACGCTTCTTTCCCTTATTCGGCCGCAGCGGGCCGCGGCGTCGTGCCGTACGGCTGCGATTCAGCTTGCTGCCCGTGCAGCACCGAGTCCGCGATCGAACTCGGCAATGGCAGCGTCCGCTCGGTTGCGGAAAGGATCGGCAGAATGATCAGGAAGTGCGCGAAATAGTACATGGTCGCGAGCTGGCTGATCATAACATAAGGCTCTTCCGCCGGCAGGCCGCCGACCCAGCCGAGCACCAGCACATCCGCCACCAGAATCCAGAAGAATTTCTGAAAGGTCGGGCGGTAATTGCCCGAGCGCACCGGCGAACGATCGATCCAAGGGAGGAAGAAGAGGAGCAGGATCGCCGCGAACATGGCGAGCACGCCCCACAGCTTCGCCGGCAGGATGAAGTCCACGGTGAAGGCGCGCAGGATCGCGTAGAACGGCCAGAAATACCATTCGGGCACGATGTGCGCCGGCGTCGAAAGAGCGTTGGCCGGGATGTAATTGTCGGCGTGGCCGAGATAGTTCGGCGCGTAGAAGGTCACCGCCGCGTAGATGATCAGGAACACACCCAGGCCGAAGCCGTCCTTGGCCGTGTAGTACGGGTGGAACGGCAGGGTGTCCCGCGGCGACTTGATGTCCACGCCGGTGGGGTTGTTCGAGCCCGGAATGTGAAGCGCCCAAATGTGGAGGATGACCACCCCGGCGATCACGAACGGCAGCAGATAGTGGAGCGAGAAGAAGCGGTTGAGCGCGGCATTGTCGGGCGCGAAGCCGCCGAGCAGCCAGGTCTGGATCGGCTCGCCGACCAGCGGGATCGCGCCGAACAGGCCGGTGATCACCTTGGCCCCCCAGAAGCTCATCTGCCCCCAGGGAAGCACATAGCCCATGAAGGCGGTGGCCATCATCAGCAGGAGAATAACGACGCCCAGCATCCAGACGAGCTCGCGCGGCGCCTTGTAGGAACCGTAATACAAGCCGCGGAAGATGTGGATGTAGGTGACGATGAAGAAGAAGCTCGCGCCGTTGGCATGGGCGTAGCGCAGCAGCCAACCCTGGTTGACGTTGCGCATGATGTGCTCAACCGACTGGAAGGCAAGCGTTCCGGCCGGCGCATAGTGCATGGCAAGGATGATGCCGGTCACGATCTGCAGCATCAGGGCGAAGCCGGCGAGAACCGCGAAATTCCACATGTAGTTCAAGTTGCGCGGCACTTCGTAGCCGCCGCCGATCGAATTGAACACGAGCCGCGGCAAGGGCAGCCGCTCGTCGATCCAGCGCATCAGGCCCGATTTGGGCTGGTAGGCTTTTGCCCAGGGAAAGCTCATCTTATGCTGCCTCGCCGACGGTGACCACGGTGTCGGAAGTGAACTTATACTCCGGCACCTCGAGATTCTTGGGAGCCGGGCCCTTACGGATTCGGCCGGCGGTATCGTAATGGGAGCCGTGGCACGGGCAGAAATACCCGCCGAACTGGCCGCGATTCTCGCCCTCGGCGGCGCCCAGCGGCACGCAGCCCAGATGGGTGCACACGCCCATGGTGATCAGCCATTGCGGCTTGCCCTCGGCCGTGCGCTCCACAAGCGTCTGGGGATCACGAAGGTCGCCCGTCGAGACGGCGTTGGCCGCCTGCATCTCGGCCGGCGTCAGGTGACGCACGAAGAGCGGCTGCTTGCGAAAGATCGTCTTGATCGCCTGCCCGACCTGGATCTGCGACACGTCTACCTCGATGGAGGCGAGCGCCAGCACATCGGCAGACGGGTTCATCTGGTTGACCAGCGGGTAAAGCGTCGCGGCCGCGCCGACTCCGGCAAAGCTCACTGCGGCGATATTGATGAAGTCGCGGCGGCGTACGCCGTTTTCGGGCGTGTGGTCATCGGGCGCGGGGCCAAGCGTCCCATCTGTGTGTTCAACGGTCGCCATAACATCCTTCAACCGGTTCGAACCAGGATATGCGAAGCGGCCGGCGGGGAAGCCGGGGATACGCCCGCGCACAGCGCCGCGTCGGGGAAACTAACCCCTAGCAGCTTGGCGCGCCTGATAGACGGGTGGACGGCGCTTTGCCAACTGCCATTTTGAACGCCTTGTGAATGCCGAGGGGCGTAGCGCACCGGCAGCGGCCGTGACTCGCGGCTGCCATTGCGTTCAGCTTCAGGAAGAGCCCGGCGGTTGGGGGAAGCGGGCCGGAGCGCCGTGGAGGTGGGCTCCGGCCCTGGCCGGCGGATCTGTTGGGGACAATTCGCGACCGGCTCCGTGCCTTCTGGCGGAGAACAAGCATGCGCGGCACCCCGTATTGCTACGGTGCGGTGCCCTTCCCGTTGCGAACAGCCCGCTGAATGAGTGCGCCCACTTCGCCCAGTTCGCGGTAAAGGGCGACCAAGGTCTGTTCGGTCCCACCGTGCAGGCCCTTGTCGCCAAGCTCCTGCACGCGTGCCCCGCTCGAGCTCAGCGCCTCGATGCGCCGCTCCAGTTCTTTCCGCCTCAGCCGCAAGGCGGCGAGACCGGGGCTTCGATCGGTATCGGGGGAAATGAAGCTTACTCGAAAGTGCGGCGTGGGCGGGGGAGCGGGATCGTCATCTAGCCGGCATTTGTTACCGGAATCGAACAACCGATCAACTTACCCGCCGCACAAAGTGTGCACGAACGCCATCAGGAACCCTGAGCCCAGCTGCGGCCGTCGCTTGTCCTTGATTGCCCGCGGCGCGCCCCGCATGGGAAGCGGCCATGCGCCTTGCTTTGTTTCAGCCCGATCAGGCCGGCAATGTCGGCACGGTGATCCGCCTTGCCGCCTGCCTGGGGGTGCCGCTGGACCTCGTCGAGCCGTGCGGCTTTCCTTTCTCGGACCGGGCGCTGAAGCGGGCGGGCATGGATTATGCCGAGCTTGCCGCCGTTACCCGCCACGCGGGCTGGGCGGCGTTTGAAGCGCTTCTGCCCAGCCGCCTGGTTCTGTTCACCACACGGAGCGCCCTGCCGCTTGCCGACGCCCAGTTCGAGCCAAACGACACCCTGCTGTTCGGATCGGAAAGCCGCGGCGCTCCGGACGAGGTGCACGCCCGCGCGGGGCTACGCGTACGCATTCCACAGACGCCGGGCACGCGATCCCTCAACCTCGCGGTGGCGGCCGGAATCGGCCTTGCCGAAGCGCTGCGCCAGACCGGCGGGTGGCCGGGCCCGGTTACCGCTGCGCCGCACGGGTAGAACGGGCGAAAATCCGGCACTCGAGCGTATTGCGGCCGCTGCGTTCGCAGAATTTCCGCATCAGCTTGGAGCGCTTCTTCGAATAACGCTTCACGACCGGAGGGACAGGCGCGCGCGCCCTGGTTGCGGGCGGGGGTCCGGCTCGGGTTCGGCCGGCAGCGGTGGTCGCCGCCTTTGCAGACGTGGATGTACGGGGCGGATTCCCGGGAGACCCCGTGGTTGCGGTCACCGGCTCGCTGCCCTCCAGCGCAGTTTCGCCGGCTGTGATGGCTCCGGCGGGTTGCGGCGCCGGGCTGGGCAGTGGCTCAGCAGCCGGCAGCGGAGCCGCGATCGGGGCGGCGGGCCTGCCCGGCTCCGCTGCTTGCCGGGGCCCGTCACCGATCCACGCCGCCGCGCCCGCAACCGCGAGCAGCACCGCCGCCGCGATCGCCGGAATGGCGAAGCGGCGCCTTGCCGGGGTTTCGTCTCTCCGCGTGGAGCCTGCGTCAGCGCGAGTCTCCGCGGCGGCGGCCGCCGTTTGCCGCACCGCGGGTGCCGGAGCGGGCGTGCTGCTCTGCGCGGCCCCGCTCGCCTCCAGCTTGGACACGATCCGCTGCCAGCCGAGGTGAAAAGGCTGGCCGCGCCACCCGGAGAGCAGCACGACGCGGCTTTCGTCGCCCTCCAGCGGCGCGATGCCGTCCGTGGAAACTTCGACGAGATCGGGCGATTTTCGAAGCGG
>DASWNA010000003.1:0-53159 GCA_036399475.1 Allosphingosinicella sp.
CCCGAGCGAAGTCGAGGGGCGCCCCTCAGACTCAATGCCAGCGCCCCTCGACTTCGCTCGGGACGAACGGATGTGGTTTGCCGTTTCCTCCAGCTTCTCGAGCCGCCGCCCCACCAGCGTCAGCTTCGCGCCCTCCGCCCCCAGCGCGCGCGCGATTGCAGCACCGATGCCGGTGCCGCCGCCGGTGATCAGGGCATGGTGTCCTGCGAGGCGAGTCACAGGCCCTCACCCTCCCACCGCTTCGCGGCGGGTCCCTCCCTCTCCCGTAAAGGGAGAGGGGCTATAGTCAGCGCCGCCCAACAGCCCCTCTCCCATTTCGGGAGAGGGAGGGGCCCGCCCGGCGAAGCCGGGTGGGAGGGTGAGGGCACACCCTGGTGGGAGGGTGAGGGCACCTCCCCCCTCATGCCTTGAGCGCCATTTCCTGCTCCCGCTTCATGTTGCGCGCCAACTGCGTAACCCCACCCAGATACGGCGGCGGCACCCATTGCTCGCGATAATCGAACCCCGCCGCGGCCCGCAACGTCCACATCGGATCAACGAGATGCGGCCGCGCCAGCGCCACCAGATCCGCCCGCCCCGCCGCCAGGATCGAGTTCACATGATCCGGCTCGTAGATATTCCCCACCGCCATCGTCGCGACCCGGCCTTCGTTGCGAACCTTGTCGGCGAACGGCGTCTGGAACATGCGGCCGTAAACCGGGCGGCTGTCCGCCCAGGTCTGCCCCGCCGAAACGTCGATCAAATCCGCGCCCGCCTCGGCAAAGGCGCGGCCGATCGCCACCGCTTCGTCCGGTGTGACCCCGGCGTCCCCCATCCAGTCGTTGGCGGAAATCCGCACCGCCATCGGCTTCTCCGCCGGCCACGCCTCACGCATCGCCCGGAACACCTCCAGGGGAAAGCGCAGCCGGTTCTCTAGGCTGCCGCCATAATCGTCGGTGCGGCGGTTGGTCAGCGGCGTGATGAAGCTCGACAGCAGATAGCCGTGCGCGGCGTGGAGCTCGACCATGTCGAACCCGGCCTCCGCCCCGCGCCGCACCGCCGCCACGAACTGCTCGCGCAGCGCGTCCATGTCGGCGCGCGTCATCGGCCGGGGCACCTGGTTCTCCCCGCTCCACGGCACATCCGAGGCCGCCATCACCGGCCAGTTGCCGCCGTCCAGCGGCACGTCATAGCCTTCCCAGCCGAGCTTGGTGCTGCCCTTCGGCCCCGAATGGCCAAGCTGCAGGCAAACCTTCGCGCGGCTGTTGGCATGCACGAAAGCGACGATCCGCGCCCACGCCGCCGCCTGCGCGTCCGTGTACAGCCCCGGGCAGCCCGGCGTGATCCGCCCCTCCGCCGACACGCAGGTCATCTCCGTATAGACCAGCCCGGCGCCCCCCTGCGCCCGAGTGCCGTAATGGACGAGGTGGAAGTCGCCCGGCACGCCGTCCTGCGCCGAGTAAGTCGCCATCGGCGAGACCACGACGCGGTTGGCCAGCCGCATCTCGCGAAGCCGGTAGGGCGCAAACATCGGCGGCGCGGGGTCGTTGACCGGCGCGCCCCGCGCCTGCGACTGGAACCAGCGCTCCACCCCCTCGAGCCAGCCCTTGTCGCGCAACCGCAGATTCTCATGGCTCACCCGCTGCGACCGGGTGAGCAGCGAGTAAGCGAACTGGATCGGCTCGAAATGCAGATAGCGCTCCAGCGTTTCGAACCATTCGGTGGAATTGCGCGCGCTGTTCTGGAGCTTGAGCACCTCGACGCTGCGTTCCGCCCGATACTCCTCCAGCGCCGCTTCCCGCGACAGGCCGGGCCGGCTCAGCACCTCGGCAAGCTTGATCGCATCCTCCAGCGCAAGCTTGGTGCCCGATCCGATCGAGAAGTGCGCGGTATGCGCCGCATCGCCGAGCAGGATCAGGTTGCGATGCGACCAGCGCTCGCAGAGGATTCGCCGGAACTGCAGCCACGCCTGCGGCCCCGGCAAATGCCGCGCATTGGATTGCAGCGCCTGCCCGTCGAGATACTTGGCGAAAATGCCCTCGCACAAGGCAATCGCCTCGTCCTGCCCCATCTTGTCGAGGCCGAGCCCCACCCAGGTCTCCGGCGCCATCTCCATGATGAAAGTCGAGTGCCCCTCGTCGAAGCGATAGGCATGCGCCCACACCCACCCCGCCGCCGTCTCCTCGAACGCAAAGGTGAAGGCGTCGAACACCTTCTCCGTCCCGAACCAGAAGAAGCGATTGGGGCGAAGCTGGATGTCGACTCCGAAATGCTTTTGGTAGGCGGTGCGGATACGGCTGTTGGCCCCGTCGGCGGCGATCACCAGGTCGTGATCCGCCCAATCCTCGAGCCGCGCGCTCGCCTCCGTTTCGAAGTGCAGCCGCACGCCGAGTTCGAGCGCCCGCGCCTGCAACATCGCCAGCAGCCGCTTGCGGCCGATGCCGATGAAGCCGTGTCCCGAAGAGCGGATTGTCTCGCCATGGATGTGGACATCGATATCGTCCCAATGGGCGAACTCGGCCTGGATCGCCGCGCCGGACACCGGATCGTTCGCCAGCAAATTTTCAACCGTCTGGTCGGAGAACACCACGCCCCAGCCGAACGTGTCGTCCGCGCGGTTGCGCTCATACAGGTCGATTTCGTGCGCGGGGTCGCGCAGCTTCATTGAAATCGCGAAATACAGCCCGGCGGGTCCGCCGCCCAGGCACGCGATACGCATTCGCCTCTCCCGCTAGTTCACCGGGGCGTAACGGCTGGGCCGTGTCGAGGCAAGGCGGGGGCGCCTCGCCCGGAAAAGCGCGGGCGGGTCTAGCGCCCTCCCGCCGGCGCGGCACCGGCCGGGGTGGCTCCGGCTGGAGCGGGCGACGCGGGCGAAGCGGCCGCATAGCTCACCCGCCACACGGTGTTCCCGACATCGTCGGCCACGATCAACGCACCGGTTCGGTCGACCGCCACGCCCACCGGACGCCCGCGCGCCTTGCCGTCCTTCAGAAAGCCGGTGACGAAATCCTTAGGAATGCCGACCGGTTTGCCGTTCTGGAAACTGACAAACGCCACCTTGTAGCCGTGCGGCTCCGTGCGGTTCCAGCTGCCATGCTCGCCGATGAAGGCGCCGCCGCGGAACGATGCCGGGAAGCTTGCGCCTTGGTAAAAGGCAAGGCCAAGCGCCGCGACGTGCGAGCTCAGCGCATAATCCGGGCTGATCGCGCGCGCCACCAGATCGGGCCGCTGCGGCCGCACCCGCGGGTCCACATGCTGTCCGTAATAGCTGTAGGGCCAGCCGTAGAAGCCGCCCGGGCGAACCGAGGTCATGTAATCGGGCACCAGGTTGGGGCCGAGTTCGTCGCGCTCGTTGACCACCGTCCACAAGGTGTTGCTGCCCGGGTAGAAGGTGAGGCCGTTGGGGTTCCTGAGCCCGCTGGCGAACACCTTGTAAAGGCCGGTCGCCGGGTCGATCTCGAGGATCGCCGCCCGGTCCTTCTCGGCCTCGACGCCGCGTTCCAGCGCGTTGCTGTTCGATCCAACGCTTGCGTAGAGCCGGGTTCCGTCCGGGCTCGCCACCAGGCTCTTGGTCCAATGGTGGTTGATCGGCCCGGCCGGAAGCCCGACCACCGTCACCGGCGGCGCGGTGATCCGCGTCTGGCCGGGCGTGAACGGATAACGCACCACCGCGTCGGTGTTTGCCACGTACAGGTCGTTGTTGATCACCGCGATTCCGAACGGCGCGTTGAGGCGGTCGACCAGCACCGATCGTCCGTCCGGCCGCCCGTCGCCGTTCCCATCCCGCAGCAGGGTGATCTGGTTGCTCGGCCCCGGCGCCCGGCCGCTTTGGCTCTGCGCATGGGCGCGCGCCATGATCAACCCGCGGATCGGGTCCTTGGGCCGCTGCACCGGCTCGCTCCGCTCGATCTTGGATTCAACGATCAGCACGTCGCCATTGGCCAAGGCCAGCACGTTGCGCGGATTGGAAAGGCCGGTGGCGATCGCCTCGATCTTGAAGCCCGCCGGCACGGTCGGCGTTTCGCCCGCCGCCCAGCCGGTCACCGGATAAACGCCGACATCGGCGATCAACTGCTCGCTGGGCTCGGGCAGCACCGGGTTGGGGCCATATTGGCTGTCCGGATCGATCTCCTGCTTGCTGCCGCACGCGGCGAGCGGGAGCAGGGCGAGGGCGAAGACAAGCGTGCGGGTCATCGCGGATCTCCAGCCAAGGCGCGGCGTGCGGACTGCCAGAACCATCCGGCGAGGAGGGCGAGCACGGCGGCGACCGCCGAGAGCGTAATCCCGGTCGGCACCACCGCCGTCCAGCCGTCGCGCGCATGGATGAAGGAGTTGAACACCTCAACCACCCAGGCCGCCAGCAGCAGAACGAAATGGATGGTCAGCGCGCCCCGCCGCCCCGATCCGGCGCGAACCAGCTCAACGATCAGCAACACGCCCGCAATCCCGCCGGCCACCAGCCCGGCAAGCAGCAGCCAGCTCGAAAAATTCAGCCACATCATGTCGGGTGCGCCGGCATAAGCCGCGTCGGTGAGCAGCGCGCCGACGAAGCACACGATCGGCACCGGCAGAAGCGCGGAATATATGGAGTGATCGCCTATCGAAAGCGGCGCTCTGGCGGGGCGTGCCGTGCTGTGGGCCAATGTCCGTTCATCCTTCCCGGTCGGTTGGGAGGAGTACGAGCGAGAAACGCCGCCGGTTCCGGCGCGACGGCGCCAGGCGGGCAAGCGCCCGAGGCGGCTGCCGCACACAGGCCCGCTGCGCCCGCTTTGCAGGCGCTGGAATCACCCCTGGTCAGGCAAGCAGCCAGGCCAGCATTTCATCCATTTGCACAGCCGTCGTGGCAAAGGCGTGGCCGGCGCCCTGGTAGACGCGCGTCTCCAGATTTCGCCCCCGGCGCCAACCCAATTGCCCCAGCCGCCGCGCGATGTTGATTTGATGCGGCGCCATGCCGGCATCCATCATTTGCGTGCCATGGTCCAGCCACAGGCGGCGCCCGGCGGGGGGTCCCAGCCGCGCGAAGTAATCGGGCCAGATTTTGAGAAGTTGCGGGTGGTCGATCATGTCCTTGTTGTAGATCGGCCAGTTCGGCGACATGCAGGCGCCCCGGCCGAAAGCCTGCTGCGCTTCGACGAAAATGGCCCCGGCCATGACACCGGCCATGCTCGCTCCGAAAATGGCGGTGTCCAGGCGGCCCGGCTTTGTCCGATAATTGGCGTCAACGAACGGCTTCAGACGCTTGGTAAGGAACTGGATGAATTCGCGGGAGACGAGGGGACGCCCTTTCGTCCGGGCCAGCTCGACGTCGAGCGAGGCGCGCAAATCGCCTTTTGCCTGCCCGTAGATCGTCTCGGGCATATACTGGAGAAAGCGGTCCTCCTCCAGATTATCGATCGCCACAATAAGTGTCGGCGCGATCCTCCCGGCCTCGGTGAGCCGCGCGATCCGGCGATCCGTTGCGAAGTTTTCGCCGTCGCTGTCCGTTTGGAAGGCGTACTGCCCGTCGAGCATGTACAGGGTGCGATAGGATTTCGCGCCACCGTCATAGCCCGATGGTAGCCAGATCCGGACACGGGGATCGGAAGGCTCACTGGAACCGATTGCCGGAAGCATTTCTGTGCGCCCCGGCGGGGCTGCCGCCCAGCCGAGCGCCGGGCTGGCAAGTGCGGCCAAGCCAAGCACGATGAAGCCTCGGCGACTGATCACCGGCGTGCGGACCTGTACGTCATCCGGTGAGACTAGCAGACCCACGGGGAATGTCTGCATTGAGTCGCAAGCAGGCGCTATAATGATTGCGGCTCAATTCGGTGCGGAAGCTTTCGGGCAACAAAATACCCTCTTTGTGTTGGATAAGGCACCGGCTTGGCCGTACTCCCAAGTATACACTTTTGCGTATGACGGAGCGCCTTATACGCCGACGCCTTACCCCTTCACGGCCAAACGGGCGGGCCTTACGCGAGGGGCAATTAGCGAAGGCGGCTTGTCGCCTAACCCGCCGAAACCTTCAACCTGCTACCATGTGAGGGCTACTATCAAGCTTGTTCATTAGCGTTGAAATCGCCGTGACTAGCTGAGCGGCGGCAATTGGCTTCTGTAGCAGGATGCTCTTAGGCACCCCTTGAGACGCCCATTCGAGCGCGCTGTCCCCTGCCATGTACACAATAGGTAGTTCAGGGTCCCTCTCACGAGCCGTTCGGGCGACATCCCATCCGCTAGGCCCAGTACCCAGCCGGATGTCCGTCACAAGCCCTGAAATCGGTCGCTCTAAATGCCAAATCAGGTGAATGGCTTCTTCACCACTACTCGCTCCCTGGACGCTATAGCCGCCTTGTTCGAGCGTCTCTTGCATCGAGTCCAGTATACGCTGGTCGTCCTCAGCGAGGAGGATTAAAATAGAGGGCTCCATGACGGTCGTCCCATCGGGCAAGGAAGGAGCCACTTGCGGCGGTCTCCCAGCGTCAGCAGCCGAGGGCGTGACGGTTGAACTACCTAACATGGCGCAGACTGGCACCCTACGACTAAAAATTGATGACCTTACGCGAGGGGCCAAATCAAACAGTAGGTAGGCGGTTTTACCCCGTGGGGGGTGCTAAAGCCGGGTGCGTGCACCCTCTACCATGGGGCGCCGGCTGTCTGCTGCTAGTATCCGAGCAGACATCCGGCGCCATCACGCTACTCATTACACAGGGCTGAGCCTGTCAGAAATTGACGGTAAGTGTGCAACTGAGGGGCGGGTATTTGCAGGATAGGGTTACCCTTATCGGCCTAGATTGTTGATTGCCCCACTGCTGAATGTTGTTCCTTAGACTGATGACGCGTTGGCGATCAGCTTGGGGCAGTGAACCAAGTTCAATCCTTTTGCCCGCAGCATCAGTCACGGTTAGCTCGACGCTCGCATTTGGGCGCCGCTTGTCCTGTGCCACGCTTGCCGTGACGGCGCTCAAGGTCAGCACGCCGGCAGCACATCCGAGGATAAGCTTTCTCATTTTTTGTCTCCTGCTAGAGTTTACGCGGAACTCTCCGATGCAGGCTGTCCAGCAGCGAGCCAGGGGAAATACAGCCTTACGCTCCTTTCGAAGCCGTAACAACCGGCAGCCCATGCGCTTAGGCCCCGGCTCACAACTTGTAACCTGTGCGCTACCCCGGATCGGGCACAGCTACTTAGCGCAAACACCCGTCCGTCAAATAGTGGCTGTTTTCCAGGGTTTGCTAAGGTTCCCGTAGCCTTAAAAAAAGTGGTGCCGAGTGTCCGACTCGAACGGACGACCTACTGATTACAAATCAGTTGCTCTACCAACTGAGCTAACCCGGCTTCGCGCCCGAATGCCGCAACTATGCCGGAAGGTCCAGCCCTCAGCCGCCTCTCGCCTCGATCAAGCCAGGCGCTTGCCCTGGAACCCTCTCCCTGCGGGGGAGGGCAGGGTGGGAGGGCCTTCGAAACGCACCGTCATTCCCGCGAAAGCGGGAATCCCGCTTCTTCTCCTTTCGGCAGCTGAAACGCCCGGCGCGAGAGGACGCGCAATCACAGCACGCCAAAGGTCCACCCTTCGGTGCGGGCAAGCTCCGGCGTCAGCCCTTCGGGCGCAAAGGCCCGCGGGTCGGCGGCAAGCGCGCGCATCCCCGCGGCGGTGACCAGGGCGTCGCACTGGTGGTCGTCCGGCTCGAACGGCAGGCGCGCCGGCGCGCTGCCCAGCGCCTCCAGTGCCCCGTCGAGCGCCGCCGCCGAGCGTATCTTGGTCCCCGAAAGCCCCGCCCGGCGAAGATAGATGCGGGTGTAGATTTCCACCACCGCGCTTCCGCCCTCCTGGGGCAGCGGGTCCATCGGCCACACCGCCACCTTGCCTTCCAGCCGATGAAGCAGCCGCATGCCCGAAAAGCTCGCCTTTGCCACCTGCGCCGCGCCGATCGCGTCATAGGCGCTCGCCGTCTTGCGCCCGCCCTGCGCGTTCAGGCTTGCATCGCACTGGCGAAAGCGCACGAAATCCGCCTTCACCCCGTCCGCGATCCCGAAATAGAAATGCCGCCGGTGGGTGCGCTCCAGGAAACTCGCCGCGCCGAGATCCTCATCCTCGCAGCGGCTCTCCACATACGCCCAGAATTCCCGCGCCGTTGTCGGCACCCCCGGCTCACCGGGCAGATACTCCCCCCGCTCGGCGATCGGCGGCGCGAAGCTGAAGTCGAACCCGAACAGGGTAGGGGCCTCGTCCGCCGCCGCGATCAGCCACTCCAGCACCTCCTCCCGCGACCAGACATGCCCCGGCCGAACAAGCCGGGGCGCCGCCGCACCGGCCCCGGCCAGCGCGACCGCGATCCCCTTGTGCTTCTTCCCCTTGGCGCCCGACCAGTCGATCGCAGCGAAGCGGGTGAAACGGCTCGAAGACATGCTACGAACGGGACATGCAGTTCGAGTGGGACGAGGCAAAGCGCGAAGCGAACCTCCTCAACCACCGTTTGGACTTCCTGGACGCGCGAACCATCTGGTCGCTGCCGGTACTCGATCCCTGCGCGCAGCGCCGTGTGGGCGCCGAACACCGGATGACTGCGTTGGGCGTCGTGGGCGAGGATGAAATGGTCATCGCAGTCGTGTACCCGGTCCGGGATGATGTTGTGCGCCTAATCAGCGCAAGAAGGGCACGGCGCAATGAGCGGCAGCTATACCAGGATCGGATTGGAAGAGGCCGGTGAAGGATCGCGGACGGACTGGCAGCGTCTGCGCTCCCTTTCCGACGCGGAAATAGACGCCGCAATCGCCGCGGATCCCGATTCCTATCCGATCGGCGACAGTGAATTCATTGGCCGTCGCGGAGGCAGCTACGCGTACGAGGTCTTTCAGGATTCCACAGGCGCCTGGCGCTGGCTTCTCCGCGCGGCCGGAGGCGAGGTGCTCGCCGCGAGCGGCCGGTCCTTCGACAGCAGGGACGCGCTTGAAGAGGCGTTGACCGAACTCCGCGCCGCACTGCTCGGAGCTCGGTCGAAGGCCGCCTGAGCTGGGCCCTCCCCTCCCTGGGACAGGGTGGGGCCGGGGGTGGGTTCGCCCCCGAGCCCTCCCCTCCCTGGGACAGGGAGGGGCCGGGGGTGGGTTCGCCCCCGAGGAAACCCCCAGCGTCATCGCCGCTCCCCTCGCAGGGGCAACGTCCCCGTCAGATCAACGGAGACTGGTCGCCCTGGGGAGCGGCCGTCGGCGCAACCGGCGGGGCAGGAGGCGCCGGAGGCGCAGGCGGCGGCGGCGGGGCCGGCATCCGGTTGGCGTCCGTCCAGCGTTCCAGCAGCTTGTGCGCGGTGGGCCGTCCGCCGAGCCCGAAGGCGAGGGCGCAGGCCACCGCCGCCGATCCGATGATCGAGGCAAAGGCGATGATCACGATCTCGTTGGCGAGCCCCATGAACCTGAGGCCGATCGCCACCGACAGTGCAATGATCGCCCATTTCAGGATCGTCGGCAGCCAGCCGCCGGCGGCATCGCCGCCGCCGCCGACCAGGCTGGTGACCAGCCGCGCGATGGCGACCCCCGCCAGGATGATCACCGCGCCGAACAGCACCCGGCTGCCAAGCTCCAGGATCTGCGCCAGCATGGCCGCGATGATCGGCGACTGGAGCAGCTCGGCGGCCTTGACCGCGAAGAACAGCAGGATGGCGATCATCACCACCGTGCCGACGGTGCGCGACGGGCTCGCCACCGGCGAGGTGATGCCCATTGCGCCCACCGAGCGGTCGAAGCCCATCGAGGGCAGGAGCTGCTCGATCGCCTGCTTGGCAAGCTTGCCCACGAAGAAGCCGATGGCGAGCAGGATCAGCGCGCCGAGCACATTGGGAATGGTGTCGAGAATGGTCTGCAGCATCTGCGTCGCGGGGCGCGAAATCGCCTCGATACGCAACGCGTCCAGCGCCGAGATCGTCACCGGAATCATGATCAGGAAGAATACGACCATGCCGATCGAGCGGCTGATCGATGTCTTGCCGCCGCCGCTCACAGAAGGAGGCGCGCCGGTGACGCCCGCGGGTACCGTTCCGGCGCCTTCCGAAATGCCGGTCTTGCGCAGCCAGCCGTCGGCATTGGCGGCAAGCAAAGCGCCTTCCACCAGCCGCCGCACGATCCGCGCCACGATCAGGCCGATAAAGAAAATGAGGCCTGCGCCGACCAGGTTGGGAATGAAGGACAGGGCGTTGGTGGTGAGCTGGCGCACCGGATCGAGCACCTGGCCCAGGTTCAGCGGCTGCAGCGCAAGCATGATGCCGATCAGCAGGATCAGCCAAAAGGCGATGTCGCCGATCAGGCTGCCCAGCGTCTTGCCGGGTTCCGTTTCATAATGTTTGCGAAGCGCCGGCACCTTGTCGACCGCCTTGGCAATCGCCCATTTGGCGGCCCGGGCGAGCAGCCACGCGATCAGCAGGATGGCGACGGCCCCGACGATGCGGGGCGCCCATGTCATGAATTCGCTTTGCCAATAATTGGCGTCGCCGTCGTTCCGGTACATAGGCGCATTCCCCTTGCTTACGCGGTCGCTGCCGCTGCCTCCACAATCCGCAGCATCGGCAAGCGGTTCCGCCCCGCCGGGGCCACAGACGGGGCGGGATTGCGCCTGCGGCGCCCGCTCACCTATGGGGGCACCAGATGGGGACATTGCGCAACTTCCGCGGCCTGGCCGGCGTCTGGGGCGGCAACGGCCTCTGGGCCGGCCTGGCGCGGGTCGCGCGGGCGGGCGAATGGTGGGAATATAAGCTCGTCCCGATTTTCGCGATGTTCTACGCAACCGCCCTGGTCGCCGACCTGCCGCTCCACAGCCTGTGGAAATCGGCGCTGCTGCTGCTCCTCGCCGTCGGGGCCGGCGCGGTCTACGTCAGCGTCCTCAACGACGTCGCCGACCGGCATGAGGACCTGGCGGCGGGCAAGCACAACCGCGTGGTCGGCCGCTCGCCCGCCTTTGTCGCGCTGCTGCTCGCCGTGCCGATCGCGGTCGGCCTGGCGGTGGCGTGGAACTGGCGCGACGATCCGTTGCGGCTCTTCCCCTACCTTGCCGCCTGGGCCGCCTTTACGCTGTATTCGCTCCCGCCGTTTCGCCTCAAGGCACGCGGCGCCGCCGGCGTGCTCGCCGATGCCTGCGGGGCGCACCTGTTCCCGACGCTTGTCGCGGTTGCCATCGTGCTGCGCTTTGGGGGCGTTGCCCCGAACCCGATCTGGCTCGCCGCGACCAGCTTGTGGGCCTTCGCCTACGGGCTGCGCGGCATCCTGTGGCACCAGTTGCTGGATGCGGACGCCGACCGGGCCGCGTCGGTCAGCACCTTTGTGCAGCGCAGCGGCCGCGACCGCGCGGTGGCGCTCGCCCGCTGGGTGATCTTTCCGGTCGAACTGTGCGCGTTCTCCGTGGTGCTGTCGCAGATGCCGAGCTGGCTGCCGATCCTGTTCCTGTTCTTCTACGTGCTGCTGGTCAGAAAGAAGCTCCACGTCTTCGTGATGCAGGCGGTGATCGTAGAGCCGCGGCCGCGCTACCTCATCATTCTGCACGAATATTACGACCTGTTCCTGCCGCTGTCGCTGCTCCTCGCCAGCACCTTGCGCTGGCAGCTAGACCTCGCGGCCCTCATCATCCACTTCCTCCTATTCCCCCGCCGCCTCCTCCACACCGCCCGTGACCTTTGGAAGCTGCGGCCGTTCTGAGCGTCGGCAGGAATCGGGTGATCAGTCCCAGTCGATGTCGATGTTCACCAACTGGTTCAGCGCCGCCTTGAAATTGCCCTGCGCCGAGGGTGGTTCGCGCACCAGCAGCGGCTCGGGCGCGTCGTAGATGCCAAGCGTGGCGAGCGCCTGGCCGGTTGCCGCGTCGAGAATGCCGGCGCGCATCACATAGCGCCCGCCGACCAGCGGCAGCTTCGGCACGGTGCAGGTGAAGACGCCCTCGCCCGGCGCGATCCGGCGCGGCCGGACATCGGTGTCGCCGGCGATGCAGACCCACTGGTCGTTGCTCCAGATGCTGAAGCCCCAGATCACGTCGAGCGGTTCGGCCGCGCGGTAGCGCACGCTTACCCGCATCGCACTGCCCGTGCGGATTTCGTCGCCCTCCGCCGGCGCGGCCTCGATGCCAGTGACGGCGATCGATCCGGCGCTGGTCAGCGACCGCGCACCTCGCGGCTCCACCAGCGCGCGGCGCTCGAAGGAATGGCTGAGCGTATCGACGGCGCTGCCTTCGAACACGATCCTGCCGCGCTCCAGCAGCAGCCCGCGCGAGCACAAGGTCTGAATCTGGTAGGTGTTGTGCGAAACGAACAGCAAGGCGCCGCCGCCTTCCAGGTACCGGCGCATGTGGTTCATGCATTTGCGCTGAAAGGCGATGTCGCCGACCGCAAGCACCTCGTCGACCAGCAGCAGATCGGGCTTGAGGTGCGCGGACAGTGCGTAGGCCAGCCGCGCCTTCATGCCCGAACTGTAGCTTTGCACCGGCGCGTCGATGAACTTCTCGAGCTCGGCGAAATCGACCACCTCGTCCAGCAGCCGCTTGGCCTCGGCCGCCGCAAGCCCGTGCAGCGCCGCGCCGACAGCCACATTCTCGCGGCCGCTGAGCAAGCCGTTGAACCCGGTGCCGAGTTCGATGATCGCCTGTGCCTGGCCGCGCAGCCGCACCTCGCCCCCATCGGGCTTGAGAAGGCCGTAAAGTATTTTTAGCAGGGTGCTCTTGCCCGCGCCGTTGTGGCCGACGATGGCGAGCGCCTCCCCCGGGGCGACCTGGAAGGAGAGGTCCTGAAGAGCCCAGAATTCGCCGCTGCGCAGGCCCGGCGCGCCCCGCCGTCCGCCTAGCTCTCGGGCGATGTCGCGCAGCCCGTAGCCGAGCGAGCGGCGCAGGTCCGCCGCGAACTTCTTGGACAAGCCCGAAACCGAAAGAACGCGCCCGCCGCTCAACCCCGCCTCGCCGCCGTCATGCCGGGAAACGCGCGAAGCCGCGCTCGCGGGTCTGGTCCACCCTTCGCCGATATTCGTCATAACAAGCCATGCCGGGCCGGATCAGGCCGAGCTGCGGCTCCTCCGGACCTGCGGTCGGGATCAAGGTGATGGGCGTGGCCGCCGGAATGAGCTGGGAGCCCGCGCCCGAAACTAGGCTGCTCAATATTCCGCACAAGGCGCCGCCCGCCGCCGCCGACGGGCGGCCCAGGATCACCATGCGATATTGCCCGTCGAACTGCGTCACCAGGTAGATGTGCCCGGAAAGGTGGGGGAGGGACACGAAACCTGTCTGGGTGAAAGCCGCGTCGAGCCGTGCTGCCTCGACGAAGCGCAAGTGGCAATGCTCCTCGTCCCACTCGATCATGGTGCGATAGGCATAGATCGCGCCCGGCTCGTCGAACGAAGGGCGAAGTGTCAGGTAATCGGCTTCAAGCCAGCGCACTGCGGCGCGCGAATAGGAGCCCATGGATTGCGGCGCGACACCATGTCCCTGGGGCGGGGCCGGCGGCGCGGCTTCGGCGGCGACCGGGCGAAGCTCGATCTTGAGCGCTTCCTCCAATCGGATCACCGTGCCGAGCGTGAATGGACGACGGCCGGACAGCGCCTTCTCCAGAGTGGAAATGCTGATCCTTGCCGCGTCGGCAAGCCACTGGCGCGACAAGCGGCGGCGGGCGAGTTCTTCCCGGATCTTCAACGCAACGGCTTCGCTTTGCCGAACATCGAGATCGCCCTGCATATGTTCCCCCAAACCCCGTGCTATCCGCCTGGCGGACCTTTCGGCACATATGCGTACTTTGCGTCAACCGCCAGCAGCACCGGTCCGGCGGCAAGGCCCGCGTGGCGGACATTTGCCGTGCCTTGCCGTGGCGGCGGCTTCGCGAGGGGCGCATATCACTCGGCGGGATGAAGACGCTGCGCGTCGGTGAGGAGAAGGGCGATGCAGGTTATCAGGGTCACTGCCGGGCTTTCGGGCATTTTCGCGGTTTCGGCGATCCTGCTTGCGGCGCAATTCGCGACCGGCTTGCTCTCCATTCCATTCGGCTGAGCAAGCGGGCTTTTCGCGGCACAAAGGGGACAGGGATCGTGACGAACAGCAATCGCACTCCACGCGAACAACGCGCCGCCGCGCCGCGCGGGCAGGCTTCGGTGCCGGCCGTCGGCGCGCCGCGGACGGGCTCCTTCTGGCAGCGCTGGAAGGAATGGGAGCGGGAGAATGGCGTGGTGCACCCACCGGTGCAAGAACGAGCGGCCTGAACACCGGCGGCCTGAACACTGGCGGCCTGAACACCGGCGGCCTCAACCTCGTTGCCGGCCTAGCGCTGAACGGCGCGGCCGACGTTGTAGAAATCCTCGATCCATAGAAAGCCGCGAAAATCGCGCGGCACGTCGTCGATCTGCTCCACCGCCTCCAGGCCGGTGATTTCGCCGTCGCGATGCGGGCCAAGCACCATCACCTTGGTGTTGGCGGCCGCCATCCGCGCAAGGAAGCGGTTCGGCCAGCCCCACACCGCCCACTGCCGGTCCACCGGCACCGCAACCGTGGTGTTGCGGCAGCTTGCGGGCACGAACGATGTCCAGCCAGTCTTGATATAGTCGCCAAGGCAGCCCTCGAGCTCGGCCTTGCCGTAGGTCCAGGCTCCGGGCGCAAGCTTTCTCACCCGTGCGGTCACCGCCGGCGCCCCGAAGAAGCTGTACTTCTTGTCGATGGGAACGCCCGCCCGGCCGAACGCCGCCACCAGGGCGTGGGCGTCGGCGGGATCGTCCGACTTGAAGTTGAAGATCAGCCGCACCGCGCGGACTTCGCGCAGCGCTTCTTCAACGGACGGCATGCCGCCGACGCCGCGGCCGCGCAGCGGGAAGGTCTTGCCGCCGTCCGCCGTGTAGCCGTAGCCGATGTCGAGCGCCTTCAAGGCCGCGAGATCGTGGTCGCGCACACGCCCCTTGCCGTTGGTGCGGCACTCCAATGTGGTGTCGCGGAACAGCACGATCTGGTTGTCGCGGGTGCGCTGAACGTCCACCTCGATCGCTCCGGCGCCGAAGCGCATCGCCTTGTAATAAGACGCCAGGCTGTTCTCGATGTAGCGATTTTCTTCCTCCACCGGCGCGATGCGTGCGGCGGTGCAGGCCCCTTGCGCCTCCGCATCGCGCGGGAATTGCTGGGCAAGGCCGCGGCGGGCGACGAGCACCAGCTGGCCGGCGGGATCAGGGGCGATCCAGGACGCATTGACCAGCGACAGGGCAATCGCGACCGCAGCGATGCCGAGGCCCAGCGGCTTCCAGATTCTCAACCCAACCTCCGCCGCGCCTCTGCGCAATCCGCCTCCATTTGCGCCGTAAGCGCATCGAGGCTGTCGAACTTCTCCTCCGGGCGGAGAAAGGAGACCAGCTCCACTTCAATGGTCTGGCCGTAAAGGTCCCCCGAGAAGTCGAAGAAGAACGGCTCGAGCAGTTCCTTGGGCGGATCGAAGGTCGGCCGGATGCCCAGGCTCGCCGCGCCGCCGACCACCTGGCCGCCGGGCAACCGCCCGCGCACCGCATAGATGCCGAAGCGCGGGCGAAGGTAGCTGCCGAGGCTCAGGTTGGCGGTAGGGTAGCCCAGGGTGCGGCCGCGCTTGTCGCCATGCTCCACCACGCCCTCGATGGCGAACGGCCGGGTAAGGAGCCGCGCCGCCGTCTCGCAGTCGCCGGCGATCAGCGCCTCGCGGATCCGGCTGGAGGAGATCGCCTCGCCATCCGCCTCTACCGGCCCCACTGCGTCGACGGAAAAACCGTGCTCCCCGCCGAGCCGCTGCAGCACCTCGATATTGCCGCCGCGCTTGCTGCCGAAGGTGAAGTCCTCGCCCGTCACGACGCCCGCCGCGCCGATCAGCCGCAGCAGCCGCTCCGAAACGAAGTCCTCCGCGCTGGTGCCGGCAAGCCCGCCGTCGAAGCTGAACACGATCATCGCATCCGCGCCCGCCTCCGCGAACAAGCGCTGCCGCTGGTCGAGGCTGGTCAGCCGAAACGGCGCCGCCTCGGGCCGGAAGTGGCGCACCGGGTGCGGATCGAAGGTTGCGACCAGCGCCGGGCGCCCTTCGGCCCGGGCACGCGCAACCGCACGGCCAACCACCGCCTGGTGCCCCCTGTGAAATCCATCGAAATTGCCAAGCGCGACGATCCCGCCCCGAAGCGCCTCCGGAACCGCCGAGCCGCCGTCCAGCCGCTGCATCGCCGCCGTATAGGAGAGGGGGGAGGGGCCGACAACCGGCGCGCTAACCCCCGGCACGAACCAGCCGAACGAAGGCGAAGGGTGGGCGGCCCTCGTCGGCGGGATGCTCCTCGCGCGCAACCTCCCGCCAGGTCGCCGAGCCGAACGCCGGCATCACCGTGTCGCCGTCTGCGTCGTAATCCACCTCGGTCAGCTCAACCGCCGTCGCCAGCGGCTCAAGCAGGGCAAAGATCTCCGCGCCGCCGATGATCGAAACCCGCTCCCCCCCGGCAAGTGCAAGCGCCGCCTCGGGCGAATGCGCCACTTCCGCGCCTTCCGCACCCCACGCCGGATCGCGGGTCAGCACGACATGCCGCCGCCCCGGCAGCAATCCGGGCAGGCTGTCGAAGGTGCGGCGGCCCATGATCATCGGCGCGCCGCTCGTCACCCGCTTGAAGTGCTTCAAGTCCCCAGGAATGTGCCACGGCAGCTTGCCGTCCCGGCCGATTACGCCGTTGCGCGCCCTGGCCACCACCAGGACGATCTCGCGCCCGCTCACACCGCCACCGGCGCGGAGATGTGCGGGTGGGGATCGTAGCCCTCGACCTCGAAATCCTCATATTGATAGCCGTCGATCGCGTCACGCTTCCGCAGGATCTTCAGCCGGGGAAGGGGCCTCACCTCGCGGCTGAGCTGCAGCCGCGCCTGGTCGAGGTGGTTGGAATACAGGTGGCAATCGCCCCCCGTCCACACGAAGACCCCCGGCTCGAGCCCGCATTGCTGGGCAAGCATGTGGGTCAGCAGCGCATAGCTCGCGATGTTGAACGGAACGCCCAGAAACACGTCCGCCGACCGCTGGTAGAGCTGAAGGTTGAGCCGGCCGTTCGCCACCTGGGTCTGGAACAGGCAATGGCACGGCGCCAGCGCCATCGTCGGCAGTTCGGCCGGGTTCCAGGCCGAGACGATCTGCCGCCGCGACGCCGGATCGCGGCGGATCAGCGCGATCAGCTCGGCGATCTGGTCGATATGCTCGCCGTTCGGCCCTTCCCAATCGCGCCACTGCTTGCCGTAGACCGGGCCGAGGTCGCCATTCTCGTCAGCCCATTCGTCCCAGATGCTGACCCGGTTCTCCTTCAGCCAGCCGATATTGGTGTCGCCGCGCAGGAACCACAGCAGCTCGATCAGTATCGAGCGGAGGTGCAGCTTCTTTGTGGTGAGGAGCGGGAAGCCCTTTGAAAGATCGAAGCGCATCTGGTGGCCGAACACCGACAAGGTCCCGGTGCCGGTGCGGTCGGCCTGGGGAACGCCCTCGTCGAGGATGAGCTGGAGGAGCTGGTGGTACGCGTGCATGCGCCGTTTATGGCAACCGCTCTTCGCCAAGGGAAGCGCGCTCGGCGCTTCACCCGCTCGATTTGATCGGCTACAGCCGGGGCGGATGACCGCCGACGCAAGCACCCCCACCCGCATGACCCTGTACCGCGACGCCGGAGGCCGCTTCGGCGGCGCGGCCAAACGCGCCTGGGGCAAGAGGTGGGTTCGAATCCTCGCGTACCTGGCGCTGCTCCCGTTCATTTTCTACATCGTCGCGTGGGCGCTGTTCGCGCGCGGTCTCCCCTCGGCCGAGTCGCTGCTCACCTATCAGCCACCGCTGCCCGCCACGGTGCGCGACATCAATGGCGAGCCGGTGCAGACCTTCGCCCGCGAACGCCGTGTCGAGCTCGCCTTTGAGGAATATCCCAAGATGCTGGTCGATGCCTTCACCTCGGCGGAGGACAAGACCTTCTTTGAACATGGCGGAATCGATTATCCCGGCGTGGTCGGCGCGGTTGGCGATTATGTCCGCAAGGCCGGCTCCGGCACCCGCGCCCGAGGCGGCTCCACCATCACCCAGCAGGTCGCCAAGAACCTCCTGCTCGGCGACGAATATTCGGTCACCCGCAAGGTCAAGGAAGCCTTTCTCGCCCGCCGGATCGAAAGCGTGCTGACCAAGCCGCAGATCCTGGAATTGTACCTCAATCAGATCTTCCTCGGCCGGAACGCCTATGGCGTGCAGGCCGCGTCCCGCGCCTATTTCGACAAGGACGTCGAGAACCTCCAACTCCACGAGGCGGCCTATCTCGCCATCCTCCCCAAGGCGCCAAGCAATTACGATCCCGATCGCCGAACCCAGCGCGCGCTCGATCGCCGCAACTGGGTGCTCGCCGAGATGGAGCGCAACAGCAAGATCAGCGCTCAGCAGCGCGCCGCCGCCCAGGCGATGCCGCTCGGCGCGGTGCGCGGCCCGTCCAACACCGTTCGCAACATCGGCGGCTATTATATGGAGGAACTGCGCCGCCAGTTGATGGCCAGCTATGGCAGCGAGACCGAGAAGGGCACCAACGGCGTCTACACCGGCGGTTTGTGGATTCGCTCCTCGATCGATCCGGTGAAGCAGAAAGCGGCCGAGAACGCGCTTCGCGACGGCCTGGTCCGCTACGACCGCGGCCGCGGCTGGCGCGATCCCGGCCTTTCCGTGGAAGCGGACGGCGACTGGCAGGGGCAGCTCAACCGTGCTCCCATCGGCCCCGGCTATGACGATTGGCGCGCCGCGGTTGTGCTTCGCAAGGCCGGCGGCAGCGCCACCATCGGACTTCCCGATGGCTCGGAGGCGGAGCTGCCGTCCTCGGCCGCGGCCATGCCCAAGCGCGGCACCGGCACCCCGGCTTTCAATTTCCTGCGCCGCGGCATGGTCGTGGTCGTCAAGAAAGAAGCAAGCGGCGGCTACACCCTTCGCTCCATTCCGGAGATCAAGGGCGGGATGGTTGTGGAGGAAGTCTCCACCGGCCGCATCCTGGCCATGCACGGCGGCTGGGACGCGCGCGGCGACGATTTCAACCGCGCCACCCAGGCCCAGCGTCAGCCGGGCTCCACCTTCAAGCCGGTAGTGTATTCGGCCGCGCTCGACAACGGCATGACGCCCGCCTCGATCATCGTCGATGGTCCGTTCTGCGTCTGGCAGGGCGCCGGGCTTGGCCAGAAATGCTTCCGCAACTTCTCGGGCGCCAATGCCGGCCCGCAGACCATGCGCTGGGGCATCGAGCAATCGCGCAACCTGATGACGGTGCGCGCCGCCAACCAGACCGGAATGGACAAGGTCACGCGCCTGTCCAAGCTGCTGGGTGTCGGCGAATACCCCAATTACCTGGCGATCGCGCTTGGTGCAGGCGACACAACGGTGACGAAAATCACCAACGCGTTTGCAATCATGGCCAATCAAGGTCGCGAGCTGAAGCCTACACTCATAGACTATATCCAGGACCGTAACGGCAAGGTCATCTACCGCGCCGACCGCCGCCCCTGTGAAGGCTGCAACGCGCGCGACTGGAACGGCAAGCCGATGCCCCGCCCGCCGCTTCGCACCAAGCAGGTCATGGACCCGATGACCGCTTACCAAATGGTTCACATCCTCGAAGGCGTGGTCCAGCGCGGCACCGCAACCACCCTTCGCGACCTGAAACGCCCGATCTTCGGCAAGACCGGCACCACCACAGGCCCGACCAACGTGTGGTTCATCGGCGGATCGGCCGACATCGTCGCCGGCGTCTACATGGGCTTCGATCAGCCGCGCTCGATGGGCGGCTATGCCCAGGGCGGAACGCTTGCCGCGCCGATCTTCAAGCAGTTCGCGCAGGTCGCGTTCAAGGACATGCCCGCGGTGCCGTTCCGCGCGCCCGCGGGCATCCGCATGGTGCGCATCGACCGCCGCTCCGGCCGCAAGGTGTTCGGCGCGTGGCCGACCGACGATCCCAAGGCGGGGGTGATCTGGGAAGCGTTCAAGCCCGAAAGCGAGCCCAGGCGCACCGTTCAGCGCCAGGAACTGGCAAGCGCCGCGCTTCCGCCCAAGGCACGTCCGCGTCCCAAGGCGGCGCCGCGCCGTGCCGCCGCGCCTGCGCCAGCGGCTCCGCCACCGCCGCCCAGCCCCTCCTTGCCAATTGAGGGCGGCACCCGTTAGGGCCGCAGGCAAGATGCGAAAGCGGGTGTCGTCCCGACTTCCGCCTGTTCTCGTTTGATCTGAGGAATTGTTTCATGCGCGCCGAAGCGCAAACCTATGTCGACCAGATCAATTCGGCGCTCGCGCTGCTCCGCCGCTTCCTCGACTGGGACCGGGCGCTGCGGCGGCTCGACGAATTGAACGCCAAAGTCGAAGACCAGTCGCTGTGGAACGACCCTCGGGCCGCGCAGGAAGTGATGCGCGAGCGCCGCCGCCTCGAAGAAGCGATCGGCGCCACCCGGGCAATCGAGGGCGAACTCGCCGACACGGTTGAGCTCAGCGAAATGGCCGAAGCCGAAGGGGACGACGCGTTGGTTGACGATGCGGTTGCGGCACTTGCCACGCTCGCCGACCGTGCCGAGCAGGACAAGGTGAAAGCCCTGCTAGCGGGCGAAGCAGACGCCAACGACACCTATATCGAAATCAACTCAGGCGCAGGCGGCACCGAGTCGAACGATTGGGCCGGGATGCTGCAGCGCATGTATTCGCGCTGGGCGGAACGCCGCGGCATGAAGGTGGAGCTGATCGACTTCCACGCCGGCGAGCAAGCCGGAATCAAGTCGGCGACGCTGCTGCTCAAGGGCGAGAACGCTTACGGCTATGCCAAGACCGAAAGCGGCGTGCACCGCCTGGTGCGCATCAGCCCCTATGACAGCTCGGCGCGCCGCCACACCAGCTTCGCGTCGGTGTGGGTCTATCCGGTGGTGGACGACAATATCGATATCGAGATCAACGAAGCCGAACTTCGAATCGACACCTACCGTGCGTCCGGCGCCGGCGGGCAGCACATCAACACCACCGATTCGGCGGTGCGCATCACCCACTTGCCCTCCGGCATCGTCGTCCAGTGCCAGAACCAGCGCTCGCAGCACAAGAACAAGGCCGAAGCCATGAACCAGCTCCGCGCCCGCCTCTACGAAGCCGAGCTCCAGCGCCGCGAGGTCGAGGCCAACGCAACCGCCGCGAGCAAGACCGACATCGGCTGGGGCCACCAGATCCGCTCCTACGTCCTCCAGCCGTATCAGCTCGTAAAGGACCTCCGAACCGGCGTCATCTCCACCGCGCCGTCGGACGTGCTCGACGGCGATCTCGACCGCTTCATGGCGGCCGCGCTGTCGCAGCGGGTGACGGGGGAACAGGTTGAAGTGGAAGATGTCGAGTAGGGCCGTCTCTTCGCGGCTGGTGGGCCTGGCGCTGGCTTTGCCGCTGCTTCTGAGCGGCTGCGAGAAGGCGAGCGACCAGTCGAGCTTTCCCAAGCCGAACCGCCCGGTCGCGCCGATCGTGTCGCCGCGTTATTCGAACGAGGATTCGCGCGACAGCGTCGGTGAGGCCGAGACGGTGATGAAGCTCGCCGACATCCGCGAAGGCATGTACGTCGCTGACATCGGCGCGGGCGAAGGCTATTACACCGTTCGCCTCTCGCCATTGGTCGGCAAGCGCGGCCGCGTGCTCGCCCAGGACATCGTGTCCGAAACCCGCACCGCGCTTGCCCAGCGCATCCAGCGCGAGAATATCGACAATGTCGCGGTAAAGCTCGGCGAGCCCAACAACCCGCTGCTCCCCGCCGGATCTTTCGACCGGATCCTGATGATCCACATGTACCACGAGATCGAAATGCCGAGCGAGTTCCTGTGGCACGTGCGCGCCGGCCTCAAGCCCGGCGGCCGGGTGGTGGTCGTCGATGCGGACCGCCCGACCAGCAGCCACGGAACGCCGCCCAAGCTCTTGCTCTGCGAATTCGGCGCGATCGGCTACGAGCTCACCCGCTTCGAGCGGCTGGCGGACAGCGAGTCCTATTTCGCCCAGTTCGAACCCAAGGGTCCGCGCCCCGCGCCCGCCGACATTCAGAACTGCCCGGCCTGACCTAGAGCAGGCCCAGGTCGCGCATGCTGCGCACGTCGTCCCCCGCGAAGATCAGGTGGTCGATCAGCCGCATCCCGAGGTTGCGCGCCGTCTCGGCGAGCAGGCGTGAGGTGCGGAGGTCCGCGTCGCTCGGCTGCGGGTCGCCGCTCGGGTGATTGTGCGCGACGATCAGCTCGGCGCTGCCGAGCCGCAGCGCCTCCTCGATGACGGCGCGCAGGGGGAAGTCCGCGGCGTCGGCCGAGCCGGGATATTCGCGCAACGCCAGGAGGCGCCGTTCGCCATTGAGGTGGAGGATGACAACCTTCTCCGCCTCCGCCTCCCGGAAGCAGGGGCCAAGCAACCGGCGCGCGTCGTCCGGCGAGCGGACATATTCGGCAAAGGGCTCTTGGGTTTCCACGGCCCAGCCCATCTGCCACGCCGCGCCCGCCGCTGCGCGAGGGACCTCCTCCACTTCGGCGGAGGATTACATCCACTTCGGCATTCTACTTTCAGCTCCCGTTTATCCACGGCATGGCAAAGTGGCGGTGCAATGCGGATTTCCCCCATTCGGAAACTGATCTCCGGACTCGCCGCGGCTCTCCTCGCGGCGGGCGCTTCCGCGCAGCCGCCCGCCGCTGCGCGCGTCGAGACCACGGCCGAGGCGCTGGAGCAGGACGCCCGCGATTACGGCGCCGCGCGGGGCTTGGCCGACGAGGAGGCGCTTCGCCGCCTGGAAGCGCAGGAGGGGAGCGTCGCCGCCACCGACCTCCTGCGCGAGCGCTTTGGGAAGCGGCTCGCCGGCTTGTTCATCGAGCACGATCCGGAATACCGCATCGTGGTGCTGCTCACCGGCCGCAAGTCGGTGCGGGCCGAGACGATCCTTGCCGGCGGCACACGCGTGCCGGTGGTCTTCCGCACCGGCGCCAGGGCAACCCAGGCCAAGGTCGTCGCAGCGATCCGCAGCCACCAGGCGGGCATCCGCGCCGCACTCCAATACCCCCCGGCGATGGGCGCCGATCCGAGAACCGGCGAATTGGTCGTTCTCGTCAACTACAAGGACGCCGCACGCTACGGTGCCGACACGCTCGACTCGGAATTCGAGGAGCTGACCGACGTTCCCGTCCGCGTTCGGGTGATGGATGGGGAAAGCGCCGATCTCGGCCTGGAGGGCGGCGCACGCGTGCACGGGGTCGTGCCGGAGACCGGCAGCCGCCAATATTGCACCACCGGCTTCGCCGTCACCGACGGCACACGCACAGGCCTTGTCACCGCCGCCCACTGCCCGGATTCGCTCAGCTACCGTGACCCCCAACACGGCGGCGATATTGCCCTCGATTTCCTCGGCCAATGGGGCTGGAGCTTCCAGGACGTCCAGCTTCACGTCGCCGAGGCCGGCGTGGAGGCGAGCCCGCTGTTCTACGCCGACACCGCCAAAACGGTGGCGCGAACCCTGTCCGGCGCCCGGCCGCGCGCCAGCACGCGGGTGGGCGACATCGTCTGCCGCCGCGGCGAAACGTCGGGCTATGGCTGCTCGGTAGTGGAACTTACCGACTTCGCGCCGCCGGGCGATCTGTGCGGCGGGCCGTGCGCGCCGACCTGGGTGATGGTGAAGGGCGAATGCCGGGGCGGCGACAGCGGCGGGCCGGTGTTTGTCGGAACGACTGCCCTGGGAATCGTCAAGGGCGGCGGCTCGCGCAGCCGATCGGGCAAGTGCGATTACTGGTTCTACATGTCGACCGATTATCTGCCGGAGGGTTGGTCGCTTCTCACCGGCCCCGCTGCCGGATTGCCTCAGCGCCTCGCGGAAAGGTCGACCAGCCTTCGCGCGAAGTGAGTTTCGATCGCGCTCTTCATGCCAAGCGCAATCTGCCGCCGGCCTTCGTCCGATTGGATGTAGGCGGCGTCCGTGGGGTTGGTCAGGTAGCCCGTCTCGAACAGGATCGACGGCACGTCGGGCGCCTTCAGCACGATCAGTGAGGCGAAGCGGTGATATTCCGGCCGAAACGGAAAAAACGCCTCCGCCTCCCGCTTCAACAGCGCCGCGAAATCCGCGGAAACATTCATGCTGTCGCGCTGAGCAAGGTCGATCAGGATGCGGTTCACCGTTTCATCTTCGCTTAGCGCCGCGCCGCCGATCCGGTCCGACCCGTTCTGCTGATCCGCAAGCAACGCCGCTTCCTTGTCGGAGGCGACTTCCGACAGGGTGTAGATGGTGGCGCCCCGCGCACCGTCGTTGGAGGGCGCCGCATCGGCGTGGATGGAAATGAACAGGTCCGCGCCCATTCGCCGCGCGATGCCGTAGCGGTCCCGCAGGACAACGAAGCGATCGTCTTCCCGGGTCATGGCAACTCGCACCCGGCCGGAGGCGGCAAGCGCGTCGCGGATCGAAGCGGCGATGGCGAGCGTCACGTCCTTTTCCCCGCGCCCGCCGAACCGGGCCGCGGCACCTGGATCGCGCCCGCCATGGCCCGGGTCGAGGATCACCAGCGGCCGGTCGGAGCCGCGCGCGCCGTAGACGCGCGGCAATGGGGCCTGCGCCTCGCCCTCGCCGCCCTCGTCGAGCTTCATGGTGACGCCGCCATTGCCGTCCCCATCCGGCTGCGGAAGCAGCAGGGCCAGGAACGACATCAGGATGGCGATAATCTGCCCCACGGCTTGTAGATGGCGCGGCGGAGCCACTCGGGTCCAGCAAAAACGCGGGCTGGTACTTACCTGCCCATTGCCGCTGCTCCGATGGGGTGCTAGCAGCTATAGTCGGCCAGAAGCGGAGGGCTCGTCTTTCCGCCCCATGTCATTGGCCTCACAAGAATTCGCGCCGCCGCCCATCACGGGCGCCGGACACCAAGGTTGACGCTGCATGAGCCATTTCGCCCCCACTTCGCATCGCCCCACCCAGGGGACGGGCGTTGCGGCGGGGGCATTGCGGCCGGCATCTTTGCCCGGCCCGGCAACAGCGGCGGACACATATTTCCTGCCAACCCGGACATCCAAGGCGCGCGCGACCATCGCCGCGCCTTTGTCCATTTTCAGACGCGCCGCCCGCACGGCTTCTTCAGCCGGGGTGCGCGCGTGGAGTAATCTTAATGACCATGCGCATGTTGATCGACGCGCGCCACCGGGAGGAAACCCGGGTGGCCGTCGTACAGGGAAACCGGATCGAGGAGCTTGATTTCGAATCGGCCGAGCACAAGCAGCTCAAAGGCAATATCTATCTCGCCAAGGTAACCAGGGTCGAACCGTCGCTTCAGGCGGCGTTCGTGGATTATGGCGGTAATCGCCACGGCTTCCTGGCGTTCAGCGAAATCCACCCCGATTATTACCAGATCCCGCGCGAAGATCGCGAGGCGCTGCTCCGCGAAGAAGCCGAGCATGCCGAGGAGGAGGCTCGCCTTCGCGCCGCCGAGTATGACGACCGCGACGACGACCATGACGACCGCGAGCACGACCGCGAGCACGATCATGATCATGAGGACGAGGACAATGTCGCCGCGCCGGAAGACGCGGCCGACGACGAAGCCCCGGCCGAGCCTGAGGACGCGGAAAGCGCCACGGAGGAAAGCGCCGCCGAAGTGCTTCGCCGAAAGCGCCAGAACCTGCGCCGCCGCTACAAGATCCAGGACGTCATCCACCGGCGCCAGGTGCTGCTCGTTCAGGTCGTCAAGGAAGAGCGCGGCAACAAGGGCGCTGCGCTTACCACCTATCTGAGCCTCGCCGGCCGTTATTGCGTGCTGATGCCCAATACGACGCATGGCGGCGGCATTTCGCGCAAGATTTCCAACGGCGCCGATCGCAAGCGCCTGAAGCAGATCATGGCCGACCTCAGCCTGCCGACCTCGATGGGCCTGATCGTCCGCACCGCCGGGCTTTCGCGCACCAAGACCGAGATCAAGCGCGACTTCGATTACCTCGCCCGCCTGTGGGACGAGATCCGCGAGCGCACGCTCGGCAGCTCGGCGCCGGCGCTGATCTACGGCGACAGCGACCTGATCAAGCGGGCGATCCGCGACATCTACAACCGCGACATCGACGAAGTGATCATCGAGGGCGACGAGGGCTATCGCGCGGCGCGCAACTTCATGAAGCTGCTGATGCCGAGCCACGTCAAAAAGGTGCGCAACTATGCGGACCCGGTGCCGCTGTTCCAGCGCTTCGGGGTCGAGGATCAATTGTCGGCGATGTACCAGCCGGTGGTGCAGCTCAAATCGGGCGGCTACCTGGTCATCAACCCGACGGAAGCCCTGGTGTCGATCGACATCAACTCGGGCCGCTCCACCCGCGAGCACAATATCGAGCAGACCGCCTACGCGACCAACATCGAGGCGGCGCACGAGATCGCCCGCCAGTTGAGGCTTCGCGACATGGCCGGCCTGGTGGTGATCGATTTCATCGACATGGAATCGAACGGCCACATCCGGAAGGTCGAGCGGACCATGAAGGACGCGCTCAAGAACGATCGCGCCCGGATCCAGGTCGGCCGTATCTCGTCGTTCGGCCTGATGGAGATGAGCCGCCAGCGCCTGCGCACCGGCGTGCTCGAAGCCTCGACCCGTCCGTGCGCGCATTGCGAGGGCACCGGCCTGATGCGCACCGCCGCGTCGGCGGGCCTGTCGGCGCTGCGCATGCTTGAGGAAGAAGCAGGGCGCGGCCGCGGCAGCAAGATCTGCCTGCGCGCCGGCCGCGAAGCCGCAATCTACGTGCTCAACCGCAAGCGCGGCGAGATCGCCGAGATCGAGGCGCGCTACGGCGTTCAGATCGAAGTGCTGATCGACGACGGCTTCGAAGGCGCCCGCATGGCCGTGGAATCCTTCGGCCCGCCGCCGATCGCGCCGCCGCGGGTCGAGCAGATCGCACCGCCTATCGAGGACGAGGATGACGACGTCCCCGAGGAGATGGAGGACGAGGAACTCGAGGACGAGGAAGAGGACGAAGAAGAAGAGGAGCAGCCCCGCGAGCAGCGCGCCGAGCGCGGCGGCGAGCGTGGTGAGCGTCCGCGCGATTCCGAGGAGGATCGCGGCCGTAAGCGCCGCCGCCGCCGCGGACGCCGTGGCGGTCGCCGCCGGGAAGGTGAAGAGGGCCAGGAAGGCCGCGAGTCCGCCGAGGGTGCCGAAGGCGCCGAACGCGAGGACGACGGTTCCGAAGCGGCGCCTGCCGCCGAGGTGCCCGCTACTCACAGCGAGGCTCCGGCCGAGGCCGACGCCTCTGCCGAAACCGCTGACGCAGTGACCGCCGAAGCGCCTGCCGAGGACGAGAAGCCCAAGGCCCGCCGCCGGCCGCGCGCGCGCCGCAAGGCCGCCGATGCGCCGGAAGCCGTCGCATCGGACGCAGCGCCGGCCCAAGCCGTTGCCGCCGCCGACGTGGTTGCTCCGGCCGCCGAAGCCGCGCCCGCCGAGGAGGCTGCCCCTGCAGCCGCCGAGGAAGCGCCGGCCAAGCCCAAGCGCCGCCGCCGCAAGAAGTCGGACGAGGTAGACGCGGCCCCCGCCGCCGACGCTCCTGCCGCCGAAGCGCAGGCGCCCGAAGCGCCGGCTTCCGCTACCGGCAGCGAAGCCGGTACGGACGCCCCGGCGGCCGAAGGCGAAGCTGCCGAAGCGCCGAGCGAAGTGAAGGCGCCGAGGCGCACTTCCTCGAGAAAGGCCGCCGCTGAGAAGCCCGCCGCTGCCCAACCCACCGCGGCCGAACCCGATGCCAGCGAGGGTGCCGCCGACGAGGCTGGCGCCGACGCCGGCCCGCCGCGCCGCGGCTGGTGGCAGCGCACCTTCGGCGCCTGAACCCCTGAACCGACATGAGCCGCCTTGCCTTGGCAGGCGCGCTCATGTCAGGTTCAGCCCTTCGCAGCGAGAGGGAGCGTCATGGCTGAAGCGACCATTACCCGCCCCCGCAAACGCAGGGTGACCATCGTCGCCCGTCTTCTGATGCTCCTCGCCGTGGCGTTCGCCGCCACCGCTCAGCCCGCGGCGGCGCAGTCGATCCTGCGCGACGCGGAAACCGAGGCGCTGTTCAAGGACATGTCCAACTCGATCATCGCGGCGGCGGGGCTGCGTCCCGACAATGTCGACGTGGTCCTGATCAACGACCGCTCGATCAACGCCTTCGTTGCCGGCGGCCAGATCGTGTATATCCACTCCGGCCTGATCACCACCGCCGACAACGCGAACGAAGTGCAGGGCGTGATCGCGCACGAGCTCGGCCATATCACGGGCGGCCACATCCTCCGGTTCGAGGAAGGCGCGAAGATGGCGACCAGCATCATGCTGCTGTCGCTGCTGCTCGGCGCCGCAGCGATGGCGGCCGGGGCAAGCGAGGCCGGCGCCGGCATCCTTGCGGCGGGCCAGCAGGCGGCGATGGGCAAGTTCCTGGCGTTTACGCGCACCCAGGAAAGCTCGGCCGACGCCGCGGGCGCAAGCTTCCTCAACAAGGCGGGGATCAGCGGCAAGGGCAGCCTGTCCTTTTTCAAGAAGCTCCAGAACCAGGAATTCCGCTACGCCATCCCTCAGGAAGACAGCTATGCGCGCACCCACCCGCTGACCGGCGAGCGGATGGCGGCGCTGGAGGATGTCTACAAGAAAGCGCCGTCCTGGGACGCGAAGAGCGATCCGGCGCTGGAGGCGCGGTTCCAGCGGGTGAAGGCGAAGCTCGCCGGCTTCGTCGACGATCCCAAGCGCACGCTTCAGAAATATCCCGAAACCAACAAGACGATCCCGGCGCGCTATGCGCGGGCTTACGCCTGGCACAAGACGGCCTATCCGGACAAGGCGCTGGCCGAGGTCGACAGCTTGCTCGGCGGCGCCCCTAACGACGCATATTTCCTCGAGCTGAGGGGGCAGGTGCTGCTCGAATCGGGGCGGCCCGCCGAAGCGCTTGAGTCGCTGCGGGTCGCCGTCGCCCAAGCGCCGGACCAGCCGCTGATCGCGGCCTTGCTCGGCCACGCGCTGATCGCAACCGAGAAGACGGAGTATCTGGAGGAGGCCAAGACGGTGCTGCGCACCGCGATCGGGCGCGACAATTCGAACCCGTTCGCCTGGTACCAGCTCGGCATCGTCTATGACCGCGAGGGCGACCAGGGGCGGGCAGCGTTGGCGACGGCGGAGCGCTACAATCTCGAGAACCAGCCCACGCTTGCGCTTGCCAATGCCGAGCAGGCGCTGGGCGCGATCCCGAGCGGCACGCGCGACTGGCTTCGCGCACAGGACATCGCCATGGTGTCGCGCACGGCGGTAAAGAACCAGAAACGGGGCCATGACGGACGCAAGTAAGACGCTCGGCCTGATCGGCGCTGTGGCGGGCATTTTGATCGGGGGCGGCGCCGTTGCGCTGTACCAGAGTGGCGGCGGGGGCGGCGGCAAGCGCGAGATCGAGCAAACCATCCGCGCTTACCTCCTCGAACATCCCGAAGTGCTTCGGGAAGCGTCCGAGCGGCTGCAGCAGCGCGAGCTCGGCAAGGCGGTGGATGCGCAGCGCGCGGCGTTCGAGACGCCTTATGCCGGGGCCTGGGCGGGCGCGCAGAATGGCGACGTCACCCTGGTGGAGTTCTTCGATTACGCCTGCGGTTATTGCCGCAAAAGCAATGCCGACGTCGATCGGCTGCTGCGCGAGGATCCCAGGCTCAAGGTGGTGTGGCGCGAATGGCCGGTGCTTGGCCAGGACAGCGAACGCGCCGCCCTCGTCAGCCTCGCCGCCGCGCAGGCGGGCACCTACCGCACATTCTACGACACCATGTTCGCGGCCGGGCGCCCGAGTGCCGAAGCGCTTGCCCGCGCCCAGCAGGCGGCCGGCGTGAGCGCACAGGCGGTGGCGCAGATCCAGGCCTCGCCGGCGGCCGGTGCCGAGCTTGCCAGGAACCACCAGCTTGCCCAATCGGTGGGCGCGTCGGGAACGCCCACGTTCGTGGTCGGCGACGAGGTGCTGCAAGGCGCGGTCGGCTACGACGCGCTCAAGAAGGCGATCGAAACGGCGCGTTCCAAAGCCTGAGGCGGTCCTTCGAGACGGGCCTTCGACACGGCCACCCGCCAAAGCAGGCTTTGGCGGGTGGCCTGCTCAGTCCCTCCTCAGGATGAGCGATTTTCCGAGTACGTGTTCCCAGAACCCGCTCATCCTGAGGAGCCGCTGAGGAGGCGAAGCCGTCTCAACGCGGCGTCTTGAAGGACGCTCAGCCCTTGAACCCCTGGGCGACCACATACCATTCGGACGAGCCCTTGCGGCTGGCGGGCGGCTTGGCGTGTTTGACGGTGGTGAAGCGGCGCTTGAGTTCGGCGACCAGGTCGTTGTCGGCGCCGCCGGCAAGCACCTTGGCGACATAGACCCCGCCGGGCTTCAGCACTTCACCGGCGAATTCCAGCCCCGCTTCGACCAGCGCCATGGTGCGCAGGTGATCGGTTTGCGGATGGCCGACGGTGTTGGCCGCCATGTCGGACAGGACGAGATCGGCCGGCCCCCCCAGCGCTTCGCGGAGCCGCACCGGTGCATCGTCGGCGAGGAAGTCCATCTCCAGGATCACCGCCCCGTCGATTGGATCGGTGGGGAGGAGATCGATACCGACCACTGCCGCCTTGGGCGCTTGCTTGCGCACCACCTGCGTCCAGCCGCCGGGCGCGATGCCGAGATCGACGACTCGCTCGGCGCCCTTCAAAAAGCCGAACTTCTCGTCGAGCTCGATCAGCTTGTAGGCGGCGCGCGAGCGATAGCCCTCCGCCTTGGCGCGCTTGACGTAGGGGTCGTTCAACTGCCGTTCGAGCCACTTGATCGAGCTCATCTTGCGGCCCTTGGCCGTTTTGACGCGCTTCACGGGACGAGGCCGTCCCGCACCATGAGCGCGCGCAGGATGCCTTCGCGAATTCCGCGATCGGCGACGCCCAGCGTTTCCGCGGGCCAGATATCCATGATCGCCTCGAGAATAGCGCAGCCGGCGACGACCAGATCGGATCGTTCCGCGCCGATGCAGGGAAGCTCGGCCCGTTCGGCGGGGCTCATCCTCGACAGCATCCCGCTTACCGCGCGCATGGAGGATGCGGGCATCTGGAGGCCGTCCACCGCGCGGCGGTCATACGCGGGAAGGGCGAGGTGGACGCTGGCGAGGGTGGTGACGGTGCCGCTGGTGCCCATCAGCCGGATGTTGGTCTTGTCGGCCGGGAGCAGCTCGGCGAAGCGGCGGAAGGCGTGGCGGACCCGCTCCTTCATTCGGCCATAGGAGGCGGCGCGCTCGTTCGGATCGGCGAAGTTGCGGCCTTCGCTTTCCGTCAGCGAGACGACGCCCCAAGGGGCGCTCCACCAGCATTTGATGCGCGGCGTCGATTCGCCGTCGGTGTCGACGAGAACCACTTCGGTCGAGCCGCCGCCGATGTCGAAGATCAGCGCGGGGCCATCGCCCGGCTCGAGCAGACGGTGGCAGCCCAGCATGGCGAGCCGCGCTTCCTCCTCCGGGGCGATGATCTCGAGCGCGATGCCGGTTTCGCGCTTCACCCGTTCAACGAAATGGCGGCCGTTGGCGGCGCGGCGGCAGGCTTCGGTGGCGACCGAGCGGGACAGGGTGACTCGGCGGCGGCACAGCTTCTCGGCGCAGACGCTGAGTGCCGCGACCGCACGGTCCATTGCCGCGTCGCTGATCCGGCCGCTTGCCGCCAGACCTTCGCCGAGCCGCACCACGCGCGAAAAGGCGTCGATGACGACGAAGCCGTCCTCGGCAGGGCGTGCGATCAGCAGCCGGCAATTGTTGGTGCCAAGATCAAGCGCGCCATAGGTGTGGCGAGACTGTTGACGCCGTTCGGGAAGCGATTCTCTTTCCGCCTGCGCCGGGCCCGTTGCCGGCGGGAGCGGAGCCGTCGCGGCCTGCTGCGCCATGCGTAAAAACTCTTTTTCTCGTTCGAACGGCGATCCGCCGTCCTTGACTTGCCCCATAGGTATAGAAGCGGCTCGCCATCGGCAAGTGAGGGGCCGGGATGGTGTCCCGGCCGGGGGCGGGGGGGCTCAGCCGCGGGCGTCGAGCTTCCGGCCCAAGCCCACGAACAAGGTGATGAGGATCGGGATCAACACCACGCTCAACACCACCTTTGCGGTCGCTTGACCCAGCATCAGATCGGCGATCGGCCGTACCCCGTAAAAGGAAATCGTTATAAAGATCAGCGTGTCGACGATCTGCGAGATCGCGCTGGCAATCGCTGCGCGCGCCGCCAGCCACAGGCCGCCGCCGCCGGAAGATGCCGATCCAGCGACGTCCGGCCGTTCCGGTCCGCGCAGCTTGGCGAATATGTAGATGTTGAGGAACTGCGACACGCCATAGGCGATGATGCCGGCACCCATCAGGCGCCAGCTTTGACCGAGGATGATCGGAAACGCCTCTTTGGCGGGCTCGTACATGCCTTCATCGGTGGGAAGCTGGATCACCAGCCAGATGAGCGCGATCGCGGTGATCAGCGGTATGAAGCCGAAGCGCACCAGCTTGTTGGCCGTGTCGCGGCCATGAAGTTCGGCAACGGCGCTGCCGAGCGCCACCAGGGTTAAAAAGGGAAAAATGCCTGCCTCGACCGCAAGCGGCCCCAATGCGATCTGCTTGGCGCCCAGCACGCCCGCGATGCACACCATTCCGCCGTACAGAACTGCGAAGATGAACAAGGAGCGGGAGAGCGGCGCGGGGGCGTTGTCTGTCGTCATGAAGGGTGCGTAACCGGTTTCGCGGGCCGCAAAAAGGGCTTTCCGTTGCCGCCCATCCGGGCCATCAGACCCGGGTGACAGACAGCAGACTGGACGTCCTGGCGATCGGCGATGCGATCGTGGACGTGATCGCCACGGCGGAGGATGACTTCCTCACCACCGAACAGCTTCCCAAGGGCTCGATGCGCCTCATCGATCCCGCCGAGGCGACTCGCCTTTACGGGCTGATGGGCCATGCGCGGGAGACCAGCGGCGGATCGGCGGCTAACACCATGGCGGGCGTCGCGGCGCTTGGCGGCCGGGCGGGTTTCGTGGGGCAGGTGGCGAAGGACCAGCTCGGCGAGATCTTCGCGCACGATATCCGCGCGCTTGGCGTGGAATTCCGGACGCCGCCGCTCGGCAGCGCGCTTCCCACGGGGCGCTGCCTGATCCTGGTGACGCCGGACGGGCAGCGGACGATGAACACGTCGCCAGGCGCATCCCACTCGCTCTCGGTGGATGCGCTGGACGAGCAGCAGATCCGCGACGCCGCGATCCTGTACCTGGAAGCTTATCTCTGGGTGCCGGACACGCCGCGCGCCGCCATGGAGCGGGCGATCGACATTGCGCATGACGCCGGGCGGAAGGTCGCTTTCACTCTGTCGGACATCGCCTGCATCGCGCGGCGGCGGGACAGCTTTTTGGCGCTGATCGAGCGGGGCGCTATCGATCTGCTGTTCGCCAACGAGAACGAGGTGCGGGCGCTGGCCGGCGAGGACGATTTCGACCGGGCGGTCGATGCGCTTGGACAGAAGGTGCCGCTTCTGGTCTGCACCTGTTCGGAGAAGGGCGCGCTGGCCGTGGACGGCGGCAAGCGCATCACGGTGCCCGCCGCACCGGTCGAGAAGGTCGTCGACACCACCGGCGCGGGCGACCTGTTCGCTGCGGGGTTCCTTGCCGGGCAGGTGCGGGGGCGCTCGGTGGAGGAGAGCCTGCGAATGGGCGCGATCGCGGCGGCCGAGATCATTTCCCATTTCGGCGCACGGCCGGAAGTCGACCTGAAGGCATTGATGGCATGAAGCGGATTGCGGTGTATTGCGGCTCCTCGATGGGCACCGATCCGGCCTTCGAGGCAACGGCGCGGGCGCTTGGCGAGGAGATGGCGCGGCGCGGCCTCGGCCTGGTCTATGGCGGCGGCCATCGCGGGCTGATGGGCGTGGTCGCCGACGCGGTGCTTGCCGGCGGCGGCGAGGCGCTCGGCGTCATTCCGCAGTCGCTGGTCGATGCCGAGGTTGCACATAGGGGCCTCACCGAGCTCCACACCGTGTCCAACATGCACGAGCGCAAGGCCAAGATGACGGAGCTGTGCGACGCGTTCATCGCTCTGCCCGGGGGCATCGGCACGTTCGACGAGCTGTTCGAGGCCTGGACGTGGAACGCTCTGGGCTACCATGCCAAGCCGTTCTGCCTGCTCCAGGTCAGCGGCTTCTGGGACGGGATGCTCACCTTCCTCGACCACACGACCGCTAGCGGCTTCATGTCGCCGGCGCGGCGCGGGCAGTTGCTGGTCGCGCACGAGATCGGCGAAGCGATTGAAAAGCTGGACAGCGCGGCGGGGGCGTCGGAAAGAAAGATGGTCTGGTAAAAAACCGGCATAAAGGGGCGGGATTTCACATGAACAAGCTGCTTGGGATCGCGGGGATCGCGCTGATCCTGCTTATCGCCTTTCTTCTGTCGTCCAACAAACGCGCCATCCGGCCGCGTGTCGTCGCCGCCGCCTTCGCGCTGCAGGCGGGCATCGCGGTGCTGGTTCTCTACACGCCGTGGGGGCGGCGGGCGATCGAGGGCATGGCGCACGGCGTTTCCAACCTGCTCGGTTATGCCAATCGCGGCACCGAATTCCTGTTCGGGCCGGCGGCCAACAACCCGCTCGCCAACACCTTCGCAATCGCCGCTCTGCCGGTGATCGTGTTCTTCGCGGCGCTGGTGGCCATTCTTTACTACCTCGGCATCATGCAGCGGGTGGTGCGCTGGGTCGGCGGCGCGATCGGCTGGTTGACCGGGATCAGCCGGGTTGAGGCGTTGGGCTCCGCTGCCAACATCTTCGTCGGGCAATCCGAATCGCCTTTGGTGGTGCGGCCCTATCTCGCGAACCTGACGCAGCCGCAGCTCTTCACGCTGATGGTGGTCGGCATGGCCGGCGTCGCCGGCACCATTCTTGCCGCCTACGCCGCCCTGCTCGGCCCGACGGCGCTGCCCTACCTCCTCGCCGCCGCCTTCATGTCGGCGCCGGGCGGCATCCTGATGGCCAAGATCATGATGCCCGACGAGCCGCGCCCCAACGAACTGCCGCTCGAGGAAGGCAAACCCGCCGAGGAGCGGATCGATGTCGCCGAGACGTTCGAGGAGGGCGAGCAGCCCGCCAACATCATCATGGCCGCCGCCCAGGGCGCGCAGACCGGCGTCAAGCTCGCGGTCGCCGTCGGCGCCATGGTGCTGGCCTTCGTCGCCCTGGTCGCGCTCGCCAACGGCCTGCTCGGCGGCGTCGGCGGCTGGTTCGGCTATCCCCAACTCAGCTTCCAGCAGATCGTCGGCTATATCTTCCAGCCGATCATGTTCCTGATCGGCGTTCCCTGGAACGAGGCCGGTGTCGCCGGCGGGCTGTTCGGTACCAAGATCGTGCTGAACGAGTTCGTGGCCTTTATCGATCTGGGCGCTCTCCAGGCGGCGCAGATCAGCGACCGGAGCCGCGCGATCGTCACCTTCGCGCTCTGCGGTTTCGCCAATTTCAGTTCAATCGCGATCCAGATGGCGGTGACCGGCGGCCTTGCGCCCAACCAGCGGCCAGTGATCGCCAAGCTCGGGGTCAAGGCGCTGATCGCAGGTTCGCTGGCGAACCTGATGAGCGCCGCCTTGGCCGGCCTCCTCCTTCCCTGATCGTCACCCCCGCGAAATCGATCAGGTGCGCAGTGCCCCTCACTGCGCAGCCACGTCCGGGGGACGTGGCGACCTGATCGATGGGTCCCGCTTCTTTCTTCTCTTCCCTAGGCAAGGAAGAAGAAGCGGGATTCCCGCTTTCGCGGGAATGACGGGTGAGGGGTTCGGCACTAGGTGACGGGCGGTGCGGGAGGCGGTAAGGCGGCCCTCATGGCTACTCTTGCACAACCCACCGTCGCGTCCGTCTCCCTTGCCGCCTCGGCCAGCGATCCGGATGCTTTCGCCCAGGAGCTCGGCACGTCGTTCGAGCGCTATGGCTTCGCGATTATCGCCGATCACGGCATTCCGGCCGATCTGATCGCCCGCGCCGAGGAGAAGGCCAAGGCCTTCTTCGCGCTGCCCGACGCGGTGAAGCGCGGCTACCACACGCCCGGCGGCGGCGGCGCCCGCGGCTATACGCCGTTCGGGATCGAGACCGCGAAGGGGGCTACGGCCTACGACTTGAAGGAATTCTGGCACGTCGGGCGCGAGCTGCCCGAGGGGCACCGTTATTCCGACGTGATGGCGCCGAACCTGTGGCCGGAGGAAGTGCAGTCCTTCCGCGACACCTTTCTGGAGCTGTTCGCCGCCTTCGACACGGCGGGGCTGCGCATCCTGGAAGCGATCGCCCGCTACCTGAAGCTCCAGCCGGATTACTTCGCCGACACGGTGCGCGAGGGCAATTCGGTGCTTCGCCTGCTCCATTATCCGCCCACCGACGGCAACGGGCCGAACGTCCGGGCGGGCGCGCACGAGGACATCAACACCATCACCCTGCTGCTCGGCGCGGAGGAAGCGGGGCTGCAGCTTCTTGATCGCGACGGCAACTGGCTGCCGGTGAGCCCCAAGCCGGGCGAGCTTGCGGTCAACATCGGCGACATGCTGCAGCGGCTGACCAACGGCGTGCTGCGCTCCACCACCCACCGGGTGGTCAACCCGCCGGCCGAGCGGCGCGGACATTCGCGTTACTCGATGCCGTTCTTTCTGCACTTCCGGCCGGACTTCGTGATCGAGACCTTGCCGCAGTGCGTCAGCGAGGAGCGGCCGGCGCAGTGGCCGCCGATTTCTTCGCACGAATACCTCATGGAGCGGCTTCGCGAGATCAAGCTGGCGTAACTCCGGGACGGAGGCTTCGGAAGGTGATCGAGTAGCGCAGCGCCTCCATGGCGGCGATGCTGTGCTGCCATTCCTCTCGGGCCGGGCCGCGCAGCAGGTAGGCGGAGCGGGGTTCGGCGGTCACCGCCTTGCGCTCCCACTTGTCGCCTGCTTTGCGGCGGAAGCGCAGGCGGGCGGGGGCGAGCAGGGAGAGGCCGACGACGTCCTCGAACACCGGCCGGTCGCGGTGCCAGCCGATGCCTGCGCCGGGGGCATATTCGGTGACGAGGACGTGGCGGAGCGCCTTGCCTTCGAGGCCCGCCCAGGCGGCGGCGCGGTCGCGGATCGGGAGGAGCCATTCGGGCATCGGCTCGGCTTCGTGCAGGCCGCTGCCGTTGAACTCGTAGTGGAGGCCGAACGAGACGGTGCGGCGGTTGCCGAGAAAGCCCTGGAACTCAAAGGCGCGGAACGGCAGCTCGGCGATGCGGGCGGCGAGTTCCTTCTCCTCCGCGGCGGAGAGCAGATCGGCGCGGTAGCCGAGCCCTTCCGGCCAGTCCGGCGCCGCCGCGCCGCCGCTTTCGCGCCCGCCGAACAGGTCTAGCTGGCCGGGTGCCACCGAGCCTCCTTCGCCATCGTGGCTAGCAATTCGGTAATCCTTTGTGTGTCATATGCATGCCGAACGCCACTCGGGGGAATCAATGCACGACCTTCGCTCTTCGATCCTGTCCGGCCCGGCCGAGCGCCCGGCCACGCCGGTTGCCGCGAAGAAGCAAAAGCCCGGCGGGCTGGGCGGCCTTACCGCAATCGCCGTCAAGCGCGAGGAAACCCGGGTCACCAACCAGCGCTGCGAGGACCGGCTGCGCGACATCGTCGAGGAGACGGTGATGGTGTTCCGGCGCAAGAAGGTGGGCGTCAAGGTGGTCAACGTGTCCTCGCGCGGCGCGATGCTGGCGAGCGATGCCGAAGCGCGGATCGGCGAGAAGCTGGACCTGATCTTCACCGACAAGGCCAAGACCAAGTGCGTCGTCCGCTGGGTCCGCGAAGGGCGGATCGGCGTCGAGTTCATCAACGAGACCATTTTCTGGGATTCGGCGGCGCAGGCGAGCGGCCCGGTGCTGAAATTCGACGGCGCCGACGTGCCGGCGCCGCGCGAAGTGGTGGACCGCGAGGTGCGCCAGACGCTGCTGCGCAACGGCACCTTGTACTGGAGCGGCATCTCCGTGCCGGTGCGGCTGCGCAACATCTCGTCGGGCGGCGCCAAGCTCGAGGCGCCCAAGGAGTTCAACCCCGGCGTGGAGGTCGAGCTCGACCTTGGCGAGGCAGGTTTCCAATATGCCGAGGTGCGCTGGGCCAAGGACGGGCAGATCGGGCTGCGTTTCGCCGCGGAGTTCGATCTCGACACGCTTGCGCCGGCACCGCCGCCTTCGTCGCAGGCGCCGCAGCCGCTGTTGAAGCCGGCCTATCTTGAGACGGAGACCCAGGCCGATTCGCCTTGGGCGGCGCGCTTCGAGCGGCTGAAACTTACGGATCTGCAGCCGCCTAGGGATACTGATTAGTTCACTATTTCAAAGAGCGGGTGCCTAGTTCCTCCCCAAGTTTGCTTGGGGAGGGGAACCAGCCGTTAGGCTGGTGGAGGGGTATCTTCTGAAGTCTCGGCAGTTACCCCTCCACCATGCTTCGCATGGTTCTCCTCCCCATCTGGCGATGGGGAGGAACAGGGGCAGCGCATCCTGCCATTTCGGATGGATCGACGATTAGAAAGAAGAGCCGTAATGCCGGACTTGATCCGGCATCCACCTTCTTCTTCAACAAGGTTTGCAGGAGGAAGAAGAAGGTGGACCCCGGATCGAGTCCGGGGTGACGTTGATGTGCGTTATTACCGCGTAAACTTTTCTCCCGCTTCGGCTTTGCGCACCAGCAATTCCGAGAGCTGGAAGTCGTCGCCGAGGCGCTCTTGCTGGCGGCGGATGCCTTCGACGATCTTGGGGAGGCCTTCGGTGTCGGCCCAGAACATCGGGCCGCCGCGGTAGACCGGCCAGCCGTAGCCGTAGATCCACACCACATCGATGTCCGACGCGCGCTGGGCGAAGCCGCCTTCGAGGATCAGGGCGCCTTCGTTGACCATGGTATAGAGAGTGCGCTCGATGATCTCCTGGTCGGAGATTTCGCGGGCTTCGACCCCCTCCTTGGCGCGGAAATCCTCGATGATCTCCTGCACCTTGGGGCTGGGCGAGGGGCGGCGCTTTTCGTCGTAATCGTAGAAGCCGGCGCCTTTCTTCTGGCCCCAGCGATCGATCGCGCAGAGCGCGTCGCGGATGTTCTCGATGCGGCTGGGATCGCGGTGCCAGCCGATGTCGACGCCCGCGAGATCGGCCATCTGGAAGGGGCCCATCGGCATTCCGAATTCGACATGGACGCGATCGACCTGCTCCGGAGTGGCGCCTTCGAGAAGGAGGCGCATCGCCTGGGTCTGGCGCGGGATCAGCATTCGGTTGCCGATGAAACCGTAGCAAACGCCCGCCACGACGGCGACTTTGCGGATCTTCTTGGCAAGCTGCATGGCGGTGACCAGCACATCGGGCGCGGTCTTGGCGCCGCGCACGACCTCCAGCAGCTTCATGATGTTGGCCGGCGAGAAGAAGTGCAGGCCGACGACGTCCTCGGGGCGCGAAGTGGAGGCGGCGATCTCGTCGATGTTGAGGTAGGAGGTGTTGGAGGCAAGGATCGCGCCCGGCTTGCAGATCGAGTCGAGCTTGCCGAACACCTCCTTCTTCACGTCCATATTCTCGAACACGGCCTCGATGACGAGGTCGCAATCGGAGAGGTCGTCGAGGCTGAGCGACGGCGTGAGGAGGGCCATGGCGCCCTCCACCTGCTCGGCCGTCATCTTGCCCTTGGCGGCGGTGGCTTCGTAATTCTTGCGGATGACGCCAGTGCCGCGATCAAGCGCGTCCTGCTGCTGCTCGATGATCCGCACCGGAATGCCGGCGTTGAGGAAGTTCATCGAAATGCCGCCGCCCATGGTGCCGGCGCCGATCACGCCGACCTTGCGGATGGGGCGCGGCTGGGTGTCTTCGGGCAGATTCTCGATCTTCGCCGCCTTGCGCTCGGAGAAGAAGAAATATTGCTGGGCGCGGGCCTGGGTGCCGCTCATCAGTTCCATGAAGAGCTGGCGTTCAACCATCACGCCTTGGGCGTAGGGACTGGAGACCGCCGCTTCGATGGCGCGGACGTTGTATTCGGGGGCGTCGAAGCCGCGGAACTTGCGGGCATTGGCCTTGCGGAATTCGTCGAACAGGCCGGGGTTGGCGCGGGCCTCGGCGAGCTTTTCGTCAAGTTCGCTCGACTTGCGGATCGGGCGGGTGTCCTTGACCTCTTCGGCATAAGCGACGGCGTGCTGGAGGAGGTCGCCCTCGATCAGGCGATCGACCAGGCCGACCTCATAGGCTTCCTTGGCGCCGATCGGATCGCCGGTGGCGGCCATCTGCAGCGCCTTGGCGACTCCGGCGACTCGCGGCAGGCGCTGGGTGCCGCCGGCGCCGGGGAGGAGGCCGAGCTTCACTTCGGGAACGCCGAGCTTCGCCGACCGCACCGCGACCCGGTAGTGCGAGGCGAGCGCCACTTCGAGGCCGCCGCCGAACGCGGTGCCGTGGATGGCGGCGACCACCGGCTTGGTGCAGGCCTCGATCCGGTCGACCACCATCGGCAGCATCGGCATCTGCATCGGCCTGCCGAATTCGGTGATGTCGGCGCCGGCGAAGAAGGTGGAGCCCTGGCAGACGATCACCACCGCCTTCACGCTATCGTCCTTGTCAGCCTCGTCCATCGCCGCGACCAGGCCTTCGCGGACGGCGATACCGAGCGCGTTGACGGGCGGGTTGTTGGAGGTGACGATCAGGACGTCGCCGTGGCGGCTGGTGGTGATGGGGCTCATCTCGGTCTCCGGTGGGAAAGGTGCCTCCGCTTGCCCCGCCCTTACGTTAACGTCAACCGTTTGCTGGTGCGGGGCAGGCGGGCGGCGGCGGAGGGATGGGGGCGGGGGTGCGAAAGGTCCCGATGTTCGCGGTGGGGGAAGAAGACCCTCACCCTCCCGCTACGCGGGCCCCTCCCTCTCCCGCGAAAAGCAGGAGAGGGGCTGCAGCAGAGCGGCGGGCCCCTCCTTCTCCCGCTCTTCGCGGGAGAAGGAGGGGCCCGGCGCGCCGGTACCGGCGCGATGGGAGGATGAGGGTCTTGCTGGGTAGTTGGTTCCTCCTGCTCCAGGATTGTTAGAATGGACTGGAGCGCGCCGTCGGTGTTCTGAAGGACGTCGTGGTTCCAGTAGCGGACGATGCGGAAACCCTGGCGCTTGAGGTAGCGGGTGCGGCCGGCGTCGGTTTCTTCGCTGTGCTGGCCGCCGTCCAGTTCGACGATCAGCTTCTTCTCCAGGCAGACGAAGTCCACGACGAAGGGCCCGATGCTGTGCTGGAAGCGGAATTTGCAGCCGCCAAGGCCGCGGTTGCGAAGGTGGGGCCAGAGCCGAAGCTCGGCTTCGGTGGCCTCGCGGCGCAGGCGCGCGGCTCGGGGGCTTACCTGTCGTTTAACAGGGAGCATGGCCGATGCATATAGTGGAAAGTGGTGAGTTCTGGAAGAAGCTCGTCTGCGGGAAACGAAAACAAAAAGACCCTCACCCTCCCACTAGGCGGGCCCCTCCCTATCCGGCGAGAAGCGGGAGAGGGGTTGCAAGGCGGCCGGCTGGACAACCTTCTGCCGCTTTCCGCGGGAGAAGGTGGGAGGATGAGGGTCTTTCACACGGTCGTGCGGCCATATTCCTGGTTGTTGAAGGGGTGGGAGATGGACAGGCCGCCGTCGACGACGAGGGCGTGGCCGTTGACGTAGCTCGATTCGTCGGAGGCCAGGAAGAGGGCGGCGGCGGCGATCTCGTCGGGGACTCCGCCGCGCTTGAGGGGGTTCAAGTGGCCGAGCTTGTCCTCGCGGCCGGCGGCGCGCGCCCAGTCGTAGACCGGCTTGGTCATGCTGGTTTCGATGAGGCCGGGGCAGATCGCGTTGACCCGGATCGCGGCGCCGGAGAGCTGGGTGGCGGCGATTTTGACGAGGTTGATGACGCCGGCCTTTGACGCGGAATAGGCTGGGCCGCCGGCGCCGGCGCGGATGCCGGCGACCGAGGCGGTGCAGATGATCGAGCCGCCGCCGCGCTCCTTCAAGGCGGGCGCGGCGTGCTTGATGGCGAGGAAGGGGCCGATCAGGTTGACGCGCAATATCTCCTGCCAGTCCTCGGCGGTTTGTTCGAAGATCGAGGACAGGCCGCCGGAGATGCCGGCATTGGCGAAGAAAATGTCGAGGCCGCCATGGTACTGGAGCGCGGCCTGGACGAGGTCCCCGACGTCGTCCTCGCTGCCGGCGTCGGCCTGGATGCCGACCGCGGCGGCGCCGATTTCGGCCGCGGTTTCGTCCTGGCCCTCGAGATCCGCACAGATGACGTGCGCGCCTTCGGCGGCGAAGCGGAGGGCGGTGGCGCGGCCGATGCCGGAGCCCGCGCCGGTGACGATTGCGACTTTGTTTTCGAGCTTCATGGGTGCGTTCCCTCGTTCGTCATGCCGGACTTGATCCGGCATCCACCTTCTACTTGTTCCACCTTCGTGAAGAAGAAGGTGGACCCCGGATCAAGTCCGGGGTGACGACCCATTCTACAATCCGACCCCCGTTGTGCTTCCGCCGTCTACCACGATGGCCTGGCCGGTGACGAAGGTGGAGGCGTCGGAAGCCAGGAAGACGGCGGCGCCGGCGATTTCGTGGGGTTCGCCGATGCGCTGCAGGGGGGTGTGCATGGTGACGGCTTTGAGCGTGTCGGGATTTTCCCACAGCGCCTTGGCGAAGTCGGTGCGGATCAGGCCGGGGGCGATGCAATTCACCCGCACCTGGTGGGAGCCGAATTCGGCGGCGAGGTTGCGGGCGAGCTGGAAGTCGGCGGCTTTGGAGACGTTGTAGGCGCCGATCACGGTGGAGGCTTTCAGGCCGCCGATCGAGGAGACGATGATGATCGAGCCTTCGCGGCGCTCGATCATCTCGGGCGCGACCATCTGGGTCAGCCAGTGGTTGGCGAGGACGTTGTTGTCGAGGATCTTGCGGAACTGATCGTCGGTGATGCCGCCCATCGGCCCGTAATAAGGATTGGACGCGGCGTTGCAGACCAGGATGTCGATGCGGCCCAATTGGCGGCGGGTTTCGTCGACGAGGTTCTGGAGCGCTTCCTTGGACGAAATGTTGGCCGGGACGACGATGGCGGTGCCGGCGCCCTGCTTGGCGTTGATGGCGTCGGCGGCTTCGGCGCAGGCGTCGGCCTTGCGGCTGGAGATCACCACCTTGGCGCCGTGATCGGCCATGGCTTCGGCGATGGCGCGCCCGATGCCGCGGGACGAACCGGTGATGATCGCGACTTTGCCGGAGAGGTCGAACAGGGTCATCGGATTTCCTTTTATTTCGTCATGCCGGACTTGATCCGGCATCCACCTTCTTTGCCCACCCCCCAAAGAAGAAGGTGGACCCCGGATCAAGTCCGGGGTGACGGTATGTGAGAGGTCAGTCGAACATGATCACGGAGCGCGCGGCCTCGCCGCTGCGCAGGGTGTCGAGGGCGGTGTTGATGGCGGAGAGCGGGATGCGTTCGGCGACCAGGGCGTCGAGATCGAGGCGGCCGGCGAGGTAGAAGCCGGCGAGGCGCGGGATGTCGACCGGGAAGCGATTGGAGCCCATCAGGGAGCCTTGCAGCTTCTTTTCGGCGAGGATGTCCATGGCACCCATGCCGAGCTTTTCGCCCAATGGGATCATGCCGACGATTGTGGCGGTGCCGCCGCGGCGGAGGAGGGAGAGAGCGAGTTCGCCCGCGGAGATCCGGCCGACGGCTTCGATGGCGTGGTGGACGCCGCCCTTAGTGAGTTCGGCGACCTGCTCCTTGAGGCGCTCCTCGTCGGGGGCGAAGCTGTGGGTGGCTCCGACCTGTTCGGCGAGCGCGCGCTTGGCGGCGACCGGGTCGACCGCGATGATGCGGGCGGCGCCGGCGATGCAGGCGGCGTTGATCGCGGCGAGGCCGATGCCGCCGCAGCCGATCACCGCCACGTCCTCGCCGGGCCGGACTCCCGCCGTGTTGAAGACCGAGCCGGCGCCGGTGACGACGGCGCAGCCCAGGAGCGCGGCGCGGTCGAACGGCATGTCGCGATCGATGGCAACGGCGCCGTTTTCGTGGACCAGAAGCATTTCGGCATAGCCGCCGACGTTGAGGAGCTGGTGAACCGGGGTGCCGTTCAGCGAGAGGCGGGGTTCCTGGGTTTTCCTCCGCTTGGTGGAACTGTCGACGCACAAAGCGAGGCGGCCGGTGAGGCAATATTCGCAGCGGCCGCAGAAATTGGAGAAGCAGGTGACGACATGATCGCCGGGTTTGACGGCGGTGACGTCGGCGCCGACCGCTTCGACGACCCCCGCGGCTTCGTGGCCGGGGAGTGCGGGGAGCGGGGTTGGGTAGGCGCCGTCGGTGAAGTGGAGGTCCGAGTGGCAGACTCCGCAGGCCCGGGTGCGGATAAGGATTTCGCGGGGGGCGGGGAGGGCGACTTGCACATCTTCGAGGGCGAGGGGGGTGCCGGGGGAGTGGAGGATGGCGGCTTTCATTGTTCCTCCCCATTGCCCGCAATGGGGAGGGGAACCACCCGAAGGGTGGTGGAGGGGTAGATGGCGCGGGCGTCTGCGGTTCTCGCGGGAAAATCGGGCGTCACGGCAGTTACCCCTCCACCATGCTTCGCATGGTTCCCCTCCCCATCTGCGATGGGGAGGAACTGATCGGCCTCACTCCCCATGCTTGGCGAACTCGAGCCTTGCGATGGCGCGGTTGTGCACCTCATCCGGCCCATCCGCCAAACGGAGGGTTCGGATTCCGGCCCAGCTCGAGGCAAGGTTGAAATCCTGGCTGACACCCGCGCCGCCATGGGCCTGGACGGCGTCGTCGATGATGCGCAGCGCCATTTGCGGGGCGTAGACCTTGATCATCGCGATTTCGGCGGCGGCGGCCTTGTTGCCGGCCTTGTCCATCATGTCGGCGGCCTTGAGGCAGAGGAGGCGCGACATGTCGATGTCGATCCGCGCGCGGGCAACGCGCTCGTGCCAGATCGAATGCTCCATCAGCTTCTTGCCGAAGGCGACGCGGGTCTGGAGGCGCTTGGCCATGGCTTTGAGCGCTTCCTCGGCGGCGCCGATAGTGCGCATGCAATGGTGGATTCGGCCCGGCCCGAGGCGGCCTTGGGCGATCTCGAAGCCGCGGCCTTCGCCCAAGAGCATGTTGGACGCGGGGATGCGCACGTCCTCCAGCACGATTTCCATGTGGCCGTGCGGCGCGTCGTCATAGCCGTAGACGGTGAGCGCGCGCTCGATGGTGATCCCGGGGGCGTCGAGGGGGACGAGGACCATCGATTGCTGGCGGTGGCGGTCGGCGCCCTTGTCGGTCTTGCCCATGAGAATCGCGACCTTGCAGCGCGGATCGCCGGCACCGGACGACCACCATTTGCGGCCGTTGAGCACATATTCGTCGCCGTCCCGGCGAATGTCGCATTCGATGTTGGTGGCGTCCGAGGAAGCGACGGCGGGCTCGGTCATCAGGAAGGCGGAGCGGATCTCACCGTTCATCAGCGGCCTGAGCCACTGCTCCTTCTGTTCGAGCGTGCCGTAGCGGTGGAAGACCTCCATGTTGCCGGTGTCGGGGGCGGAGCAGTTGAACACTTCGGACGCCCAGGGAACGCGTCCCATTTCCTCGGCGCAGAGCGCATATTCGAGGTTGGTGAGCTGGGTGCCCTCGAACTGGAAGCTCTCGTCGACGTGCTTGAGCGCGTGGCCGGGCGGCATGAAGAGGTTCCAAAGACCGGCAGCCCGCGCCTCGGGCTTGAGCTCCTCGATGACCTCGATCGGCTGCCAGCGGTCGCCGGTGGCGAGCTGCTTCTTGTAGTCGCCGGTGCGCGGACGAATCCGGGTCTCGACGAACTCGCGCACCCGGTCCCGGTAAAAAGCCTGCCTTTCCGTAAGGTCGAAGTCCATCGGCGCGCTTCCTCTCAATCTGCTTCGATTCCCCGCTGCCAGATACCGCACGGCTGCGCCAGTAGGGGGCGTCAGGAAGTGGTCAGCGCGCGTTCGAAACGCAGCTCTCCGGCGGCGGAGAGCCCGGCCTGCTGCCAGCCATTGGTCCGGTAAAAGCGCTCGGCCCGGGTGTCTGAGGCGGTGCTCAGGGAAAGCTGTTGGAGGCCGCGCTCGGCGGCGCCTTGGAGCAGCGCTCGGTGCAGCGCCCGGCCGATGCCGCGACGTTCGGCGGTCGGATGAACGAACAGCGCCCAGACGCTTGCCCGAGCGAGGTCGAGCGCCGCGAACCCGGCGACGGCGCCTTCCGCCTCCGCCACCCAGGTTGCGGCGAGGAAGGGGAGGTAGGAGGCTTCGTCGATCCCGGCGGCGGCGGGCAGCGGGTTCTCGCGCACCGCCAGGCGGATGCGGTGCATCGCGGGGATGTCAGCGGCGGTGGCGGGGCGGATGCGCATGGCGGGACCGTCGCACCGGACGAGGCCGCCGGGCAAGGGAGCTTTCTGCACCAGCCGCGCGTCTCCCCTTCATGAGCAGCAGCGGCATCTTTCCCACCTTTTTCCTGTCGGGCTTCGAATGCTCGACCTTTGTGTGGAAGGAGCAGGGGCGGCGGGATCTGTGCGCGGAGACGCAGCACCTTGTTCATGCCGACGAGGATTACCGCTTCCTGCGCGATCTCGGCATTGGGGTGGCGCGGGAGGGGATTCCGTGGCCGATGGTGGACAAGGGCGGCGGGGTTTACGATTTCTCGTGCATCGACCCGTTCCTGCAGGCGCAGCGGCGCTATGCTATCCAGCCGATCTGGGACCTTTGCCATTATGGCTATCCGGACGGGCTCGACCCTTTTTCGGACGCGTTCACGGAGCGCTTCGCGGCCTATGCGGAGGCGGCGGCGCGGTACGTGACGGAGCGGGCGCATCACCAGCCGCCGTTCTTCACGCCGACCAACGAGCCGACCTTCTTCGGCTACATGGCGGGCGACTGGGGCTGGGCGGCGCCGTTCGGCAAGGGGGCGGAGAGCCGGCGCCGGCTGACGCTGGCGATCGCCAAGGCGGACATCGCCGGCGTTCACGCGATCCGGCGGGTGGCGCCGGACGCGCGCATGATCCACATCGATCCGCTGATCTGGGTGGTGCCGCCGCGCGACCGGCCGGACCTTGCCGAGGCTGCGCGGATCGAAAGCTATGACGACTCCTACCTTGCCTGGGACGCGATCGGCGGGCTTCGCTTTCCCGAGCTCGGCGGGAGCCCCGAGATCCTCGATATCATCGGCTTCAACAATTACAGCTTCGGCCAGATGGAATATCGCGAAGGCGGGCCGCACGCGGCGCTGGAGCCGGGCGACGACCGCATACGCCCGCTCGCCGACCTGATCGAGGAAAGCTGGAAGCGGTACCGGCGGCCGTGCATCGTTGCCGAGACTTCGGGGCTCAAGGGCGGGCGGCCGGACTGGCTCAACGACGTGGTCAACGAGAGCCTTGCGGCGGTGAACCGCGGCGTCGACCTCCACGGCATCTGCCTGTTCCCGGCCGTCGACATGCCCGACTGGCACAATGGCGAATGGTTGCACAACGGCATTGCCGACCTGGAGCTGCTCCCGTCGGGCACGCTGATGCGCAAGCCCTACGTGCCGTATGTCGAGACGCTGCACCACTGGCAGCGGCGGCTCAACCGGGTGGAGCGGCTGGACGAGGATCCGTTCAGCAATGCGGTGGACCTGGAGGACATCGTTCGCGCGGCGAAGGAGATCGCACCGGCGGCGGATGCCGACTGGCATTAGCGGCGGGCCGGCGGGCGGCGTCGCCTCCCTCAGGCGGCGGGCGGGTGCGACTGGTGGAGTTCGTCGCTGAACGCGGCGGCCATGATCCCGGTGGGGATGGCGATCAGCACGATGCCGCCCATCGCGATCAGCCCGCCGATGAACTTGCCAAAGGCGGTGGAGGGCACGACGTCGCCATAGCCGACGGTGGTGATGGTCGCGACGCACCACCACATCGAGCGCGGAATGCTTCCGAATTCGTCCGGCTGGAGCTCGCCTTCGATCCAGTACATCGTTGCCGAGCCGACGATCAGGAAGAAGAAGGCGAGGGTGAAGGCGACCACGAGCTGGCCGGCGCGGGCGCGCACCGCATGCGACAGGATCGAAAAGGCGCGCGAATAGCGGCCGAGCTTGGCGAGCCGGAGAATGCGGACGATGCGCAGCAGGCGCAGGACGAGGATGTCGGCCCCGATGAAGGGCAGAACGGCGCCGGCGACCGCGACGAAATCGAGCAGGGACGAGGGCTTCAGCGCATACCTAAGCCGCGAGTGGCCGCCCTCGGGCGCGGACCAGAGGCGCAGGATGTATTCGACGCTGAACAAGGCTGCGAAGCCGAGTTCCAGCGTGCGGAAGACCGGCTGGCGGCCGGCGGTGACCATCGGCTCGGTCTCGGCGATGGCGACAGCGGTGGCGAGCAGGATCAGGACGATCAGGAAGCGCGCGGTGACGGTGAGGCGCTTTTCGGGATTGAGCGCGCGGTAGACGCGGCTGCGCGCGCTCGCCTCCCCTGCGGCAGTGGCAATGTGCATTTCGGTCTGGCCCCCCAGTTCGCTTCACCCTAGCAGCGAGGGGAAGCGAGGGCGAGAGCGATGGGCGAACAGGCGGAGCATATCGACGTGCTGATCGTCGGCGCGGGGATTTCCGGGATCGACGCGGCGTACCGGGTGCAGACCGAGCTGCCGGGCAAGAGCTATGCGGTGCTGGAGGCGCGGGCGGCGATCGGCGGGACCTGGGACCTGTTCCGTTACCCCGGCATCCGCTCGGACAGTGACATGTATACGCTTGGCTTTCCGTTCCGGCCGTGGCGGGGCGACAAGGCGATTGCCGACGGGGCGGATATCCGGACCTATGTGGAGGAGACCGCGCGGGAGTTCGGGATCGACCGGCGAATCCGCTTCGGGCAGCGGGCGGTGCGGGCGGACTGGTCGTCGGAGGAGGCGCGGTGGACGGTCGAGGTCGAGGCCGCGGGGGAGACGCGGGTGATGACCTGCGGCTTTCTGTACCTGTGCTCGGGCTATTACGATTATGCGGGCGGCTACCGGCCGGGCTGGGCGGGCGAAGGCGACTTCAAGGGGCGCTTCGTGCATCCCCAGCAGTGGCCGGCGGACCTCGAACATGCCGGCAAGCGGGTGGTGGTGATCGGCAGCGGCGCGACTGCCGTGACGCTGGTGCCGGAGATGGCGAAGACGGCCGCGCACGTCACCATGCTGCAGCGCTCGCCGACCTGGATCGTGTCGCTGCCTTCGCGCGACCCGATCGCCCACTGGGCGCAGCGGCGGCTGCCGGCAAAGGCGGCGGGCGGGCTGGTTCGGTGGAAGAATATCCTGCTGTCGATGGCGTTCTTTACGGGTTCGAAGAAATGGCCGGAGCGGACAAAGAAGGCGATCCTCAAGGCGGCGCGGAAGGCTTTGCCGGCCGGGTACGAAGTCGAGCGCGATTTCAAGGCCAGCTACGATCCGTGGGACCAGCGGCTGTGCCTGGTGCCGGATGCGGACCTGTTCCAGGCGATCGGCAGCGGCAAGGCGGAGGTGGTGACCGACACGATGGAGCGGTTCACGCCCGCCGGCATCAGGCTGGCGTCGGGGCGGGAGATCGAGGCGGATGTGGTGGTGACCGCAACCGGGCTGGTCATTCGGCTGATGGGCGGGATGACGCTCAGCGTCGATGGCGCGGCGGTGAACGTGCCGGAGACGATCACTTATAAAGCCATGATGCTGAGCGGCGTGCCGAACATGGCGCTTTCGTTCGGCTACACCAATGCGAGCTGGACGCTGAAGTGCGACTTGACGGCGCGCTGGGTGTGCCGGCTGCTGAAGCATATGGATGCCCAGGGGTATCGCGTTGCGGTGCCGCGGCTGCCGGAAAACGGGGTCGAGCGGGCGCCGCTGCTGAACTTCAGCTCGGGCTATGTGCAGCGGGCGGCGGGGGTGCTGCCCGGGCAGGGCACGGCGGCGCCGTGGCGGCTGCACCAGAATTACGTGAAGGATTTGATGATGCTGGGGCGGGGCAGGCTGGAGGATGGGGTTTTGGAGTTTTGGTGAGGCATTCGGGCGGTCCTTCGAGACGGGCCTTCGACAAGCTCAGTCCCTCCTCAGGATGAGCGGTAATACTACCTTTTCAACCTCCCATTCCCGCTCATCCTGAGGAGCTGCTGAGCTTGTCAAAGCGGCGTCTCGAAGGACCGCAGCGCAGCGCCGTTGACACCGGGCCGCCCAAGCGTCACTTCGCCCGAAAGGAGAGCGCGCCCGATGACCGATCTCGACACCTTCCGCCTCGAAACCCGCGAATGGCTGGAGGCGAATTGCCCGGCCGAGATGCAGGAGCCGGTGCGCGATGAAAGCGACATGTGCTGGGGCGGGCGCGATTTCGAGTTCAAGAACGAGGCGCAGAAGCTTTGGCTCGAGCGGATGGCGGCGCGGGGGTGGACGGTGCCGGACTGGCCGGTGGCCTATGGCGGCGGCGGATTGTCCCCGGCCGAGACCAAGATCCTGAAGCAGGAGATGGCGCGGATCAATGCACGCTCGCCGCTCTACAGCTTCGGCATCTCAATGCTTGGGCCGGCGCTTCTGAAGTACGGCTCGGAGGAGCAGAAGACGCGGTTCCTGACGGAGATCGCGCGTGGCGAGGTCCGCTGGTGCCAGGGCTATTCGGAGCCGAATGCGGGGTCGGACCTCGCAAGCCTGCAGACCAAATGCGAGGACAAGGGGAATCACTGGCTGGTCAACGGCCAGAAGGTTTGGACGAGCTACGCCGACAAGGCGGACTGGATCTTCTGCCTGGTGCGCACCGACTTTACGGCGGCCAAACACAAGGGGATCAGCTTCCTGTTGTTCGACATGAAGACGCCGGGCGTGTCGACGCGGCCGATCCTGCTGATCTCCGGCTATTCGCCGTTTTGCGAGACGTTCTTCGACGACGTGGTGGTGCCAAAGGACCAGCTCGTCGGCGAGCTCAACAAGGGCTGGGATGTCGCGAAATACCTGCTCGGGCACGAGCGCGAGATGATCAGCGGCATGGGCTTGGGCGGCGGGCAATCCGGGCTGCTCGGCGAGGCGCTTGGCAATGTGCTTGCCGACGACCCGCTGCTGCGAGCCGAGGTCGCGCATTTCGATGTGGATTCGATGGCGTTCAAGGCGATGTCCGAGCGGTTCATCGATGAGCTCAAGGCCGGGCAGGCGCATCCCGCCCAGCCGTCGATGATGAAATATGCCGGCACGGAATTGAACAAGCGGCGGCACGAGCTGGTGATGGCGGCGGGCGGTTCCTCGGCGCTGGAGTGGGAGAGCGAGCGGTCCAAGGCGGGCAAGTCGGCGAAGGAGTGGCTGAGGACCAAGGCCAATTCGATCGAGGGCGGCACGAGCGAAGTGCAGCTTGGCATCATCGCCAAGCGGATCCTGGATTTGCCGGGGGGATGAGCAGACACCCCCTCTCCCTTTGACGGGAGAGGGTATGGAGCCTTAGCGGCTTTGCTGCTTAGGCGGAGTTGGAGAGGGTGACACCGGTGGTGACTATTCTCCTACGCTGTCACCCTCTCCCAGCTTCGCCTAAGTTCGCCGGAAGAGGCTCACTAAGGCTACGCAACCCTCTCCCGTCAAAAGGGAGAGGGGTTAGAAAGAAGGACCTGACCTTTGCCCCTCTATCTCACCGACGACCAAAGCATGCTGCGGGACACCGCGCGCGAGTTCATGGCCGAGGAAGGCGCGATCGGGAAGCAGCTGCGCAAGTATCGCGACATGGGGTGCAAGGACGGGTTCGGGCACGCGCTGTGGCGGCAGTTCGGCGAGCTTGGGTTTACCGGCGTGCTGATCGACGAGGCGGACGGCGGGATGGGCCTTGGTCATGTCGAGGCGGGGATCGTCCTGGAGGAGATCGGGCGCAACCTGACGCCTTCGCCGTTCCTGGTGACGGCGGTGGCCGTGGTGGAGGCGCTGAAGGGAACGGCGCAGCGCGAGCGGTGGCTGCCGGGCATCCTGGCGGGGGAGACGGTGGCGGCGCTGGCGGTGGACGAGGGCAGGAAGCACCGGCCTGAGGGCATCGCCATGAAGGCGGAGCGGTCGGGGAACGGCTTCAAGCTGACCGGGCAGAAGCGCTTCGTTGTGCAGGGCGTGTCGGCCGATGTCTTCATCGTTGCGGGGCGGGCCGAGGAAGGGCTGACGCTGTTCACCGTCGAGAAGGACGTGACGGGGCTCGATGTCGAGAGCGTGCGGCTGGCCGATTCCAGCATTGGCGCGCGGATCGATTTCAATGGCGTCGAGGTCGATGCGGACGCGGTGGTCGGCGAGGTCGGCGGCGGCGAGGCGGTGCTGGGCCGGGTGCTGAACGCGGCCCGGGCCGGCGCGGCTTCGGAAATGGTCGGCGTCGGATCGGGCGCGATGGCGATGACGGTGGACTACCTCAAGCAGAGGAAGCAGTTCGGCAAGCTGATCGGCGAGTTCCAGGTGCTTCAGCACCGGGCCGCCCATCTCTATTCGGAGCTGGAGATCGCGCGGGCGGCGGCCTTGAAGGCGCAGCAGTTGCTGGATGAGGGTAGCGCGGACGCGGAGGCGATGGTGTCGGTTGCCAAGTCCAAGGCGGGGCGGGTTTCGACGCTTGCGGTGCAGGAGGGCGTGCAGATGCACGGCGGCATCGGCATGACCGACGAATACGACATCGGCCTCTACATGAAGCGGGACCGCGTGCTGAACGAGCTGTTCGGCGATGCGAACTATCACGCCGACAAGGTGGCGCGGCTGTTGGGGTATTGACCGAAATGTCGCTCGACCCGGACTCCTTCGACCTCCTCCTTTCCACCCTGCGCCGGTTCGTGGCCGAGCGGCTGCGGCCGCTCGAGGAGCGGGTGGACCGGGAGGACGAGGTGCCCGCGGAGGTGGTGGCCGAGATGCGGGAGATGGGGCTGTTCGGGCTTTCGATCCCGGAAGAATATGGCGGGCTCGGCCTCACCATGTCTGAGGAGGTGCGGGTCGCGCTCGAGCTCGGCGGGACGACGCCGGCGTTCCGGTCGGTGTTCGGCACCAATGTCGGGATCGGCAGCCAGGGGCTCGTGATGGCGGGCAGCGAGGCGCAGAAGGCCCAGTGGCTGCCCCGCATCGCGTCGGGCGAGATCGTCACCAGCTTCGCGCTGACCGAACCCGGGGCGGGCTCGGACAGCGCTTCGGTGCAGACTCGCGCGGTGCGGGATGGGGACGTGTACCGGCTCTCGGGCACCAAGCGCTTCATCACCAATGCGGACAAGGCTTCGCTCTTCACGGTGATGGCGCGGACGGGGGAGCCGGGGGCGAAGGGGGTTTCGGCATTCCTCGTGCCGGCGGACCTGCCGGGGGTGAGCGTCGGGAGACCTGAGAAGAAGATGGGGCAG
>DASWNA010000004.1:0-14556 GCA_036399475.1 Allosphingosinicella sp.
CTGCAGGAAGCCGTCGATGCGCTGTTCGACAACGGCCGACGCGGCCGCGTCATCACGGGCGCCAACAAGCGTCCGCTGAAGTCGCTCGCCGATATGTTGAAGGGCAAGCAGGGCCGGTTCCGCCAGAACCTGCTCGGCAAGCGCGTCGACTATTCGGGCCGTTCGGTGATCGTCACCGGTCCTGAGCTCAAGCTCCACCAGTGCGGCCTGCCGAAGAAGATGGCGCTCGAGCTGTTCAAGCCGTTCATCTACTCGCGCCTCGACGCCAAGGGTCTTTCCATGACCCTGAAGCAGGCCAAGAAGTGGGTCGAAAAGGAGCGCAAGGAAGTCTGGGACATCCTGGACGAGGTGATCCGCGAGCATCCCGTGATGCTGAACCGGGCGCCGACGCTTCACCGTCTCGGCATCCAGGCGTTCGAGCCGGTGCTCATTGAGGGCAAGGCGATCCAGCTTCACCCGCTGGTCTGCTCGGCGTTCAACGCCGATTTCGACGGCGATCAGATGGCCGTCCACGTTCCGCTGAGCCTCGAGGCGCAGCTCGAATGCCGCGTGCTGATGATGTCGACCAACAACATCCTCTCGCCCGCCAACGGCAAGCCGATCATCGTTCCTTCGCAGGACATGGTCCTCGGCCTCTATTACCTGTCGCTGGAGCGTGAGGGCGAGCCGGGCCAGGGCATGATGATCTCCGACATGTCGGAAGTTCACCAGGCGCTCGAAGCCAAGGCAGTCACCCTGCACACCAAGATCGTCAGCCGCGTTCCGCAGACCGACGAGCAGGGCAAGCAGTACATGAAGCGCTTCGAGACGACGCCGGGCCGCATGCTGCTCGGCGAGACGCTGCCGAAGAGCCACAAGGTGCCGTTCGAAACCGTCAACCGCCTGCTGACCAAGAAGGAGATCGGCGACGTCATCGACACCGTCTATCGCCACACTGGCCAGAAGGAGACGGTGCTGTTCGCCGATGCGATCATGGGCCTCGGCTTCCGCCACGCGTTCAAGGCCGGCATCTCGTTCGGCAAGGACGACATGATCATCCCGCACGAAAAGGTGACCCTGGTCGACGAGACCCGCGCCCTCGTGAAGGATTACGAGCAGCAGTATCAGGACGGCCTGATCACCCAGCAGGAGAAGTACAACAAGGTGATCGACGCCTGGAGCCGTTGCGGCGACCAGGTCGCGAACGCCATGATGGAGAAGATCAAGGCGCAGCCGATCATGGAAAACGGCCGCCAGGCGCAGATCAACTCGATCTACATGATGGCCCATTCCGGCGCCCGCGGTTCGCAGGCCCAGATGAAGCAGCTCGCCGGCATGCGAGGCCTTATGGCCAAGCCGTCGGGCGAGATCATCGAAACGCCGATCATCTCGAACTTCAAGGAAGGCCTCACCGTTCTTGAATATTTCAACTCCACCCACGGCGCCCGCAAGGGTCTCGCGGACACGGCGTTGAAGACGGCCAACTCCGGCTACCTTACCCGCCGCCTGGTGGACGTGTCGCAGGATTGCGTCATCGTTCAGGAGGATTGCGGAACGGAGAACGCACTCGAGATGCGCGCCATCGTTCAGGGCGGCGCGGTGATCGCTTCGCTTGGCGAGCGCATCCTGGGCCGTACGCCGGCGTCGGACATCGTCGACGAGAAGACCGGCGACGTGCTTGCCAAGGAAGGCCTGCTGATCGACGAGCCGCAGGCGCTGCGGATCGACGAACTCGGCGTCCAGGCGGTTCGCATCCGTTCGCCGCTGGTTTGCGAAAGCGAGCATGGCGTGTGCGGCAAGTGCTACGGGCGCGATCTTGCCCGCGGTACGCCGGTCAACATCGGTGAAGCTGTCGGCGTTATCGCCGCCCAGTCGATCGGTGAGCCGGGCACGCAGCTTACCATGCGTACCTTCCACATCGGCGGTGCCGCCCAGCTCAACGAAACCTCGAACCTCGAGGCTTCGGTGGACGGCACGATCGAGCTTCGCGATCTCCCCACGATCATGGACACCCGCGGCCGCCGCGTCGCGATGTCCCGTTCGGGTGAGCTTGCGATCGTCGACATGGACGGCCGCGAGCGGGCGTCGCACCGTATTCCGTACGGCGCGCACCTGATGGTCGACCATGGCCACATCGCGTCCAAGGGCGATCGCCTCGCCGAGTGGGATCCGTTCATGATGCCGGTGATCACCGAAAAGGGCGGTATCGTGAAGTTCCTGGATCTGGTCGAGGGCAAGACGCTCACCGAGCAGACCGACGAAGCAACGGGCATCGCCCAGCGCGTCGTGACGGAATTCCGCGGATCGGCACGCTCCAAGGAAGATCTTCGTCCCCGCGTCACCCTGCTCGACGAGCAGAGCGGCGAAGCGGCCCGCTACATGCTGGCTCCGGGTGCGATGCTTTCGGTCGAGGACGGCCAGCAGGTTGCCGCAGGCGAGGTTCTCGCCCGCGTTTCCCGCGAAGCCGCCAAGACCCGCGACATCACCGGCGGTCTGCCGCGGGTGGCCGAGCTGTTCGAAGCGCGCAAGCCAAAGGAGAATGCGATCATCGCCAAGGTCTCCGGCCGCGTTGCGTTCGGCAAGGACTACAAGGCGAAGCGCAAGATCGCGATCGTGCCCGAGGATGGCGGTGAGCCGGTCGAGTATCTGGTGCCGAAGTCCAAGGTCATCGACGTGCAGGAAGGCGACTTCGTGAAGCGCGGCGACAACCTCATCGGCGGCTCGCCCGATCCGCACGACATCCTGGAAGTTCTGGGTGTCGTCGCTCTGGCCGAATATCTCGTTGCCGAGATCCAGGAGGTTTATCGTCTCCAGGGCGTGAAGATCAACGACAAGCACATCGAAGTGATCGTTCGCCAGATGCTGCAAAAGGTCGAGATCACCGACGGCGGGGACACCACCCTGCTCGCCGGCGAGCAGGTCGACTTGCGCGAGATGAACGAAGCCAATGCCAAGCTGGACAAGAAGCAGCGCAAGGCGGAGGGCAAGCCGGTTCTGCTCGGCATCACCAAGGCGTCGCTGCAGACCCGCAGCTTCATCTCGGCCGCGTCCTTCCAGGAAACGACCCGGGTGCTGACCGAAGCTTCGGTGCAGGGCAAGATCGACACGCTCGACGGCCTCAAGGAGAACGTCATCGTCGGCCGCCTGATCCCGGCGGGTACCGGCGCGGGCATGAACCGCTTCCGCATCGCCGCCACCAGCCGCGACGCCGCGCTCCGCGCGCAGCATCGCTCGCTGCAGGAGGCCCTCTACGCGCCCAACAGCGCCGCCGAGGAGCATGCGGCCGAACTGGCCCAGGGTCCCGAAGCGGCGATCGGCGACGATCCGCTCGCAGCGGTGACCCCGACCGGCCACGGCACGGACGCCGATGCCGGCGAGTATCTGCTGGACTAAGCGTTCTGCGCGATTGAACCGAAAAGCGCCTCGTCGGACCCATCCGGCGGGGCGTTTTCGTGAAGGGAACGCCTGGATTCTCAACAATTTACCGCACGGAACCATCGGGTTATAGGGTGACGTGCAACAAGGGGATTAGGCATGGCTTTCTGGACCATCACGGCGGCGCTCGCCGCTTCCGCAGCCCAGGCGCCGCCTCCTCCGATGTTGCCGGTGCCCGACATGGAGGTCTCGCCCGAACACGCTCCGGCGGCGCTCGACGCACTGCTCGCCGCGCGCGACTACATGACGCTCGGCAAGCGCATTGGCGAAGTCTCGCGCCAGCCGGACTTGGTGTCCGATCTGGCCTGGCTGAGGGACCGGACACTTGAGGGCAATTCGGCCTTCGTCGCCATGCTCTATTCGCGCCTGCTCTGGACCGCCGCCGGGGGCCTGCCGGAGGAACCGCAGCGCGATTGGCGCCAAACGGCAGCGACGATGACGCTTTATGCACAGGCGGCGATCATGGTCGACGGCCAGCGCTGCGGCGACCGCTCGGCGCCTGCGAACCGCAGCCAGCAGCTCCTGGGGTGGAACCGGGAAATCTGGCCTTTCATCGGCTCGCTCGGCGCCGAGGAGCGGCAGCGGCTTGTGGACCTCGCGGTCCTCTTGGAAGCCAGGACCGCAGCGCGGCGCGACGCGGCAGGGGACGTGGATTTCCTCTGCCGTGGGGGCATGGAGGAAATCCAGTACAACCTCGTCCACGGCACCTCCCGCGAAGAAGCCCCTCGGCCCGGAGTGTTCGGGCGTCAGATCGTTCTTGAGGGTGACGGCAAGTACAAGCCGTCGGAGCGGCCCCAAGCGGAGTGGAGCGGGGGTGCGGCAAAGGTGCGCCCGACCCTTTCGGCCGGTCTTGCTGCGATGACGGACACCGTCGCTCGCCACCGCTCCGATGCCGATACCGGCAAGTCTGGGCAGGACCCGCGGCGCTGATCCGGGGCGCGGAGACAGATCATGAAGCTCAAGGTCGCACTGGCGCTTCTGATCGCCGCGCTGATGATCCTGCCGGCGATTGCCGTGGTCCGGGCCCGGTTGCAGAGCAGCCGCGAGCGCGGCCGGCCCGACACATAGACTGACGCCGCAAAGCGCTTCTTTTTCTTGCCGCCTTTGATCGCTATCCGCCCGGCATGGACGCAGCCGGCCTCCGCATCGCCCTGTTCAGCGGCAATTACAATTATGTACGGGACGGGTCCAACCAGGCGCTGAACCGGCTCGTTGAGTATCTGCTGCGCCAGGGCGCGGCGGTGCGCATCTATTCGCCCACCGTTGCCAAGCCGGCGCTGCCGCCGATGGGCGAGGTGGTGCACATCCCCTCGGTGGCGATCCCCGGGCGCCGCGAATACAAGTTCGCGCTCGGCATACCGCCTGCCGTGCGCCGCGACATCCTGGCCTTTCGCCCCAACATCTTCCACGTCGCAAGCCCCGACCGGCTTGGTCACAGCGCGGTGTCGCTGGCGCGCAAGACGGAGGTGCCGGTGGTCGCCTCCGTCCACACCCGCTTCGAAACCTATATGCGCTATTACAAGCTCTCCGTCATGGAACCCGCCATCGAGGCGATCCTCCGCCGTTTCTACGGCCGCTGCGACGCGATTTTCGCGCCGTCGGACTCGATGGCCCGGCTCCTGCGCGACCAGCGCATGAACGCTGATGTGGGCATCTGGACTCGCGGCATCGACACGGCGGTGTTCAGCCCCGGCCGCCGCGATCTGGAATGGCGCCGCGGCCTCGGCATCGCCGACGACGTGCCGGTGATCGGCTTCGTCGGACGGCTGGTGCGGGAAAAGGGGCTCGACGTATTCTCCGAAACGGTCGACCGGCTGGGGAGCCGGGGGGTGCCGCACAAGGTGCTGGTGATCGGCAAGGGCCCGGCGCGGGCGTGGTTCGAGCAGCGGCTTCCCAACGCCGTGTTCGCCGGCTTTCAGGAGGGTCCCGATCTTGGCCGCGCCGTTGCGTCACTGGACATGCTGTTCAACCCTTCGGTGACCGAGACCTTCGGCAACGTGACCTTGGAGGCGATGGCGGCCGGGTTGCCGGTGGTGGCGGCGCTCGCGACGGGCAGCCGGAATTTGGTGACGGACGGCGTCACCGGCCGCCTGGTCGAGCCCGGCGCAGCCGACACCTTTGCCGACGTTTTGGCCGAATACTGCCGCGACGCTGAGGCGCGCAGAGCGGCGGGCCGCGCCGGCTGTGAGGCGAGCCGACGTTTCGGCTGGGACGAAGTGAACCAGGCGCTGGTCGACGGCTATTGGCGAGTGATCCACCAGCGACAGGGGTGAAGCGCCCGATCCGGACGGAACCCGGCAGGATTTCGTGGGCTGCGCATGCCGCTTAGGTCCGCCCCGGACACACGCCAACACAGCCCGCCCTTGTTTAGTCGCCGCACGTCTGTCAGCTTTCCCTGGTGGTGCCGGGGGGCGCCCGCGCATCGGGGGCGATATGGGCGAGTCGGCAGCGGGGCGTGGGGCGCGCTACAAGGCTTTCATCAGCTATAGCCACAAGGACGCCGCCGCCGCGCGCCGCCTCCACCGGCGGCTCGAATCCTACCGCATTCCACGGCGCCTGGTGGGCTCGGACGGCCTGCACGGCCCGGTGCCCGCCCGTCTCAGCCCGATCTTCCGCGATCGCGAGGAGTTCCCGGCGGCCGGCGACCTCAGCGAGACGGTGCGCGCGGCCCTTGCGGCGTCCGATAACCTGATCGTCTTGTGCTCACCCGACGCCGCTGCGTCCTTGTGGGTGGGCCGCGAAATCGCCGTCTTCCGCGAACTCCATCCGGGCCGCCCGGTCTATGCCGCAATCGTCGCCGGAGACCCCTCGGCGGCCTTTCACCCCGAACTCACCGGCGGCGGCAGGATCGAGCCCCTCGCCGCCGATCTGCGCGGCCAAGGCGACGGCCGCCGCCTCGGCGTCCTCAAGCTCGCCGCCGGGCTGGCCGGCGTCGGCCTCGACGCCCTTGTCCAGCGCGACGCCCAGCGCCGAATCCGCCGCGTGATGGCCGTCACGGCGGCGGCCCTCCTGGCGGTGCTAGCCATGGCCGTCTTGACGACAATGGCGCTCACCGCCCGAGCGGAAGCCGAACGCCAGCGCGCCGAAGCCGAAGGACTCGTGGAATTCATGCTGACCGATTTGCGCCAAGGCTTGAAAGGTGTCGGGCGCCTCGACCTCATGGCGCAAGTGAACTCCCGCGCGCTCCATTATTATGGGGGGCAGGACGATCTTTCCGGCCTTCCTGAGGAGTCCCTCGCGCGCCGGGTCCGGGTCCTTCACGCGATTGGGGAGGATGAGATCGTCCGCGGCAATGTGGATGCCGCAATGACCGCCTACCGGGAAGCTGCGGGAACCAGCGGCGAACTGCTGGAGCGGGCTCCCAAAAACCTTGACCGAATGTTCGATCATTCCCGCAGCGAATTCGGCATCGGCAGGGTTTATGAACTCCGACGCGAGTGGCGGGAGGCGCAGCGCCATTACCGCCGGTTCGCAAGCGCCGCCGACCAGCTGATCGCATCCGAGCCCGGCAACCCGGATTATATGAAGAAGGTTGCCGCGGCGGCGATCGATCTTGGCAATCTGCAACTCAGCGGCGCGAAAGATTATCCCCGCGCTCAGGCTTATTACGAACGGGGAATAGGGTGGTACCGCAAGGCTTTGGGTGCCCGGCCACGCGACAAGGCAACCATTCTCGACCTTGCGAATGCCTACGGCTGGCTTGCCGACAGCTTCTTCATGCGATCCTTGTGGCAGCAGTCGCTCGATGCGCGCATCCAGCAGTACCATCTGATCGCCCGCGTGAGCAGAGCCGAACCGAAAGAGATGAGTTATGCCTTCCGCCTGGCCGTGGCCGAGCGGGCAATATCCCGATCCTTTTTCAAGGCCGGCAAAGCCGACGATGCCCGCGCGCACCTGTTCCAGGCGCACGGCTCAGCTCAACGCCTCACCGCGCGCGATCCGCGCAACGCGGAATGGCTGTTGTTCCGGGGCTTTGTGGCTTGCGACCTGCTGTTCAGTGAATTGGGCTACCCCACCGGCGTCAGCGCTGCAGACCTGCGGCGCGACGTCCACCAGATCCGCGAAGCACTCCGCGCACAAAGCGACCCTCGCGCCGAGGATCTGTCACGCTGCGCTGACGCGGCCGAACCATCGTAAGGAGAAGCGACATGAGCCAACACAACACGGACTCGAGCAGCCAAGATGCGACGGCGGAGGACATCATTCCCCAGTGCATCTACTTCTACTTGGTCCCCGGTTCCCATGGAACCGCAGACGTCTACTTTTACGACAACAATGCACCCTTTGCTGCGACCGGGAGAGAATCGCTCCAAAATAAGCTGCACGAGATGCGCGCTAACGCTCTCACTTCCACCGAGGCCCGTACTTCGCACCCCTGCGGCTGGAACCTCAGCGATCTGCGCTGGCGGAGAAAGTCCTATTTGGCCGTCGCTCTCAAGGATGGCGGTTTGGACGTGCGCGAGGCGGTCGAATTCCTTGGGCGGGACGATAAGCCGCATTTGAGCTTCCAGGAAGCGCAGGTGGTCCCTCACCCGACCGATGCTGCGGCGCCTCGAATATTCTGTTGCGTCAATCTCATGCTCAGCAAGGAGGGCAATCCCCTCTGGGCCGGCCACAAATCGCGCGTGAAGATAAAGGTCAAAGGACATTGGGCCGCGCCGGTCGACGATACCGGCACCAACATGGGACCTCCGGTGCCACCGCCCGCCAAATTCACCGGCCCCCGGTAAATGCCGGCACCGCTTAACATCTCCCGGGAAAGCTGGTGAGGGTGCAGTGGTGACGCCGCACTCGCTTGCCTCCATCGTAGCGCTGGCCCGGGCCGGCGGCCTGGAGCGCGCTTGGGAGCTGTTCAACCGTGCGCCCGCCGACACCGGCGACCCGGCCGCGATGGCGGTCCTTGGGCGCCTGCTCAAGGACCGCGCACGCCAGACGCCAGACCTAGAGCAGCGCCACGCTTTGTATCGGGAGGCGGCCTCAGCTTATGCCAAAGCCGCCCAGGCTCAGCCCTCGAGCTATGCCCTCATCAACGCGGCCACCCTCTTCTTCCTGGGGGGCGACACCGATAGCGGCACCAGCGGCGCACGCCGCGTGCTGGCCCTGCTGGACGAGAATGCCGACGAAGGCGAAACTCGATATTACCGCCATGCGACCCGATCCGAAGCCTTGCTGCTGCTCGGTCAAACGGCCGAGGCAAAACAAGCGCTTTCGAACGCCTTGGCAACTGCCCCTTACGCCTGGGAAGACCAAGCATCGACGCTGCGTCAGTTCAGCTTGATTTTGGAAGCGCGGGGCGAAGACTCATTCTGGCTGGATGCATACCGGCCGCCCTCCTCAGTACATTTCGCGGGTCACATGTCCTTCCGCGCGGACGGCAGAACCGCGGACCTGCGCGGCGAGATAGGGGCATTCCTCCAACGAGAAAAAGTAGGCTTCGGCTTCGGTGCGCTTGCGGCAGGTGCCGATATCATCATCGCGGAGTCGCTGATCGACCATGGCGCGGAGCTTCACGCCGTGCTTCCGGGCGGTGCCGATGCCTTTGCCGCGGTGTCGGTCGATCCGTTTGGGGCCGAATGGCGGCGGCGGTTCGATGCGGTGCTTGGCCGGGCAACGGAAGTGCGCTCGGTGCGCCCGATCGGCTTGGCTCCGAACCTGGAGACCATCGCGCTTGCCGACGAGGTGGCGATGGGCGCGGCGGTGATGAATGCGCGGCGGCTGGAGAGCCGGCCGGTGCAGTTGCTGGTTGTCGCCGAAGACGCATCGCGGCGCGCGCGCGATGCCTGGGCGGAGGCGGGCTGGCACCAGCATATTCTCACCGCACCGCGGGAGGGGCCGACGCCGGCGGAAGATGTCCCGGCGACCCGAGCGGGCTGGAGGCGGCTTGCCGTGCTTGCTGCCGCGCCCGAGGCGACCGAAGCCTCGCCGGCTGCCGGCCTGCCGGAACTCGCTGCCACCATCGCCGCGCTGGCAGCGCCCATTGTCAGTCCCTACCTGTTCGGTTCCGAAGCCATCTTCGCCTACGACACGCCGGCCGAAGCAACCCAAGCCGCGGCAGCACTCCGGCAGGCGGTTCCGGGCGTGCGGATCGGCGGCCATTATGGCGCTGCAGAGAGCTACCGCGACCCATTCTCGGGTGGCGAGCGGATCGGCGGCGCCGCTGCGGCCGCCGTGGCCGGGGCGCTCGCCTCGACACTGCCCGGCACCGTTTACGTCACCGAGGACTTCGCGGCGGCCCTCATGGCCTCGGGCTCGCACGCGCCGCGCACCGAGTTCATCGGCGAGCTTGAGACCCATGACGGAGGCGCGCCGGTGGGCCTTTTCGTGCTCAAATCATAGAACCAGTTCTTCAAGCAAGCGCGCCGAGACGACAACAAGTGTCCCCTGCTCGCGGCGAATGATGCCGCGCCGTTCCAACGCGTTCACCGTCCGCGACACGGTTTCCCGGGTACTGCCCACCTGCACCGCCAGCTCCGACAACACCGGCGCGGGGCGGATGGCGAGGTCCGGCGCCTGGCGCGCACGGCGCAGCAACTCGGCGTGCACCCGGCCGGCGGCGGTAAGCGCCGAGCGTTCGTAGACCCGGGTCGTCGCCTTGCGCAGGCGGTGGAGAAGCAGGCGCGCGAGGGCGAGACCGATGGCGCCATGGCGTTCGGCAAGCAGCACCAGGTCCGACGCGGCGAGGAGAAAGGCGGAAACATCCTCCACCGCCACCACGTCCGCTTCATGCGGCGCGGGATCGAGCTCGCCCAGCGCGCCGAACAGGTCGCCGGGGCCGAATTCCTGGAGCAGCACCATCTGCCCCTCCGCCGACCACAGCAAGGCATGCGCCCGGCCGATGACCAGCAGCCACGTGAAGGGCACCGCATCGCCCTGGCGGATCAGCGCCGCTTCGGCAGGAAAGGCCCGCAGGTGGCCGCGGCGGAAGATGTCGGACGCGACTTCGGGGGCGCAGGCGAAGACCTGGCCGATCAGTTGCTGGCAGTCCGCGCCGCCCGGCAGAGCCCCCTCCCCTTTCCTAGTCCTCGAACGGCTTCACCTGCGTGCGCCGCCCGAGAAGGAAAGCATCGGCGCTGAGCCGCAGCGGCGCAAGGTCGATATGCGATGCGCCGCGGGCGAGGAGGTCGGCAAAATGATCGTAAATGGCGGGATATTCGCCCGGGCCCTGGGCGGGGCGCTCCTCGCCGTCGACCAGCAACCGCGAGCCGCCGTCGGCAAAGGTGACGAACGGGCCTCCTTCGACTTCGATCTCGATCGTCCACGCCTCGCCGCCGCTGTGCCGCCAGTCGAAGTCCGCGCTGAGTGTGCCGGACGCGGCGGGGCTGGAGAAGCTAAGCAAAGCGGCGATCGGCGTCTGCCGGTTGGCGGGAAAGGAAAGCTCCGCCTCACGCAGGATCAGAGTGCCGGGAAACACCTTGGTGGCGATGGACAGCGCGTTGATGCCGGGATCGAACACGCCGAAGCCGCCAGGCGCCCAGATCCATTGCTGGCCGGGGTGCCACTTGCGGACATCCTCGTGCCAAACGATCCGCATGGAAGCAATGCGCTTGCCCGCAAGCAGTTCGGCCGCGGCGGTAACCGCCGGATTGTACTGCGCGTGCCAGGTGGTGAAGAGGGTGAGGCCGCGCTCCTGCGCCAAGCGGGTAAGCTCCTCGCACTCGCCGAGCGTGACCCCCGGAGGCTTCTCGAGGAGGGCGTGGAGACCAGCGGCGAGGCAATCCCTCGCCACTTCGTAGCGAACCGACGGCGGCGTGCAGATCGCCACCGCGGTGACGCCGAGGTTAGCGGCGACGAGCTCCTGCACCGTCTGAAAGGTCGGGACGCCCGGCGGGCCGCTACCGCCCCGGCTGATCGTTGCGGCAAGCTCGAAGGCGGGGTTGGCGGCGATCGACGGCGCGTGCTGGTCCTGCGCGATCTTGCCGTAACCGACGATGGCGAGGCGGTGGAGGGTCATCGGCCGCGCACTCCCGCGACATAAGCGCGCGCCTTGGCGGTGGTCTCCTCGGCGCTCTGCCCGGGCACGTAGAGGCCGCCGCCCAGGCCGAAACCATTGGCGCCGGCGCCGAGCCAGGGCTGCATGGCATCCGGCTTCACCCCGCCGACCACCAGCAACGGCACGTCCTTGGGCAGCACCGCGCGCTGTGCCTTCACCACCGCCGGGCTGGCGCCCTCGGCAGGGAACAGCTTGAGGCCGGTTGCGCCGGCACGAAGCGCGTCGAAGGCCTCGGACGGCGTGAAGTAGCCGGGCAGCGAGACCATGCCGGCGGCGGCCGCCGCCTCGATCACCGGCGCATAGGTGTTGGGAGACACGATCACCTGCCCCCCCGCGTCCCGCACCTGCGCCACCTGCTCGGGGCGAAGCACGGTGCCCGCGCCGACAAGCGCCCGATCCCCGAGCGATCTGGCGAGCCGTTCGATGCTTGCGAACGGGTCGGGCGAATTGAGCGGCACCTCGACGATGCGGATACCGCCCTCCCAGAGGGCGGCGCCGATCGCCTCCGCTTCGTCCGGGGTCACGCCGCGGATGATCGCAACCAGCGGACATTCGGCAAGCCGTGCCCTGAGGGTTTCGGAAGAGGTCATTGCACAAGCTCCGCTAGGTGGCGCGCACCGGCCAGGAACGCGGTCTCGCCGTCGATCTCGCGCGTGCTGCGCCCGGCCACCGCCGCACCCGCCGCGAACAGCCGGCTGAGCTCCGGCCGGGCCATGACGACGATCTGCGTGTCTCCGGCGAACTGGAGGCCGAAGCGCAAATCCGCGCCGATCAGCAGCCCGCTGGTAAATGACGCCGCCTCCTCGCGCGGCGCCTTGCCGAGCAGCACCCGGGCGCGGACGGAGAAAAGCTCGGCGCTGAGCACCTCCCCCTCAAGACCCGCCTGCACCCCCGCGTCGAAGGCAGGTCCAAGGTCGGCAGGCGCGCTGAGCAGATCGGACAGGATGCTGTGGGTCTTGAGCAGGTTGAACAGCTCGCCGGTCATCACCGTGCGAAAGGCGGTGATCCGCCCGTCCTCAAGCCGAATCCACTTGTTGTGCGTGCCAGGGTGACAAATCACCGCGTCCAGCGGCACGATGCCTTCGCCGAACGCGCCGAGGATCTGCACCTCCTCCCCGCGCATCACGTCGGCGGCGTCACCCTCGGAATAGGACACGCCCGGCACGATTCCGATCCGCCCCGGCTCCACCCAGGTGATGCGCTGCGCCAACTCGGGCAGCCCCGCCGGGCACGGGGCATAGGGCGCCTCCACCCAGCCGCGGTTCGATCCGATCATGCCAGCCATCAGCATCGGCAGGTCGCCCATCCGCGCCTTGATCTCGGCCACGGCCGCGTCGAAGCCGCCGGCCGCCACCGAAAGGATGCCGCGATCGTCCTCCATTTCGCCGAGCAGCGCGCCGTCCGCGCCGACGTGGTAGGCACGCCGGTTGGTGGTCCCCCAGTCGACCGCCACGAACCCTTCAGACCAGCCCATTCGAAGTCCTTCCGCCCCGCGCCATAGCAGCCGCTCACCTCCAACCAAACCACCAACCGGGTTGGAAGCTCCCCTTTCCTTCGCGTCGCCGCGCCGCGCCCTCGCAACTTTCCGCGTGCTGATTCTTTGATGTCCAAGCGCTTGGCCCGAACGGGTAGCGCCTGCGCCCGCATGGCGCTAATCGCCAATCAGACGCGGCACCACGGGAGGGCTTTATCGCCAATTTCATGTTCGCAACCGGGATCGAAAACAGCATCCCGACGATCAACAACGGCCGCACCCGCGTCGACCAGATGGACGCCTGCGGACACTATACCCACTGGCGGACCGACTTCGACTGCGTCGAGGAAATCGGCATTCAATACCTGCGCTACGGCCCGCCGCTGCACACCACCTTCCGCGCGCCCGGTCTCTACGATTGGGAGTTCGCCGACGTCACGCTCGCCGAAATGAAGCGGCGCAACCTCATCCCGATCATGGACCTGTGCCACTTCGGCGTGCCGGACTGGATCGGCAATTTTCAGAACCCCGATTTTCCCCAGCTCTTCGCCACCTACGCCGCCGCCTTCGCCGAGCGCTACCCCTGGGTGCAAGTCTACACGCCGGTGAACGAGATGTTCATTTGCGCCGTGTTCTCGGCGAAATACGGCTGGTGGAACGAGCAGGCGACCGACGACCGAAGCTTCGTCACCGCGCTCAAGCACATCGTCAAAGCCAATGTTCTGGCGATGATCGAGATATTGAAGCGCCGGCCCGACGCGATCTTCGTCCAGTCGGAGAGCTCGGAATATTTCCACGCCGACAGCCCCGGCGCGATCGGCCTTGCCGAGTTCATGAACGCCCGCCGCTTCCTCAGCCTCGATCTCAATTACGGCCGCCGTGTCGAAAGCGAGATGTACGAGTACCTCATGGACAACGGCATGACCCGGGACGAGTACCACTTCTTCCTCACCCACCGGCTGAAGCAGCACTGCATCCTCGGCAACGATTACTACATGACCAACGAGCATCGCGTTTATGCCGACGGCCATACCGAGAGCTCGGGCGAGGTGTTCGGCTACAGCGAAATCACGCGCCAATATTATAATCGCTACCGGCTGCCGGTGATGCACACCGAAACCAACCTGCGCGAGGGTCCCAAGGGCGACGAGGCGGTCCACTGGCTGTGGAAGGAATGGGCCAACGTTCTGAGGATCCGCAACGTCGGCATCCCGACCGTCGGCTTCACCTGGTATTCGCTGACCGACCAGGTCGACTGGGACACCGCGCTTCGCGAGCAGAACGGCAACGTCAACCCGCTCGGCCTCTACGATCTCGACCGCAACATCCGCAACGTCGGGCGAGCCTATAAGAAGCTCATCCAGGACTGGCGCGACGTCCTGCCGGCCTCGAGTCTATGCCTGTCGGTGCCGATCGTTCCCCCGGCGCAATGGGAACGCGCTTACGCCCGCGAGCAGAAAGAGGAGGCGGTCAGGCACCTCAAGGGCTTCGTCACCGAGGCCGCCAATCCGGAGGCAGGGGAATGAAAATCGCCCGCATCGAGACCTTCTACGTCCCGCCGCGCTGGCTGTTCGTCCGGGTCGAATCGGACGAGGGCGCCGTCGGCTGGGGCGAGGCGAGCCTGGAGGGCCATGCCGAGGCCGTGGACGGAGCCTTCGAGTCGCTTCGCGACCGCTTC
>DASWNA010000005.1:0-3856 GCA_036399475.1 Allosphingosinicella sp.
CCGCGCCGCTGAACCGTCAAGCGACATGGCGGTTGAGCGGGTACGGACGCGCGCTTAAGGGTGAAGAATGATGAGCAAGCTGTACCGCCGCCTGGCCCTCGCGGCGCTTCTCACGAGCGGCCTCACGATCAGCTCCGCGCAGGCGCAGAAAGAGCGCGAGACGCCTTATTGGGCCTCGATCTCAGCGACAAAGGCGATGATGCGGGCCGGTCCCGGCAAGAACTATCCGGCAAGCTGGCTATTCGTCCGCCCCGATCTGCCGATCAAGGTGGTCGAAACCTATCCTAACTGGCGCAAGGTCCAGGACCCGGACGGCACCACGGGGTGGATGCTGCAGCGCCTGCTCAGCGACACACGCACCGCGCTCGTCACCGGCGACGAGGCGCGGCCGATGCACGAGCGGCCGGAGCAATCCTCGCGGGTGCGTTTCCTCGCCGAGCCCGGCGTGGTCGGCCGCATCTCCAAATGCGCCAGCGACTGGTGCGAGCTCGATGTCGGCGGGCGGCAGGGCTTTATCCGCACCGCGCATTTCTGGGGCATCGACCCGGGCGCGACACTCGACTAGGCTGCCGCCATGCGCGATTATGACATTGCCGAATTCGAAAGCCGCCTCGGCGAGCAATTCCTGATCGAGGACGCCCACGGCGCGAGGCTGGAGCTGAGGCTCGACCAGGTGGAGCGGCTGCCGGCCTTCAAGCGGGAGGGCGGCGCGTTCCGGCTTGAGCTCAGCGGTCCTCCGCTTCCCTATCTCGACCAGGCGATCTGGCCGCTCCAGAACGGGGGCGAGCTATTCCAGATTTTCGTCGTGCCCATCAAGCAGGACGCAGCGCAGACCACCTATGAGGCGATCTTCCAAGGCTAGGCCTGACCGTCAGCCGCGTCCGGGCCGCCGTTCCATCAGGTGGTAGACGCCGTGCTCGCCGGTCTTTTCGAAGCCCAGGCGGCGGTAGAGCGTCATTGCGGGATTGTTCTGCTCGACATGGATGGTGAGGGGCTTTCCCAGCCGCTCCGCCTCGGCGATCACGTCGGCGAGGATCGCGCCGCCGATGCCGCCGCCCCGCGCTTCCGGCAAAAGCGCGATGTCGACGATCCGGACCTCGCTTTCCCATTGGTCGATGTAGAGCCGCCCGACAGGTGTGCCGGCCCGCTCGATCACCAGCCATTCGGCGGTGAGGTAATGCTCCATGTAGTGGCTGTGCTGGAGGGCGAATTGCCGCGCCAGGAACTGGAGCACCATCCGTTCGGGCCAGCCGGTCTGGGCAAGCTCCTCCATCCGCGTGGACGCGTAGACGCGCGCCAGGAAGGGGAGGTCGGCATCGGCGATGGGTCGATAGCCGATGCCGAGCCCGGCCGCGGCGCGCAGGGGCGGCGGCATCGGACTAGCCGGCGATTGCGGGGCGCGCTTGGCCGCCGGTGGGGCCGCGCAAGAGCGAGACCGCAGCTTTCTGACCCATGCCGTCCAAACCTTGCCGCCTTACGGGCGCGGTGGATACACGCCTTGCATGGCGATATTATAGTTGAAGGTGATGAAGGGCATCATATTGTTGTGCGGCAGACTGCCCCCGGTCGGGGACAGCGCCTGCACCGCCATCTGCGCGAGGGGGACGAAAGGCGTCGCCTTGTAGGAAAATCCGCCAACGGCGCGGGCCAGCACGGACGTGGGAGTGGCCGCGCTCGATGTCGAAAGGCCGGTCGTCACCATCAGATTGTGGGTGTGGACCGGCATTTCCGACTGATCCAAGGTGACGGTCTGGGACCCGCCCATCGCACCCAGCGGATAGCTGTTGCTATTGGGGTGCATCGCCGCGGCGCCCTGCAGGTTGGGGAGCGCGAAGGTGCTCTTGCCATCGCCGCCATAATTCGTGCCCAGCAGCGAGAACAAGGCGGTATTCTGCGAAATCGGCAGCAGCTGCCCGTCGCAGAACGCCCAGCCCTTGGGCGGGAAGTTGAACGGAAAGATACGGATTTCCGCAACGAATGGATCGGCCACCGTGCTCTCCTCAGTTTGGGCTCGGGAAAAGCCCGAACAGCGATATGATGTAGTTGACGGCTAGGTAAGGCTGCATGTTCGTGTGCGGCTCGCTGCCGCCCACCGGGGTGATGGACGGAGCAAAGGCCACCGTCGCAGCCACGTCGGGCCGAAACGTCTTCACCGATGAACCCGAACCCAAAACCTGGTTGCCCGGTGCGATCTGCCCGGCAGTATCCGTCGATGCGATCAGTGCGTGGGTGTGGGTCGGAATTTGTTGGCTTGTCAGCGTGACGCTTTCGGCGCCGCCCAACGAGCCGATTATATAGGAACCATTCATGTGCACCGGCACGCGGCCCGTCAGGTTCGGAAGCGCGAAGTTACTTTCCCCGTCCCCTCCGTAGGTGGTGCCGATCAGCTGGAAAAGCGCTTCGTTCTCGGCGATGGGCAGCAACTGCCCTTCGCAGAACAGCCAGCCATTGGGGTAAAAGACCCCCGCGAACATCCGAATTTCACCAATATATGGCTGAGCCATGAAACTGCCCCCTCAATTCTGTGACGGGAATATACCCTGGAGCGCGATGCAGAAGTTCAGCGCCAGATAGGGCTGCCGGTTCTCGTGCGCCTGGCTGCCCCCGACGTTGCTCACCGAACTCGCGCCGAGCGCGGTGACGCTCGAGGCGGCGCGATATCCGTTGTTGAACCCGCCCAGCATGTTCCCGGTCCCGATCGGGGCGTCGGCATCCAGGCTGGACGCCTGCAGCAAATGCACGTGAGTAGGCATTTCGCTGATCGTGAGCGTGTGGGCTTCCTCGCCACCGGTTTGCCCGAGGATGAAGCCGTTGCCTTTGTGGATCGGGGTTCTCCCCTGCACGTTGGGCAGCGCGAACGTCGTCTGGCCGTTGCCGCCGAAGGTGGTGCCGAGGAGCGCGAACAGCGCCTGGTTCTGGTTAATCGGCAGAAACTGCCCATTGCAGAACGCCCATCCCTTTGGCGGGAAGTTGAACGAATATATCCGGATTTCACCGAGAAACGGCTCAGACATTGCCTTGTCCCCCCAAGAGCCCAAGGGATACAGCAAATTCCGGGTTCATCAACTGTCCGAAACGATTTATTTTTCCAGCGTTTGCGGTGGGTTCTGCCAATATGTTCTGCGATTATCGCAGGATGCGCTTGAGATTTGCCGCAGGTCCGGCCAACGGGCTGCATGCCCGATTCACCTTCGATTCCGCCGCTTACGCTCCTCCGTGGGGCGGCGCTTTTCCTCGATTTCGACGGCACTCTGGTCGAGCTTGCCGAGACTCCGGACGGGATCGAAGTGCCGGGCGATCTGCACCTGCTGCTCGAGCAGCTGACGCGCGTGCTGGGGGGAAGATTGGCGATCGTCAGCGGCCGCGCGATCGAAGCGCTCGACCGGCATCTCGGCGGCCCCGCGGTAGCGCTGTCCGGATCGCATGGCGTCGAGCTGAGGCTTGCCGACGGAACGAAGCTGCCCCTCGCGGTCCCTGCGGGCGTGGACCGCGCCCGCGCCGCGGTGGAGGCGTTCGCCGCCTCCGATCCGCGGCTGCTGGTCGAGCACAAGCCGGCAGGAGTCGCGCTCCATTTCCGCCAGGCCGCCGAGCGCGAGGCGGAGGTGGCGGCGCTCGCCGCGGAGGTGGCGGAGCGCACCGGGCTGGCCGTCCAGCAAGGCAAGATGGTCGCCGAACTCCGCCCACCGGGCGCGGACAAGGGCGACGCGGTTCGCGCCTTCATGATGGAACCTCCCTTCATCGGTGCGCGTCCTTTGTTCGTGGGAGACGATCTGACGGACGAGCACGGCTTCGCCGCGGCGGCAGCGCTGGGGGGAGATGGGATATTGGTCGGCCCGCCGCGGGACAGCGCGGCGCG
>DASWNA010000006.1:0-61766 GCA_036399475.1 Allosphingosinicella sp.
CACCACCCTGCGCGTCGGCCAGCGGGCGAGCGGCAACCTTTACGGCGTGCCGAGCAACCTGCGCAGCCGCTTCCGCGACGGCGGCGGCGTTTATTACCGCTCGGACGGGCGCAACATCTACCAGATCGACGCCCGCACCAATGCGGTGGTTCGCATCTACGACGCCAACTGACCGGCTAAAGCGTTGAAATATGGGGCGCCGGTGTCTTGCCGGCGCCCTTTTTCGTGCGCTGGCCGCCCGGCCGAAAGCGCTTACGAAACTTTCATTTTGTGAATTTATCCAACGAAGCTAAGTGTTTGCTTCCGGAGGAGGATTTGTGATGCGTATCAGGCAGCTTGGGACGGCTTTGAGTTTGATCGCCCTGCTGGCGGGCTGCGGCGGTGGCGGCAGCTCCGGCGGCAGCGATACGATCGGCCAGCCGCCCGTCTCAGGAACCCCTCCGCCGCCGCCGCCGCCGCCGACCAGCACCGTCGGCTGTTCGCTGAGCGAGCGCAAGACGTGGGTCACCGCCCAGATGAACGAGTGGTACCTTTTCCCGGAGACGCTGCCCGCCAACCCGAGCCCGGCGAGCTTCTCCACGGTGGAAGACTATCTCGATTCGCTGACCGCGACCGCCCGGTCCCAGGGCCGCGACCGTTATTTCACCTACCTGACCTCGATTGCCGAGGAGAACGCGTATTACAACAGCGGCTCCAGCGCCGGCTTTGGTTTCCGGCTGAGCTACGACACGGCGGGACGCCGGGTGTTTGTTGCGGAAACCTTTGAAGGCACGCCGGCGCTTGGCGCGAATATCGATCGCGGCACGGAAATCCTCGCCATCGGCACCAGCGCGGGCAACCTCCAGCTGGTCAGCACGCTGATGGCGACGGGCAATGGGCCGCAGGCCGTCACCAACGCGCTCGGGCCCACGAATCCCGGCGTCACCCGGGTGCTGCGCGTTCGCGACCAGACCGGCGCGACCCGTGACGTGACGCTGAGCAAGACCGATTACGAGCTCACCCCCGTGTCGAGCCGCTACGGCGCCAAGATCCTCGACGATGGCGGCCGCAAGATCGGTTACCTCAACCTGCGCACCTTTATCAACACGGCCGATCCGGCGCTGCGCAACGCCTTTGCTTCGTTCAAGGCGGCGGGCGTTTCGGAAGTGATCGTCGACGTGCGCTACAATGGCGGCGGCCTCGTCTCCATTGCCGAGCTGATGGGCGACCTGCTGGGCGCGAACCGTTCCACGAGCGACGTGTTCAGCTTCACCACCTTCCGGCCGAGCAAATCGCAATTCAATGAGACGCGCACCTTCTCGCCGCTCACCCAGTCGATTGCTCCGACCAAGATCGCGTTCATCGGCACCGGCGGAACCGCTTCGGCGAGCGAGCTGGTGATCAATGCGTTCGTTCCGTATCTCGGCAACAACATGGCGTTGGTCGGCACCAACACCTACGGCAAGCCGGTGGGCCAGATCGCGCTCGACCGTTCCGCCTGCGACGACCGGCTTCGGGTGGTCGCCTTTGCCACCCAGAACGCGGCGAAGCAGGGCAATTATTATGGGGGACTGGCGGGCACGGTTCCGCAGACCTGCCAGGCCGGCGATGATCTTGGCCGGCCGCTCGGCGATCCTGCCGAGGCTTCGGTGGCCCGCGCGCTCGACTTCCTGGCCGGGCGCTCCTGCACGCCGATCACCAGCAGCCTTTCGGCCAAGGCGGCGAAGCCCGTCGCGCCCGCCGAAGAGCCGCGCATGCTGCTCTCGCCCGAGCGTCCGTCCACCGCGCAGCGCGAGGTGCCGGGCCTCTTCTAGGCCCCGGCGCGCCCGCTGCCTGGACCCGCTCGGCGGCGGCGGCGGCGGCGGCGGCGGCTTATTGGCCCATGTTGAGCACGAACACCGGCCCAAGGTCGATCGTGTGCTTTCCGGTGGCGAGGTGGAGGGCGGCGTTCAGCGTGCCGCCGGCATGGTCCTTGTCGGCCTTGCCCTTCACTTCATAAAGCTTCCATTCCGGGCCGACCTCGACTCCGGAGGAGAAAAGCGGCGTGTAGGGCGCGGAGGCGAGCTGCACCCCGTTGAACGGGAGGCTGGCGGTGGTCGCGCCCTTTGCGGGTGTCGCCAAACGCGCCCAGAAGGCGAGCACGAGCTTGTCGCCGGCCTTGACCGGCTTTTGAATGGGGTTTGCGACGGACACCGTCCAGGCCTGCTCGCTTTTGCCCGGCACGATGATGCGCAGCGCCTTGCCGCCCTGCACGCCCTCATCGCTGCGGATCGTGCCCTTGGCGCCGTCGACCCGGTAGGCGGAGGGCGGCGGCAGGTTGATGATGCGGTTGGTGATGTCGTCCTCGGCCGGGGGGGCGGGGGCGGGGGCGGGTGCTTTCTGGCCAAGGACCGCGCCGGGCGCGGCGAGCAGGAACAGGCAGGCGGCAGCGTGCAAGGCTTTCATGGCGATTCTCTCCCGTGTTGTTGTTTTGGGCAGGAATAAGCCACAGCCTGTTAGCGTTATCAACCGCTTCCGCCGGCCTGGGCGCTTCGGGGAGGTGCGGGCGCGCGTCTGAACCTTCGGGCGCAGAGGCCGTTTCCAACGCCAAGTGTGTGTCAGGAGTACCGAACATGACCCAGAAGACTCCCGCCGCAGTCTTGCGCCGGCTTGTTCCCGCGGCGGCACTGGCGCTGATTGCCCTTGGCGCGCCCCTTCCCGGGAGCGGCGGCGCGTTGGTATCGGAAGCGCAGGCGCGGACTCCGCGGGCGGAGCAGATCGGCGGGATCTGGGTCGCCACCTGGCGCAACAGCCGCGGCGAGACGCGCCAGGGCCTGATCGTCATCGACCAGCGCGGAAGCCAGCTCAGCGCGCGGATTGAAAGCCACGGCAACGTCACCGCCACCGGCACCCTGCAAGGCCAGTACTTCACCCTGCGCGGCCTTCGGACGGGGGTGCCGTTCACCGTCACCGGGCGGGTGCAGGGCAAGAAGATGAGCGGGGCGCTGGCGGCGCTGTTCGTGGAGCGCCAGTTCACCGCCGTTCGGCGCAAGGGGCGGTAGCAAGGCCCGGATCTTCAGGAGGCGCGGTGAACCCGCCCGACGCAGGCGCCGCGACGCTGGCGCTGCTTGCCAGCCGCGCGGACGGCGCCACGATCTGCCCGAGTGAAGTGGCTCGGGCGATCGCCGCGGAAGCCGGCCATGCCGATTGGCGCGGGGAGATGGGTGCGGTCCACACCGCGGTGGACGGTCTGGCCGCGCAAGGGTTGGTGCGGCTGATCTGGAAGGGCCGCGAGATGGCGGTGCGCGGGGGGCCGTACCGGATCGGGCGAGAGTGCCCCGGAAGTTCACAAGTGTCGCGGGGGCCAAAAAGTTTTTCACCGTGACTCTTCCTCCAGCCGGCGCAGCGCCCGGCGCCGCCGCATCTCGCGCCGGTAGAGCTCATGCACCGCATCATTGTCTGGAGAACGCACCGTCGCGACGTGTTTGCCGCCGCGCATGACGGGCTTGATCTTGCCGTAGGAAACGCGGTGCCAGAGCAGCTCAGTTGTGGACTTCCGGGGCCGCACGGGCGCGGCAAGGACTGCGTCCCACGCCTTGGCGAAGCTCTCCGCGCCATCCTTGTCGCGCAGCCGGTAGGCGCTCTCGCGCGTCCTGCCGACATAGCGCGCGGCGGCGCTGACCGACCCCGTTTCGGCGAGGCGGCCGAGGAAGTCCGCCTGAAGAAAGGGAGTCCAGCCATCCTTTCGGAAGCGCAAGGGGACGGGGGTGAAAGCCGGCACACGGCGGCGGCGGGGAGGCGAGTCGCTCATCCAAGGGGGTGGAACAGAAAGCGTACGATGTAGGAAAGTGTTTTTCGTGCGGGCTTCGTCAATGATGCCGGAGACGCTTTCGGCCAGGCTCGGAACAGTCGCGCTGCGGCTCAGCCCCGATCCTCAGCCACCGTATGCGCCACCAGCGCATTGGCGTGGCCATGGCCCATCCCATGCTCCCCCTTCAGCCAGGCGACCAGCTCCATATGCTTCGCCGGCATGCGGGCACGCAGCAGCGCCTTCCACTCGGCGATGGGGCGCCCGTACGTCTTCTCGATGGAAGGAAAGTAGGAGGCCGGACCTTTGACGACGTTCTCGCTCATGCGGCGAGTTGAAGCAGCGGGCGCAGCGCCGGTCAAGCCAAAGGCGCCTCCCGTCGGTCCTTCGGAAGCGGTGTCCGCGACAGGCCTCAGGCCGAACACTTCCGTGTACCAACCGATGGTTCCGTCGCAGTCGCGAAGCGCAAGGGCGACGAAGCGAGGCATACCCGGACTCTCCGTCATATAGAGCTGGCCACCGGCCTCGGCCATCGAACGATCGCCATTTCAGCAAGCTTTGCGCTCCGGGCTTCTATATCATCTTCTGCCCAGGTATCACTCGCCACAATTACTTGATTGGATGCGAGTAGCGTATTCTTCTTCAGCTTCTCACGCTTCGCTTCGAAGCTTTGGTTACCGAGAGATATATTTAAGCCATAAGTAGTAAGCGTAAGATTGCCAAGCGTGTTGATCAATCGCTGGCGTCGACTAATTGCGCTAATTACTTGTGGATCGGAAGAGTAGTTCGGCAACTCGAGGCCCGTAGAAAGTGGCCAGTTTTTGGACCACGACTGAGGCATCACATGCTCCACCCAAAGGTCCTCGGGGCGGCTAAGGTCTTCCATCTTGCTGGACCGGCTCGCCAATTCCAACTCCCAGAGAACGTCGCCCAGCCTAGGATTATTAAGGCGACCGTAAATCGCTGTTCCTGTGATAGCAGTACGAAATTCCTCGTCTGTTGGGAAGCGTCCAGCGGTGCCGCCTTGATCCAGCAAGGCTTGCCCAAGGACAGGGAGTGTCACGCCTCCTTTGAGGAACGATCCAACGATCCTCTGAAAAACATTATTGAGGTTTTTCGCACCGAGAAGACATACGGCGCGCCGTACGATGTATGAGTAGATCATCTCATACATCTGACGGCGCTCAGTCTCCTGAGCAGCAGAGATCGCGATCTGGAATATCGGAGGGTAGGCGGTTGTGACCTCCCAAGCTGCCAGCTTCCTCCCCATCCATGCTAGATTGTGATCGTCGCTCGCTTGACCCTCCAACGCCTTATAGACGGGCACAAACTGCGTCAGCGCCGTTAGCTCACTGGCAACGCTATTGAAGCGCTCTTTCCCTTTTGGGCGAGCAAACGCCCGGTACTCAGCGTAAAGCTCCCTCATGGAGGTGGAGGCCGCGGTCTGAGCGGTCAGCGCGTGGGAGAGAAAGTGCTCGATCCTTGGGCGCACTGGCCGTGCTCGGGGCGCAGGCTCCTTCCAGAAGATTGTCTCAAACGGTTGCCAGAGTTCGGAGTGAAGAGTTTCCACGGACGCTCCCTGCCGTTCTGCGCGATGGAAAATGTTATTGCGCACCAGATCCATAGCCAAGAGAGGTTCAGCCTGGCTGTTCAGCGTTTCAAATATCACCTGTGCATCGTCCGCTTCGCCAAGCTCAATCACCACCAGCTTCATCCGAGAGAGGAGAGCATTGATGAGCGCGCCGATTCGATCACCCGGCGTGGCAGCTTCGCCGTCGAGTTCGTCAACTTGGCTTTCGTCCGACGCCCCCGTTCGCGTGTACAGCGCTATCCGCTCAAGAAAATACTCAAAGGCGAAGAGGGCCGCCGGTGCCGAGCCCTTTTTCAAACTCCCATTTAGGTAGTAAGCGGTGGGCGCGGTCTCTTTAGCACCCGCTTGACCATTCTCGATGATACTCCAGAACAGCTTGCGATCCGAGGGAGTTGGGGTGAGCTTAAAACGAGCGTTCGGATCGGTATCTTGGCTCTTCGTGGCGTTGAATAAATACTCACGAACGACGGCCTCGACATCCGGGACACCTAATTCTTGCGCCTTATCCCGGATCGCAGCAAGAAACAGCATGAAAGTAGTCAGGCGTTGCTGGCCATCCACGACTTGGATCGAAGGAGTAATCGCAAACTTATTCGCATCACCTGTCGGAGCGAGGATCAGCGCTCCCATGTAGTGCATGAAACCGCTTTCACCGTTTAGAGCTTCCTCAGCCTTCGCAACAATGTCGTCCCAGAGTGGCTCAAGCCGCTTCTTTCCCCACTGGTACTGACGTTGGTAAATCGGCACCATGAAGCGGCGAGCATCGCGGAGAACTTCATTTACGATGTAGTCTTTTGCGTCCACGGAAACGTTCCCCTATTTAGCTCGGGGGCAGCCCCCACCCCCGGTCCGGAACTTTCACACTCGGCGCTTCAACACGACTATGGCAAGAGGATTTTGTATAAGACGACGAATACCTTAATTATCCCTCCATGCGACGGTCCGCTCCGCTCGGCGACAATGCGCGCCAATCAGGAAGCGGCCCCCACCCGCACTAACGTAAGCGTCGTTTCTTCCGCGCGCGCGCCCTGTAGGTAAGTTTCGCCCCGGATGGGACGCGCCGGGTTCGTGAGGTTGAACGAGAGATCGTGGAGGTGGCTTTCGCCGGGGTCGAGGTCGGTGGCGTCGCGGAAGGTGAAGTGGAGGTTTGGGCCGGCGGCCGCGGAAAGGGCCAAGCGGGGCTGGTTGCCTCGGGGGCAGTAGTGGGTGGCGACCAGGGCGGCGCCGTCGCGGTGGTAGAGGGTGAGGGAGTGGGGGGTGCCGGCGCGTTCCCAGCTTTCCACCAGGGTGGTGCCGCCCGCCGTCAAGAAGAAGCGGATGCGCAGGGGGGAGTTTGGCTGATCGGCGTTTCGCCAGGTGCCGACCAAGGCCGAGAGCTGCTTGAACGCGGCGGCTGCGGCGGTGGCGTTTTGCATGGGCAGTGGCGGGGGCATTTCGGCCGGTGGGGGGCCTGTTTCGGGGAGACGCCAGACGATCTTGCCGGTGAAGGTGTCGGGCAGCGGCTTGCCGGAAGCGCCGGTGGCGGGCTTGAAGCGGGCCCGCCTGACCAGGATGCTGCAGGTGGTGGAATCGAGCAGCGGTGAGCCGCTGGAGTTGGCGATCGTGCAGCCGGTGACCTGGCCGTCGACACCCACGGCAAGTTCGAACGAGACAATCCCCTGCTCGCCTTTGCGGATGGCCTCGGCCGGGTAATCGCCGTCGCTGAACAAGGTGGCGAGGTTGCGATTGTTCTGCGGCTGGCCCGGGAGTTGGGCGGCAGCGGGGACGGACGCGGCGGCGCAGGCCAGCGCGACCAGCGACGGGAGGAAAAGCCGCGTCATTCGGCGGCGGGGAGGTAGATTTCGCCGCCTTTCTCGCGGAATTTCTCGCTCATTTCGGCCATGCCTTTTTGGGCCTCGGCTTCGGCGAGGGTACCCCTCTCTCCGCTCGCCTTCGGCGAGTCGCTCTCTCCCGCATGGGGAGAGAGGCTGGATTCAAGGAACGCATCCGCCGACTGGTTCTGTTTCGCGGCGAACTCACGCACTTCGGCGGTGATCTTCATGCTGCAGAATTTGGGGCCGCACATCGAGCAGAAGTGGGCGGTTTTGGCGCCTTCGGCGGGGAGGGTCTGGTCGTGATATTGCTCGGCGGTGTCGGGGTCGAGGCTGAGGTTGAACTGGTCGCGCCAGCGGAATTCGTAGCGGGCGCGGCTTACCGCGTCGTCGCGCATCTTGGCGGCGGGGTGGCCCTTGGCGAGGTCGGCGGCGTGGGCGGCGAGCTTGTAGGTGACGACGCCGAGCTTGACGTCGTCGCGGTCGGGGAGGCCGAGATGCTCCTTTGGCGTGACGTAGCAAAGCATCGCGGTGCCGAACCAGCCGATCATCGCCGCGCCGATGGCGCTGGTGATGTGATCGTAACCGGGCGCGATGTCGGTGGTGAGGGGCCCGAGGGTGTAGAAGGGGGCTTCCTCGCAGGCTTCGAGCTGCTTGGTCATGTTCTCCTTGATCTTGTGCATCGGCACGTGGCCGGGGCCTTCGATCATCACCTGGACGTCGTGCTGCCACGCGATCTTGGTGAGCTCGCCAAGCGTGTGGAGCTCGGCGAACTGGGCTTCGTCGTTGGCGTCGGCGATGGAGCCGGGGCGCAGGCCGTCGCCGAGGGAAAAGGCGATGTCATACGCCTTCATGATCTCGCAGATTTCCTCGAAGCGGGTGTAGAGGAAGCTCTCCTTGTGGTGGGACAGGCACCATTTGGCCATGATCGAGCCGCCGCGGCTGACGATGCCGGTGACGCGCTTGGCGGTCATCGGGATGTAGGGCAGGCGGACGCCGGCATGGATTGTGAAGTAATCGACGCCCTGCTCGGCCTGCTCGATGAGGGTGTCGCGGTAAACTTCCCAGGTGAGGTCCTCGGCGACTCCGCCGACCTTTTCCAGCGCCTGGTAGATGGGGACGGTGCCGATGGGGACTGGGCTGTTGCGGATGATCCATTCGCGGGTATCGTGGATGTTGCGGCCGGTGGAGAGGTCCATGACGGTGTCGGCCCCCCAGCGGATCGACCAGACCATCTTGTCGACCTCGGCGGCGACGTCCGACGCCACCGCCGAATTACCGATATTGGCGTTGATCTTGACGAGGAAATTCCGGCCGATCGCCATCGGCTCGGATTCGGGGTGGTTGATGTTGTTGGGGATGATGGCGCGGCCGCGGGCGACCTCGTCGCGGACGAATTCGGGGGTGACGTAATCGGGGATGGAGGCGCCGAAATCCTGGCCGTCGCGAAGCAGGGCTTCCGCCCGCTGCTCGCGCCCGAGATTTTCGCGGACGGCGACATATTCCATTTCCGGCGTGACGATGCCTTTGCGCGCATAGTGCATCTGCGACACGTTGGCGCCGGGGCGGGCGCGTAGCACCGTCTTGCGGACGTTGGGGAAGGGCTGGACGCCGCCGGAGCGGTCGGGGCCGAGCTGGCCGTTGTCCTCGGGCTTCACTTCGCGCTGGAGGACCTCTTCGACATCGCCGCGGGCGCGGATCCAGTCGCGGCGAAGTTCGGGCAGGCCGGCCATGATGTCGATGCGGGCTTCGCCGTCGGTGTAGGGGCCGGACGGATCGTAGACGCGCAAGGGGGGCTCGCCGCAGCCGGGCTCGAGATGGATTTCGCGCATGGCGACGCCAAGGGGGCCGACATGGACCTTGCGGCTGCCGCGGATCGGGCCGGTGGTGACTTTGAGTTCGGTGCGGGCGGGCCCTTCGACTACGCTCAGGACAGGAATGTCGGCCATGGTGTTCGCTCTCCTTGTGCGGATGGAGAGCGGGAGAGGACCCGCGCTCCCTCCCTACGCCGGTGTCAGCCGGATCAGGTTCAACGGGTCAAAGGCTTCTGCCTTCCTCTCAACCGCAGCGTCGGCGGTCCCCCGGGGAAGCGGCTGGTGTAGGGCAAAGCGGAGCCATGCGGAAGCACCCGCGTTGCGCCTTCATGCACCTGATCGAAATTCTTCTGCCGCTGTTCGACAACCACGGAAAGCGCCTCGCGCCGGAGCTCTACGCCAATTTGCGGGAAGAGCTGGTCGGCGTCTTCGGTGGGCTCACCGCGTTCAGCCGCAGCCCGGCGGAGGGCGTGTGGGAGGACGGCGGGGAGCGCAGCCATGACGACATCGTGATCTTCGAGGTGATGTCGGACACTCTCGACCGTGCCTGGTGGCGGCGCTTTCGCGAACGGCTGGAGCGTGAGTTTCGTCAGGACGAGATTGTTGTCCGCGCTCGCGCGGTGGAGCGGCTTTAGCGAAAGGCGCAATGTTGGTGCGCCGTTTCACCTTCCGCCACTTCGGCTTTTCTGCCCCGGTTTAGCGGCTGGACTCGTGTTCCCCTTCCTTTAGGCTGCCCAAGGCGCACTGGACTGCGCTGGGGACGGGGTTGCTCATGAACAGGAAGCCGATATTCGACGCGGTTCGATCCATGCTGGGCCGCGCGTTCAAGCCCGAAGAAGTGGCGGCGCTCGACCGGGCCTGCGACCTTGCCGAGGATGCGGCGGCCGGCGGAGCGATTACGGCGGCGGCCAAGAGCCTGGCGGATTCGGCAGTGGCGGCGGCGGGAACCGTGGTCGACGCGGCGGGATCCCTCGCCGGGGCGGCGGCGGGGGCGATCGCCTACCGGCTCGGCAAATTATCGGAAGTGTTCGAAAGCGGCGGCCGCGGCCCGGGCACGGTATCGAGCGGCCGCAACGACCCGGGCGGGGTCTCCTACGGCATGTACCAATTGTCCTCCCGGGCGGGAACGCTGGCCGCCTTCCTGCGCGCCGAGGGCAAAAAGTGGGCGGCGGAGCTGGCCGGCGCGGCACCGGGCAGCCCAGCATTTTCGGACCGTTGGAAGAAGATCGCATCGCGGGAACCGGACGCCTTTCGCGACGCGCAGCACCTGTTCATCGAGCGCAGCCATTACCGCAAAGCGGTAAGCGAGGTGCGAACGCGCAAGGACATCGACCTCGACAGCCGCCACAATGCGGTGCGCGACGCGGTGTGGTCGGTTTCGGTGCAGCACGGCAAGGCTGCCGACATCCTGGTGCGCGCGGTCGACATGACCGACCCGCAATGCGGCCGCGGCGAACCCGGGTACGACCGCCGCCTTGCCCAGGCGATCTATGAGGCGCGCACCGCCTATGTGCTGCGCGTGGCCAGCAATCCGAAGCTATCGGCGGGCGAGCGCGACCAGCTGATCGGAATCACCAAAAAGCGCTACCCGCAGGAATGCGCCGACTGCCTCAAGATGTTCGATGCCTAGGCCGTCGCGCGACGGCTAGCGATAGAGGGGGTCTGCCGAAACGCCGAGCCGGCGGGACGCTTCCACGGGGGGCGAGCCGGCGAGCGGAATGCGGCCGGCGACGCGGGCGATCGCGCGGACGGCTTGGCGCTGCCAGGGCTTGAGGCCGCCGCCGGAGAGGCCGAGGCGAGCGGCAAGCTGTCCGGGCAGCAGGGATATGGCCGCAGCGACGAGCAGCCCCTGGAGCGGCCGCGCGGCGGCGGGGAGAATCGGCGCGCGGCGCATGATGCCAAGGAATTCGGAAATGGTGGCGGAGGGCTCCAGCGCCGGCGCCGTGCGTGCGAACAGCCGGCCGATCCCGGCCGCGGAGCGGGGCGCGCCGGCCGCGCCGTACAGTGCGGCGGCAGGGGCGGCTTCGGCGTAATAAGCGTCGCGCTCGGCGAGGGTGAGCGGGCGGCCGTAAGCGGCATAGGCTTCCAGGAAGCCCCAGCTTGCCGTCGCCTGCACCCAATCGAGCAATTCGGGGTCGTCGGCGCGATAGGGTGTGCCGCCGGCGGTGACGCCGGAAACGCGGGCATGAAGGCGATTGACCCCAGCGATCATCGCCCGAGCCGTGCTTTCGGCGCCGTAGACCGTGACCATGGCGGCAAGCCCCGTGCGGCGCAGGCGCATCACCGGATCGACGCGGAAGCCGCTATGATCCCACACGCCATGGCGGACGCGGGGCTCGCCGAGCTCGAGCAGAACCGCCGCAACTCCGCCGATGAACAGGGTGACCGGATTGGCGAACACCCGCCAGGACACGAAGCCCGCCGGCACCAGCGCCGGCTCGCCCGGGGGCACGGCGAAATCGACCGCCATGCCCGGCACCGCGAAGAGATCAGTCGCAAGCGTCTCGATCCAGCGCTGCGCCGGCGCGGGGAGATGGAGAGGCTTCTGCGGCATGACGCCAGAAGCCGTGACGCGGCGGAAAGGTTGCCGCTCAGCCGGCCAGCGGCAGCGGAAGCTCGAGCGGGCGCGGCGTGGCTTCGGCGCCTTCGCTCAGGGTGGAGAGGCCGAGGCCGAGGAGGCGGATCGCCTTTACCGGGGGCAGGAGGGCGCGGAGCAGGGCGCAGCCGATCTCCACGAACTCCTCCACGTCTGCCACCGAGCGGTCGAGGCTGCGGGAACGGGTAATGATCTGGAAATCCCCGTACTTGACCTTGAGGTTCACCGTTCGGCCGGACAGGCGCTTGGGCTCCACCCGCTTGTCCCAGACGTGGCGGCCGATGCGGTCGAGTTCGGAGAGCAGGGTGGCGGGATCGGCGATATCGGTGAGGAACGTGTCTTCGGCGCTGACCGATTTGTAGGGGCGGTCGGCCTTGACCTGGCGGTGGCAGATGGCGCGGGCGAGATCGTGATAATACAGCGCCGAACTGCCGAAATGGGCGGCGAGCCAGTCGAGGCTTCGCGCCTTCAAGTCCGCGCCGATTTCGATGCCGAGGCGCTTCATCTTTTCCGCGGTCTTCGGGCCGACGCCGTGGAAGCGGGACACCGGCAGGCCTTCCACGAACGCAGGGCCGCGGGCGGGCGTCACCACACACAGGCCGTCCGGCTTGTTCTGGTCCGAAGCGAGCTTCGCCAGAAACTTGTTGTAGGACACGCCCGCCGAAGCGGTGAGGCCGGTCTCCGCCTTGATGCGGGCGCGGATCTCCTCGGCAATGCGGGTGGCGGTGCCGATGCCCTTCAGGTCCTCGGTGACGTCGAGATAGGCTTCGTCGAGCGACAGCGGCTCCACATGCGGCGTGTAATCGAGGAAGATCGCGCGGATCTGGTTGGAAACGGCGCGATAGGCGTCGAAGCGCGGCTTGACGAAGATCAGCTCCGGGCAGCGCCGCTTGGCGGTCACCGCCGGCATTGCCGAGCGGACGCCGAAGGTGCGCGCTTCGTAGCTTGCCGCCGCCACGACGCCGCGAACCCCGCCGCCGACCGCAAGCGGCTTACCGCGAAGCTCCGGATTATCCCGCTGCTCGACCGACGCGTAGAAGGCATCCATGTCAACATGGATGATCTTGCGCATGGCGGCGGCGGTGCGTTCCCCGTTCACTCTTTGATCCTAGCGCCCACCGCGGCCGGGCGCCAGCACAAGCGGCGCATGCTGGCAAAAAGCGAGCGAGCGCCGTCTTTTCGATGGTGCTTGCGCCGGTTGCGGGAAGCGGCGAAATGGCGGGGATGCCGAACAGCGAAATCCCCGCCGCCCTGCGCGAAGCCGCTTCTGTGTCCAAGGCCTGGCCTTACGAGGAAGCGCGCAAGCTGTTGAAGCGCTACCCGGACGGGCCGCCAAAAGGCGAGATCGTGTTCGAGACCGGCTACGGACCGTCGGGCCTGCCGCACCTCGGCACGTTTCAGGAAGTGGCGCGGACGTTGATGGTGCGTCATGCGTTGTCGGAGCTGGCCGACTGGCCGAGCCGGCTGGTGGCGTTTTCCGACGACATGGACGGGATGCGCAAGGTGCCGCCGGGTGTGCCGGAGCAGGACATGATGCTTGCGCACCTCGACCAGCCGCTGAGCCGGGTGCCTGACCCGTATGGCTGCGGCCATGCCAGCTATGCCGAGCATAACAACAATTTGCTCCGGCAATTCCTCGACGGCTTCGGCTTCGATTACGAGTTCCTGTCCTCGTCCGACTGCTATCATTCGGGCCGCTTCGACGAGGCGCTTCGGCAGGTGCTGAGGACGTATGACGCCATCATGGACGTCATGCTGCCCACTTTGCGCGAGGAGCGGCGCAAGACTTATTCGCCGGTGCTTCCGGTCAGCCGGGTGAACGGCAAGGTGCTTCAGGTTGCGGTGGAGGTGGTGGACGCGGAAGGCGGGCTGATCCGCTACGTCGAGCCGGAGACGGGGGAAAGCGTCGAGCAGTCGATCCTCGGTGGCGGGGCGAAGCTGCAGTGGAAGGTCGATTGGGCGATGCGCTGGTATGCGCTCGGCATCGATTACGAGATGGCCGGCAAGGACCTGATCGATTCGGTGGTGCAGAGTTCCAAGATCGTCCGGGTGCTCGGCGGACGGCCGCCGGAGGGGTTCAACTACGAGCTGTTCCTGGACGAGAATGGCGAGAAGATTTCGAAGACCAAGGGCAATGGCGTCACCATCGATCAGTGGCTGACCTATGGGCCGCCCGAGAGCCTCGCTTTCTACATCTATCGCGAGCCGAAGCGGGCCAAGCAGCTATCGTTCGGCGTGATCCCGCGTTCGATCGACGAATATCAGCAATTCCTTGCCGCCTATCCGGCGCAGGACTGGGCGAAGCGGCTCGGCAATCCGGTGCACCATATCCATGCGGGGGCGGTGCCGGAGGCGCGGATGCCGCTGACCTTTGGGCTGCTGCTCAACCTGGTGGCGGTGGCGTCGAGCGACGACAAGACTTTGCTGTGGGCGTTCGTGAAGCGTTATGCGCCCGACGTGTCGCCGGAGACGCATCCGGAGCTGGATGCGCTGATCGGCTATGCCGCGGCTTATTTCCGCGATTTCGTCAAGGACACGCTGCAGCGGCGCGCGCCGGATGAGAAGGAAGCTGCGGCGTTGCGCGATCTTCATGCCGAGCTCGCCGGGCTGGCCGAGGACACGCCAGCGGACGACATCCAGAATTTGGTGTTCGAGGTCGGCAAGGCGCACGGGTTCGAGAATCTGCGGGACTGGTTCAAGGCGCTTTACGAAACCCTGCTCGGCACCAGCCAGGGTCCGCGGATGGGCAGCTTCATCGCGCTCTACGGGGTGGAGAACAGCCGGCGGCTGATCGCGGAAGCTTTGGGGCAATAGGGTTCCTCCCAAGTCCGTTCGTCCCGAGCGTAGTCGAGGGGCGCTTCACTGACGCCTGAGGCGCGCCCCTCGACTTCGCTCGGGACGAACGAGGTTGGTGTGCGGTTAGGTGGCGACATGCGGTTAGTGGACGTTTCGCCTTCTCCTCGGCTAGAGGCGGGCCATGGACTCTCTTGACGAAAACATGATCGCCCGCATTGCCGGCGCGGCCGACCTTCAGGCGCTTGAGGCGGAGCGGGTGGCCGCGCTGGGCAAGCAAGGCGCAGTGACTCAGCTCCTGAAATCGCTGGGCAAGATGAGCCCGGAGGAACGGCAGGAGGCCGGGCCGAAGATTCATGGCTTTCGCGAGGCGGTGAGCGAGGCGATCGCGGCCCGCAAGGCGGCGCTCGAAGCGGAAGCGCTGGAGAAGAAGCTCGCCACCGAGACGCTGGACATGACGCTCCCCGCAGGCGCGGGCCCACGCGGATCGGTGCACCCGGTCAGCCAGGTGATGGACGAGCTTGCCGAGATTTTCGCGGACCTCGGCTTCTCGGTGGCGACGGGGCCGGAGATCGAGGACGACTGGCACAATTTCACCGCCCTCAACATTCCCGAAAGCCACCCGGCGCGGGCGATGCACGACACCTTCTATTTCCCGGACACCGATGGCGAGGGGCGGCGGATGCTGCTTCGCACCCACACCTCGCCGGTCCAGATCCGCACCATGCTGAGCCAAAAGCCGCCGATCCGGATCATCGCGCCTGGGCGGACCTACCGCTCCGACAGCGATGCGACGCACACGCCGATGTTCCACCAGGTCGAAGGGCTGGTGATCGACCGCGGCATCCACCTGGGGCACCTCAAGTGGACGCTTGAGACGTTCCTCAAGGCTTATTTCGAGCGTGAGGACATCGTGCTTCGGCTTCGGCCGAGCTATTTCCCCTTCACCGAGCCTTCGGCCGAGGTCGATGTCGGTTACACGATGGTGAAGGGGCGGCGGGTGCTTGGCGGCTCGGAGGGTTGGATGGAGCTTCTGGGCTCCGGAATGGTGCACCCGAAGGTGATCGCGGCCTGCGGGCTCGATCCGGACGAATACCAAGGGTTCGCCTTCGGCTGCGGGATCGACCGGCTGGCGATGCTCAAATACGGGATGGACGACCTGCGCGCCTTTTTCGACGGCGACCTGCGCTGGCTTCGCCACTACGGCTTCGCGGCACTCGATGTGCCCACGCTCAGCGGGGGAGTGGGGGCATGAAGTTCACGTTGAGCTGGCTCAAGGAGCATCTCGAGACGCAAGCCTCGGCCGAGGACATCGTGCTTGCGCTGACCCGCATCGGGCTCGAGGTCGAAGGCGTCGAGAACCCGGCCGAGAAGCTGGCGCCGTTCGTGGTCGGCCATGTCCTGACCGCAGAGCGCCATCCACAGGCGGACAAGTTGCAGGTGCTGACGGTGGATGCGGGGACCGGCGAGACTCTGCAGGTGGTCTGCGGCGCGCCCAATGCGCGGGCCGGGATGAAGGGCGTGTTCGGGCCGCCGGGCGCTTACGTGCCGGGCAGCGGCATCACCTTGAAGGTGGCGGCGATCCGCGGCGTCGAGAGCCGCGGCATGATGTGTTCGGTGCGCGAGCTCGAGCTTGGCGACGAGCATGACGGCATTATCGCGCTTCCCGACGATGCGCCGGTCGGCGCGGCCTATGCGGACTATGCCGGGCTCGACGATCCGGTGATCGACGTGGCGATCACGCCCAACCGGCAGGACGCGATGGGCGTGTACGGCATCGCCCGGGATCTGGCCGCGGCGGGCCTGGGAACGCTGAAAGCGGTTGCGCCGAAGGACATTCCGGGGAGCTTCCCGTGCCCGGTGGAGATCCGAATCGAGGACGCTGAAGGCTGTCCCGCGTTCTACGGCCGCCTGGTGCGGGGCGTGAAGAACGGCGCTTCGCCGGCCTGGCTTCAGCAGCGGCTGAAGGCTGTCGGGCAGCGGCCGATCTCGGCTTTGGTCGATATGACCAACTACATCATGATCGGCTGGGGCCGGCCCTTGCACGTCTACGATCTCGCCAAGCTCAGCGGCGCCGTCACCGCGCGGCGGGCGCGGGACGGGGAGGAGGTGCTTGCGCTGAACGGCAAAACCTACCGGCTGGACGAGAGCGTCACCGTGATCGCCGACGAAGCGGGCGTGCACGACATCGGCGGCATCATGGGCGGCGAGCATTCGGGTGTTTCGGAGGAGACCACCGACATCCTGATCGAATGCGCGTATTTCGATCCGCAGCAGATCGCCGTCACCGGGCAGAAGCTCGGCCTGACGTCGGATGCGCGGACGCGGTTCGAGCGTGGCGTCGATCCGGCGTTCCTCGACCCGGGCATCGCCTTGGCGACGGAGATGGCGCTGAAGCTGGCCGGCGGCGAAGCTTCCGAGATCGTTCGGGTAGGCGCGCCGCCCCGACTGGAGCGCACGGTTGAGTTCCGTCCGGAGCGGGTGCGCGCGCTTGGCGGCGTCGATGTGTCCGAAGCCGAGCAGCAGGACATCCTCCAGCGCCTCGGCTTCACGGTCGAGACCGGCGGGACGTGGCAGGTTGGGGTGCCGAGCTGGCGCCGCGACATCGACGGGTCTGCCGACATTGTCGAAGAGATTGTCCGGATCCACGGCATCGACAAGGTGGAGGCGGTGCCGCTTCCCCGCACCCCGGGCGTGGCGCGGCCGACGGCGACGCCGGAGCAATTGCTCGAACGCAAGGTGCGGCGCACGGCGGCGGCACGTGGGCTGAACGAGGCGGTGACGTGGAGCTTCATCGCCGAGGCCGAAGCGGCGCCGTTCGGCGGCGCGGCCTGGGTATTGGAAAACCCGATCAGCGAGGAGATGAAGGCGATGCGGCCTTCGCTCCTCCCCGGTCTGCTCAGCGCAGCGCGGCGCAACATCGCCCGCGGCGCGGAGAGCGTGCGCTTGTTCGAAGTCGGGCGGCGTTATCTGGCGGACGGCGAGCGGCCGACGTTGGCGGTGGTGCTCGCCGGGCAGCGGGGCGCGCGCGACTGGCGCACCGGCAAGGCGGCCGGCTTCGATGCCTATGACGCCAAGGCGGAAGCGCTTGCCATCCTTGCTGCGGCAGGGGCGCCGGTGGACAATCTCCAGGCGCTCGCACCCGCGGGCGCCGTCTACCATCCCGGCCGTTCGGCGCGGCTCAGCCTTGGGCCCAAGAACGCGCTGGCCGAATTCGGGGAACTGCACCCCGCAACGCTCAAGGCGTTCGACCTCGACGGGCCGGTGGTTGCCGCGGAAATCTTCCTCGACGCGATTCCGCAGAAGCGCGGCGGCGGCGGTGGGCACATGCGCGACGCTTATACCCCGCCCGCCCTCCAGGCGGTCACCCGCGACTTCGCGTTTTTGGTGCCGGCGGAGGCCGCGGCGGACGCGCTGCTTCGCGCCGTGCGCGGCGCCGACAAGCAGGCGATCACGGCGGTGAGCCTGTTCGACGTCTTCACCGGAGCCGGCGTGCCCGAAGGCATGAAGTCGCTGGCCGTGGAAGTGACGCTGCAGCCCGGCGACAAGAGCTTCACCGAGGAGGAGCTCAAGGCGATCTCCGACCGCGTCGTCGCCGCCGGGGCAAAAGCGGGCGCACGGCTGCGGGAGTAGATGGCAGTAACTCCCCTCCCTGCAAGGGAGGGGCTGGGGGTGGGTAGCCGTGCAGCCCCCTCGATGGGGGCGGAGCGGCCTCTTGCCTCAGTGTAGCGCTTTGCGGGCATCGAGCCCACTCAGCGCTTACCCACCCCTTACCCCTCCCTAAACAGGGAGGGGGAGTTGGTCGGTGAGTTTGGGTGCGCCGAGTGAACTCCCCCCTGGGAAGGAGGGGAGTTGTTCGATTATTTTGCGCGTGCCCTTTTCACGCGGCCCGGGACACCGCATCTAGGCGCCGTTAGGGGAGCCGGGTGGACGACGCGCAGGCGAGATTGGTTGAGCGAGTGAGGCGCCTCAAGGCGGGCGCCGTGCTTTGGCTCGCCTTGCTTGCGCCGCTTCTACTGTCCACCCCGGCGGGCGCGGCGCGCGGGGCGCTGGCGGCCGCGAACCCGGCGGTTGCCGCCAAGGCGCTTCTCGATACCGGCACGGCGATCGAGACTGGTCGGGAGGAACCGGGCGATCCGCTCGATTACGATCCTCCGGCGCTGCCCGCCACCTTGCCGGCGCTGGCGAGGCTCCAACCTTTTCCCGCAAACCAAGGTTCGGCGCCGTCCGGCGCAGCGCCGTGCCAGCGCGTCCCGCACGGTTTCTGGGCCCGCGGGCCGCCCCTGGCCTGATCCTGCGGCGCCCCAGGCGCTGCCTTTTAAACAAGAAGGATCAATCACGGGCCGGCCTTCGCCGCGCCCGGGCGAACAGGTGAACGCACATGAAAATCGCAAACGTCGTGTCCATCCAGGACATCGCTCCGGTGGAGCATCCCGAACTCAACGGCACCGGCAAAAGAAAGCACATCGAGGGGCTGCTGGGCCGCTATCCCGACCTTCGCGACACGGAAAAAGCGGAGGTGGTCCACTTCCTTGCCACCGGTCCGCACCTTGATGTCGGCCTCATCATGGGCAACGATGCGTTTCGCGCAAAGGTGGAGGAAATCCGCAAGGCCAATCCGTCCCACTTTCGCCTAAAGCTGCACGAAATCCTCTTCTTCATCCTCGCGATCGGCGGGCCGGCGGCCTTCCTTCTCGCCAAATACCTGCTTCTTTGAGCAAACACTTCCCGGGGGCGGACTGGCTCCGCCCCCGGCCACTTATGAAAGCGCCCGCAATGTCCTTTCGCAATATCGCCGCCGTGACGATGGTGCTTTTAATCGCTGCGTTGATCGCCACCGCCATCTGGGGCGGCCGCAAGGAGGCTGGGCCGCGGCGGGTGGAAGCGCGCGAGATCGCCCAGATCGTGTTTACCGACGAGGCCTCGGCCCGCGCCGTCGAGCGCCGCCTCGCCAAGGGCGAGGACTTCGCCACGCTGGCGGCGGAGAACCGTTCCGACTCCTATTGGAAGCTCTATACCCGCGCCGAATTCGCCGCGATCACCTCGCCCGCCGTCGCCGACGCCGCCTTTGCCGCGCCCGCGGGCGGCTTCGGTAAGGCGGCGGAAAGCGATTATGGCTGGCACGTCGTCCACGTGCTGCGAATATTCCCAGTGCACCGCTAGCGGCAAAAAAGGGCAGCCGTTTGCCCAAGGCCGATTGCAAAAACCCGCCCGCTGGACAAGATGGCGCCGCTTAAGGGAAGGGGCCTATGCGCGGACAAGTACTCGGGGTGGATACCAGAACCGGTCACGGCAAGATCGCCGGCGACGACGGCACGCGCTACACCTTCACTCCGGAGGATTGGGCGCATCGCGGCGAGCCTGCCGTGGGCATGTATGTCGATTTCGAATCGGAGCAGACCCGCGCGCTGACCATCTTCCCGGTGCCATCCAAGGAACCGATGGCTGCGCCTGGCACCGTCGTGTTGCCGCACCGGCCAGTGCAGATGCAGAATGATCGCAACAAGATCGTCGCCGCCTTGCTCGCCTTCTTCCTGGGACCGCTCGGCATCCACCGTTTCTATCTTGGCCGCACCGGAAGCGGGATCGTCATGCTGGTGCTGACCTGCACCATTGTAGGCCTGCTCGTCACCGGCATCTGGGCGTTCGTGGATTTCATCCGCTACCTGATCATGTCCGATCAGGAATTCGCCGAGCGCTACGCCCGCCGGCCGAGCTGAGGCGCCGCCGCCGTCAATCGGCGGCCGGTGTCTCGAGCGCATTGATCCCGGCATGGACCCGCGCCTCGGCTTCGCGGCGGGGGAGGCCGGCGGGGATTGTTTCGCCGAAGCGGAAGGTGACGGTGCCCGGGCGTTTGGTGAAGCCGTCGCGCGGCCACACACGCCCACTGTCCAGCGCCATCGGCAGCACGGGAAGGCCGAGCGCGCGGTAGAGGCCCGCAAACCCCGGCTGAAGCGGCGGCTGGTCGCCCGGCGCAACGCGGGTGCCTTCGGGGAAGATCACTACCGCCCGGCCTTCCGACACCGCCGCCTGCGCGTCGCGCACCATGCGGCGCAGGGCGATGGCGCCGCCGGCCCGGTCGATTGCGATCAGGCCATAATGGTGGGCGAGGCGGCCCCACAGCGGGATTTTGGCCAATTCCTGCTTCATGATGATGCCCGGTGCATCCATCAGGCGGACGAGTTCCATGGTTTCGAACATCGACTGGTGCTTGCCGGCGATCAGCACCGGGCCGCTTGGCAGGGTCCCCTCGATCCGGGTGCGGATGCCCAGGATGTTGGACGCGCACCAATAATGCCAGATTGCCCACCCGCGAGCCAAGGCCCGGACCCCCGGCGGCCCCCACAAGATGGACAGGGTGGCAAACGGCGCCACCAGCAAGGTCACCGAGTAGAAGAAAAAGGCGAACAGGAGCGAGCGGAGGAGGTTCATCAGATCCCGACCAGCACCGCGGCGCGGCGCAGCAGATATTTGTTATATTCGGTGAAAAGCTGGCGAAAGGCCGGGTTGCTCTCGATCGCGTCGCTCAGCACCTCGACGTCGGCGGGCAGGCGGCGCGACAGCTCGAACCGGGCGCGCGGCATGTGCCAATCGGTGGTGATCAGGCGGATCGATCGGAAGCGGTTCTTGGCGAGCCAGCGCGAGACTTCTTCGGCGTTGGAGCGGGTGTCGACGCTTTCCCGGCCAAGATCGATGCAGCAGGCGAAGATCTTTTCGTCGGTCTTGTACTCGGCGGCGAGCTCCACCGGGCGCACTGTGCGGGCGACGCCGGAGACCAGCATGCGCTTCGCCTTACCCTGCTGAAGCAGGCCCAAGCCGCGCTCAAAGCGCTTGGCGCCGCCGGTCAGCACCACGATCGCGTCGGTCTGCTCCCAGCCCGCCGGGCGCGGCAACAGCACGGTGAACAGCGCGTAGCCGAGCACGTAAAGCAGAAGCAGAAAGGCGACGGCACGTCTGATCACAACATTCTCCCCAGCGCCCGAATAACCGTGGCGCGGGCCACAACCATTGCCAACAGGACGCCGAACACCGGCAGGGCGACCAGAATCGCCCAGCTCAGCGGCGGCAGGCCGGCCGACCCTAGCAGATCGGAGCCCAATGCGCCGATGCGGTTGCCGATCACGAGCAGGATCGCGCCCGCCGCGATCAGCCCGACCGCGCCGCCGAACAAGGCATCGAGCGCGATCCGGCGCTGGAACAGCCGCGCAACCTGGACATCGGTTGCGCCCATCAGGTGGAGAACCTCGATCGTGCCGCGATGAATGTCGAGCGACGCCCGGGCGGCGAGCACCACCGTGGCGGCGGTGGCGCCGATCATCAGCAAGACGAGCCCGCCGGCCAGCCATTGCAGCGAGCCGATCAGCCCGGCGAGCGGTGCAAGCCACTGGGCATTGTCGTCGACCCGCGCGGCCGGCGCGACATCGGCAAGGGCGGCGCGCAAACTGTCCATCTCGCCATACGCCTGGGGAGTAAGATCGATGTCGATCATTGCGGGAATCGGCAGGTCGCTTTCCGCGCCGGACGGGCCAAGCCAGGGCTCGAGCAGTTCGTCCATCTCCTCCGCCGGCACGCGCCGGGCGGACGTGACTCCCGGCAGGCGCTGAAGCAAGGCGAGCGCTTCCCGGGCCTGCGCTTCGCGGCGGTCGGGATTGGCGTCGACGATCTGAACGGTGGCGCGATTGCCGGTGGTGTCGTCCAGGCTGGCGGCGGCGGTGCCGAGGCCAAGGCCCGCGGCGGCGGCAAGCACCGTCAGGAACATCATGATCGCGATCACCCAGGGCATTGGGCCCGACAGGCGGCCCTCTGGCAGAAGGCGCGCATCGGCGGTGCCGAACTTGCGAACGCCTGCCTTCATGCCTCGGCGCGCTTTGGCGGGTGGCGCAGGGCCCCGGTGGGATCCAGCAACTGGCCGCGGTCGAGCCGAAGCATCTCGGAGCGCGCGATGGACGAGATGAGATGGAGATCGTGGGTGGCGACGACGATGGTGGTGCCAAGCTTGTTGAGGCCATCGAACAGGTGAAGCAGGCGCTTGGCCATTTCCGGATCGACGTTGCCGGTCGGTTCGTCGGCGACCAGCAGTTCGGGCCGGGCGATCACCGCCCGGGCGATGGCAACGCGCTGCTGCTCGCCGCCTGACAAGGTTGCCGGTCGCGCGGTGGCGCGGTGGCCGAGGCCGACCCAGGAGAGCATCTCGCTGACGGGCGTCTGGAGATCGCTTTCCTCCACCCCGGCGACGCGGAGCGGAAGCGCGACATTGTCGAAGGCGGACAGGTGCGAGACCAGCCGGAAATCCTGAAACACCACTCCGATCCGGCGGCGAAAGCCGGGCAGCCGCCCGCGCGGCATGGTGACGATATCCTCGCCGAACAGCTTGATCAGACCACGGCTCGGGCGCTGGGCGAGGTAAAGGAGCTTGAGCAGCGAGGTCTTGCCCGCGCCCGACGGGCCGGTGAGGAAATAAAAGCCGCCCTGGCGCAGCGAGAAGCTCAGATCGGACAGCGTTTCCGCCCCCGTGCCGTAGCGCAGGCCGACATTGTCGAATTGGACGATGCTGGCGCCGCTGTTCAAAGCCGTCTCCGCTGGCTTACAAAACCGCCAGTTGCCTCAATGGCATGTCGGTTAGGGGCGCGTAAACCACCCAAAACCGTGCAATTGCTTGCATGAGCCTGCCCGGATGTGCTTGGATTCGGGACGAGCACGACACATGGGGCCTCCGCGTAACGATGATCCTGAGCTGTCCCGCCTGCAACACGCGTTATGTGGTCCCGGACAGCGCGGTCGGCCCCACCGGCCGCCAGGTGCGCTGCGCAAGCTGCCGGCACAGCTGGTTCCAGGCGCCGCCGGTGCTCGACCTTGGCGATGCGCCGGCCCGCGCGGCGCCTTCGCCGCCTCCGCCCCCGCCTCCTTCCCCACCTGTCCAGCGCACGGCTGCTCCCGAGCAGAGGCCGATGCCGGCGGCGCCCCAGCCCCCCGCGGCGCGCGAGCAAGACAAAGCGGCAACCGCCGCCCGCGCCTCTCACGCGGCGATATTGGGGCCGAACCCGGAGGAGACTCCCGAGGATTTCAACGCCTTCGCACATGAGCCGCCGTTTCGGCCTCGGCGGAACTGGGCGAAGATCTGGACAATGGTTGCGGTGGCCGCTGCCCTGCTGATGCTTGCGGCGACGGCGGCGATCGGCATCTGGGGCCTGCCGGCGAACCTCGGCGGCGGCTTTGCCTTTGCCAAGGCGCGCGGCACGGCGCTGCAGATCGTCGACCACAAGACCCAGCGGTCACGGATGGAGAGCGGCAACGAGCTGCTCACCGTCACCGGCCGCGTGGTCAACCCATCCGGCGAGACGCAGCGCGTGCCGGCGCTTCGCGCCGAACTGCGCGACGCGGGCGGGCGGGCGATCTACAATTGGGTGATTTCCGCGCCGGTGGCCCAGCTTTCGCCGGGCGCAAGCGCCACCTTCAACAGCGCCGAAGTGGGCGTTCCGCCGGGCGCCAAGGCCGTGAATATCAGCTTCGCCCCGGCCGGCTGAGGTGCACATCGGGATATTGACCGGCGGCGGCGACGTGCCGGGCCTCAATCCCTGCATCCGCTCGATCACGCTCTCCGCCGACGATCTCGGCTGGCAGGTCACCGGCTTTCGCCGCGGCTGGGAAGGCGTGCTTGGCATCGACCCCGACGATCCGGCCAGCATCGCCGAGAACAGCGTGAAGCTGACCCGCGAAGGCGTGCGCGGCATCGACCGCACCGGCGGCACCATTCTCCACACCTCCCGCTCCGATCCGCGAACGCTGAAGGAAGGCGACGGGACGGCGAAGGTGCTGAACGTGCTAGACCGGCTCGGCATCGATGCGATGGTGACCCTGGGCGGCGACGGCACCTTGCGCTTTTCCAGTCACCTCAGCGACCAGGGCGTGCCGGTCATCTCCATCCCCAAGACGATGGATAACGACGTGTTCGGCACCGATTATTGCATCGGCTTCTCGACCGCGGTGTCGCGCTCCGTGGAAGCGATCAACGCGCTGCGCACCACCGTCGAAAGCCACGAACGGATCGGCGTCATTGAACTGTTCGGGCGGCGGAGCGGCGAGACCGCCTTGCTCGCCGGCTTTCTCGCCCAGGTGGACCGGACGGTGATCGCCGAAGTGCCGGCCGATCTCGACCGGCTGCTGCCGCTTCTCGCCCGCGACAAGGCGGACAATCCGGCGCGCTACGCGATGTGCGTGATTTCGGAAGGCGCGACCCTGTCCGGCGGCGGCGGCGATGCGGATTCGGAGCTTTCCAAACCGGCAAGCCAGCGTTTGGAACTCGGCATCGGCCAGCGGCTCGGCCGGGCGATCACCGCCGGAATCGGCTCGGGCGTGGTCAACCAGGAGCTCGCCTACCTGATGCGCGCCGGTGAGCCCGACGCCATGGACCGCATGGTCGGCCTCGCCTTTGGCGGCCTCGCCATCCAGCTCCTCAGCCGCGGCGAAAAGGGGCGGATGGTGACGCTTCGGCACGGCGCCTACAGCCACGTTCCGGCGGGCACCTTGCTCGAGGGCATCAAGCGCGTCGACGTGGACGGCCTCTACGACCCGCAGGACTACCGCGCCAAGCTGATGCGGGTCGAAGGCATGCCGATGTTCCTCTACTGAGGCGCGACGTAACGCTTCGCGGAAAAGCGCCTGAAAAGCGGATTGCGTGGCGGCGGACCCTTTGCTAGAGGCCCCGCTCTCCCAGCGCCGGTCCCAAAAACCGGTGGCATCACGTGCGGTCGTGGCGGAATTGGTAGACGCGCAGCGTTGAGGTCGCTGTGGCCGAAAGGCCGTGGAAGTTCGAGTCTTCTCGACCGCACCACATCACACCGGTAAGAGATCGTCCGGGGGACGGTCTTCGGTGTGATGTCCCCCGAAGAGGGGCCAGATCCCCATCAAGGGAGCTTCATGGCCGATCTCTCCGCCGAACCTTCCCAGTCCACACCCAAGCGCGCCTTCGGCTTCTGGATTTGCCTGGCGCTTGTTATCGGCAACATGATCGGCTCGGGCGTGTTCCTGCTCCCGGCCGCCTTGGCGCCGTTCGGCTGGAATGCGATCTTCGGCTGGATGGTGACCATCGCCGGCGCGCTGTGCCTCGCCTTCGTGTTCGCAAGCTTCGCCCGGCGCTTCCCCAAAGCGGGCGGGCCTTATGCCTATACCCGCGAGGCGTTCGGCACCGCGCCGGGCTTTGCGGTGGCGTGGAGCTACTGGATCTCGGTGTGGACGGCGAACGCCACCATCGCCATCGCGGCGGTGAGCTATATGAGCCACTTCTTTCCGAGCCTTGCCGGGGCGGCGGGCTTACTTGCGATCGGCTTTGTCTGGACCTTCACCCTCATCAACTGCCTGAGCCTCAAGGGCGCGGGCGGGGTGCAGCTCCTCACAACGGGCCTCAAGCTGCTGCCGCTGATCGCCGCCATCGTGCTGACTGCAATCGTGGCCGGCGGCGACGGCGGCGCAAGTGCGGCGCCGTTTCGAAGCGAGGACATCAGCCTGGGCGCGATCACCGCCACCGCCTCGCTCACCTTGTGGGCGATGGTCGGCTTTGAATCCGCAACCATTCCCGCCGGCCACGTCCGCGATCCGGCGCGCAACATCCCGCGCGCCACCATGCTGGGCACGCTGATCGCCGGAATCGTCTACCTGATCGCCTGCTCCGGAGTGGCCCTGCTGCTTCCGGCCGAGCAGGCCGCCGCCTCCAACGCGCCGTTTGCCGACTTCATCGGCCTGTATTGGGGCGCGGGTCCGGCTTCGCTGGTCGCCGGCTTCGCCCTGATCAGTGCGCTCGGCGCGTTGAACGGCTGGGTGATGGTGCAGGGCGAGTTGCCGGTGGCGCTTGCTCGCGACGGCGTGTTCCCCGCCTGGATCGGCAAGCTGTCGCGCGCCGGAACGCCGGTCAGGGCGCACATCCTGTCCTCAAGCCTGGTCAGCCTGCTGCTGCTCGCCAACACCAGCCGCTCGATGGGCGACCTGTTCGTGTTCATGGCGCTGGTCTCCACCCTCGCCTCGCTGGTCGCCTACCTGACCTGCGCGGTTGGTGCCTTGTGGCTGCAGCGCAGGGGCCGGCTCGACCGAAGCGCTGCGCTAACTGCCGCCGCTTCGCTTGGCGCACTCTATGCGGTATGGGCGATCTACGGCGCCGGTACCGAACCCGTTGCCTGGGGCGCCGCTTTGCTGCTGAGCGGCCTTCCCGTCTATCTCATCACCGCACGCAACCGGCGCGGGCGTCGCGGCGTTGAGGGGCTTTCCGACGATCGTGAGGACTTAACAGGCTATGGCTGAAGAGGAAGACGAGCGCGTGAATCTATCCGAGCGCGAATGGCGCGAAAAACTGACGCCAGAGCAATATCAGGTGCTGCGCGAAGCCGGCACCGAGCGCGCTTATGCAGGCCGTTACGTCGGCAACAAGGACGAGGGCGAATATCGCTGCGCCGGCTGCGGCGAATTGCTGTTCGACAGCCAGACCAAGTTCGACAGCGGCTCCGGCTGGCCAAGCTTCACCCAGCCCGCCGCCCCGACGGTGAGCGAACATTCCGACACCAGCCACGGCATGCGCCGCGTCGAAGTGCGCTGCGCCCGCTGCGACGGCCACCTCGGCCACGTCTTCCCGGATGGCCCCGGCCCGACCGGCCTTCGCTACTGCATCAACAGCGTCGCGCTCGATTTCAAGGGCCGCAAGGAGGACTAAACGGCAGGGCGCTTGTGGGCGGGGCGCTATCGCCCTAACCTTTGCCCACAATGGCCCGTGTCGCTTCCCAAAGGTCGCCGCTGAAGCGCGGCCTGATCATCACCTTCAAGACTTTGCTCTACGGCACGATCCTGGGGCTGGTCGCGCTCGTGGTCGCGGTCGCCGTGGCGATGAGCGAGCTTCCCAGCTACGGCGAGCTCGTCCGCCGCGACAATCTCGGCCAGACTATCCGGGTGCGTGCCGCCGACGGCAGCGTGTTGATCTCGTCAGGCCCCGAATTCGGCAACTGGCTGCGCTACCAGCAGATCCCGACGGTGATGAAGGACGCGATGATCGCGGTGGAGGATCGCCGCTTCCGCTACCATCCGGGCGTCGATCCGGTCGGCATCGTCCGCGGCATCGGGGTGAGCTTCCGGCGCGACGACAAGGTGCGGGGCGTTTCCACCATCACCCAGCAGCTCGCCCGCAACATCTTCCTGACCAGCAGCCGAAGCTATGGCCGCAAGGTGCGCGAGGGCATCCTCGCGCTGGCCCTCGAGCGGCGTTTCTCTAAAGAGCAGATCCTGGAGCTGTACCTCAACCGGGTGTATTTCGGCGGCGGCGCCTACGGCATCGACGCGGCGTCGCGCCGCTTCTTCGGCCACTCCGCACAGACGCTGAGCCTGTCCGAATCCGCGATCATCGCCGGGCTCGTCAAGGCGCCGTCCAGCTACTCGCCGACCGCCGACGCGCAGGCCGCCAAGTCGCGCTCCGAAGTCGTCATCCGCCTGATGCGGGAGCAGGGCTATATCAGTGCCGCCCAGGCCGCCTCGGCCGAGCCCGCCGAGGTCAAGCTGGTGACGCCCACCAAGCAGAACAGCGTCCGCTATTTCACCGACTGGATCCTGCCTCAGCTCGACACCCTGATCGACGAGAATGTCGAGCCGATCGACGTCTGGACCACGCTCGATCCCAATATGCAGCGCCTGGCCGACCAGGTGATCAACGCCAGCACCCCCAAAGGCGTGCAGGGCGCGCTGGTGGCGCTCGACCGCGACGGATCGGTGCGCGCCATGGTCGGCGGACGCAGCTACGTCGATTCGATCTACAACCGGGCGACGCAGGCCACCCGCCAGCCGGGCTCCGCCTTCAAACTGTTCGTCTACCTCGCCGCGATCGAGTTCGGCTACACGCCCGAGACCACCGTTGAGGACAAGCCGGTCACCATCAACGGCTGGAGCCCGCGCAACAACAGCCGCAACTTCGTCGGTGCGATCACCCTTCGCCAGGCCTTTGCCCAGTCGATCAACACCGTCTCCGCCCAGCTCGGCCAGGAAGTGGGCTTCCGCACCGTCGCCGACATTGCCCAGCGTTTCGGAATCACCTCCAAGCTGCCGACCCACCCGTCCATCACCCTTGGCAGCGCGGAGGTGCGGCTGATCGACATGACGCGCGCTTATGCCTCTGTCGGGAATGGCGGCAAGGCGGTGATGCCCTATGGAATCCGCCGCGTTACCACCGGCGAGGGCGAGCTTCTCTATCAGCACGAAGCCGACGAACAGCGCACCCTGGTGGCGCCGCACGTCGCGGCGCAGATGACCGACCTGATGCAGGCGTCGGTGATGACCGGCACCGGCCGCGCCGCCCAGATCGGCCGCCCGGTCGCCGGCAAGACCGGCACCACCAGCTCCAACAAGGACGGCTGGTTCCTGGGCTTTTCGAGCGGCCTGACCACCGGCATCTGGATGGGCCGCGACGACAATCGCGCGATCCCCGGGCTGCAGGGCGGCCGGGCGCCGGCACTCGCCTTTCAGCGCTTCATGAGCAAGGCGGTTGCGACTCGGCCGGTGGAGCAGTTTCAGACCAAGGTGGCGTCGCCGGACTGGGCCGAACCGGACGAGGAAGTCTGGTTCAAGGCGCCCGGCGAGGAAAAGGAAGCCGTGCCTTTGGTCGATGCGGACGGCAATCCGGTCGATGGCGGCGAAGTTCGAAGCCGCCCGGTGCAAAGGCCCGAGAACGGCGGCGAGGACCGCGCGCCGCCTAACGAAGACGAACTCGACCGCGAGTGGCTGGACCGCGCGATCAACGCCGATCGCGACCCGCGCCGGGACGGGCCGCTCGATTCGCCCCGCCGCCGCGACCCACCGGCCGATCGGCCGCGCCGGGACCGCTCCGAGATCTAGCTCAAGGGCGGCCGATGCGGTGCAGGCTTGCGCCGTGGCGCCGCAACCAATGGCGCGCCGGGGCGGGGTCGTTCCCGAAGAGCTGCTCAACGAGGGCGTGAAACTCGGCGCCGTGGTTCATATGGACCCGGTGCGCAACTTCGTGGGCTACCGTGGCCCGGCGGACATGCTCGGGCGTGAGGATCAGGCGCCAGCTATAGCGGATCGCGCCGGAGGAGGAGCAGCTTCCCCAGCGCGACAGCGGATCGCCAACCGCCACCTTGGTGACGCCGACGCCGGCCGCGGCGGCATATTCGGCGGTTTCAAGGCTCAGCACATCCAGGGCATGGCGTTTCAGCCAGCGCAGGATCCGGGCCTCCAGCCCCTCCGCCGGGCCACCGGCGACGATCCGACCCTCTTCGAGCCGAACGATGCGCGAGCGTTCGGGGCTCCAGTCGATCGCATGCGGCCGATCGTAAAGCGGAAGAACCGAGCCCGGGCCGAGCCGTTCCGGCGGCGGGATCTTGGCGAGCTGCGTTTCGACCCATTCGCGGTGGCCGGCCGCCCATTCCAAGGCTTTGCGGCGCGAGACTCGCCGCGGGACCGTCAGCGTCACGGTTCCGGTGCGCGGATCGACCTTGAGGCGCAGGACGCGGGCGCGTGGTGAAACGGTGAGCTGCAAGGCCGCGCTGGTGGCGCCGCCTTCGAAGTGGAGATCAGAGCTCACGATCGGTGATGTGATATTCGAGATCCCCGGCGTCGAGCTCGCCCACCGTCCAGCCGCGCACCGAGATTCCGGCGGTGTGCACCGTTTCGCGGTCGCCGCTGATCAGGTGGTGCCAGCCGGGCAGCGGCTTGCCCTCGGCCCGCAGGCGATAGGCGCAGGTCGAGGGCAGCCAGGGAAGCTGGCCGACCTTGCCCGCGGTCAGCCGCACGCAATCCGGCACATAAGCGTGGCGGCCCCGGTAATTGGAGCAGAAGCCGCTGTGCCGATCGAGCAGCTTGCAGGCGACGTTGGTCGGGTAGACGTCGCCGGTGTCGGCATCCTCCACCTTGTGCAGGCAGCATTTGCCGCAGCCGTCGCACAGGGATTCCCACTCGCTGCGAGTCAGCGACGCGAGCGGCTTTTCCCAGAAAGGCGTTTCCGCGCTCACTTGACCCAGCGCTCGAGTTCGGCGGCGATAACCTGCGCGCTCTCCTCGTGGGGGAGCATGGCGATCGGCTTGCCCGCGGGATCCATCAGGAAGGGGATGCGCATATGGTCCATGGTATATTCGCCGTTGTCGGCCGGCACCTTGGCGTAATAAACCGCATAAGCCTTTGCGACGTCTGCGATCTGCTGCGGCGTTCCGGTGAGACCGATCAGGCGCGGGTGAAAGGCGGAGACATACTCCTTGAGCCGCGCCGGCGTGTCGCGCTCCGGATCGACGCTGATGAAGATCGGCTGCACCTTTGCGGCTCGGGCCGGCTGCGAGGCCTCGAACAGCTTCAACGCCTGGCCGATCCGGGCGAGATCGGTTGGGCAGACGTCGGGGCAGTTGGCGAAACCGAAGTAGACGATCCGGTACCGGCCCTGGAAATCGCGGTCGGTAATGGTTCGGCCGTCCTGGTTCGTCAGGGTGAAGGGACCGCCGATCTTCGCCCCGGCGAGCGGCGGCTCCTGGGCCGCGCCGCCGCCGCAGGCCGCCGCGCCGAGGCTCAGAACCACCGACAGGATAAGGAAAAAACGGGACTTGGCGGTTTCGTTCATGACGCGGGCAGCCTTGCGTTGCTATAGCCCGCCGATCAAGTGTTTGAGACACCGGGGAGCACCATGAGCATAGGTTTGAGAGCGGCCGTCGCGGCCGCGGCGTTGATGGTGGCCATTCCCGCGGCGGCGCAGTCCTTCTCGGACGGATATTCGTTCATCAAGGCGGTCAAGGAACGGGACGGCACCAAGCTCACCGAACTTCTGTCCGAGCCCGGCACGACCGTGATCAACTCCAGGGAGCGCGGCAGCGGCGAAGGCGGGCTCCACATCGTTACCCGCGCACGCGATTTTACCTGGCTGAATTTCATCCTCGGCAAGGGCGCCCGGCCGGATCTGCAGAACAGCGGGGGTGCGACCGCGCTCAGCCTTGCCGCCCAGATCGGCTGGGTCGAAGGGGCGGAGCTGCTGCTGCGCTTTCGCGCCAGCGTCGACCTGGGCAACAGCCGGGGCGAGACGCCGCTTATCCTGGCGGTGCAGCGGCGCGATCTTGCAATGGCAAGGGTGCTGCTCGCCAAGGGCGCGGACCCCAAAAAGACGGACAGCGCGGCGGGCCTTTCGGCGCTCGATTACGCCACTCGCGACGGCAGCCGGTCCGCCGCGCTCCTGAAAATGCTGCAAGCGCCGCGGACGCCCGCCAAGCAGGTCGCCGGGCCCAAGCTTTAAGCGAAGCCTACAAGACCCGGATCGAGATCGCCGACCAGGCGCCGTGCGGCGCGGCGGGCGAAGCGCAGGGTTTCGGCCTTGCGCCGGGCCGGAGCGAGGCGGCGCAACGCCGGCTCGCGGAGCACCGCGCCTTCGTAGCGGTCAGCGACGATCAGTCCGCAAATGGCTGGGTGAAAGCACTCCTGCTCGAACGGCGAAAGATCGAAGCCCGCCGGCACCGCCCAGAAGAAACGGTCGCAATAATCGAGATAATCGAGCCATTTGCAGTCGCCGAGCAGATCGGCGCGGGACACCTTGATCTCCACAATGGTGATCAGGCCCGACGAATCCACGCCCATCATATCCGCGCGCCGGTTGTTGGGCAGCGGCACTTCGCAGAGCGCGAAAATGTCCTGGTTGAAGAACAAGCGAGTCACCCCGCGCGCCACATCCTGTGCGGCGAGTGGGGCGTCTTTGAAGCAAAGCGTTTGAGTCGCGGCCATCGCCCGTTCGATAGAATGAAACGGGAACGAAGGCTAGCCGGGCATCGCTCAGCGGTAGAATATGTGGTTGCCCACCGTGGCGATGCGCGTGAGGCCGCGCCAGCCGGGACGCACCCGCGTCGCGTGAAAGAACAAGGCGCGCGAGGCGGGGCTGTCGGCCAGATCCTGGCGCGCAATCTCTGCGATCGCGACCGCTTTCTTCCAGGCGGCCGAAGCGCGGGGCACGGCCGGCAGGCGGCCGCCGCGCACGAAGGAGAATTGGCCGCGCTGCTTGACTACGCCGCAGACGCTGGAGGCGAAGCGGCCGGAGCCGGCGCGGTTCAGCACCACTTCGGCGACGGAGAGCTGGCCGGCGAGCGGCTCGCCCTTTGCTTCGAAATAGACCGCATTGGCGAGGCATTCATGCTCGGCATCGGCGGTCTTGGAGGAGGAATGGAGGCCGACCAGCGCGCTCAGGCTGCGGCGGACCGGCGCTTCAGGCTGCTCGGAGACCGGCTCCACCGGTGCGGCGGGAGCAGCGGCCTCGGTGGGCGCTGCGGGGGCCGAGATCGGCTCCGGGGGGCTGTACGCACCTTGGAGGGGCGCCGCGATGCCGAGGTCCGGCGTCAGAAGGGTTGGGGTGTCGAACTCCCAGGCGAGGGAGGGGGTGCCGAGGATGGCGGCAAACATCACCGCGGCAACGCCGGCGGCACGAGTAAGACGGGACATTGAATCTCAGTTTAGTGCGGCCGGCAGGTCCAAAAGCCGGATGCATGTGCGAACAAAATGCGCATCCCGGGACTTGCCTTCCGTCTCGCGCAAACGGCCCACCTCCCAAAAACCCCGGGTTGGAACCGTTTCGCTTCTTCACGAAAGAACGAGGCGGCGGCTAGATTGTGCACTGCAGCAGGTCAATCGAACGCGGTCATTCCAGCGGTGAATCGTTCTATCGATGGGATATCCAGCTCCAAAACCCACAAATCGGGGTCGAATCGCCGCCTACGTGCGACGAAATCGGGAACTTGTGCCGGTGAGTCGATCGGCGCGGCCCAGGAGTAATTGCCGTCCGGCTGCAACAAACGCTCAAGGAGCCGCGGTTCACCGCCCCTTTCGGTGAGAAGAAGAAGGATCGCGCCGGACGTCGGATCGCCCCTTGCCAGCACCGCAGCGAACCCGCCGTCGCCCTCGGCCTTGCGGATCAGTGCACCGGCAAGCACCGAGGTGGCAAGCCGCGGCGTCACGCGCCCACTCTGTAGCCCGGCAGGCCCGACAGTGGGATGTGGGAGCGCATAAAGGTGCCGGTGCCGCGCGCCGCTTCCTCGCCTGAGGGCAGAATGAGCCGCGCCTCGCCGACCAGCACCCGGCGGCGGCCGCTTGCCCAGCGCCCTTCCGCGATCACCGGGCCTTCCTTGAGCGGCTTGGTGAACAGCAGGTTGAAGGCGGTGGTGAGCAGAAAGCGATCGGTGACCAGGCTGTTGCAGGCGTAGAACGCCACATCGTCCAGCATCTTGAAATACAAGGTGCCGTGGGCGGCGCCTGCAGCGTGAAACAGCTCCGGCCGCACCTCGAAGTGGATTCGCGCCAGCCCCTCCTCTGGGATTTCGATGTCGGAGGGGAAGAAGGTGTTGATCGCGGCGTGGCGGTACAGCGATTCCAGCGCGCGATAATGCGCGGCGGCCCCCCCGGCAGCCGGAGCGTCAGGCGGCATGGAGGCTTTCGACTCCGGTGAGGAGCGCGAAGATCGCGTCGCGCGAGCGGGCGCCGCGCAGCTTGGCGGTGGTGTTGCGGTCGCGCAGCGCCCGGCTGACGCTGGCCAGTGCCTTGAGGTGATCGGCCCCCGAATCGGGCGGGGAGAGGATCAGGAACACCAGATCGACCGGCAGGCCGTCCACCGCCTGGAATTCGATCGGCTGCGCAAGCCGCGCGAAGTAGCCGTAGACGCGGTCGAGCCCATCGATCTTGCCATGCGGGATGGCGATCCCCGTGCCGAAGCCGGTGGAGCCGAGCTTTTCCCGCTCGCTTAGCGCCGCGACGATCGCCTTGCCGGCAATGCCGGTATGCCGGCTCGCCGCAACCGCGAGCATCTGGAACAGCCCCTTTTTGTTGGGGGCGGCCAGGTTTGAATCGATCGATTCGATCGTCAGAAGCGCGGAAAGATCGTTCATATGCACCACAGTTGGAGGAGCGCCCCCGCCCCCGTCTACAAACTCCATCAAGAGCGGCGCCGAAGCGCCCGCTTTGAAGGCCGGATCAGCCCGCGGCCGGTTCGTCCCGCCGCATCGCCTCGTCGAGCGCATCCGGCACTTCGCCGGCATGGTGGTCCTTGAGGCGGCGGCTGTGGCGCCGGAGCTGCTTTTCCACCTTCTCGGCGGCCGCATCGAAGGCGGCATGGGCGTCGGCGGCCTTGTCCGTCGACTTCATCACTTCGCCCGGAACGTAGAGAAGGATTTCGCAGGTGAAGCCGTGATCGTGCGGACCCTTGCCGAAGATGACGTGCGCCGAGGTGGCGCGCGAGTGGTATTTCTCCACGGTGGCGGAGAGGCGGTCGGCAACGTGGCTACGCAGAGCCTCGCCGGTGTCGACCTGATGGCCGGATACGCGAATGTCCATGCATTGCTCCCGTGGTGGTTGGGCGGATTAGGCGCGGCCGCGGCGCCCCGTCAACCGCGCGCCTCCAGCCTATGCCATATGGGATCGGCGATCCCGTTCAGAAACGCCGCATGGGCGAGCAGCTCTTCCTCGGTCGGCGCATGCGGCCGCGGCGCGCGGATCTGGATGGTGAGCGTGCCGCCGGTGCCGGCAGTCGCCTCGACCTTCTCCTCGACGACGATCGAATCGGCCAGGCTGAAGCCGATCTGGCGGCCGCCGGTCAGCTCAACATAGCATTGCGCCAGAAGCTGAGCGTCGATCAGCGCGCCGTGCTTGATCCGCACGCTGCGGTCCACGCCATAACGGGAGCAGAGCGCGTCCAGGCTGTGCTTCGCGCCTGGGTGGCGGGTGCGGGCGATGGCGAGCGTGTCCACCATCCGGCTCATGCACACCAAAGGCCGCCCGCACTGGGCAAGCTCGTGGTTGAGAAAGCCGAAGTCGAAGCTCGCATTGTGCGCGACCAGCGGGCAATCGCCGAGGAACTCGATCAAATCCTCGGCAAGGTGGTCGAACAGCGGCTTGTCGGACAGGAAAGCGTCGGAAAGGCCGTGCACCGCCTCCGCGCCCGCCGGCATCGAACGCCGAGGATTGAAGTACGCATGAAAGGTGCGGCCGGTCTCGACCTTGTTGACCAGCTCGACGCAGCCGATCTCGACCATCCGGTCGCCGGTAAGCGGGCTCAAGCCCGTGGTTTCAGTGTCGAAGACGATTTCGCGCATGCGCGGACTATGAATCGGCGGCGCCCGTCAGACAAGCAAGGATGCGGCGAACCGCTTGCCGCGTTTCCTCGGGCGAACAGTCGGTGGGAATGACGAAATCGGCCCGGGCTCGCTTTTCGGCGTCGGGAAGCTGGCGGGTAAGGATGCGGTCGAACTTGTCTGACGTCATGCCGGGGCGGGCGAGAACGCGTTCGCGCTGCACCTCGGCGGGGGCGGAAACCACGGCGATCTTGTCCACCGCACTCCAGCCTCCCGCTTCGAAGAGGAGCGGAATGTCGAGCACCACCACCGGCGCCGACGCATGAGCGGCAAGAAACGCCTCGCGCTCGCGGGCGACGGCCGGATGGATCAGCGATTCGAGCCGGCGCAGCGCCTCGGGCGCGCCGAGCACCCGTTCGCCGAGCGTTCCGCGATTCACGCCTTCGGGTCCGGTGGTGCCCGGAAAGTGACTCTCGATCTCGGCGACCAGCGCGCCTTCAGGCCCCTGAAGGCGGTGCACCGCGGCATCGGCATCGAACACCGGCACCCCTTCCTCCGCGAACATCGCCGCAACGGTGGATTTGCCCATGCCGATCGAGCCGGTGAGGCCGATGACTAGCATCGCGTGAGCCGCTCCCGGAGCTCGGCGTCATACTGGCGCGGGGCAGGCGCGCCGAAGAAATGCTCGAACGCGATCGCCGCCTGGCCGATCAGCATGGAAAGGCCATCGATCACCTGGTGGCCGCGCGCGCGCGCCTCCGCCAGCAGCGGCGTTTCCAGTGGATCGTAGACGATGTCGTAGATCACCGCGCCGGGCGGAACATGGCTGAAGTCGAGCGCCAGCGGCGGCTTGCCGGCCATGCCGAGCGGCGTGGTGTTGACCACCAGATCGAGGATACCGCTGCGGTCGTCGAAGCGGAAATCAGTCGGCGCGGCGAAATGCTCCAGCGCCACGGCATGGTTGAAGTCGGGATCGTGGCCGTCGACCAGCCGCTGCGCTTCCTCGATCCGCCGCGCGGCAATCACCAGGGCGAAACCGGCGCCGCGAAGCGCATCGGCGATCGCCCGCGCCGCGCCTCCGGCGCCGAGCACACGCGCCATCTTGAACAGGTGGCGTTGCGCGAGAAGGGGCGCGAGCGGCTCGAGAAAGCCTGCCGCGTCCGTGTTGAAGCCGGTCTCCGGCGCTACCCCTCCCGCGACGACCGTGTTGACCGCACCGATCCGCGCCGCGGCAGGGTCCACCGCGCCAAGCAGCGCGAGTACGTCCTGCTTATGCGGCATGGTAAGGTTGCAGCCGCGCCAGTCCGGGTCCGCGCGACGGGCGGCGAGGAAGGCGGGAAGTTCGCCGCGCGAGACCAACGTGCGCCGGTAGTCGCCGACAATGCCGAGCTTCTCCAGCCAGAAGCCGTGGATGATCGGCGATTTGGAATGGGCGATCGGATCGCCGATCACCTCCGCATAAGGAACGCCCATCAGCTGAGCAGAAGCCCGCGCTCGCGCAAATAGGCGAGCAAGGGGAGCAGCGGCATGCCGAGGATCGCGAAATGCGAGCCTTCGATCCGCTCGAAAAGCTGCGCGCCCGGGCCTTCGATCCGGTAGCCGCCGACGCTCCAGCGAATCTGCTCCCACTCCGCGTGCAGATAGGAATCAAGGAACGAAGGTCCGAGCGGCCGCATGGTGAGCTCCACCGTCTCGCTTGCCCACCATACAGCCTGGCCGTTCTCGACGATCACCGCCGCCGAATGGAGGCGGTGCGTGCCGCCGGCGAGGGACTCGAGTTGGCCGCGGGCCTCATCGGGCGAAGCGGGCTTGCCGAGCAGGGTACCGTCGTCCCGCTCCAGCGTCTGGTCCGAACCCAAGACAAGATCGCCTTCCCCGGCATCTGCCGAGAGCGCCTTGAGTTGGGCAAGCTCCTCCGCAACCCCGCGCGCGTCGAAGCCGGCGCTCCACAGCCCGGCTTTTGCAGCGCCCTCGTCCAGCTCGGCTTCCACCGTTTCGAACGGAACGCCGGCTGCTTCGAGCATCGCCCGCCGCGCCGCGCTCTTCGAGGCAAGCAGCAGCTTCATGGGGTCCCCGCAGCCGCACTGTCGGCAGCGTCGGCGGCGGCATCGCCGCGTTCGTTGCACAGCTTGACGATGGCATATGCCGTTTCCTCGATTGACCGGCGTGTCACGTCGATCACCGGCCAGTCATTGTCCGCGAAGATCCGGCGGGCGAAGGCAAGCTCCGCATTCACCGCTTCCCCGTCGACATAGTCCGTCTCGGGCGCCTGGTTGAGCGACAGCAAGCGGTTGCGGCGAATCTGGATCAGCCGCTCCGGATTCGTGGTGAGCCCGACGACCAGCGGATGCCTGAGGCTGAACAAGGCCGACGGCGGCGGCGATTCCGGCACCAGCGGGATATTCGCGACCTTGTAGCCGCGATTGGCGAGGTAGATGGACGTCGGAGTCTTGGACGTGCGCGACACGCCGGCGAGGACGATGTCCGCTTCCTCCCAATTCTCCCAGTTCACGCCATCATCATGGGCGATGCTGAACTGGATGGCGTCCACCCGAGCGAAATAAGCGGCGTCGAGGGCGTGCTGCCGCCCCGGCCGCGCCTTGGCCTGCTGGCCGAGCACAGCGGAAAGCGCATCCGTTACCGGATCGAGCGCGGAGACCGCATAGATGCCGCGGCGCCTAGATTTCTGCTCGAGCTCGCGGCGGATGTTGGAATTGACCAGGGTGTAGAGGACCAGTCCCGGCCGCCGCTCGATATCGTCGAGCACGCGGTCGAGATGGCCTTCCGAGCGCACCATCGGCCACAAGTGGCGGCGCACTTCCACGCCCTCGAACTGGGCAAGGCACGCTTTGGCGATCAGCTCCAGCGTCTCCCCGGTGGAATCCGACAGCAGATGAAGGTGGACCGCGGTCATGGCGAAATCCCGCTGTGGATAAGCATGTTGGTTTCGCTAGCGGAAGCCTCGGGACGGTTGCAAGCAAAGCTATCGTCCCCGCTTTGCCGATGCCGTCCACAGATTCGCGCAGATGGGAAAGTCCCACGACCTTTCCTGTGGATAGCGTGGATGGTTCGCGCGAATCCCAGGGCTTCTGCGGCGCGCGGAGAGTCAACGCTGTTTGCAAAACCGGGTGGAGCGAATAAACCCCGGCTTCGCCCTTCCTACTACGTACAACAGACTCTCTTATATAAGACTCTTATAGAGTAGAGAGCGGAGCCAGACCCCTTTCCATGCCCGCCCCGGACAAGCTTCTGCTCAGCACGCTCAAGGGCAAAAAGGCTGAGAAAACACCGCTTTGGCTGATGCGCCAGGCCGGGCGCTATCTGCCGGAGTACCGCGCGCTTCGGGCCGAGAAGGGCGGCTTCCTGGCAATGGCCATGGACCCACCGTCCGCGGCCGAGATCACCCTTCAGCCGATCCGCCGCTTCGGTTTCGACGGCGCGATCCTGTTCTCGGACATTCTGATCGTGCCGTGGGCGCTCGGGCAAGACCTTGCTTTCGAGGCCGGCGAGGGTCCGCGCCTGTCGCCGCCGCTGGTCGAGGCAACGCTTGCCTCCCTGACCCGGGTGCCAGAGCGCCTGGAGCCGGTCTACGGCGCTGTGGAGAAGGTGAAGGCGGCCTTGCCCCCGGAGACCACCTTCCTCGGCTTCGCAGGCAGTCCCTGGACGGTCGCGACCTACATGGTGGCCGGGCGGGGCAGCAAGGATCAGGGCGATACGCGGCGCATGGCCTATCGCGACCCTCAGGCATTCGGCGAGATCATCGACGCCGTTGCCGAAATGACCGTGGAATATCTCTCCCGCCAGATTCAGGCCGGTGTGGAGGCCGTTCAGTTGTTCGATAGCTGGGCCGGCAGCCTTTCGCCCGCGCAGTTCGAACGCTGGGTGATCGCGCCCAACGCAGCGATCGTCGCCGGCCTCAAGGCGCTGCATCCCGACACCCCGATCATAGGCTTTCCAAAGGGCGCGGGCGGTAAGCTTCCGGCCTATGCGCGCGAAACCGGGGTCGATGCGGTCGGCGTCGACGAGACGGTGGACCCGGATTGGGCCGCGGCCAATCTCCCCCCCGGTATGCCGGTGCAGGGCAATCTCGATCCGCTTGCGTTGATCGCCGGCGGGGAAGCGCTTGAAAGCGCGGCGCGGCGCATTCTAAAGAGCTTCGCGGATCGTCCGCACGTCTTCAACCTGGGGCATGGCATCTTGCCGGATACGCCGATCGCACATGTCGAGCAACTCATCGCCCTGGTGCGTCGGTGAGCCATGTCGAAACGGCGCTCGCCTTGACCTACGCCTGGATCAAGGCCGGACACGTCATCTTCGTGGTCTTCTGGATCGCGGGCATGTTCATGCTGCCGCGTTATTATATCTACCATCAGGAATCCGCGCCCGGATCGGCCGAGGAGGGGCGCTGGATTGATCGTGAGCGCAAGCTTCGCAACATCATCATCACGCCGGCGATGGTTCTGGTCTGGATATTCGGGCTGACCCTGGCCTGGACCAGCGGCGCCTGGTCGCAAGGCTGGTTCCACGCCAAGTTCGCACTCGTGCTCGGCCTTTCCGCTTACCATGGCTGGCTGATCGGCTACGGCCGCAAGCTCGCCCGCGGCGAGCGCCGGGTGAGCGGCAAGGCTCTCCGGATCATGAACGAGATCCCCGGCATTGCGACCGTGGTCATCGTCATCCTGGTGATCGTGAAGCCTTTTTAGAAGGCGAAAATTCCCAAAACGCAGTGAGTCGACGGTACTGACCATCGCTATCCCGGACGAGCTTCTCCAAGCATTGTGAAAGCGGCGTCTGCGGATCATGGTGTCGGGGAATGCGCCAGCTCCCGCTTCTGATCATACTCTCCTGTGCCGCCTGCACGGCGGAGCCCGATGCTCGGCAGCGTGCATTGGCTGAAGTTATCGAGTCGAAGGTAAAGCTCCCGCCCGGTGCAGGAGGCTTGCAGTGCTATGCGCGTCATTACGCCTTGGTGCAGGGGGAAGAGTTAGGGCTCCCAAAAATGGAACTGGTGCAGGGCCACTTCGTGCGCATGGGGAAGCCCGGTGTCTACTGAGCAAGACCAGCGAGCAGCTGCCGATGATCTTCGATGGCGGGTGCTCCATGCTGACACTGCTCGTCCCGGTCGGCAGCACGAATCTTGTTGTACCGGTCACGTGCTCAGCTGATGTCGCCGGCCATGAGGCGGAGGAGGTAGAACCTCCGGTCACCTGTTGAGAAAAGGTGCGCACCCGGGGCGGTGAGGTACCGTCAATTTACGGGTCCACCCTCGCTTGACTTGGCCTGGAGCGGACCGTAACGCCCGAGTCGTCGTTCAAGCCCGCCGTCCGTGCGGGCGATTCAGCCGCAAATCGTCATCCCCCGCGCGAATCGACACTCCCGCTCCCTTTCTTCGAGTTTCCCCCGCATGCATCTCAAGGACCTCAAGCTCAAATCCCCCGCCGATCTGGTCGCAATGGCCGAAGAGATCGGGATCGAGGGTGCATCCACCCTGCGCAAGCAGGAGCTGATGTTCTCCATTCTCAAGGTCCAGGCCGAGAACGGCCAGGAGATCATGGGCATGGGCACGATCGAGGTGCTGCCGGACGGCTTCGGCTTCCTGCGCTCCCCGGAAGCGAATTACCTGGCCGGGCCGGACGACATCTATGTGGCGCCGAACCAGGTTCGCAAGTTCGGGCTTCGCACGGGCGACACGGTGGAAGGCGAGATCCGCGGGCCAAAGGAGGGCGAGCGCTATTTCAGCCTGGTGCGCATCACCCAGATCAACTTCGACAATCCCGACGCCGTCCGCCACCGCGTCAATTTTGACAATCTGACGCCGCTTTACCCCAACCAGAAGCTGACGCTCGACACGCTCGATCCGACGGTGAAGGACAAGTCCGCGCGGGTGATCGACATCATCTCGCCGCAAGGCAAGGGCCAGCGCGCGCTGATCGTGGCGCCGCCGCGCACCGGCAAAACGGTGCTTCTGCAGAACATCGCCAAAGCAATCACCGACAACCATCCCGAAGTGTTCCTGATCGTGCTGCTCATCGACGAGCGGCCTGAGGAAGTGACCGACATGCAGCGCTCCGTACGCGGCGAAGTCGTCTCCTCGACCTTCGACGAGCCGGCGTCGCGCCACGTCCAGGTCGCCGAGATGGTGATTGAAAAGGCCAAGCGCCTCGTTGAGCACAAGAAGGATGTCGTCATCCTGCTCGATTCGATCACGCGCCTCGGCCGGGCCTACAACACGGTGGTGCCGAGCTCCGGCAAGGTGCTGACTGGCGGTGTCGACGCCAACGCCCTGCAGCGCCCCAAGCGCTTCTTCGGCGCGGCGCGCAACATCGAGGAAGGCGGCTCGCTGTCCATCATCGCCACCGCGCTGATCGACACCGGCTCCAAGATGGACGAAGTCATCTTCGAAGAGTTCAAGGGCACCGGCAACTCGGAAATCGTGCTCGACCGCAAGGTCTCCGACAAGCGCATCTTCCCGTCGCTCGACGTCGGCAAGTCCGGCACCCGCAAGGAAGAGCTGCTGGTCGATCCGGCCACGCTTTCCAAGATGTGGGTGCTTCGCCGCATCCTGATGCAGATGGGCACGGTCGATGCGATGCAGTTCCTGCTCGACAAGATGAAGGACGCCAAGTCCAACGAGGACTTCTTCGCCTCCATGAACCAGTAAGCGCGGCGGCGGCCCTAGTGGCCGCCGTTTCGCTGCTTGAGTGCACTTCAGGGAAGGAGGACGGTGGAGCCCGTCGTAGCGCGGCTCTCGATCGCGCGATGCGCCTCAGCCGCGTCGCGCAGGGCAAAGCGCGCCCCGATCGTCACCGGTACGATCTCCCGCTCGATGAGCTCGAACAACCGCGCCGCCGAGGCTCGCATTTCTTCCGCGGTTCTCGCGTAGTCGGCCAGCGTCGGCCGGGTCACGAACACCGATCCGGCGCTCAGCAGGTCGAGCGCGGTAAAGGGGGGCACCGGCCCCGAGGCATTGCCATAGGTCACGATCAAGCCGCGCCGCCACCGAACCGAGCGACGCCGCCCAGCTCGCCGCGCCGACTCCGTCCAGCACCACCTTCACGCCCTTGCCGCCGGTCAGCGCCCGCACGTCCGCGGCAAGGTCCTCGAACGCGCCGCACAGGCTGTGATCCGCGCCCGAGTCCTTGGCCAAAGCCGCCTTCCGGCTGTCGCCGCTATGGGCGATCACCACCGCGCCGAGATGCTTGAGCCACGGCACCAGGATCGAGCCGACGCCACCCGCCGCCGCATGGACGAGCACAACGTCGCCCGGCTGAACGGAAGCGCAGCGCTCCACCAGATATTCCGCCGTGCACCCCTTCAGCATCGCCGCCGCCGCCTGCTCGGTGCTGATTGAATCAGGCAGCTTCACCAACCGCTCCTCGGTGATCACGCGGTGAGTCGCATAGGATCCAAGCGGCCCGGTGAAATAGCCGACCCGATTTCCCTCGCGAAAACCGGAGACGCCTTCGCCCACCGCCTCCACCACGCCGGCCGCCTCGGTGCCCAGCCCCGAGGGCAGCGGCACCGGATACAGGCCGGAGCGGTGGTAGGTCTCGATAAAGTTCAACCCCACCGCCTCGTGCCGCACCAGAACCTCGCCAGGTCCGGGGGAGGGAATGGCGATGTTCTGCGCTTCAAGGACTTCCGGGCCGCCGGTGCGGGTGAGGGTGAAGGCGTATGCGTCGGTCATGCCAGATGCTCCTCGAAGAACGCGCGGGTTCGGCTGTCGGCAAGCTGCGCGGCGTCTTCGCTTCGCCGGGTGCCCATCTCGGCCGCGAAGCCGTGATCCTCGCCCGGATAATCATACATCGTGATCCGCGGATGGTCGCCGAACGCCTCATGCATCTTGGCCCGCACCTCGGCCGGCACGAAGCCGTCCGCGCCCGCGATGTGGAGCAGGAGCGGCCAGGCGATCGCGTTCTTCTCGTGCAGGAGGTTATCGAGGCCCACCGCATAATAGCCGACGCTGGCGTCCACATCGGTGCGCGCGGCGGTCATGTAGGCCAGCCGCCCGCCAAGGCAGTAGCCGACGCAGCCGACCTTACCGCCCTCAGGCAGGCGCGCCCGGGCAGCACGGATCGCCGCCTCTATGTCGGCCACGCCGAGATCCTGATCGAAGCGACCCATCAGGTCCAATGCTTGGCCGAACTCGCTCTCCACATCCGGATCGAGCTGTACGCCGGGCTCCAGCCGCCAAAACAGGTCCGGCGCTACGGCCAGATAGCCGTCCAGCGCCAACGCATCGCACTTGCGGCGGATGCCTTCATTGACTCCGAATATCTCCTGGATCACCACAACGGCGCCGCGAGGCGTGCCGGATGGTTCGGCAAGGTATGCCTCGAAGCTGCCGTCCCCGGCCAGCGTATCGATTCGGATCACGGCGTCCTCCTTGTCTCGAGCCCCGCTTGCTTTCACATAGGCGCTGCCGCGGCGGCAAGCGGCGGCAGGAGGAAAAAAGATGAAGATAAGCGTGGATGTGGATTGCACGCCCGAAGAGGCTCGGCGCTTCCTCGGCCTTCCGGACCTGACGCCGGTTCACCAAGCCTATGTCGACAAGATGACCCGCGCGGTTTCCGAAGGGGTCACCGCCGAAAGCATGACCGAGCTTATGAAGAGCTGGGGCCCGATGAGCGAAGCCGGTGTGACGATGTGGCGATCGATGCTGGAAGGGATGAGCAGCAAGCGTGGCGGCTGACACCATCTACGCCTTGTCCTCGGGCAGCCCGCCGGCAGCGCTGGCGGTGGTGCGGATCAGCGGAGCGCGCGCCGACAAAGCTTTGCAGGCGCTGGCCGGGCGGCTGCCGGAGGCCAGGCGTGCAAGCCTGGCGCGGCTCTCCTGGCGGGGCGAGCGGCTAGACGACGCCCTGGTGCTGCGCTTCCCTGGCACGGCAACCGCAAGTGGCGAGGACATTGCGGAGCTGCACCTTCATGGCGGCCGCGCCGTCGTCGCTGCTGTGCTGAACGCGCTCGGTGACATGGAGGGGCTGCGGCTCGCCGAACCCGGTGAGTTCACGCGGCGGGCGTTCGAGAACGGCCGGATCGATCTTTCGGAGGCGGAGGGGCTCGCCGATCTGTTGCAAGCGGAAACCGAGACTCAGCGCCGTTCCGCTCTGGCGCTTGCCGGCGGAGCGCTCAGCCGCCTGGTGGAAGGGTGGCAATCGCGCGTGCTCGTCCAGGCTGCGGCGCTCGAGGCGGTGCTGGACTTCTCCGACGAAGGCGAGGTCGGCGAGGCGATGCCGCCGGGCTGGAGCGAGGCTGTGGGAGAGCTTGCGGGTGAAATGGAGGCTGCGCTGGCACGGCCTCCAGCTGAGAGGCTGCGCGATGGATTGCGGGTGGTGATCGCAGGGCCGCCTAACGCAGGCAAGTCGAGCCTTCTCAATTGGTTGGCGGGGCGGCAGGCGGCGATCACCTCCGCCATCGCCGGAACCACGCGGGATCTCGTTGAAGCGCCGACGGCGATTGGTGGTACGCCCTTTCTGCTGGTGGACACTGCCGGGCTTCGGGAAAGTGCTGACGAGGTGGAGGCGATCGGCGTGAGCCGAGCGCGGGAGACGATCGCATCGGCCGACCTGATCCTTTGGTTGGGTGCACCGGCCGACGCTCCGGACCGCGGGCGAACGATCTTGATCCAGTCGATGGCCGATCTGCAGCCTGCCACTAGGGAAGCGGATCTCCGCGTCTCCGCCGAGACAGGGGAGGGGATGAGCGCTCTTGTTGATCTTCTAATTGCCCGCGCCAAGTTGCTACTCCCGGTTGAGGGCGAGGCGGCACTGAACGCGAGACATCGTCGCTCGATAGTGGCTGCAGCCGAATCCCTGCGGGAGGCGCAGACTTCGCGAGACATGCTGATCGCCGCCGAATGCCTTCGTGTGGCACGAGCGTCTCTGGACGAAATCACTGGCCGGGCGGGTGTGGAGCAGATGCTGGACGCGCTGTTCGGGCGGTTCTGCATCGGGAAGTAATGTTCCATGTGGAACAACGCGCCCTGGTTAGGCTAAAGGCGCGGCGTGAACGAGAGTTTCGACATTATCGTAGTGGGTGGCGGGCACGCCGGCACGGAGGCTGCCGCCGTTGGCGCGAGAATGGGTGTGTCGGTTGCCCTCGTCAGCTTCTCGCGCGGGCAGATTGGGGCAATGTCGTGCAACCCGGCCATGGGGGGCTTGGGTAAGGGACATTTGATCCGGGAAGTCGATGCCTTCGACGGGCTGATCGCCAGAGCGTCCGATGAGGCCGCAATCCACTTCAGGATGCTTAACGCGAGCAAGGGCGCCGCAGTGCGTGGACCGCGCGTGCAGGCCGACCGTCGACGATACAAAGCGGCCATTCACAGGATGATCGATGCCCAATCCGGCCTCACGATCATCGAAGGGGAGGCTGCGTCCCTCGACCTTCAAGGCCGAACGGTGAGCGGTGTGGCCTTGGCAGACGGCAGGCGCCTGGAAGCCAAAGCCGTAATCCTCGCCACTGGCACATTCCTGGGGGGCAAGCTTCATTTCGGGATGAACAGCCAGGCCGGCGGTCGGGTAGGGGAACGCGCCGCTACAAGGCTCGCTGCTCAGCTCCGCGAGCTTGGCCTTCCGCTCGCCAGGCTGAAGACGGGAACACCGCCGCGGCTCGATGGCCGAACCGTAGATTGGGGCAGGCTGGAACGGCAGGAATCCGACAGCGGCCACTGGACCATGTCCCCGATGAGCAAGGGGCGCCCAGCACCGCAGCTTTTCTGCGCAATCACCCGCACCAACGTGGCCACCCATGACATCATCCGCTCGAACCTGGACCGCTCCCCGCTGTTCGCAGGCGTCATCGAGGGTGTTGGCCCGCGCTACTGCCCTTCCATCGAGGACAAGGTGCACCGCTTCGGCGACCGCGACGGGCACCAGATCTTCCTTGAGCCCGAGGGTCTGGACGATCCCGCCGTTTACCCGAACGGGATCTCGACGTCGCTGCCCGAGGATGTTCAAGTCGCCATGGTGCGCTCGATGGCTGGACTGGAGCGCGTGTCGATCCTGCAGCCAGGCTATGCCGTCGAGTATGACTATGTAGACCCGCGGACTCTTGAGCCGACGCTTGCTGTGCGTGATGTTCAGGGCCTCTATTTGGCAGGCCAGATCAACGGCACCACCGGCTATGAGGAGGCCGCAGCGCAGGGCCTGGTCGCAGGCGCAAATGCAGCCGCTATGGTTGCCGGTGAGCCCCCGGTGCTGTTCGATCGGTCGGAAAGCTACATCGGCGTGATGGTGGATGACCTGACACTTCAGGGCGTCACCGAGCCGTACCGCATGCTCACCGCCCGGGCTGAATACCGGCTGCGCCTCCGTGCGGACAATGCCGAATCCCGCCTCACGGCAAAGGCGATCGGACATGGCTGCATCGGTCCCCAGCGAAAAAAGCATTTTCGCTCTCGTGAGAACCAACGGGCTGAGATCGAGGACGCCCTCTCATTCGCTCTGAGCGGGTCCCTGTTGCAAAGCAGCGGAGTGGATGTCCGGGACGATGGCGTGAAGCGGACGTTGGCTGACTGGCTCCGCTTTCCGGAGCTTGACCGGGAGGCGCTGCTCCGTATTGCACCCGCACTCGCCGACCAGCCAGGCGCTCTGGTGGACGAGGCCATCGAGGATCATCGCTATGCCCCCTATGTCGAGCGACAGCAGGCCGAGATTGCGCGCCTTCGAGGAGATGATGCCGTCCGCATACCCGCCGGCCTAGACTATCCCTCCATCCCCGGGCTTTCCTCGGAAATGGTCGAACGCCTGAGCGTAAGTCGGCCGGCAACACTCGGCGCCGCCCGCCGGATCAGAGGTGTGACGCCCGCCGCGCTGGCGGCGATCCTGGTGCATGCCCGGCGGCGCGCGGCATGACGGAGGAAGAGGCCAAAGCAGCCCTCAATGTTCCACATGGAACACTCAAACGGCTGGAGGCTCTCGTTGCATTCCTTGGTATGGAGAGTGAGCGGCAAAATCTGGTTTCCCGGTCATCGCTCGAAAATGTCTGGCAGCGTCACATCCTCGACTCGGCGCAGCTACTCCGGTTTGCACCGCACGCGAGCACCTGGGTCGATCTGGGGAGCGGGGCGGGTTTTCCTGGTCTCGTGGTGGCGGCACTCTCATCCGGCCGCTTCACCTTGGTCGAGGCCCGCAAACTGCGGGTCGATTTCCTGATCGCTGCTGCCCAGATCATGGCGATCGAAGACCGGGTAGAGGTGCTGCACAGCAAGGTTGAGGCGGTTCCGCCTCGGCCGTTTGAGGTGATCAGCGCCCGAGCCTTTGCCCCGCTCGACAAATTGCTGCGGACCGGCCTGCCATTATCCAACACTGAGACAGTCTGGATTCTTCCCAAAGGCCGAAATGCCAAGTCGGAACTGGATGCCGCGCGTTCTTCGTGGCAGGGTGAGTTCCGTATCGAGCCAAGCCTGACCGATGCCGACGCCGGCATCATCGTGGCGCGGGGCGTGGAACCGAAAAGGAAGCCGGGCCGATGATCCGCATTGCGGTGGCCAATCAGAAGGGCGGGGTGGGCAAGACCACCACCGCCATCAACCTTGCCACGGCCTTGGCGGCGACCGGCTGGCGCGTGCTGCTGCTCGATCTCGATCCGCAGGGCAATGCATCCACCGGCCTTGGTATCACGCACGCCCAGCGAGACCTTTCAAGCTACGAGCTGCTTACCGGCCAATGCACGCTGGAAGAAGCGGTGGTACCCACCCGGGTGCCGCGGCTCGACCTGCTCCCGGCCACAGTTGATCTTTCCGGTGCCGAGATCGAGCTTGTTGAGATGCAGGAGCGCACTCACCGCCTCGACAAGGCGCTCGACACCGCTCAGGTCGGCCGCTGGGATGTTTGCCTGATCGATTGCCCACCCAGCCTCGGGTTGCTCACCATCAACGCCCTCGTCGCTGCCCAGTCGATCCTGGTGCCGCTGCAAACCGAGTTCTTCGCGCTCGAGGGCCTCAGCCAGCTCCTCCAGACAATCGAGCGAATCCGCGCCCGCTTCAATCCGGAGCTCTCCATCCTCGGTGTCGCGCTGACCATGTTCGACCGCCGCAACAACCTTTCCGCCCAGGTTGCTGACGATGTTCGTGCCTGCCTTGGCAAGGTGGTGTTCGAAACGGTGATCCCACGCAACGTGCGTCTCTCGGAAGCGCCGAGCCACGGCATTCCGGCGCTGATCTACGATCACCGCTGCCCCGGGTCCGAGGCCTATATCGCGCTTGCCCGCGAGACCATCGGGCGCCTGCCCAAACCGGCGGCCGCGGCATGAGCGCCGACGATACCCCGGTCGCACGCAAGCGTCCGTCCGGGCTCGGCCGCGGCCTGTCCTCGTTGCTGGGCGATGTTGCGCAGGAGGCGCCGGTCGGCGGCAGCCCCGGCCAGAGCGGAGGAGGCCCGCGGAGCGGGGTGCAGATGATGCCGGTGTCCTCGATCGAGCCGCATCTCGATCAGCCCCGCCGTCACTTCGACGAGGAGAAGCTTACCGAGCTCGCCGATTCGATCCGGACGCGTGGCCTCATCCAGCCGATCGTTGTGCGTCCCCATGGGCACCGCTACCAGATCGTCGCCGGCGAGCGCCGCTGGCGTGCCGCCCAGCGCGCGCAGCTCCACGAAGTGCCTGTAATCGTTCGGGAATTTAACGATGCGGAGACCTTGGAGGTCGCGCTTCTGGAGAACATCCAGCGCGCAGACCTGAACGCCATCGAAGAGGCCGAAGCCTATAAGAAGCTGATGGAGGAGTTCGGCCACACCCAGGAGGCGCTGGCCAAGATCGTCAACAAGTCGCGCCCCCACATCGCCAATCTGCTGCGCCTGCTCGGCCTGCCCGATGCAGTACGCGAGATGGTGGTGACTGGCGAACTCAGCATGGGCCACGCCCGCGCGATCGCCTCCGCGCCCGACCCTGCCGCCATTGCCGAGGAGGTCGTCCGCCGCGGCCTCTCCGTGCGCGACGCGGAGAAGATGGCGCGCTTCGGCAAGCCGGGGCGGGAGCGGCAGGGGAAGCTCGAATATAAGGGCGCAAGCGCGGACATCGATGCGCTTGAGCGGCAATTGGGCGACATGCTTGGCCTCAACGTCAAGATTACGCACAAGCCGGACGGCGGCTTCGTCGCGCTGCATTACTCGACGCTCGATCAGCTCGACATGATCTGCCAGCGCCTCAGCGGCGAGAAGATCTAGCCCTCAGCGCAGCCGAGCGGCTTGCCGGCAGATCGCGAACAGCTCCTCATCGACCGCCGCGGCCCCCAGGCCGCCGCTGGCCTTGGCCTGCCGCTCCGCCTCCAGGAGCCGGCCGACGCTTTTTGCCAGCAGATCGGAACGCCAGCCGCGCAATTGCTGAGCCACCGCAGCTTTTTCTTTGAAAAACACGGACTTACCGTGTGACGCCATGACGGCATCGGGGCTGCTGCCGCGCTCCACCTCGGCCCGCAACCGCGACAGCAACGTCATTCGCCGAAGCACCGCCCTGATCAGCGGAATGCCCTCGATCCCCTGGCTGGCGAGCCGGGCAAGCTCGTCGCCGAGCACATTGGGCCGGCCGGCGCTCACCGCATCGACCAGGCGCGAGAGATCGCCTTCCTCAGCCGCCGCGCCGATCGCGTCGAGTGCATCATGATCGACTTGTTTGGGGCTTTCCGGAGACGCGTCGACGTACAGCGCAAGCTTCTCCAGTTCGCTGGCCAGGATAGCGCGGTTGCCCCCGCAGGCGCTGCCCAGGCGGCGGGCGAGGTCTGAGCGGATCAGCAGGCCAAGTTCGCGCGCCTTGTCGACGGCGAGTTGATCCGCCTCCCGTCCCTCCGGCGCATAGCTGGCGTGGGCAAGGGCGGTCGGCTCGGCGAGGGCGAGCTTGAGCAGCTTCGATGTCGGCTTGAGGGCGCCGGCAACCAGTATCACCGGGTTGCCCGCTGGAGGCGACTGGATCAGCGCTTCGACGGCGGCGAGGCTTTCATCGCCTGCGGGCTCGACAAGGATGTAGCGAGCACCGCCGAACAGGGAGATGGACGCCGCTTCGTCCGAAAGGCAGGCGGGATCGCCCTTGAGTTCGGCGCCGCTAAGGTCGATCCGCTCCGCTTCGGCGCCCATTGCCGCGCCCACTGCTTTGGCCAAGGCGCGGGAGCCTGAATCGTCGGGGCCGTAGAGCAGAAAGAAGCGCCAGTCCCGCGGCGCCCTGACCGCGCGCTCGATCTGGCCCCTGGCGGCCTTCACTGCCCCGCCGCAGGGCCGCCCCGCGCCGCGAAGAGCGCCAGGCGGGTGACGATTTGGTCGGCGAGTTCCTTCGACAGCCGTTCCAGCGCCGTCTGCTCGGCGGCGACGACGGCATATTCGGAGCTGACCACGTCGATGCCGACGTCGGACCCTGCCGTGGCGTCGAGGACGACCGTGCCCTTGTCCTGCTCGATCAAGCGGTAGCGGGCGCGCAAGGTGCGGCGTTCGCGGGTCTGGGCGTCGTCGGAACGGACGCCGAAGCCGATGATCTGGTCGTCCAGTTCGACTTCAAGGCGATAGCGCTTGGCACCATCGCCTGGCGCCAATCTGTCCTGAAGCGCAGTGCGCACCAGCCAACCGGCACGGCCGCCGATCGGCCCGACCTCGATCGAGCGTAACGATTGCGCCACCGGCCCGGCGCCGCCGCCACCATAAAGCGGCTTAAGCCCGCAGCCGGTGAGCGGCAGGGCCACGGCAAGGAGAAGGAAAGCGGCGCGCTTGGTCATGCGACGATGTTCACCAAGCGGTCCGGCACCACAATCACTTTCCGCGGTGCTTTGCCTTCAAGCACCCGCTGAATTTTGTCCGACGCCAGCGCGAGCTGCTCGAGATCGTCCTTGGCCGCGCCCTTGGCTGCGGTCAGCGTATCGCGCAGCTTGCCATTGACCTGCACCGCGATGGTAACCTCGTCCTCGATCAGCAGAGCCGGATCGACTTCGGGCCATGGCGCGTCGGCGATCAGACCATCGCGGTCGAGCGACGCCCAGGCGGCTTCCGCGAGATGCGGCACCATTGGCGCCACGAGCAGGATAAGAGACTCGATCGCTTGCTGCCGCGTGGGCGAGGGCGCCGCCTTCTCGATCGCGTTGGCGAGTTCGTAGACGTTGGCGACCGCCTTGTTGAAGGCAAGCGCCTCAATATTCGCGGCAACGGCCGCAACCGTCTGGTGGAGTTTGCGGGCAAGCGGCTTGTCCTCGCCGTCGCCGCCCAACCAGGTGGAGTGGGATCCTCCCGCCGCTTCCGACGCGAGACGCCAGAGCCGCTGCACGAACCGCCAGCTTCCCTCGATGCCCGCTTCCGACCAGGGCAGGTCGCGCTCCGGCGGACTGTCGGACAGCATGAACCAGCGCACCGCGTCGGCGCCGTACTGGTCGATGATCTCGTCCGGATCGACCGTGTTGCGCTTCGACTTGGACATCTTCTCGACGCGGCCGACGATTACGTCCTCGCCGCTGGCGGTGAGGTAGGCGCTGCCGTCGGGCCGGCGGGCGATCTCGTCCGGGGTGAAATAGATGGGCCGTTCCTCACCCTCGCGCTTTCGCGAATAGCTTGGGTGGGTGACCATCCCCTGGGTGAACAGGCCCTTGAACGGCTCCTCCACGCCAAGGCGGCCGATGCGGTTTAGCGCGCGGGTCCAGAAGCGAGCGTAGAGGAGGTGCAGGATCGCATGCTCGACGCCGCCGATATACTGATCCACCGGCAGCCAGCTCTCGGCCGCTGCCTTGTCGAACGGCGCATCGGCGGGCTGGCTGGCGAAGCGGATGAAATACCAGGACGAGTTCACGAAGGTATCGAGGGTATCGGTCTCCCGGCGCGCCGATCCGCCGCAGCTCGGGCAATCAGCCTTGTTCCAGCTGGGATGCCGGTCAAGCGGGTTGCCGGGGATGTCGAAGCTGACGTCCTCGGGGAGAACCACTGGAAGCTGCTCGCGGGGCACCGGAACGGCGCCGCAGGCGTCGCAGTGGATGATCGGGATCGGCGTGCCCCAGTAACGCTGCCGCGAAACGCCCCAGTCGCGCAGCCGCCACACGGTGGTGCCTTCACCCCAGCCGTCCGCTTCGGCCCGCGCGATCACTTCGCGGATGCCGTCCTGGGCCGTGAGGCCGTCAAGGAAGCGCGAGTTCACCAGTCGGCCGGGGCCGGTATAGGCCTCGTCGCCGATCGGATCGGCGGCTTCCTCCGGCGTGGGCGCGACGACGCGGGTGACGGGAAGGCCGTATTTGCGGGCGAAATCAAGATCGCGCTGGTCGTGAGCCGGGCAGCCGAAGATGGCACCGGTGCCGTAATCAATCAGCACGAAGTTCGCGATGTAGAGCGGCAGCTCGCAGGCGGAATCGAGCGGGTGGCGGACGCGAAGGCCGGTGTCGAAGCCCTTCTTCTCCGCGGTCTCCAGCTCGGCGGCGGTGGTGCCGCCGCGCTTGCAGTCCTCGATAAAGGCGCCGGCGGCCGGGTTCCGATCCGCAAGCGCCTGCGCGATCGGATGATCGGCCGCGATCGCCGCGAAGCTCGCTCCGAAGATCGTGTCGGGCCGGGTGGTGAAGACTTCGAAAGAGGAGATTCCCCTCCCTGCAAGGGAGGGGCCAGGGGTGGGTTGCGGCTCCGGCCCCTCGATGGGGTCGGGGCCGCCTTCGGAGGCGGCGTGGGAGCCGGAAGCGGGCATCGAGCCCCCTTCCGGCTGACCCACCCCCAGCCCCTCCCTTTCAGGGAGGGGAGCTAGGGGGGTGCCCTCCCTGTCAGGGACGGGGGCCGTGAGGTCGAAGCGGAACCGCAGCCCTTGGCTCTTGCCGATCCAGTTCTCCTGCATCAGCCGCACCTTGTCGGGCCACTGGTCGAGCGCGCCCAGGCCGTCGAGAAGCTCGTCGGCGAAGTCGGTGATCTTCAGGAACCACTGGCTGAGCTTGCGCCGCTCGACCAGAGCGCCGGAGCGCCAGCCGCGGCCGTCGATCACCTGCTCGTTGGCGAGCACGGTCATGTCGACCGGATCCCAGTTCACTTCGCTCTGTTTGCGGTAGACGAGGCCGGCTTCGAACAGGTCGAGGAACAGCGCCTGCTCGTGTCCGTAATAATCGGGCTCGCAGGTCGCGATCTCGCGGCTCCAGTCGAGCGCGAAGCCGATCCGCTTGAGCTGCCCCTTCATGGTCTCGATGTTGGAGCGGGTCCAGGCGCCGGGGTGAACCTTCTTCTCCATGGCCGCATTCTCGGCCGGCATTCCAAAGGCATCCCAGCCCATCGGATGAAGCACTTCGAAGCCGTTCATCCGCCGGAAGCGGGCCAGCACGTCGCCCATCGTATAGTTGCGAACATGGCCCATGTGGATGCGCCCCGATGGGTAGGGGAACATCTCAAGGATGTAGGCCTTGGGCTTGCCGCTGGAATCGGAGGCGTGGAAGGTCCCCCGCTCCTCCCAGACCTTCTGCCAATGCGCATCGGCCTCGAGCGGATTGAAACGCGCCGCCATGAAGTAAAAGCTCCTTTAGCCGGAGATGGCGGTCCGGCGCAGATCGCGGGCGCGGGTCAGGATAACCTCCTCGAGCCGCTGCACGGTGGCGGCGGCGACCGGCGCGTCGACCCACTGGCCGTTCTGCAACACCTGGCGCGAGGTTGCGACGCGAAGCGCATCGGCCCGCAGATCGGCGTCGAGAATGGTTGCGGTCACCTTCACCCGCTCATTCGGCGAATTCGGATTGGAATACCAATCGGTGACGATCACGCCGCCGTTGGAATCGGTTTGGGCGAGCGGCGCAAAGGACAGCGTCTCGAGCGCGGCGCGCCACAGGTAGGAATTGACCCCGATGGTGGTCACCTGGGACGCGGCGAGGTCGGCGGTGCGCACGCGATCGTTCGGCGCCTTGCCCAGGGTGCGGTTGATATCCTTCTGGACGAAATCGCAGGCCGAGAGCGAAAAGGCCATGGCGACCGGGAGAAGAAGGGAAGCAGCGCGTACCATGCGGAACGGTCCTTGAAACAAGCGGGGGATCAGCCGCCGTTATAGAAGCTGGGGCGCAAGCGGCAAGCCGTCTCTCCCGCGCGTATGGAGGGGCGCGGGCCGCCGCTTCATCGGCGCGCAAGGCTCAATGTGGATTAAGTGCAACAGGCCGGATGATTCGTAGTGGCTTCGCGGCACTTCGCTGGTCTGCGGCGTTTGGAGGCTCTACATCGCCTTCGTTACGGGAGTCGAATTTCGTGAAGACGTTGGCTGGCATTGCTGGATTTGGAGGGGCGCTTGCGGCGCTTTCCCTGATCCTTGCGCCTGCCCTCGCGGCTCCGACCCAGCAGATGAAGAAGCGCCCTGCACCGTCCTTGCGCGGCGTTGGCGGCAGCTTCACGCCCGCAGTCGCCGATCCCGGCCTCGCCGCCGAGCTTGCGCGGCGCGGCTTCAACGGCAACAGTTTCCGCTTCACGCCCACCGCCAGTTCGGCCGCCAAGAAGGGCGGTGCGGTGCGAGTCGCGGTGCGTGCCCGCGCGGCCACACCGGCGCAGGCAATGCGCAGCGTCGGCGAAGCATCGGCGTCGGCGGTTACCGCGATCACGCCCAGCGCGTACAATATCGGCGTCTCCGTCGGCTGGCGCGGCCTGGCTCTTTCCGGCGACGTTGCCGAGTTGAAGGGCGGCCCGGTCCCGGGCAGCCGCCGCAATGCGGAAGCAAGCGTCAGCTATTCGGTGAAGCGCTTCACCGGCCGGGTCGAAGCGGGCGTCGACAAGAACGACGCCGCCGCGGCACGGATCACGCCGCTCGATTCAAGCTATTCGGTCGGCGTCGGCGCGGCTTATCAGGTTGCCCGCAACGTCGATGTCACCGGCGGCGTCCGCTACAAGATCCAGCGTGACCGACTCGAGCCGCTCACCGATCAGCGCCGCGACAGCCAGGCCGTCTACGTCGGAACCGCATTCCGGTTCTGATCCAAACGGCCGCTCAGGCCCAGGCGTCTATTCCAGCCCAGCCGTAAGCGCCGCCTAGGCTGCGCGCCTTTTCCGCGTCCATGCCGCCCAACGCGATCACCGGCACCTTTGTCTGGTGGGCGAGCAACGCGAAGCGGCCCGGGCCGAGAGCCGGTGCGCCGGGGTGCGAGCGAGTGGAAAACACCGGCGAGAGGAAGATGAGGTGTGCGCCGGCGCGTTCTGCCGTGCGGATTTCACGCAGATTATGCGCCGACCAGGTGCGCAGGCCGGCGCCGCGCCGGTTGTGGCTCCCGTTGGCGCCCGGAAGACGCTGCCCGGCGATGACCAGGGTCAGTGCCCGCTGTCGCCCGACGGCTCGGACCTGCTCCCAAAGGGCCCGGCGTTCCGCGGCCGGCAGGCTGTAGTGCCGGAAGACGATCCCGGCACCGCTTGGCAGGCGCTCTAAGGCCGGGATCAGCCGGTCGCCGAGCCGTTCGTCGGTCATCAGCCAGAGGCGCGGCAAGGGCTGGCGGCGGTGCATCGCCATTCCTATAGCAGCCGCGATGGACAGTGTATCTCCCGGGCAAAGGCTTGCCGAAGTGCGCGAGCGGATCGCCAAGGCGGCGGCGCTGGCGCGGCGCAAGGCCGATGACGTCACGCTGATCGCCGTCTCCAAGACCCATGACGCAGACGTGATCGAGCCGTTGCTCGCTGCCGGGCAGCGCATCTTCGGCGAGAACCGGGTATCGGAGGCGCAAGGCAAGTGGCCGGCGCTCAAGGCGCGTTGGCCGGACGTGGAGCTCCACCTCATCGGCCAGCTCCAGTCCAACAAGGCCGAGGAAGCCGTGGCGTTGTTCGACGCCATCCACTCCGTCGATCGCCCCTCGCTCGTCGTGGCGCTCGGCAAGGCGATCGACAAAGTCGGCCGGCGCCCGGCCTGCTTCCTCCAGGTCAACATCGGCGAAGAGCCGCAAAAGGGCGGCTGCACGCCCGCCGAGCTGCCGGCGCTGATCGAGGCCGCGCAGGCGGCGGCGCTGCCGGTCGCCGGGCTGATGTGCATCCCGCCGGCCGATGTGGAGCCGGCGCCTTATTTCGCGCTGCTTGCCAAGCTGGCTCGCCGGCACGGGCTTCCCGGCCTCAGCATGGGGATGTCGGGCGACTTCGAGACGGCAGTGACGATCGGCGCCACCCACGTGCGCGTCGGCACCGCCTTGTTCGGAGCGCGGGATTGAAGTTCGACGGGCTCATTCTCGATTTCGACGGGGTGCTGCTGGAAAGCGAATATGCCGGCAACAGGCAGATCGCCGATTACCTGACCGGCATCGGCCACCCGACCAGCACCGAAGAGTCGATGACTCACTTCATGGGTCTCAGCGGCCGCGACTTCCTGGCCGCGGTCGAGCGCTGGATCGGGCGTCCGGTGCCCGAGGAATTCCACACCGCCCGCGCGGAGGAGGATGCCCGGGTGCTGGCGGAGGGGCTGGAGGCGGTGGCGGGCGCGGTGCGCTTCGTCGAGGCGCTGCCGCCGGAGCTGCCCAAGGCGATCGCCTCCTCCAGCCGGACCGCGTGGATCGAGCGGCACCTCGATCACCTCGGCCTGCGCCACCATTTCGGCCGCCGGATCTTCAGCGGCCACGAGCATGTGGAGCGCGGCAAGCCGGCGCCCGATCTCTACCTCCACGCCGCTGACGCCATCGGCGTGCCGATCGAACGCATTGCAATCGTTGAGGATTCTCCTGTTGGCGTCAAAGGCGCGGTGGCGTCGGGGGCGTATGTGGTGGGGCTGTGTGCCGGGCGGCATTGCTTGCCCGGTCATGGCGAGAGGCTGCGGGCTTTGGGGGTGGATGCGGTGGCCGGCAGCTTCGAGGAGGTCGAGGAACTGCTGGGTATGCACGGCTAAGATGTCGTCATGCCGGACTTGATCCGGCATCCACCTTCTCTTCCTTAGGATTGAAGAGGAAGGACGAAGGTGGACCCCGGATCAAGTCCGGGGTGACGATTGCCCTAAAGTAAATGCCCGCTCTTGAGGCGCTTGGTGTCCAGATACGCCTGATTGTGGATGTTGGCGCCCGCCCTCAGCGGCACTTGGGCGCTCACCCGGAGTCCAGCGCTCTCCAGCCCCGCCACCTTGCGGGGGTTGTTGGTGAGCAGCCGCACCTCACTTTGCCCGAGCAAGCCCAGCATCCGCGCGGCGACGCCGAAGCTTCGCTCGTCATCCCTGAATCCCAAGCGCAGGTTGGCATCGACGGTATCGAAGCCTTGGTCCTGCAGTTGGTAGGTGCGGAGCTTGTTTACGAGCCCGATGCCGCGGCCCTCTTGGCGGAGGTAGAGGAGGATGCCCCAGCCCGCCGTGGCTATGGCGGCGAGGGCACCATCGAGTTGCGGTCCGCAGTCGCACTTCAGGGAGCCGAGCACGTCGCCGGTCAGGCATTCGCTGTGCAGGCGCACGAGCGGGGGCTCGCCGGTGGGCGCTCCGATCAAGAGGGCGACATGCTCCGCCCCATCCTCCGCGCGAAAGGCGACGATCTCCGCTTTCTCGGCGGCCTCGGTGGGCAATTTCGCACGCGAGGCGATGCGCAGGCCGGGCTCGCGCTCGAAGCGCTCCACTTCTTCCGCTGGAACGGCAACCGCCTCGTCTCCGGCGTCCCCGCCGACGAAGAACGCCGGAAGGATGCCCGCCCGTCGGGCAAGGGTCAGCGCCGCCGCCGCTTCGCGCGCGCAGCCCGGAGGCACGGTGCGGAACGGGCCCTTGAGCGGGTTGGAAAGATCGCGCGCCGGATCGGCGACCGCGACCGCTTCGGAAAGGTCGATCCACGATGCGCGGGCGATCCGCACGGGCCCCGTTGGCACCGCCTCGCGCTGATTGGCCAGCTTCAAGGTCGCGGCGCGGTTGCCCGAGATCAGGAGGTCGGAGGGCGATGCGGCATCGAACGCGGCAAGGGTGTCGGCATCCGCGGTCTCCACCGCCAGGAAGCCGGTGCCGCCGATCCGCACCGGCCAGCCCCGCCGCAGCGAATCCATCGCGCGGGCGACTTGCCGGCCTGGCGTCAAACAACGAACTCGGTGACTAGCGGGACGTGGTCCGAAGGCTTTTCCCACGACCGGCAGGGCTCGTGGACGACATGGCCGGTGGCGAGCTTCGCCACGTCGGGCGTCGCCCACATATGGTCGAGCCGGCGGCCGCGGTCGTTCGCCGTGTGGTCGGGCGAGCGGTAGCTCCACCAGGTGTGCAGCCGCCCCGGCGCCGGGTGGAAGTGGCGGCCGAGATCCACCCAGCCATTGCTCTGCTGGAGCTTGCCGAGCGCCTCGACTTCGACGGGCGTGTGGCTGACCACGGAGAGGAGCTGCTTGTGACTCCACACGTCGCAATCCAGCGGGGCGACGTTGAAATCGCCGACCATGATCGTCGGGCAGGCGCACGCGTCCGACCAGGCGGTCATCCGCTCCAGGAAGTCGAGCTTCTGGCCGAACTTGGGATTGACGTCACGGTCGGGAACATCGCCGCCGGCGGGTACGTAGACATTCTCCAGCCGGATGCCGCTGTCGGTGAGCCGCACGCCAACGTGCCGCGCTTCGCCATTGGCCTGCCAATCGTGCCGTTCCTCCTCGATCATCGCAATTCGGCTGAGGATCGCAACGCCGTGGTGCATGCGCTGTCCGCACAGCACCTGGTGGGTGTAGCCCAGTGCGTGAAAGAAGCCGGCCGGGAAGTCGGCGTCGCAGGCCTTGGTCTCCTGCAGGCACAGGATGTCGGGCGATTCGGCGCGCAGGAACTGCTCAACGATGTGGCTTCGGGCGCGGACCGAGTTGATGTTCCAGGACGCGATCTTGAGGGGTGCGGACATGGGACGGCCTTAGCGGTGGCCCCGTTCGCTGTCGATGATCGCGGGTGCCCCAAAACGGCAAAGGCCCCCGCTCCGGGGGCGTGGAGCGAGGGCCTACCAGGCGTTGTTCACGCGAGGCCGATTGGGCTGGCAACAACCGGACAACAGGGGGAAAATCCGGGAGCCGCTTCCGCAATCGATGGGTTGTTTTTAACCACCCGAAGCTGTCGCGCTCATGAATGAATTGTGGTCATTTCTTGGCTTTTGGGCGCGGATCGTTCCAGGCGAAGGCGCTGTCCGCCACGCCGACGTTGAAGCGTTGGCCGGAGAGTTTCACCGTGGTGCGGTTGTTCTGCGCATCGATCACCGTCCAACCCTGCAGCAGCAGGCCGGAAGGGGCACTGGCCACCTTGGCAAAGCCGAGCGTCACCGTACCGTATTCGGGCCGCTTCGGGTCCTTGGCCTGGAGCAGCAGGGTCTGGCGATCGTTTCGGACGATCTTGGAAATGCGCGCGAGGTTCGGATTGGGATCGAGCAGCACGCCCAGCGGCGAGTTGCCGATGCCCCAGTTGCGCACGTCCTTTGTCTCGTAATCGATCATGTACAGGCGGCGCCCGTCGGCGACGACCAGCATCGGCGCGTTGCGATATTGAAAGCGGATCTTGCCGGGGCGCTTCAGGGTGAAGGCGCCGGTCAGCGTCTGGCCGCGGCGATCGGTCTGGCTGAAATTGGCGGTCATGGTGTTGACGGCCCGGAGATGCGCCTGGACCTGCGCCAGCGGCGAGGCAGCCTGCGCGACGGCGGGCACCTGCGGCAGCACCAAAGCGGCGGCGGCAAGCGGCGCGGTGGCCAAGGCGAGCGTCTTCATACGCAACATCGATAAACTCCTGAACTGTTCGAATTTGGGGGAGAACTAGGTTCGCCCCATTGAATGCGCCGTGAACCCCCCGGTTCCCAACCGTTCAGCTTAACCGAAGCGCAGGGAGCAGCGGCCATCGCGCCGCATTTCGAAGTCGCACCGGGAGAGGATATCCATTCCGATCAACCCGTCGAAGGAAAAGCTGTCAACCAGTTCAAAGCCGCTCACGTCATCGAAAACAAAGGGGAAGCTCGGCTCGGCTGACGGGATGTGGAGACCGATCCGGAAGAGATATCGTTCGGCCTGACCTTCCCCTTGCGCAGAACCGAGCGGCCGTTTGCCACGTTTGGTCAGGCCCAGTTGCCTCGCTACTCGAGGAGTGATGCCGCTGGTGGTTGAACCTGTGTCAAGAAGGGCGACGGCCTCAAAGCCCGTCAAATCCATTGATGGCGACGGCGGGAGGACAAGCACCGGCAGTAGAATGCGCCGGCGGTCGTGCCGCCACTCAATGAAGTGCGACATGCGACCAGAAGCCGAGGTCGATCGGCTCGTCGGTCACCTCCTGGATCGAGTAAATGCCGTCGGGATAAAGCTCCACACCGGCGCGATTTGCCTCGCCCGGCTTGGCATACAGGCCAACGATTTTAGCGTCACGCATCAGCGCGTACTTATCGCGATGCTCAGGCAGCAGGGTGCCGAGAACGCGCATGAACGCGTCGTAATTGCGATCTACCTCCTCCTTTTGGCGTGCTGCGTCCATGTGGGCTCCTTCGGCTCATCGGCAGAATCGCACATCTGGACCCCAGCGCAATGGCCAATCGGCAGGGAGAATCAGGTATGCGCCGAATCGAGTCTCAGTTCAGCGGACGGCCGTCATTGTCGAGGAGGACTTCGCGTCGGCCGACATGATCGGGCGCGCTGACGAAGCCGTCTTTTTCCATGCGCTCGATCAGGCGGGCAGCGTTGTTGTAGCCGATGCGGAGCTGGCGCTGGATGTAGGAGGTCGAGGCCTTCTGGCTTTCCGCCACCGTCTGCACGGCCTTGCGGTAAAGCTGGGCTTCGGGATCGTCGTCGCCGGTCGGCTGGCCTTCGAACATGTAGCCGCCGTCCTCCGGCTCCTCGGTGACCGCCTGGATGTAGTCGGGGCGGCCCTGGCCCTTCCAATGCTCGGCGACCGCGCGGACTTCCTCGTCGGAGACGAAGGGGCCGTGGACTCGGGCGATCTGCTTGCCGCCGGGCATGTAGAGCATGTCGCCCTTCCCCAGCAGCTGCTCGGCGCCCTGTTCCCCCAGGATGGTGCGCGAATCGATCTTGGAGGTGACTGCGAAGGAGATGCGGGTGGGGAGGTTGGCCTTGATCACGCCGGTGATAACGTCGACCGACGGGCGCTGGGTGGCCATGATCAGGTGGATGCCGGCGGCGCGCGCTTTCTGCGCCAGGCGCTGGATCAGGAACTCCACTTCCTTGCCGGCCGTCATCATCAGGTCGGCGAGTTCGTCGACCACCACCACGATCTGGGGCAGGACTTCGTAGTCCAGTTCCTCATTCTCGTATTTCGGCTGGCCGGTTTCGGCGTCGTAGCCGGTCTGCACGCGGCGGCCCATCGACTGGCCCTTGCCCTTGGCCTCGCGCACTTTGGCGTTGAAGCTGGACAGCTGGCGAACGCCGACGCTGGCCATCATCCGGTAGCGCTCCTCCATCTGCTCCACCGTCCATTTCAGGGCGCGGATCGCCTTGGCGGGCTCGGTGACGACGGGGGCGAGGAGGTGGGGGATGTCGTCGTAGACGCTGAGTTCCAGCATC
>DASWNA010000007.1:0-51710 GCA_036399475.1 Allosphingosinicella sp.
GTCGAACAGGGTGACCTGCCCGGACGGGTCCAAGCCAGCCATTTCCAGCATCGCCGACACATCCGCTTCGCGGGCGCCGTCGAACACCGGAGTGCCCATCGGCACGCCGCTGACCAGGATGGAGGCCATTTCCATGATTTCATCGTCGTCGCGTGCGTCGATGTCCTCATAATAATGGTCGCCGTAGATATCCTTGATCTTGGCGCGGACCTGGTTGGCGTCGTTCTTGTCGAACTGCTTGGCCCGGTCCGAAATGCCTTCCAGCATTTCGGCGATCTGCCGGCCGAGGCCGCGTGCCGCCCAGCCCAGGTGCGTTTCAAAGATCTGCCCGACGTTCATGCGCGACGGCACGCCCAGCGGGTTCAAAACGATGTCCACCGGAGTACCGTCCTCAAGGAACGGCATGTCCTCGTTCGGCAGGATGCGGGAGATGACGCCCTTGTTGCCGTGACGGCCGGCCATCTTGTCGCCCGGCTGAAGCTTGCGCTTCACGGCAACGAAGACCTTGACCATCTTCAAGACGCCCGGCGGCAGCTCGTCGCCACGCTCGAGCTTCTCGATGCGGTCCTCGAGGCGGCGGCGGATGACGCCTTCGGCCTCGTCATACTGGCCCTTTACGGCTTCCAGATCGGACTGGACGGCATCGTCCTTCACCGCAAACTTCCACCATTCGAAGCGCTCGACGCTTTCGAGCAGCTCGAGATCGATCGTCGCGCCCTTCTTCACGCCCTTGGGCGCCGCGGTGGCGACCTGGCCGTTCAGCATGTCGCGCAGGCGCGAGAAGGTGGCGCGCTTCAGGATGGTGCGCTCGTCGTCGGCGTCCTTCCGGAGGCGATCCTTTTCCTCGGCCTGGATGGCGCGGGTACGGTCGTCGATGTCGATGCCGTGGCGGTTGAAGACGCGAACCTCGACCACCGTGCCGGCAACGCCCGGCGGCAGGCGAAGCGAGGTGTCGCGCACGTCGCTCGCCTTTTCGCCGAAGATGGCGCGGAGGAGCTTTTCCTCCGGCGTCATCGGAGACTCGCCCTTGGGCGTGATCTTGCCGCACAGGATGTCGCCCGGCTCGACCTCGGCACCGATGTAGACGATGCCAGCCTCGTCGAGGTTGCGAAGCGCTTCCTCGCCGACGTTGGGGATGTCGCGGGTGATGTCCTCGGGCCCGAGCTTGGTGTCGCGGGCCATGACCTCGAACTCTTCGATGTGGATCGAGGTGAAGACGTCGTCCTTCACGATCCGCTCGGAGATCAGGATCGAATCCTCGTAGTTGTAGCCGTTCCACGGCATGAACGCGACCAGCACGTTCCGGCCGAGCGCGAGCTCGCCCATTTCGGTGGAGGGGCCGTCGGCGATGACGTCGCCGGCGTTGACCACGTCGCCCACCTTCACCAGCGGACGCTGGTTGATGCAGGTGTTCTGGTTGGAACGCTGGAACTTCATCAGGGTGTAGATGTCGACGCCCGATTTGCCGGCGTCGATGTCGCCCGTTGCGCGAACCACGATGCGGGTCGCGTCGACTTGGTCGACGATGCCCGAGCGGCGTGCACCGATTGCGGCGCCGGAGTCGCGGGCAACCGTTTCTTCCATGCCGGTGCCGACGAACGGCGCCTCGGCGCGGATCAGCGGAACCGCCTGGCGCTGCATGTTGGAGCCCATCAGCGCGCGGTTGGCGTCATCGTTTTCCAGGAACGGGATCAGCGACGCGGCAACGGAGACGAGCTGCTTGGGCGAAACGTCCATCAGCGTGATCTGGTCGCGCGGCGCCATCAGGAAGTCGCCGGCCCGGCGGGACGAAACGATGTCCTCGCCGAAGCTCTTGTCTTCCAGAAGCTCGGCGTTCGCCTGGGCGATCGTGTGCTTGGCCTCTTCCATAGCGGACAGGTAGACCACGTCGTCGGTGACCTTGTGGTCGACGACCTTGCGGTACGGCGTTTCGATGAAGCCGTATTTGTTGACGCGGCTGAAGCTGGCGAGGCTGTTGATCAGGCCGATGTTCGGCCCTTCGGGAGTCTCAATGGGGCAGATGCGGCCATAGTGGGTCGGGTGAACGTCGCGGACTTCGAAGCCTGCGCGCTCGCGGGTGAGACCGCCGGGGCCCAAGGCCGAAACACGGCGCTTGTGGGTGACTTCGCTGAGCGGGTTGGTCTGATCCATGAACTGCGAGAGCTGCGAGGAGCCGAAGAATTCGCGCACCGCGGCCACCGCCGGCTTGGCGTTGATGAGGTCGTTCGGCATCACCGTCGACACGTCGACGGAGCTCATGCGCTCCTTCACGGCGCGCTCCATGCGGAGCAGGCCGACGCGATACTGGTTCTCGAGCAATTCGCCTACCGAACGAACCCGGCGGTTGCCGAGGTTGTCGATGTCGTCGATCTCGCCCTTGCCGTCCTTGAGGCCGACCAGGGTCTTCACGACCTCGATGATGTCTTCCTTGCGAAGCGTCGTCACCGTGTCCTCGACGTCGAGGTCGAGGCGCATGTTGAGCTTGACGCGGCCAACGGCGGACAGGTCGTAGCGCTCCGGATCGAAGAACAGGCCGGCGAACAGCGACTCGGCGGTCTCCTTCGTCGGCGGCTCGCCCGGGCGCATGACGCGGTAGATGTCGGACAAGGCGCTGTCGCGGTCTTCCGACTTGTCGGCCTTGAGCGTGTTGCGCATCCAGGCGCCCGTCGAGACGTGGTCGATGTCGAGCAGCTCGATCCGGTCGATGCCGGCCTTGTCGAGCTTGTCGAGGTTCTCAGGCGAAACCTCGTCGCCCGCCTCGATGTAGATTTCGCCGGTCTTGTCGTTGACCAGATCGAACGCCGAATAGCGGCCGAAGATTTCCTCGGTCGGGATCACCAGGTTGGCGAGGCCGTCCTTGGCCGCCTTGTTGGCGCCGCGCGGGGTGATCTTGGTGCCGGCGGCGAACACGACTTCGCCGGTGTCGCCGTTAACGACATCGAACATCGGCTTCTGGCCGCGCCAATTCTCGGCCACGTAAGGGATCGCCCAGCCGTTCTTGCCGCGCACGAATGTGACGCGGTCGTAGAAGGTGTTGAGGATCTCTTCCGAGTTCATGTCGAGGGCGTGCAGCAGCGCCGTCACCGGCAGCTTGCGCTTGCGATCGATGCGGACGTTGACGATGTCTTTGGCGTCGAACTCGAAGTCCAGCCACGAGCCGCGATACGGAATGACGCGGGCGGCAAAGAGATACTTGCCCGACGCGTGGGTCTTGCCGCGATCATGGTCGAACAGGACGCCCGGCGAGCGGTGCATCTGGGACACGATCACGCGCTCGGTGCCGTTGACGACGAACGTGCCGTTCAGCGTCATCAGCGGCATGTCGCCCATGTAGACGTCCTGCTCCTTGATATCGAGCACCGAGCGGGTTTCGGTATCGGGATCGACCTCGAACACGATCAGGCGAAGCGTGACGCGCATCGGCGCCGCATAGGTCATGCCGCGCTGGCGGCATTCCTCGATGTCGTACTTCGGCTCTTCAAGCTCGTAGTTGACGAAATCGAGCTCGGCGGTGCCGGCGAAATCGCGGATCGGGAACACCGAACGCAGGGTCTTCTCCAGGCCGGACACATAGCCGTCCTGCGGCCGCGAGCGCAGGAACTGCTCGTAGCTTTCGCGCTGAACCTCGATGAGGTTCGGCATTTCCGAGACTTCGTGGATGTTGCCGAAAATCTTGCGGATGCGCTTGGAGGCCGTGGAGCGGGCCGGGTCCGACTTGTTCGCCGGAGCCTTGGGAGCGGTAGTCGCCATGTGGTTCGTGTCGCCTTCGTCTGCGGCCCCTTGTCAGGACCTGGAATCTTGTCGAGCGGGCAGGGGAAACCTGCGCAATCCGCTTCGTTCAGGCACGCCAAAGACGCAAAAAGCCGCGAGTCTCGCGTGGTGAGACCGCAGCTTCAGCGTCTGAAAACCCCGTTTCGATCAATGCTTTGAACGCGCTGCGCGACGGCGCGTCCTGTTCCGATGCGATGGGGTGTGAAGCGGCTATCTAAGGAGGGGGAGGGCGTATGTAAAGACCGGCGCCCTGAAACAATTGAAACACTTTCCGCCCCGCGGCGACATTGGGCGGTGACACGAACCCTGCAAACCGGCTCCACCTGAAGGAGCCACTTTATGAAGCCCGCCCTGATCAGCTTCGCCGTTACCGCCGCCTTGTTGTCCCTCCACGTCCTTCCCGGAATGTGGTCGATCGCGCCGCAGGCCGAGCAGGGCGGCTTCGAAGCGCGCCACGCCGGCGAAAACAAGGCGGATGTCGCGGCGGAGCTTGGGATCGGCGGGATCTGAGGCGCTAAGGCGAGCGCCGCGTCGGCACCCGTCCACGCCAGCCAGTTCAGTTCCAAACATACAACCGTCGAACGTACACCAGCCTTGTTTGTCCCGGTTTGCCGCCTTGCACGGGCTAAACTGCACCGCCGCGTCAACGCCGACCCACCTCAACCAACCTCGTTCGTGCCGAGCGAAGGTGAGGGGCACCGGGGGAGTATCCGGAGAAGGCGCGAATCCCCAAGAAACCACCGCCCCAACTCCCCTCTCTCCCGGCGGACGCGCGGGGGTGCGCACCGGCGTCAGAAGGGGAGGGGCCGAGGGTGGGTTTCCTGCCCGCGCGACGCCCGGCGACGTCGCACGCCCCCTTGAAACCCACCCCTGCCCCTCCCTCGCCTGCGCCTGCATTTTCCCGATGCACCCCGCGCGAAGGGAGGGGAGTATATCGGACAGGGCGCGAGCCCCCCAAGAAACCACCCATCCAACTCCCCTCCCTTCGCGCCGATGCAGCGGGTGCGCGCGCTGGCGTCAGAAAGGGAAGGGCTTGGGTGGGTTTTCTGCCCGCGCGACGCCCGCCGACGTCGCACGCCCCGTGAAACCCACCCCTGCCCCTCCCTCGCCTGCGCCTGCATTTTCCCGATGCACCCCACGCGAAGGGAGGGGGAGTCTTCGGACAGGGCGCCACCCCCCCAAGAAACCACCCATCCAACTCCCCTCCCTTCGCGCCGATGCAGCGGGTGCGTGCGCTGGCGTCAGAAAGGGAGGGGCTGGGGGTGGGTTTTCTGACCGCGAAGACCCGCGCTGTCGTACGCCGCGTGAAACCACTCTCAACTTCGCTCGGGACGAGCGGGTGTCGGGTGCTGCAGCAACGGGACGGTTATGTCAGGTTCGGGGGGTGAACTCGCGCAGGCAACGCCTCCGCCACGCCCCAGCCGGGAATGCCTAGCCTTCGGCGTTCGCAATGCCGGGACAGGCGGCTATGATAAGAGCGGGCGACGGTAGCACAACTGGAGAGTGCGCCGGCTCGACCGGGTGTATGTGTGGTTCAAGTCCCACCCGTCGCCGACATGCCTGAGGGGGATAAGCCCCGCCACAAATGGGCGAGAGCGGGCTGCACATCGAAGCACCCCACAAGCAAATGGGGGCCGATGTTGCCACCAGCCCCCACTCTTCCTTCCGCCGGCGTCGCCGGGGCGGCGCCGTCTTCCGGACCGGTTCCGGCCGAGACCTTTCGGCCTCGGTCGGTTCCGTCGCTTTCCCTTTCGCCCGAAGGCGTCCGGTGCCGCTATGCGGTTCCCTTGCCCGAAGGCTCCGGTTCCGCCACGCTTCCTCTGCCCGAAGGCCTTGGTCCCGTGCCGGGCACTTGAGGAAAGTGGGTTCGGCCCGCGTCCGGCTTTCGCCTTCCGCGCACTTCGCGCTTCTTCCTTAAACACCCTTACCAGTCGCTTTTGTCGCTGCTTCGGTTCTTGCGAACCTCCGCCGCTTCATCCGCGGTGGCAGTGGCTGGCTGCTTGCGTCCCGTTTCCAGTCCGCCGCGTTCCCGGCCACACAAACAAGCTGGCAGCCCCAACCGAGTCGGGCAAGGCAATTCGACCTGTGGATAAGTAGGATAACGGGGATAAGATTCGGCGCGCCAACAAAGTCTTGGGCGACCAGGGTGTTGCGCGCAGGCAACCCTTCGCGGCGCCCGTTATCGGAGCCGCCCGGCGCGTGCAAGAAGCTCTGGCGCTCCGTCACATTCCTGTTACCAATCGCGCAACGTTCCGGGGGAACGACGTAAAAATATCTAGGGGGACTGGAAATGCTTCATTCGCGCGCTCTGAAGACCTGTCTGGTTTCGGGCACGGCCTTTGCCGCTCTGGCGTTCGGCCTTGCGGCCCCCGCCATGGCCCAGACCACCACTCTTCCCGAAGAGGAAGCCACCCGGGAAGCGACCACGCCGACCGGCGCCGAGACGCCGCCTTCCGATGCAAACCTCACCGCCAAGGAGCCGGTGGGGGAGACGATCCTGATAACCGGTTCGCGGATTCGTCAGGACCCGAACAGGAGCGCGCTTCCGCTTCAGATCATCACCAACGCCGAAGTCAGCCGCAACGGGATCAACAGCCCCGAACAGCTGATCATGTACCTCAGCACCAACGGCAGCGGCGCCGACAACCTGGCCTCCAACAGCGACGTGACCAGCGGCGCGCAACGCGGCACCAACGGCCTGTCCTCCGCCAACCTGCGCGGCCAGGGCAGCGCCTCGACGCTTGTGCTGCTCAACGGCCGCCGGGTCGCGGCGCACGGCCTCACCGGATCGGCGGTCGACGTCAATCAGATCCCGTTCGCCGCGATCGACCGGATCGAAGTGCTCAAGGACGGCGCTTCCGCCATCTACGGCACCGATGCGATCGGCGGCGTGATCAACTTCATCACCCGCAAGGATTTCCAGGGCGTCTCGCTCGGCGCCTTTACCGACATCACCGAGCTTGGCGACAGCCCGATCTATCGCCTGTCGGCAACCGCCGGCTATGGCGACCTGCGCAAGAACGGCTTCAACATCATGGGCTCGGTCAGCAAGAGCTGGAACAGCGTCCTGTACGGCAGCGACCGTGACTTCGTGAACACCAACCAGCCCAACCGCGGCCTTTCCGCCGACACGCGCGGCACTCCGATCGCGACGGCCTTCCCGATCAACCCAACCGCCGCCGGCGTCGGCATCACGCAGAACGGCACCCTGCTTGGCGCACCGGCGAACAACGCCGCTGCGGCAGGAACCTTTCTTCCCGGCCTGGTCTTCCCGGGAACCACCACCCGCGCGGACGGCGGGATCAACATTCTCGACCTGCCGGGCGGCGCGGGCTGCGACTCCGTCGCCCTGACCTTTCCGTATGACGAGCAGCTTTGGAACATTCCGGGCGCGCGCTACGCCTGCGCCTACGACACGGGCCGGGCCGCGACCTTGCAGCAGCCGATCCAGACGCTGACCTATTACGGCCGCGGCACGGTGCGGCTGGGCGAGCACGAATTGTTCGCCGAAGTGACCGGATCGGACGCCGATTCGTCCAAGCGTTTTTCGGAAAACCAGTACACAGCGAACAACACCAGCCTGCCGATCGCCTACCCGCTCAACCCCATTACGGCAGCGACCTACAACCAGGTGTACAACGCCATTCGCGGCCAGTTCCCCGCGATTGCGTCCAATTACGGCAAGCCGATCACCTTCCGCTACCGCTGCGTCGCCTGCGGGGTGCGTGAATATGAAACCAACACCAAGACCTTCCGCGCCGCGGTTGGCGCCGACGGTCCGCTGTTTGGCGGCTTCGACTACCGGGTCGGCGGCTCTTATGCGCGCAGCGAATCCTCGTCGGTGCTCGGCAGCGGCTATCACTTCCGCGGCGTGTTCCCCAGCGCTGCGGCGGCTGCCGCCTCAGGCGTTCCGGGCGCCGTCAACGGCGGTGTCGATCCGCGCGCACCCACCGCACCGGGCGCAACCGCGCCCGGCATCGTCGGCCTGTTCAACAGCGGCATCCTGAACCCCTTCTCCCTCAACCAGACGCCGGAAGCGCTTGCCGGCCTGGAAGCGGTGTCGGCCGAAGGCACGGTTCTGTACGGCGGCAAATATGAAGTGAAGCAGTTCGACGCATCCGTCTCGGGAAGCCTGTTCCGCCTGCCCGGCGGCGCGGTGCAGATCGCCGCCGGCGTCGATTACCGCCGCGAAACCTACAGCTTCAACGGCTCGCCCGCCGCCATCCTCGGCACACCCGACATCTTCAACGCGGCCTTTGACAACGTCAACGCGCTGACGGACAAGAATCGCGACGTGAAGGCGGTTTACGGCGAACTTCTTATTCCGATCTTTGAACAGTTCGAAATCAGCCTTGCCGCCCGCGCCGACGATTATACCGGTTTCGGCACCACGGTGAATCCGAAGGTCGCCGCCAAGTTCCAGCCGTTCCAGTGGCTGATGTTCCGCGGCTCCTACAACACCGGCTTCCGGGTGCCGACGTTCAACCAGATCTTCAACGGCACCACCATTTCGCCCAACCCCGGCAACTCGCGCACCGATCCCACGACCTGCCCGGCCGGCGGCGTGGTCAACGTCACGCCGGGCTGCGCGGCGATCACGCCCGATACGCTGACCGGCGGCAATGTGAATCTCGGGCCCGAAACCTCCGAGCAGTTCAGCGGCGGTATCGTGTTCCAGCCGAACAGCAATTTCAGCGCGTCGGTGGATTATTGGAACATCGCGGTCGATAACACGATCGGCTCCCTGACCATCGATCAACTGCTTACCAACCAGAGCTTCTTCCCTGACCGGGTGCAGCGCACCGGCGGAGTCATCACCCAACTCGATCTGCGCGCCGACAATATCGGATCGCGCCGGACCGAAGGCCTGGAAGTGGTGCTTCGCGGCGGCTTCGATGCAATGGGCGGCCGGTTCACTGCCGGGCTGGACGGCACGCGCCTGCTCAGGAAGCGGGAGAAGTTCCTGCCGTCCGCGCCGTACGGCCCAAGCCTGATCGGCCTGTTCACCTTCACCGGCGATCTCGGTCTCAAGTGGAAGCACAATGCGTTCATCGCGTACACAACGGACGATTTCAGCCTTTCGCTGACCCAGCTCTTCCGCAACGGGTACAAGAACTTCGCGCTTCCGGCGAGCGCCACGCGGCCCGACTACAATCCGCGGGTAAGCAATTACATCACCTACAATCTGTCGGCGAGCTACACGGGCCTGTCGCCGAACTTCAAGATCACCGGCGGAGTGCGCAACCTGTTCGATCGCGATCCGCCGTTCGCGATCACCTATGACAGCAACACCGGGGCCGGCAGCTCGTGGGAACCGCGCGTCGCCGACCCGCGCGGCCGTTCCTTCACGGTCGCCGCGGAGGTGAAGTTCTAGGCAAACCTACCGGCTGAAACAAAGAAAGGCCCGGGTGGAAGCCCAGGCCTTTTCTTTTGGTGGACAGGCGAGCCGCCCGGGCGGCGGCGCTTATCCGTAAGGCGGCTTGTGGTAGCCGGCCGGGCTCAGCGTGAAGATCTCGCAGCCGTCCTCCGTGATGCCGATCGAGTGCTCGAACTGGGCGGACAGCGTGCGGTCGCGGGTGACCGCCGTCCAGCCGTCTTCCAGCACCTTCACGCTTGCCTTGCCGATGTTGATCATCGGCTCGATGGTGAAGAACATGCCGGGCCGAAGCTCCGGGCCGGTGCCCGGGCGGCCGGCATGGACGACTTCGGGCGCGTCGTGGAAAAGCTGGCCGAGGCCGTGGCCGCAGAAATCGCGGACCACGCCGTAGCGGTGCTTTTCGGCATAGGTCTGGATGACGTGGCCGATGTCGCCGAGGTGGTTGCCGGGCTTCGCCTGCTCGATGCCGAGCATCAGGCATTCGTAGGTGACGTCCACCAGCCGCCGCGCCTTCACGCCGACGTCGCCGACCAGGTACATGCGGCTCGAATCGCCGTGCCAGCCGTCGACGATCGGGGTCACGTCGATGTTGACGATGTCGCCGTCCTTGAGCGGCCGGTCCCCGGGGATACCGTGGCACACCACATGGTTGATCGAGGTGCAGCAACTCTTGTCGTAGCCGCGATAGCCGAGCGTCGCGGGGATGCCGCCGCGCGCTTCGATCTCGCGGAAGACGAGGTCGTCGATCTCCTGCGTGGTGACTCCGGGCCGGACGTGGGGAACGAGCGCGTCGAGCACTTCGGCGGCGACGCGGCCGGCCTTGCGCATGCCGGCAAAGCCTTCGGGGCCGTGGAGGCGGATGGCGCCGGTGCGGGGAGGGGTCTCGGCGGCGACGGCTTCATAGTGAGTCATGGCGCGCGATATAAGCGATAATCCGCCGATTTGCACCCGGCGTAAGTTGCCCGCCGTAACTTGCCCACCGTAACTTGGACGTGACGAGGTTGGGGCGACGCGGTAGAGCGCCCCCATGACTTCCGAGCGCATCTGGACCGCCGCCCTGCTGATCATCGGCGATGAAATCCTCTCCGGCCGCACCCAGGACAGGAACATTGCGCAAGTCGCCGGTTGGCTGAACCTGCAGGGCATTCGCCTTGCCGAAGTGCGGGTGGTGCCGGACATCGAGGAGCGGATCGTCGCGGCGGTGAACGCACTCCGGGCGGAGAACGACTATTTGTTCACCACTGGCGGCATCGGCCCGACGCACGACGACATCACGGTGGATTCGATCGCCGCCGCGCTCGGCGTGCCGGTGGCGGTGCACTCGGAGGCCAAGGCGATCCTCGAGGAATATTATGAAAGCCGCGGCGGGATCACCGAGGCCCGGCTGCGCATGGCGCGGGTGCCGGAGGGCGCCGACCTTATCCAGAACAAGTTGTCCGGGGCGCCGGGCATCCGCTTCGGCAACATCTTCATCCTGGCCGGCGTGCCGCATATCGCGACGCTGATGCTGGAAGCCTTGTCGGGTCAGCTCGAGGGCGGCGCACCGCTGCTGTCGACAACCGTCGGCGGCTGGGTGCCGGAGAGCGAAGTGGCGGACATCCTGCGCAACACCGAAAAGGCGCATGAAGGCTGCCAGATCGGCTCCTACCCCTTCTTTCGCGAAGGCCGGGTCGGCTCCAACTTCGTCATCCGCTCCACCGACGCCGAGAAGCTCGCCGCCTGCGAGGCGGACCTCGCCGCGCGGCTGGAGGCGGACGGCCGCGAAATCGTGCGCGGCGGCGTCTAGGCCCCAAAGACATGGATTTCGCCATCCGCGCCTGGAACCACAGCTTCCCGTTCGATCCCATCGTCCGCTCGCTGCTCGATACAGACTTCTACAAGCTCCTGATGCAGCAATTCATCTGGGAGCATTATCCCAACGATCGGGTGTCGTGGCGGGTCAAGAACCGCACCGTCCGGGTGAAACTCGCCCGCGTCATCGATATGGGCGAACTGCGCGAACAACTCGACCACGTCCGCACCCTCCGCTTCACGCCGAGCGAAATCATCTACCTGCGCGGCCAGAGCTTCTACGGCCAGACCGGCATCTTCAGGCAAGGCTATCTCGACACGCTGCGCCACTTCCGCCTGCCCGAATACGAGCTGGCGGAAGGGGAGGACGGCCAGCTCGAACTGCGCTTCGACGGTCCGTGGTGGCAGACGACGATGTGGGAAATCTACGCCCTCGCCATCGTCAACGAGCTTCGTTCCCGCGCCGCGCTGCGCGCGCTGAGCCGCTCCGGTCTCGATATCCTCTATGCTCGCGCCAAGGTGAAACTCTACGCCAAGCTCGAGCGGCTGAAGGAGATACCCGACCTCAACCTCACCGATTTCGGCACCCGCCGCCGCCACGGCTTCCTGTGGCAGCAGCATTGCGTCGAAACCGCGCGCGAGCTGCTCGGCGATCGCTTCACCGGCACCTCCAACACCTACCTCGCCATGACGCTGGGCCTCGAAGCCAAGGGCACCAATGCCCATGAGCTGCCGATGGTGCTTGCCGCGCTCGCCCGTCAGCACCATCCCGGCGACGCCGAGGCGCTGCGGCAATCGCAATATGACGTGCTGAAGAAGTGGCAGGCGCAATATCGCGAAAACCTGCTCGTCTTCCTGCCCGATACCTTCGGCACCACCCAGTTCCTGCGCGATGCGCCGCAATGGGTGTCGTTCTGGAAAGGCGCGCGCCCCGACAGCAAGGATCCGATCAAGGGCGGCGAGGAGCTGATCGCCTTCTGGAAGCGCATCGGCCTTACCGGCGAGGAGATTGCGCGCGACAAGCTGATCATCTTCTCCGACGGCATGGACGTGGCGCTGCCCGGCGCGCCGGCGAACGGGTCCGACATTCCCGCCGTCCACCGCCACTTTGCCGGGCGGGTGCAGGTCGGCTTCGGCTGGGGCACCAACCTCACCAACGACTTCATCGGCTGTCATCCGGGCGACGCGGAGGCGCTGAAGGCAGTGAGTCTGGTGTGCAAGGTGGAGGCGGTGAACGGCCATCCTGCCGTAAAGCTCTCCGACAATTATGAGAAAGCGACCGGCCCTGCCGAGGAAGTCGAAGCGTATCGGGCGGTGTTCGGCACTGAGGGCATCGAGAACGCCCCGGTGCGCGTGTGAGGGAGGAAACTGCAATGCGCCCCATCGATCCGGCCCGCGACGCGCTCGTCATCATCGACCCGCAGAACGATTTCTGTCCCGGCGGTGCCCTTGCGGTCGCCGGCGGCGACGAGATCATGGCGCCGATCGGCGCGCTTGCCGCCCGGTTCGAGACGGTGGTGATCACCCAGGATTGGCATACGTCCGACCACCAAAGCTTCGCCTCCGCGCATGGCCGGGAGCCATTCTCGGCAATCGATCTGCCCTACGGCAGCCAGGTGCTCTGGCCGGATCATTGCGTGCAGGGAACCGAGGGCGCCGACTTCCACGCCGATCTCTACGGCTCGGGCGCCGTCACCCGCGCCAAGCTCATCCTGCGCAAAGGCTATAACCCGGCGGTGGACAGCTATTCGGCCTTTTACGAAAACGACAAGGTCACCGCGACGGGCCTCGGCGGCTGGCTCCGCGACAAGGGTGTCGGGCGGGTGTTCTTCGTCGGTCTGGCCTATGATTTCTGCGTGGCTTGGTCGGCGCTCGACGCGGTGAAGCGCGAAGGGATCGAAGCCGTGGTGGTGAAGGACCTTACCCGAGCGATTGCCATGCCTGGTGAGGGCGGTGCGCCTGATACGGTGGCGGCCGCGGAACAGAGCTTCAGCGCGGCAGGGGTGACGGTCTCAGCACTGGCTGAGCTGAACTAAGGTCGCCCCAATCGGCCTTCGGCTCCCTGTGCGCTCCAAAAAAGACCATCCACGGATGGTCTTTTGTTGGAGCGGGTGAAGGGAATCGAACCCTCGTCGTAAGCATGGGAAGCTTCTGCTCTACCATTGAGCTACACCCGCTTGGGCAGGCTTTATCTAAGGCGGCGTTGCGAATTTGTCGAGACGCTTGCCGCGGCCCGAGCAGCAGGGCAGCATTGCGCGCAGAACAAGGGGACGAGCGATGACCGCACCGGCTGAGAACAAGACAAATTGGGCGCGCTGGATCACGATCGCGGCACTCCTGTTCGGGGTCGGCGGCCTTGCCGCGGCGCTGATTGCGGCGGTCGGGGCGGGGCAGGGCGCCTGGCACTTCCGGGGCGGGTTCACCGTGCTTCGCTACGCCTTTTTCGCGGCGATTGCGGGCGGCGTTCTCGGCCTGGTCGGCCTCGTCGCCGCGCGGCGAGCGCGCAAGGCGAAGCTGATGTTGCCGAACCTGGTGGCGGTGGTCGCGGCGCTCGGCTTCGTGCTGTTCCTTGGCGCGCAGATCCGCACCGCGCGCACCGTGCCGGCGATCCACGACATCTCCACCAACCTCGACGACGTGCCGCAATTCACCCGGCTGAAGGTGCGCGACGACAATCTGGAGAACATCCCGGACATGGACCGCACCGAGCTCAAGGCGCTTGCCCCCGAAGCGCGCTGGAAGGCGATCCACCGTGAGGCTTACGGCGACATCCGCACGGTGCGCGTGCCCATGAACCTGGAGGACACGATCAGCCGCGCCGGGCAGCTCGCCCGCGACCGCGGCTGGGCCATCGCCAATGAAGATGCCGGCGCAGGCATCCTGGAAGCCACCGCCACCAGCACGTTCTTCCGGTTCAAGGACGATGTCGTGATCCGAGTCCGCCCCGCGCCAGGCGGCGGCAGCCAAATCGACATGCGTTCGATCAGCAGGGTCGGCGGTAGCGATGTCGGCGTGAACGCGAAGCGGGTGCGTGCCTTTCTCGCCGATCTTCAGTCGCAGGGCTGAAGCGGCGTCTCGCGCGGCGGAACGGCGCTTCGGAAGCTCGCCGGACCGCGCAGCAGCTTCTTGAACCGCGCGATCACGGAGGTGCGGCCGCGCAGCCGAAGCGTCCAGCCGCTCTCCGCTTCGCGCTCCGACGGCGGCGCGTCCGAATAGATTTCGAGCTGCTCAGGCAGGCGGCGCAGGCGAACCAGTTTCTCCCGCCCGCGCAATATGTCCTCCGCTTCGCTCAGCGCGCGGGCAAGGTCGGCTTCCTCGAACGGCTTGGTGAGACAGCCGATTGCGAGGTCCGGTACCGGAAAGCCCGGCGCCTTTCCGGTGGTGAAGAGGCACAGGATGCCAAGCTCGTGAAGCTTGGCGGCGACGCTGAAGCCGCTGGTCGCATTGGCAAGCTGGAGGTCGACCAGCGCCAGGTCCGGCCGCTCCCCGCCGGCGGCGGCCATGGCTGAGGGGAAGTCGTCCGCAATCGCCGTCACCCGGTAGCGCGGATTGAGTTCCACCAGGTCCCGCAGCGTGCCGGCGAGCAGCGGCTCGTCTTCAACGATCAGGATCTTCAGCACGACTTCGCCCCTCCCTGCGGCGAAACGTTGCCCACGCGCGGCGGGAAGGCGAGAGGCGGCGAGCGCTTTTGCGGCGAACGATTCTCCTGGCACGGTGAGGCGAGCCGGTTCGCCGCCGAAGTCGGCGGCTCGAGGCAGGTCCCCGCCGAAAGGCAGGAACATTGATTCAGGTAAAGGATTGAGGCGGAAACACTTTGCTGGAGGCAAGGGCATGGACGGAGAGAATTTCTTCCGGCAGCAGGCGCTGGAATGCCGCGAGGCCGCGGCGCAGGCGGATGGAGGCAGCAGCAGGGCACTGCTTCAGCTTGCCAAACATTATGAAAAGGAGGCGAGAAGCGCCTCCGGCCGAGCACTTCATCCTTTGTCGCACAGTCCGGAACTTAACCGGCATTAGGCGGTTCGAAAATCCGTCCTGCGACGGACATACAGGAGGAGGGCGCCTCGGGCTGAACAAACCCCGGGGCGCCCTTTTTGCTGTGCCGTCCTGTGGGTGAGAGCTTTCCGCAAAGACTGGCGGAGGAGGCCATCCGCCGTTAGCCTCCCACCATGTTCACCGGCGCATTTCAGCACCGTTCCGGCCGGATCATCGCCGTCGGCAGGGCGGTTCTCGCAATCTTCTTCCTGGTCGCGATCGTGCTCGATCCGGCCCAGCCGATGTTGCTGGTCGGGGAGACGCACGGGCTGCTCGGCTTCTACGTGGGCTTTGCGCTGCTTCTGCTGGTCCTCACCTGGGACAATTGGTGGCTGGAATCCCGCCTCGCCGCCCCCGCCCACGCCATCGACCTGCTGATCTTCCTGTGGGTCAACTTCGCCACCCGGGGCTATGCCAGCCCGTTTTTCACCTTTTTCGTTTTCCTGATCCTGTCCGCCTCGATCCGCTGGAGCTGGCGTGGAACGGCGATCACCTCGACGGTGATCCTGATCCTCTACGTCGCGTCGGCGCTGACCGAGGCGAGCTGGGGTACCGACACCTTCGAGGTCCGGCGCTTCGCCAACCGCAGCGCCTACCTGGTGGCTTTGTCGTCGATCGTGATCCTGTGGCTCGCCTCGAACCAGCGGCCGGCGGAAACCGAGGTTCCGGGGAGCGGGGATGATGCGGCCAGGCGCTATCCGGACATCGCGGCCTTGCTGCGCTGGGCGGCGGACCGCCTCGGCGCGCAGCGGGCGCTGTTCGTTTGGACGGAAACGGAAGAACCCTGGGTCTACCTCGCCCGGCTTCACGCCGGCGAGGTGGAGGAGGAGAAGCTGCAGCCCGGCTCCTTTGAGCCTCTGGTCTCGGCCGAGGCCGGGAAGGGCGTCTTCCTGTTCGACCAAAAGAGCGGCAGGATCCTGCAGCGGCGCGGCGCCCGGATGCGGAGCCTGGACGTGATCAGCAGCCCGCTCCATCCCGGGCTCGCCTCGCGCTACGCCGCCCAGCGCGGCCTGCGCATCCCGATCCGCTCGGGCGTGCTGCAAGGCGATCTGTTCGTGCTCGATGTGCCCGGGCTGTGTTCGGATGACCTCGGGATCGCGGAGAAGACCGGCGAAAGGATCGTCGCCGCACTGGACGATCGCGAGCGGATGCAAGCGACGGAAGAGGCCGCCGCGATGCGCGCGCGGCTCGGCCTGGCCCGCGATCTTCACGACAGCGTGGCGCAGTTCCTTGCCGGCTTCACCTACCGGCTGGAAGGGATGAAGAAGGGCGCGGGGGCCGGGCGGGAGGTCGTCGGGGAGATCGAGGCGCTCCAGCACGAACTGGTCGGCGAGCAGCGCGATCTGCGGCGCCTGATCGCCGAGCTTCGCGGCGGGGGCGGCGACGGCGCGGCGGCCGACCTCACCGAAAGCCTTCGAGTCCTTGGCCGACGCATTTCGGCGCAATGGGACGTCGATTTCATCGTCACTGCCGCGGGTGAGGAGCGGATCGAAGTGCCGCCGCATCTCGAGCGCCATGTCGGCCAGCTCGTCCGAGAGGCCGCCGCCAATGCCGTCCGCCACGGCGGCGCGCGTAGCATCCGGACCCGAATCGCGAAGGGCGACGGCCAGATCGAACTGGAAATCAGCGACGACGGCAGCGGTTTTTCGGTGGCGGGGGAGTTCGACGAAGACGAACTGGATGCGCGCCGAATTGGCCCCTTGTCCTTGCGGGAGCGGGTGCGCAATCTGCGTGGCCATCTGCGGCTGCGTTCGTCGCCGTCCGGCGCTACGCTCAACATCGTCCTGCCCATGGAGTCGCCGCTGTGACCAACATCCTGATCGCCGACGACCACCGGATCATCGTCAGCGGGTTGGAAGCGATCCTGCGCGACACCGATTTCCACATCGTCGGCACGGTGGAGGACGGCATGGAGGTGGCCGGCGCGCTGCGCTCGCTTGCGCCGGACATCCTCATCCTCGACGTGCGCATGCCGCGGAAAAGCGGCATCGAGGCGCTTCGCGACCTGCGCGCGGAGGGGAACCGCATCCCCGTTGCGCTGCTCACCGCCGAGATCGAGGATGACGCTTTGGTGGAGGCGGTGCGGCTCGGCGTCGACGGCGTGGTGCTCAAGGAAGCGGCGCACAGCGATCTGCTCCCCTGCCTGGAAACGCTGCGCGAGGGCGGCCGCTGGATCGCGGAGGATCTGCTGACGCGGGCGGAGGGCGCCGGTGCGGGCGCCGCCGCGGCCGGCGACCTGCTTGCGGGCCTCAACCAACGCGAAAGGGCGATCGCCGGCCTGATTGCCCAGGGCCTGCGCAATCGCGACATTGCCGCCGAACTGGACATGAACGAAGGGACGGTGAAGGTCTATCTCTACCGCATCTACAAGAAATTGGGGATCGGCAGCCGAACCGAATTGGCGATCCGGATGCGGGACAAGGGAGTCCGGTGATCGTGTCGAAAGGCGCCGTCGGCAGTTCGGGCGGCGCCGCGACCAACAGCTACGCCATTTCCCGGATTTCCCGCTCCGAGGCTTAGCCGCCTGCCGGTGCGGGGATAAGCTCGAACACCAGGAGTTCGGGGTCCGCGGCGGCGGGCATCACCAGGCGGTAGCGGAATTCGTCGACGCGCTCGAAGCGCCCGGCCGCATCGCGCGCGGGATCTTCGCCATAGCCGCCCGCCCTACCGCGGGCGGCGGCGGAGGCGCCGAGAAAGATCAGCCGCGCGCTCTCAGCCGTTTCATAAAGGTAGCCGCCAAGGCGGTGGCCGGCGACCTCGGAGGTGAAGCTGAGCTGCTCCCCCTCCACGCCGATGAAGCAGAAGCCCGAGCGCGAGACGCTCAGGCCGCGTGCGCGCGCACCCGGCGCGGCCACCCTCAAGACACGGCAGCGATAAGGGCCCGGCCCAGGCGCGGCGCGGGTCAGCGATGCCGCGGGATCGAGCAGCGGCCCTTCGGCGCCAAGAGCCCGGCCGCCGCCGCGCCGGCGCGCTTCGGCAAGGGCCGGGGCCCAGCGGGAGTCCAGAGCCTCGATGGCTGCGATTCCGGCGGGTGATGCGGTGCGCCGCCAGCCTTCCGGCTCTTCCAGAACCACGGTGGCGCCCGCGGGCGGAGGAGGTCGGCGAAGCGCCGCCGGCTGGCACGCCGCGAGCGCGCTGCCGAGGAGGAGCAGGAAAGGGGTCGCCCGGTACATGGCGTCGGTCCCATCACACAGGGGCGTGCGGTTCGCTGCCCGGCCTCGCTTGTACCACCGGGTGAACAGGGGCGGCAACAGCCGTAGGTCGCAGGCGGGGAGGGCATCCGGGCAAAAGCCGGTTCGCCGCGGCGCCGATTTGCGCTAGCGCGCTGGTCATGGCCATCCGCTCCCTCTTCGCCACCCGCTTCTACGAAGCCGAAATCGCCCCGCTTGCGCTGGTCGCCGAACTCGAGGAGGCGTGCCTTGCTTTGGCCGATGAGGACATGGCCGGGCGGCGCTGGTCGCGGGAGCATGGCTATCGCGGGTATACCTCCTATGCCTCGCTCGATGACCTTCCGACGCGCGACCCGCGCTTCGCCGATTTGGCAAGGCTGCTCTCCCGCCACGTCGCCGCCTTTGCCGAGGCCTGCGCGATGGATCTCGGCGGGCGGCGCCGGCTGCGGCTCGACAGCCTGTGGGTCAATGTTCTCAAGCCCGGCGGGGTGCATTCGGCCCATATTCACCCGCACAGCGTCGTGTCCGGCACCTTCTACGTCGCCGTGCCGCCCGGCGCGGGGCGGCTTAAGCTCGAGGATCCGCGGCTGCCGATGCTCATGGCCGCGCCGCCGCGGCATGAGGATGCGCCGGAGGATGCGCGCACCTTCGTTTACGCCGATCCCAAGCCCGGCAGCCTTTTCTTGTGGGAAAGCTGGCTTCGCCACGAAGTGGTTGCGGGCTCCGGCAAAGGCGAGCGGATCAGCATCAGCTTTAATTTTTCTTAACGAAGGTTATTGCGCAGGACCTTCGGTAGGGGCAGGGCGTTGATGCACCGCCGACGAGCCGAATCAGGTCGCCGGGGTCGCGCTAACCATGTGTTCGTTAGCTGTTTACCAAGGATTGGATTGATCGTGGCTGCCTTTTTCGTTGCGTCAGTTGCAGTCGTCATGGTGCTGAGCGCCGTGATCGAGGACGTCGCCTTGCGTGGCGACCGCCGCCGGCGTGACCGCCGCCGGGCCGAGATGCCGGCCGAGTAAGGCTTGACCCTGGCCGCTCCGGCGCGGAAGCCCCACTGATGGCCCCAATCGACATTCAGACCCTGGTTGCCGCCGAGCTCGCCGAGCCGGTGGATCCGCGCGTTTCCGCCATGGCGGCGGCAATCGCGGCGCTTTACCCGGCGGCGGCGCGGGCGGTGTTGTTCTACGGCTCCTGCCTGCGGGAACGGCAGCTCGACGGGTTGATGCTCGATTTCTACCTGATCGTTTCCGATTATTCGGCCGCCTACGGCAAGAGTTGGATGGCATCGGCCAATCGCCTCATCCCGCCCAACGTCTTTCCGTTCGAGCACAATGGCCTCGTCGCCAAATATGCGGTGCTGAGCGAAGCGGATTTCCACCGCCTCAACGGCCCGGAGCCGCTTTCCGTCTCCGTCTGGGCGCGCTTTGCCCAGCCTTCGCGGCTGGTGTGGAGCGCTGCGCCCGATGCCACCGCTGCCGCGATCGCCGCCGTCGCCCGCGCTACGCCGACTGCGCTGGGCGCGGCGCGGCCGCTTTTCGGCGACGGCGAGCTGCTCGATCTCTGGCGTCTCGCCTTTCGCCTCACTTATTCCGCCGAACTCCGGTCGGAGAGCAAGGCGCGGCCCGACTCCGTGGTCGAGGCCGATCCGGAGCGTTACCGCATCTTCGGCGGTGCCGGCCTTGCCGCAGCCGGCATTTCCCTCGACAGACCCGTTCCACTCGCCGAGCGGAAGGGCGCCGAGCGGCTTTGGGCGAGGCGCCGCCGCGCTGGCAAGGCGCTGACGATTGTCCGTCTCGCAAAGGCGAGCGGCACCTATGCCGGCGGCATCGACTACCTCGCCTGGAAGATCAACCGCCACTCCGGCGCGGGAATTGAGATCAAGCCCTGGCAGCGGCGCTGGCCGCTGCTCGCCGCCTTCACTCTGCTGCCGAAGCTGTTTCGGCGGGGGGCCATTCGATAGGCTTGCGGGCAAGCGCCGCCGAAGCCGCGTTCGCGAGGCCCGAAACGGTGAAGGGTTTGCGCAGGATCTCATGGCCGCTCAGCTCGTCGGCGTCGCCTGCTTCGCCGACGTAGCCGGTGACGAACAGCACCGCGATCCACGGCCACCGGCGGCCGATTTCCCGAACCAGCTCCGGCCCCGTCATCTCCGGCATCATCACATCGGTGATGACCAAATCTATGCGGGCCTCACGCTCCAGGATGGCGACCGCTTCCAGTCCGCTGGCGCAGGCGATCGGGCGGTAGCCGAGCTCCTCCAGCGCGCCTACGGTAGCGCGGCTGACCCGGGGATCGTCCTCGACCACCAGGATCGCGGTCTCGGCCGCATCGGCCGCGTTGCCGTCGCCCTCGCCGCCCGGCTGCAGCCCGCCATGGATCTCGCCGCCCGAATGCGCGATCTCTGCCGAACGGGGCAGGTAGATGGAAACGGTGGTGCCGACTCCAAGGGCCGACTCCAGTGTCACGTCGCCGCCGGTCTGGCGCGCGAAGCCGAAGATCTGGCTGAGGCCGAGCCCGGTGCCCTTGCCGACCGGCTTGGTGGTGAAGAAGGGTTCGAAGACATGCTCCATCACTTCGGGAGCAATGCCCGCGCCGGTGTCGGCAACGCTGATCCGGACGTAATCGCCGGCGCCAAGCTCGCCCACCTGGTGGTTGCCAAGCGACATGTTCTCGACCCGGATGGCGAGCTGGCCCTGCCCGTCCATCGCGTCGCGGGCGTTGACCGCCATGTTGAGGATCGCATTTTCCAACTGGTTGGTGTCGGCCTTCACGTGCCAGCTATCGTCCGGGAAGCGGGTTGTGATGCTGATCCGCTCGCCGATGGTCCGGTCGATGAGGTCGAGCATGCCTTCCACCAGGCCTGTGGGGGAGGCGGAAACTGGAAGAAGCGGCTCGGCTCTGGCGAAGGCGAGGAGGCGGCGGGTCAAGGCGGCGGCGCGGGTGGCGCCTTCCATTGCGTTGTCAAGGTGGAACTCGACCTCGCGCTTGGAGCTCCTGAGCTTTCGCTTGGCGAGGTCGAGGCCGCCGACGATAACGGCCAGCATGTTGTTGAAATCGTGCGCGATGCCGCCGGTGAGCTGGCCAACCGCTTCCATCTTCTGCACCTGGCGAAGCTGCGCCTCGGCCGCGGCGCGTTCGGCGGCCTCGGCCTTGAGCAGTTCGTTCGCTTCGGTGAGCTCCTGGGTCCGCTCGCGCACCCGTGCCTCGAGAAGCTGGGCGCGGTTGGCCTCGCTGTCGGCGGCGCGCAACGCTTCGATGCCTTCGCTCATCGCGCGGAAGGCGAACAGGCCGAGCACCACAGCCCCTGCGCAGATCAGCACCGCGATCCAGCCAAGCCATTCGGTTAACTGGTCGGCGCGCGTACCCGATACTCGGGTCTCGGCCATCCTGCCGCGCAGGTCCTGCCGCTCGACACCTGCGATCTCCGCCAGCTTGGCGCGCAGCTTCGGCCCCGTTTGCGTGCGTCCGGCGCCGTAGAAAAGGGAAAGGCCGCCACTGCCCTTTTGCGCGCTTGCCGCCGCAGCGGCGGATACGAGTTCGTTGGCGCGCTGCGTGAACAGGCTTTCCAGTTCCTTGACCCGGGCGACCTGCTCAGGCTTGCCCCGGACCAGGCGGCGAAGCTGGTCAATCTGCCGCTCGCCGAGGCGCCACTCGCTGTAATACAGGCTGCCTGTCTCCTGCTCCTCGTCGAGCACGTAGCGGCCAAGCGCCGCTTCAGCGCGGGCGAGGCTCGCGTCCACCGTTCGGGTAAGCAGCATGACGTCGTAGCTGTGCCGCTCCGACGCGAGCGCTTCCTCGCGCGCCCGGTTGGAGCTGGTCACCATGATCATGAGGAGGGCGAGCAGCACGGTTGCGACGATCGCGCCGGCTGCCGCCAACGCGCCGCGTCCCCCTATCCGGGACGAACTCAGGTCGCCCGTATTCTCACCCGCCATGGTGGGGTTCTAAAACAGACCGGCTGGGCTGGAAAGCCGTTGAGTCGCGCTTCCGACTCACTCCGTCGCTCAGGACAAGTAGCCGGTCGCGCGTCCGGCCGCTTCGAACATGCCCAGGATCCGTCCGACTTCCTCGCTTGAATGCTCCGCGCACAGTGAGCAGCGCAGCAGGTACATGCCCGCGGGCGTCGCGGGCGGGCGGGCCATGTTGACGTACACGCCGGCCTCGAGCAGCGCCTGCCACAGCCGAACGGTGGTGTCCTGATCGGGCATGAGGACGGCAATGATCGCCGACTGCGCCTCGGGCGTGGCGATATCGAAGCCGAGATCGCGCAGGCCTTTGTGGAGGCGGCGGCTGTTTTCCCAAAGATGCTTACGCTTTTCGCCGGCATGCATGAGCTTGCGGATCGACGTCGCCGCAGTGGCGACCACGGAGGGCGGCAGGGAGGCGGTGAAGACGTAGGGGCGGCAGACCAGGCGAAGCACTTCGAACTTCGGGTGGTTGGAGACGATGAAGCCCCCCACGGTGCCGACCGATTTGGAAAAGGTGCCCACCACGAAATCGACCTGGTCGGACACGCCGGCTTCTTCGAACACGCCGCGGCCGTTCTCGCCAAAGAAGCCCATGCCGTGGGCTTCGTCCACGACCACCATGGCACCGTGGCGCTTGGAGACCTCGACCATTTCCTTGAGCGGCGCGATGTCGCCGAGCATCGAATAAACGCCTTCCAGCACGACCAGGCGGCCGCCCTCCGCAGGCAGGCGTTTGAGGCGCTTTTCGAGATCCTCGACGCTGTTGTGGCGGAAGCGGACGATCTGGGCGCTGCCGAGCGCGCAGCCGTCGTAGATCGAGGCGTGGCTGTCGGCATCGAGGATGATGTAATCCTCCTTGCCGGCGATGGTCGACATCAGGCCGAGATTGGCCTGGTAGCCGGTGGAGAAGACCATTGCGTGCTCGGTGCCGTAGAATTCCTTCAGCGCGTCCTCGACTTCGCGGTGCCCCTGGTAGGTGCCGTTCAGGACCCGGCTGCCGGTGGTGCCGGCGCCGTATTCGTCGAGCGCGTCCTTGCCGGCCTGGACCACGTCCGGGTCGAAGGTCATGCCCATATAATTGTAGGTGCCGAGCAGGATGATCTCCTTGCCCTTCACGATCGCTCGGGTGGGGGAGAGCACTTTCTCCATCACCAGCCCGAAAGGGTCGCGCACCCCCGTGGCCAGCAAAGCCTCGCGTTCCGCGATTAGCGCGTCGAACTTGCTGAACAGATCACGGCCGTGCGACGGCTGCACGGCCGTTTCCTTGGCCGGATCGTAGGGGGTGCTGACGGATTCGGTCACGCTTTTATCCGTCCTGCCGAAGCGTCGCGACCGCATCGACGAGCTGGCCCACGGACTCGATCTCCGCCTGCATGTTCATGGTGATGAGAATGTCGAATTCGTCCTCCACCGAGGCGACGAAATCCATCACGATCAGGCTGTCCCACTCGAGATCGCCGGCGAAGGTTGTGCCTTCCGAGAGCTCCACGCCCTTTTTGTTGAACGGCGCGATCAGCTCGGCCACCTTGGCGTAGATTTCGTCTCTGTCGGTCATGGCGCGTCCTTATGTCCCGGGGGGCCTTCTGCCAAGACAATTGGGCGAGACGGTGGCGCGGGGCCCCGCGTCTTCCACAAGGACACGAAGACGCCCGCGGCCAGGATCGACAGGGTGATGCCGAGCGAAAGCGCCGGCGGCACCTTGGCGATTCCGAGCGCATCGGCCGCGAAGATCTTGGCGCCGATAAACACCAGCAACACGGCCAGCGCGTATTTGAGATAGTGGAAGCGGTCGATCATCGCCGCCAGCGCGAAATACAGGGCGCGCAGACCCAGGATGGCGAAGATGTTGGACGTGTAGACAATGAACGGATCGGTGGTGATCGCGAAGATCGCCGGCACCGAATCGACGGCGAACACCACATCGACGAACTCGACCATGATCAGCGCCAGGAACAGCGGGGTGATGAACCAGGCGGGGCGGCCGGTCGCGGGATCGGCCGCCCGCACCCAGAAACGATCCCCGTGCAAGGTGTCGGTGACCCGAAAGCGCGCGCGGATCCACTTCAGCAGGGGCGATCCGCCGACGTCGAACGGCTTGTCCGCCATCCGCCACATCTTGATCCCGGTGACGATCAAGAAGGCGGCGAAGACGTAGAGCAGCCACTCGAACCGCTCCACCATTGCCGCACCGACGCCGATCATGACGCCGCGGAGCACCAGCACGCCGATGATGCCCCAGAACAGCACGCGGTGCTGATGGAGGCGCGGAACCGCGAAATAGCCGAAGATCATGGCGATCACGAAGACGTTGTCGATCGCCAGGCTTTTCTCGATTGCGAAGCCGGTAAGATATTGAATGCCCGCGGTCTCGCCGAGATACCACCAGACCCAGGCGCCGAACGCCAAGGCAAGGCCGATATACCCCCCGGAAACGAGCAGGCTTTCGCGGACCCCGATCTCCCGGGTTTTGCGGTGAAGCACGCCGAGATCCAGGGCGAGGAGCAGGGCGACGATCCCCAAAAAGGCAAGCCACATCCAGAGCGGCTTGCCGAGCCAAAGCAGGGTCAGGAGTTCCATATTCAAACCTTGTGTCTATAGGTTCGCCGCCGCGCGCCGCCGGATGGCCAGGCGGGGGCGTGCACCGCAGGAGACTAAAGGCGCAGGGACGCGCAGAGGCGGTACCCTCGCCCAGATATCAGATGGCGAGAGGCGCGTGCCGGTGCAGGCGGGCCTGGAGGCCCAGCCTGAGCATCTTCAGCCGCAACAGGCGCAGTGCGCTTGGCGCCGGTCGCTTCAGCTCGCGCCCGATTTCAAAGTCCAGGCGCTGTCGAAATGCGCTGAGCCGGTAGAGTTCGAATGTCATGTGCCGCTCCAATCGATGGTTGATCGATCGGGTAAGACGGCGGCGCAGGCACAAAAAAAGTCGAACTGCACCGGGCCTTGCCCGATGCGGTCCGACATCGCAGCCGTCCATGGACAGCCGCCAGAGGGGCCCGGTCCCGCACGGACGATGTACGCGCCCGGCGCGGGGAATTCAAGCGTTCAGCGAAGCCAGCCTTGTTCGCGGTACCAGGCGGCGGTCTGCTCCAGGCCCTGCTCGGTCGGCACCTGCGCCGACCAGAGCCGCCGCGCTGGGCGGCGCTCGGCGGCGGAGACCCAGTCGGGATGGCAATAATAGCCGACCCGGTCGGCAGTCAGCTTGGCCTTCTTGCCGTGGAGCAGGCGGTCGACACCGGACGCAACGCGCAGCGCCGGCTTGGGGAAGCTCACCGCGAACGGCTTCGTGCCGTAGACCGCGCCGAGCGCTCTGGCGAAGTCGCGATGCTCCCAGCCGCCGTCGCGGCCGTCATCGGGCTCGTACAGCTCGGCGCGGCTGTCCGTATCCTCCAGCACGGCAAGCATCAGGCGGCAAAGATCCTCGACGTGGATCACCGAGAGGCGTCCCTTCGGCGGCAGGCCGACGAAGCCGCGCTGCGCCATTCGGAACAGTTCAAAGGTTTCGCGGTCACCCGGGCCGTAGACGGCGGGCGGGCGAAGGATCGTCCAGTCGAGCCCGGAGGCGGAGACGAGCTTTTCCGACTTCATCTTCGACCAGCCATAGTTGGACAGGTCCGGCTCGCGCGCGGCGAGCGAGGAGATGTGGACGAAGCGCCGCACGCCGGCCTTGCGCGCCGCGTCGATCATGTTGGCGGTGCCGCCGGCATTGACCGCCTCAAAGGCTTCACGGCTGCCGTTGATCATGCCAGCAATGTGGATCACCGCGTCGGCGCCGGTGCACAGTTTGACCAGGCTTTCCGGCCGGTCGAGAGCGCCGTCCACCCAGTGGATGTCATGCTCCGGCGGTTTCCAGCCTCGGGTCAGCGCCCGCACGTCATAGCCGTCGGCCAGCGCGATTCGTAGCAGATGCTGGCCGACGAAGCCGGTGCCTCCGGTGACGGCAAGGGTGCGGACGGAGCGGCTCATTTCTAGAGCGGCGACCAGTCCTCGGCTGGGTCGTCGGGGCCGGAGGTCTGCTCACGGCCGCCGTCGAGGTGGCGGAGCAGCAGGTCCAGCACCGCTTCCAGGCCTTCACCGGTTGCGCCGGACAAGGGGAGGGGGCGCACACCACTGGCGTCTTCAAGCTCGTCCGAAAGTGCCTCCATCAGCTCCGCGTCGAGCGTGTCGGACTTGTTGAGCGCGACCACGACCTGCTTTTCCTCGAGCCCTTCGCCATACGCTTCGAGCTCTTCGCTGACGATGCGGTAGGCTTCCGCGACGTCCTCGTTGTTGGCGTCGACGAGGTGGAGCAGCACGCGGGTGCGCTCGACGTGGCCAAGGAAGCGGTCGCCGATGCCGGCGCCCTCGGCAGCGCCTTCGATCAGGCCGGGAATGTCGGCCATCACGAACTCGCGACCCTTGTGGCGGACCACGCCGAGTTTCGGGTGAAGAGTGGTGAACGGGTAAGCGCCGACCTTTGCGTTGGCGTTGCTGACCGCGTTGAGCAGGGTCGATTTACCCGCGTTCGGCAGACCGACGAGACCCACATCGGCGAGCAGCTTGAGCCGCAGCCACACCCACATCTCCTCGCCCTCCCAGCCGGTGCCGTGCTGTCGCGGCGCGCGGTTGGTGGAGGTCTTGTAGCTGAGGTTGCCGCGGCCGCCGTCGCCGCCGCGCAAAAGCACGACACGCTGGCCGACCTCGGTAAGGTCGGCAAGGACATGCTCGCGATCGTCGGAGATGATCTGGGTGCCGACGGGCACTTTGATGACCAGGTCGTCGCCGCCGGCACCGGTGCGGTTGGTGCCTTGGCCGCCAACGCCGCGCGGCGCGCGGAAATGCTGGGTGTAGCGGAAATCGATCAGCGTATTGAGGCCTTCCACCGCTTCGAAGACGATGTCGCCGCCCTTGCCGCCGTTGCCGCCGTCAGGGCCGCCATATTCGATATACTTCTCCCGCCGGAACGAGACGGCGCCGGGGCCGCCCGCGCCTGAGCGGATGAAGATCTTTGCCTGGTCGAGAAAATGCATAAGCGGGGACTTAGGAGCCGAGGGGCTCCGCCGCCACCCCCATCGAGGACAGAAGGTGTGCGCGGGCAAGTTCCCGGGCGCGTTCCGGCGGCAGGCCGAGCGCCTCCGCCATTGGTCGGCCGAGGAGCGAATCGCCAAGCGCGGCGAGGACGAGCCAGAGCGTGATTTCGTGGACCGGGCGGTCTTCGTGGCCGGCGCCGAGGCGGTCGACCAGCCCGTGGATCGCCTCGAGCACCGGGTTCAGCGCGTCGTGGTTGCCGCTGAGAATCATCCAGGCGGCGAGCGCGCCCGCACCTTCGCGGCCGAACGCGTCGAAGGTACGATCGACGATTTCGCGCGGGTCTGCTTCGCCGACCCGCGCTTTGTCGACCGCCTCGCCGATATGGGCTGTGACACGTTCCGCCAGGTCGCGCGCAAGTTCCGACTGCAGCCCCGCCGCCGAGCCGAAATGGTGGAGGAGGTTGGCGTGGGTGCGGCCGATCCGCCCCGCAACCGCCTTCAAGGTGACGGCCTGCGGGCCTTCCTCGAGCAGCAGACTGCGCGCCGCTTCCAAAGCAGCGGCGCGGCTTTCGCCCGGCGTCAGGCGTGCGCGAACTATTGACATTCGTGTAAGTAAGAATATGTGCTCATTTCTCCAGGAGATACATGATGGCGCGCGCAACGACACCCTCCGATCTCACCATCGTGCCCCGCGACCGGCGTTTCGGCCGTGGCGCGGAAACGGCTCGCTGGTGGCTTGGCGGTGATCCTTACGGCACCGCGCTTTACAACGCACTTTCCGCAACCTTTCCCAAGGGCGAGGCCTTTTTCGTCGAGAGCGTGCGGGCTTTTCGCGAGGGCGCCGATCCGAAGCTCGCCGCCGAGATCAAGGCGTTCACCACTCAGGAAGTCATGCACAGCCGCGAGCACGTCGCCTTCAACAAGCGCGCGGTGGATGCCGGTTACGATCTTTCGCGCCTCGACAAGGATGTCGACGACCGACTTGCGGTCGTCCGCGCAAAGCACCCGATCGTCAGCCTCGCCGCGACCATGGCGCTTGAACATTTCACCGCGATGCTCGCCCACGAGCTGCTCGCCGATCCGCGTCACCTCGAGAAAGCGGATGCCGAGAGCGCGGCCCTGTGGCGCTGGCACGCGATCGAGGAGATCGAGCACAAGGGCGTCGCCTACGACACCTGGATGCACGCCACCAAAGGCATGACGCGGTCCAAGCGCTGGTCGGTAAAGGCGCGGGTGATGCTGCTCGTCACCAGGAACTTCCTGGTCGATCGCACCGCCGGCGCGCTGGACCTGCTGGCACAGGATGGTATCCGAGGCCCCAAGGCTTGGTGGGGCGTATTCTGGTTTGCCTTTGGGCGGCCGGGCATGTTCCGCAAGGTATTCGCGGCGTGGCTGAGCTTCTTCCTGCCCGGCTTCCACCCGTGGAATCACGACGACCGCGCGCTGATCGCCCAAGCAGATGCCGAGTTGAAGCAGGCCTACGCCTAACTGTTCCTCCCCATCGCAGATGGGGAGGGGAACCATGCGCAGCATGGTGGAGGGGTAACTGCGCAGGCCGAGCCACTTACCCCTCCACCAGCCTTCGGCTGGTTCCCCTCCCCAGGCGCTGCTTGGGGAGGAACTAGGCCGCCATCATCTCCAGACAGTCGCGCGCTCCAGGCTCCGAGAGATCGAGCGCGAACACCCGGCACGGCGCGGCTTCGCGGCGGCCGGCGCTGTAGCGGGGGGTGACGGCACCCGTCGGGCAGAAGCCGAGTTTTTCCAACACGCGGCCTGAGGCAGGATTGTCGAGGAAGTGCCCCGCGCTAAGCCTGCGCACCCGAAGCGACTCGCGGGCGAAGTCGATCACCGCCCGCCCAGCCTCGGTGGCGAAGCCCAGGCCCCAGAAGCGCTGAGCGATCCAGTAGCCGAATTCCAGCTCTCCCTCGGGACGGCGGCCGATGCCGATCGTGCCGACGAGCTGGGGCACGCCTGCGGTGCGGTGAAAGATCAAAGCGGAGGGCTCGGCCGGGTCTCGATCGGTGGCGAGAAAGGCCTCGGCGTCTGCCATCTGGTAAGGCCAGGGCGCGCTGGCGAGGTTGCGGACGATGGTTTCGTCGGCGATCGCCTGGAAGAGGGCAGGGGCGTCCTGGGTCCAGCCGGGCCGCAGCAGCAGTCTTTCCGTCCGAGCGAACATGGTGTTCTTCCTCTCTTCGCCTAGCGCCTTGCCCAGCGGGGTGTCGGCGCAGTGACAATTTCGAGGGAGATACGAAAAAAGGGAAAGGAGCCTTTGGCCCCTCTCCCTCGAATTCGGTTCTCTAGTTGAGACCTGGGGGCCGCCCCTTGAGGGAAGGCCCGTCCTCGGCTTCCCCTATTCCGCTGCTTCCGCGGTAATCGGCATGTCGACACACACGAACTTGCGGCCAAGCTTGCCGTCCTTGAACAGCACGCGGCCGTTCGTAAGCGCAAAAAGCGTGTGGTCCTTGCCCATGCCGACGCCGGCGCCCGGATACCATTTGGTACCGCGCTGACGGACGATGATGTTGCCGGCGAGAACGGTTTCGCCGCCGAACTTCTTGACGCCAAGGCGGCGGCCCGCGGAGTCGCGACCGTTGCGGGACGAGCCGCCTGCTTTTTTATGTGCCATCTCGAATCTGCCTTACGTCTGTCTTCGAACCGCTATTTACGCGGCGTCGTTCTTGGATTCAACCGGGCTGTCGGTCATCGGGCTCTCGGCGCCGTCGACCTTCAGAGGCGCCTGGGGCTGCAAGTCGGTCGCGGCGGGCGCATCCGGAGCGGCCTTCTTGGCGCGCGGCTTCTTGGCCGGAGACTCCGAAGCAGCGGCTTCCGGCGCCGGAGCGGCTGCAGCGGCGGGACCCTGGTCAGCCGCCACAGGCGTCTCGGCCTGAGTCTTGGCCTGCTTGTCCTCGGCCTTGTGGTCGCCGATCGCGGTGATGCGCAGGATGGTGTGCTGCTGGCGGTGACCGGCCTTGCGGCGGTAGTTGTGGCGGCGGCGCTTCTTAAAGACGATGACCTTGTCGGCCTTCGCCTGGGCGATGATCTCGGCGGAGATCAGCAGCCCTTCGGTGGAGCGCAGGTCCGCGCCTTCGCCGGCGAGCAGGATATCGCCCAGCTGGATGGTGTCGCCTGCCTCACCGGCAAGCTTTTCAACGACGATCTTGTCTCCAGCGGCAACGCGATATTGCTTGCCGCCCGTGCGCACGACTGCGAACATGGCTCTTTCCAAACATTCTAAAGCTTTGTCCGCGCAAAAACGGCCACGGCCGAACCCCGCGCGGGAAGCCGGGCTGCTACAAGCGGGTGTGCGGTCTGTCAACCGATGCCGCGCGGTAAATCGCGGCGGCACTCGCCTCAGTGGCGCATCTCGCGGCGGAGCCGGTAGCGGCCCTGGGCGAACGGCTCGAACAGGCCGGGAATGCCGGGATGGTCGATCGGCTCCTCGGAGTCGTCGACCACCAGATTCCCCTGGCTGACGTAGGCGGTGTAGCTGCTTTCGCCATTTTCGGCGAGCAGGTGGTAGAAAGGCTGGTCCTTGCGCGGGCGGATCTCCTCCGGGATCGCCTGGTACCATTCCTCGGAATTGGTGAACACCGGATCGACATCGTAGATCACGCCGCGAAAGTCGAATAAGCGGTGGCGCACCACGTCGCCGATTGTGAAGCGCGCGTGGCTGACCGCGGGCGCTGCCGCGGCGCCGCTTTCGTCCCAGGGAAGTTGGCCGGTTACCATGTGTCCGATGTAGGGGGCATGGGGGGAAAGGCAAGCGACCGCGCATGCCGCTGCGCTCAGGACAGGCCCTTCGACTTCGCTCAGGACAGGCTTGGCAAGGCCGGAACCTTGGGCTAAGCGCCCCGCCAGTCGACCGAGCCCGCCTGCGCGGCGCTTCGCCCTCATCTTTGCGGAGAGGTGCCAGAGTGGTCGATCGGGACGGTCTCGAAAACCGTTGTGCCCTTGCGGGTACCGTGGGTTCGAATCCCACCCTCTCCGCCACTTTCCTCGTTCGCAACAGTTCCCCAGCGTTCGCAAACCGTAGACGCTGTCAGGCGATTTGGTTGCACGTCGCGCGCGGGCGTGGGCCGCATTGCGGCCGCGGCCGATCGCTATGCAGCTTCCCCTGGCTCTTACCACCGCCAAGCCTGCAGGCAGAGCGGCGCTACGGCACGGGCTCGACAGCTTTTCGAGTGGAGAAGAGCTCCGAAGCTTCCGGGTAGAAACGGACGAGGAGTTCGGCCGCCGCTGTCGTCAGACAGGCTTGAAGCGCCGCAGCGGGAGCCGCTGCCTGCCCGTTCTTCAACTCAGTCCAGGCGCGTTGGAGCTGGCTTGCCTGCCTTTCCACGGCTTCGGCGACGGCGGTTTGCCAGAATTGCGGGTGCTCGCCTTCCTGGTAATCTCCTCGCCCTCGGCCGAAATGCGCAACCGCGAGATAGCGAAGCAGCGCAAGGCGGACGAGGCACAGGAAGAAGTCTTGGGACCAGCTGACAACCGGCTCCGCCTCGCCGCGCGCCAGATTGTAGCCGCGCGCCAGGCTGCCGGCACCCACCGCACCCAGTAACCCGCCGACAATCATCCCGCCGCCAAGCGTGAGGCCTCCTGCCGCAACATCGGCGGCAAGCCCGCCAAGCGCTCCCGAAACAAGACCGCCGAGCATTGCGGTAAAGCCCTCGCGGGCGGGCGCCGACGTGGCGACGTCCCGGCCGACCCGGCGGAGCACCTCGCCCGTCGCCTTGCCCTGGAGGTTGTGAAGCCGGATCAGTTCTTCGGTGGACCGGCGCGTGCTCACCTCAAGCCGTTCGGCGAGCTTTGCGACGGCGCGCCGGGCTTCCGCCGGCTCTTCGCCGCCGAGCGAACGGATTGCGCCACCGACCTTGTCCCGCCAATCCTGCTCCGGCACCGCCTCACGATCGGCCGCGGCCTCGGCAAGGTGGCCGGCAAGCACCTCCATTGAACGGTTGAAGCGTTGGAGGTTCTTCTCCTGCCACGCTTCTTCCAGGCGGGCGCTGGCCGCCTGCTTGGCGGGCGGCAGAAGCGGCGCGACCATGCGCAGCAAGGTGCCTTCCTGAACCCAGCAGCGCGCGAATGCGTCGAGCGTCAGCGTACCGCGGACGACTGCGTGACCGCTAAGGTGCCGGGACCAACGCTCTTCCTCCGCTGCGCCGCTTTGCGTCGGTGGGCCGATCTGGTTGAGGAGCAGAAGGACCGGTTTGCCGACCCAGGCGAGGATTTCCATCTCTAGCCCGACATAGCCCGCGTCCGCAGGATCTTCCGACGCGTTGACGAGATAGAGAATTATGTCCGCTTCCTCGCGGGCATTGCGCACCGCCTGCTGGCTTGACCAGAGCGGGCGTTCGCGCCACCGGTCCCACACCTGGGTCAGGAACCAGCCGACCGGGTTGGACGAAAGCTTGAGCCGCTTGAGCAGGCGCGCGGTGTCGCCGAAGCCCGGCGTGTCCCACAGCATCAGCGTGTCGCTGCCCAACTGCAGCATCAGGTAGCCGGTGGCGAGATCGGTAACGTGCGCCGCGTCCCGCACCTCGCCGATATCCTGGCCGAGCAGGGTGCGGACCAACGTCGTCTTGCCGGCATTGGTGTGGGAGATGACCGACAGGTTGACGGTGGTAGGCGGTGTATCCCCGGTCACGCAGGTGTTCCCGCGTGGGCGTGCAGCAAGGCGGCCTCCAACGGCCGGGCCAGGCTGGCCAGCTCCGCATCCAAATCGAGTGACAGCGGCGCGGCATGGTGCTGGCGAAGCATTGCCTCCCAGGCGGCGCGGCGGCTTTCAAGGCGGGCCGCGCCCTCTGAGCCAAGGCGCTGGCGCATTGCGGACTCGTCGATGAGAACTGTCAGCGCGGCGCCGCTTTTCGCCTCGGCGATGCGGCGGCGCAGGCCGGTAACGAGCGCGCCGTGGTTCTCGGCTTCGGGCGTGGCGGAGAGGTTGAACAGCACAACGAGATGGTCGGCGTCGCCGCCAACAAAGTCCAGCTTAGCCAGCCATTCGTCCTCCTCCCCGTAAGCGATGGGTTGCTCAACGGTGACGCGGGTTTTTGCCCCCAGGACATCGCCGAGAAGCGCTTCGAGCTGGCGCTGCGTCTTCTCAGGCGGATGGAAGCTGTAGGCGATGACGCGCACCACCGGAGCGTCGCCGCGCAGGCTGCGGAGCAGGCGGCGGACGTAGAAGTCGCCGGTCCCCGGGACAGGAAAGTGCGCGGCAAGCCGCGCGGCGCGCAGGGCATTCCAAGCGGTGAGGAGAAGGCGCGGGCCGATGATGAACAGGACTGCGGTGGCGGCGTAGAGGTGGAGCCAGGGCGCGGCATTTTCCCCAAGGCTGCCGGCGCCCCAGCGCAGCGACGCGACGCGGGCCACATCGGGAAGCGCGACGCCGGTGAGAAGGCTCGCCGGCCAGAGCATGAGGTGGATGAGGCCGTGCACCGCCTGCGGACCAAGGAGAGTGCTCTCCCACCCCGCCCGATATTCGGTGCCGAGCGCACGCCAGTACATACCGGCGAGCAGCCCGATCGCGAGGGCGGCCGCGGCGACGTGGAAAAGCCGCGCCGCACGCGCATTGGTGAGCGGCGCCGACCAAGACACCCAATCCTTCAGGTAACGCAGGAGAGCCCCTGCCAGCGGCTGCTGCGCGGCGGCGGCGCCCTTGCTCGCGCCTGTTATGCGATCGAGCAGCCTGGCTGCGCTGCGAGCACGAGGCGCGCATTTGCGTGACGTGAGTTTGCGCAAGGCCTGAGCGGCGATGAGCGCGTAGACCGTCAGGTTCCAGATCAACATACCCAGCATCGGGAAGGCGATGATGCTCATCCGCGAGCCGTCGATGATGTTGCTGGCCATGCCCAACGCAAAAGCGGCAACCGGCAGCGCCCAGTTGATCCACCCGGGCCAGCGGGCCCGGCGCTCCGCCTGGGCAACTGCGGGGTAGCGCGCTGCCAGCCGCTCGAGGGCGAGAAAGGAGCGTCGTTCGAGGAACCGGTCTTCCCGCGAGGCGGCGTTTCGGCGGTCGCCCTCCGGACCAACTTCGGTAAGCGCGATGCCTGTGGCGGAGAGACGGTCGTCCCTGGTGAGCAGCGCTTCCGCGCTGTCCTCCGTTTCGATGGCGCGCACCAGGGCCAGGCGCCGTGCACCTTCCTCGTTCATTTCGGCACCGGTAGATGAGTCATGCGCGCTCAACCGGAGGCTGAGGCGGTAGTTCCCGCGGAGGCGGGGGAACACGGCTCCGCCGGCCTGTCGATCGCTGTGCGACAGGCTCCTTCAAATACGTTGAGGCGAGGAACGGCGTGTCTTTACTCCAGTTGTGTCCGATCGAGCGGGATTAGTAACAGGAGTGCGTAGTGAACCAGAACATCGTCTCGGCCGTATTCGACAGCCATTCCGAAGCAGAGGCCGCCGTTCGCGACCTTCGTCAGCGCGGCGTGCGTGACAGCGCCCTTTCCGTCATTGCCCGCCACGACAGCGGCGACGGCGACTATGGTGACGCAAACACCCATGAGGCCAAAGAAAAAGGGGAAGGTCTGCTCAAGGGCGCACTCGCCGGCGGCGGCGTCGGCGCACTCCTTGGCATTGCTGCGCTCGCGATCCCCGGTGTCGGTCCGCTTGCCGCTGCCGGCGCAATCGCCGCCTCGGCAGTGCCGGAAGCCGCGGCGATCGGTGCCGGAGCCGGTGCGCTTGCCGGCGGCCTGAGCGGGCTTCTCGCCAAGCACGGCGTGAGCGACGAAGATGCAAGCTATTACGAGGGCCGTATCAACGACGGCGGAGTGTTTGTCTCGGTTGACACGAGCGATGGTGCAATCACGCCGCAGGCAGCTTCCGAGATCCTGAACGGCGCTGGCGGCCATAGCTCCAGCGCGCCGAGAGCTTCCTCAGTGGGTTCCTTTGGCGGCGGTACGAACACGGGTTCGCAAATGTCGAGCGCCGGGGCCGAGGGCGGGCAGGCCATCCAAGAGGAGCGAATTCCAATTGTCGAGGAAGAGCTTCGGGTTGGGAAGCGTGAGGTTGAGCGCGGCGGTGCTCGGGTCCAAACGCGTGTTGAAGAAACGCCCGTGACGGAGCAGGTGAATCTTCGGGAAGAGCACGTCAGCGTTGAAAGGCGCCCCATCAGCCAGCCGATCTCGGCCAGCGACCTGGATCGAGGCGATCTGCTGCAGAACCGCGAAGTCGAGATGACCGCGCGCGCCGAGGAAGCCGTGGTCGGCAAGGAAGCTGTGGTGCGTGAGGAGCTGGTGGTTCGCAAAACCGCGGAAGAGCGTACGCAGAACATTTCCGATACCGTCCGGCACACCGAGGTGGAGGTCGATCGGGGCAATGCCCAGGATCGCTCGGCGCTCGGAAGCTTCGGGACGGGCACATCCGGATCTGGTGAGGCGGGCTCCGGGCTTAGCGGGTCCGACCGTACGGATCGGGACAACCGCTAAGAGCATCTGACGATCGATGAAGGGGCGGCCGCCAGCGGCTGCCCCTTCTCACCCCGGCAGGGGGCTCGTGAAACCCACCGAGGGGCTCGGCGTTTGGAGCGCATGGACGATAAAAATAAGCGCGCGGCCCGCCGCACACAGCATGAGCACGAGGTGGAATGCAGCCAGCAGGCGCTAAGAGACAGCATCGCACAAACCGAGCGGCTGGTCGGCGAATCCGAGGATATGCTGCGCCGCCACCGGGCTGAATGCGAAGAGGATGATGTCGCATGACGAGGATCGTCCAGAGCTGCGCTTGACGCCGTGGTTGTTAGCGATAGCCAGTCCGCAGGCTGCCTGCGAACCACCCCCGAGACCTCGCCATTTGGCTTTTGGGCGGCCTTTGTGCCCGAAGCCCCGCGACGGTATTGCGCACGCTTTTGGTGTTTGGCAACATCGGCGCAAGCGGGGGGAAGGCGATGCGGCACTACCGATTGAACAAGGTCACGAAGCCGGGCGGCAAGGTCGTCAAGCGGCGCGATACGCTCGCGTCTGACGATCAGCGCGCGCTTGAGGTTGCGCGGGACGATCCGGATTGTCCAATCTGCGAGGTTTGGCGCGAGGGACAGAAGATCGGCGTCATTTCCTGAACCAAGCGGCACTTGAACACGCCCGTGCGCAGGTAACGATTTCCGCCGCTTTCCGCTAAGCCGAGCCGACCAGATCAAGCGATTGAACCGGCTCATGCGGTACGGCCGTTCTCAGCGCGGCCACGAGCTGGTCTGCTTTAAACGGCTTGGACAATATGGCTACGTCCACCGGCCTGCGTTCAATCGATTGCGCATCCGCATAGCCGGTGATGATCAGCGCCGGGAGATGCGGCCTGATCGCCCGGGCCTGCCGAATCACCTCTGCGCCCGAAACATGGGGCATTGCATAATCGGTGATCAGCACGTCGCAGCAATAAGGTTGGCTCGCGAGGAGTGAGAGCACCTCGGGGCCGCTGCCGGCTTCGATGACCTCGTGGCCGAGATCCGACAACAGCGCCGCGGTTGTTGCCCGCACGCCTTCATGGTCGTCCACCAGCAGGACTTTGAGCGCCCGGGTCGGGGTGAACGTGTGGTCGACCTCGGCTTCCTCGGCAGGATCGGCTTGCGCGGGGTGCCCGCGCGGAAGCCAGATCTCGGCGCGGGTTCCAACGCCCACCGCGCTCTCGATCCGGAATACGCCGCCAGATTGGCGCGCGAACCCGTAAACCATCGAGAGGCCAAGTCCCGTCCCCTTGCCGACCTCCTTGGTGGTGAAAAACGGCTCCATCACCTGTTGAAGCATGTCAGGCTGGATGCCCGTGCCGGCATCGGTTACCGCAAAGGCGACATATTCGCCCGGCGGCATGGCGATCTCGTCATCCTGTCCAAGCAGCGCGCGGTTCTCGGCACTGACCGTGATCGTACCTCCGTCGGGCATCGCGTCCCGCGCATTGATGATGAGGTTCATCAGCGCAAGCTCGAGCTGCGACTGGTCGGCAAATGCACGCCAGGTCTCCGCTTCGACTTTCCAATCAAGCGCTACGAGGCCGCCCAGCGTGTGGGCCAGGAGGTCGCTCACCGCCGAGGACAAAGCACCGACTTCTATACAGGCAGGTTCAAGCTGCTGCCGCCGGGCAAAAGCGAGCAGCCGCGCAACCAATTCGGAGCCCTGCTCGGCCGCCCGTTTGGTCATGTTGAGAACCTTGAGATGTTCTTCCCCCAAGGGAAGGCGACGCTCGATCAGGCCAAGGCCGCCCAGGATCGCGGCGAGGAGGTTGTTGAAATCATGCGCGATGCCGCCGGTCAGCTTGCCGATAGCGTCCATCTTGCGCGCTTGAACAAGCTGGCTTTCGAGCGCCCGGCGCTCCGTGATGTCCAGCAATGTGCCGGCATATTCGATCGGTGTTCCGTCCCCATCGCGCAGCAGCACGGCCTGGTCGAGGAAGTGGCGGTACTGGCCATCGGCGCATTTCCAACGATATTCCACCGAAAGCGATCGCCCGTGCAGCCGTCCGGCAAGGGCGGCAAGGACACGGTCGCGATCTTCTGCGTGAAGCCGGTCGATCCAAAGGTTCGGCGCCGCCTCGATCTCCGAGAACGCGTAGCCGGTCAGCGCGGAGAAATTGCCGCTGACGAATTTCGGCACGCGCGGCACCGCGTCCAGCGCTTCGAGGTAGAGGATGATCGGAAGCGACTGGATGATCGCGCCCTGCCGCTGTTCGGCCAGGCGAAGTTCCTGCTCGACGCGCAGGCGCTCGGCGTTCACGCGCAGGTTCGCGTCGAGCAGTGCCTGCTCCGCCTTTGCCTTGCGCTGGATTTCCTTGGTCATCGCGAACAGGTCGACAAAGACCGCAACTTTTGAGCGAAGCACCACCGCGTCGACCGGCTTGAACACGTAATCGACCGCGCCCATCGAGTAGCCGCGCATCAGATGCTCGGCTTCCTTGTTCACGGCCGACAGGAAAACGATCGGGATGCGCTTGGTCTGCTCGCGGCTGCGGATCATCTGCGCGGTCTCGTAGCCGTCGATACCGGGCATGTAGACGTCGAGCAGGATAACCGCGAACTCGCCCTTGAGGAGGTGGCGCAGGGCTTCCTCGCCGGAGCGGGCGACGACGATGTCGCCCAAGTCCTCGAGCACATTCTGGATGGCGAGCAGGTTGCGCTCGTCATCGTCCACGACGAGGACCCGCGGCCGGTGGATGGGCTCGGCCGCAAGGTCCTCGGCCGTGGGCGCGGCCGGTGATGTGGTGGTGGTCAGTGCCGGCATTTATTCGGCCGCCACACCCGCGCTCAGGACAGGCTGTGCGCTTTCGCGCGCCCGGGCAAGCCAGACGCGCAGCAGCGCGAGCAGCAGATCGATGTCGACCGGTTTGGCGATATAGTCGCTTGCGCCGGCGTCGAGGCACTTCTGGCGGTCGCCCTTCATCGCCTTGGCGGTGACGGCGATGAGCGGCAGCTCGGCCAGCGCATCACGCCGCCGGATCTGCTGCATCGTCTCGTAGCCATCCATTTCCGGCATCATGATGTCGATCAGCGCAAGGTCGATGCCGGGCGTTTGTTCAAGGATCAGGATACCATCCTTGCCGCGTTCGGCGTGGAGCACTTCGACATCGTAGCTTTCGAGCACGCTGGTCAGCGAATAGATGTTCCGGATGTCGTCGTCGACGATCAGGATTTTCGCGCCGGCAAGCTCGGGGACGGTGCGAACGCCGTGGCCGGGCTCGTTGCTTGCCTCGATGCGGGCCGGCGGCCTCTCGGTCTGCTTGATGTGCCCGGCCAGGTCGCGGAAGACGCGGCCGAGCGCCTGATCGTCGGCCGGCTTCTCGGTCACGCCAAAGGCACCCATCTCCATTACCGAACGGATCTTGTCGGCGCCTGAGATGACGTGGATCGGCACGTGACTGGTCTGCGGATCGTGCTTGAGGAGATCGAGAAGCACGAAGCCGTCGATATCGGACAGGCCGAGATCGAGTGTGATGGCATCGGGCTGCAGCTTTCTTGCCATCGCCAGCGTGCCGGCCCCGGCGGTGGAAACCACCCCCTTCAGCCCGGCGGTTCGAGCGATGTCGAGCAGGATGGACGCAAAAGTGGGGTCGTCCTCCACGATGAGGACGAAGGCGTCTTCGCCCAAGGTATCGCGGTCGTCCGTGACTTCGAAGCCGGCCGGCAATGCGGTCGGGACGATGGCACCGCTATTGTCGTAGCGTGCGCTCGTCCCGCCCGTCGCCGCGGTGGCGGTCGGGGCCACCGCCTGGAGCGGCACGAACAGGGTGAAGGTGGAACCTTCGCCGGGCTTGGAGCGGACCTGGAGTTCGCCGCCAAGGAGGCGCGCGATCTCGCGGCTGATCGACAGGCCAAGGCCGGTTCCGCCATATTGGCGGCTGGTCGTGCCGTCGGCCTGCTGGAAAGCCTCGAAGATCAGCTTCTGCTTGTCCACCGGGATGCCGATGCCGGTGTCGGTGACTGCGATCTCGATGGCGGTGTCGGCGCTGCGCAGAACCGGGTGGTTCGTGCTCCAGCCTCCGCTTGCCGTGCGCACGGCAAGCGTCACGCGACCTTGCGCGGTGAACTTGAAGGCGTTGGACAGGAGGTTCAGCACCACCTGCTGCAGCCGCTTCTCGTCCGTCTTGATCGCGAGGGGAAGGTCCGCATCGAATTCGACGTTGAAGTCGAGATGCTTGTCGGCCGCGAGCTGGCGGAAGGTCCGCTCCATATGCTGCTTGAGGCCGTTCATCGGCATCTCGCCGACCTCGATCGACACGGTGCCGGATTCGATCTTCGACAGATCGAGGATGTCGTTGATCAGGCTGAGCAGGTCCGAGCCCGCCGAGTTGATGGTGCGGGCGAACTCCGTCTGCTTCTCGTTCAAATTGCCCTGCGGATTGTCGGCGAGAAGCTTGGACAGGATAAGCAGCGAGTTGAGCGGGGTGCGCAGCTCGTGGCTCATGTTGGCAAGGAATTCGGACTTGTACTTGGAGGTGAGGGCAAGCTGTTCGGCCTTCTCCTCCACCGCGCGCCGCGCCATTTCGATCTCGATGTTCTTGGCTTCGACCTGCTTCTTCTCGTTTTCGAGGAGCTGCGCTTTCTCCTGAAGCTCCTCGTTGGTGTTGTGGAGCTCTTCCTGCTTGGTGGTGAGCTCGGTCTGGCGGGCCTGCAGCTCGGCGGTAAGGAGCTGCGACTGCTTGAGCAGGCCTTCCGTGCGCATCGTTGCGGCGATCGTGTTCAAAACGATGCCGACCGACTCCATCAGCTGGTCGAGGAAGCTCTGGTGGGTTTCGGAGAATTCCTTGAACGAGGCGAGCTCGATCACCGCCTTCACCTCATCCTCGAACAAGGCGGGGAGGATGTTGACGTTGGCCGGCGCGGCATGGCCGAGGCCCGAGCCGATCCGGATGAAGTCGCCCGGCACTTGCTCCAGGAGAATGGGACGCTTGTCCGCCGCCGCCTGTCCGACCAGGCCTTCGCGCAGCTTGAATTCACTCTTCAAAGCCGTGTGGCTCTCGGCGCCGTAGCTGGCGACGAGTTCGAGCTTGGTCTCGTCCTCCTCGCGCTTGGTGACGTAGAAGACGCCGTATTGCGCGTTCACCAGCGGCGCCAATTCGGACATGATCAGGTTCGAAACGGTGGTGAGATCGCGCTCGCCCTGAAGCATGCGGGAGAAGCGAGCGAGGTTGGTCTTGAGCCAATCCTGCTCTGCGTTCTTCAGCGTCTGCTCTTTCAAGTTCAGGATCATCTCGTTGATCGTGTCCTTGAGAGCGGCCATTTCGCCCGACGCCTCCACCGCAATCGAGCGGGTGAGATCGCCCTTGGTCACCGCCGTCGCCACGTCGGCGATCGAGCGGACCTGGTTGGTGAGGTTCGCGGCGAGCTGGTTGACGTTGTCGGTAAGGTCGCGCCACAGGCCGGCGGCGCCGGGCACGCGGGCCTGGCCGCCGAGGCGCCCTTCGATGCCGACCTCGCGGGCCATGTTGGTCACCTGGTCGCCAAACGTCGACAAGGTCTCGATCATGAAGTTGATCGTCTCGGCGAGCGCGGCGATCTCGCCCTTGGCGTCCACCGTCAGCTTGCGGCGAAGATTGCCCTGCGCCACCGCCGTCACCACGTCGGCGATGCCGCGCACCTGGTTGGTAAGGTTGGTCGCCATAAGGTTGACGTTGTCGGTGAGATCCTTCCAGGTCCCGCCCACGCCCGGCACCTGCGCCTGGCCGCCGAGCTTCCCTTCGGTACCCACCTCCCTCGCCACGCGGGTCACTTCCGAGGCGAACGAGTTGAGCTGATCGACCATGACGTTGATCGTGTCCTTCAAGGCGAGGATCTCGCCCTTCACGTCGACGGTGATCTTCTTGGAAAGGTCGCCCCTTGCCACCGCAGTGGTGACGTCGGCGATGTTGCGGACCTGGCCGGTGAGGTTCTCGGCCATGAGGTTGACGTTGTCGGTGAGGTCCTTCCAGGTGCCGGCGACGCCCCGCACCTGCGCCTGGCCGCCGAGCTTCCCTTCGGTGCCGACCTCCCTCGCCACGCGGGTCACTTCGGAGGCGAAGCCGTTGAGCTGATCGACCATCGTGTTGATGGTGTTCTTGAGCTCGAGAATCTCGCCCTTCACGTCCACCGTGATCTTCTTCGACAAGTCACCAAGCGCCACCGCGGTGGTCACCTCGGCGATGTTGCGGACCTGGCCCGTGAGGTTCGCGGCCATGGCGTTGACGTTTTCGGTGAGATCCTTCCAGGTGCCGCCGACGCCCTGCACCTGCGCCTGGCCGCCGAGCTTGCCTTCGGAGCCGACTTCGCGCGCCACGCGCGTCACTTCGGACGCAAAGGAGTTAAGCTGATCGACCATGGTGTTGATCGTGTCTTTCAGCTCCAGGATCTCGCCCTTCACGTCGACCGTGATCTTCTTGGACAGATCGCCCCTCGCAACGGCGGTCGTCACTTCGGCGATGTTGCGGACCTGGCCGGTGAGGTTGCCGGCCATCAGGTTGACGTTGTCGGTGAGATCGGCCCAGGTGCCGGCGACTCCTTCCACCTGTGCCTGCCCGCCCAGTTTGCCTTCCGAGCCGACCTCGCGGGCGACGCGCGTCACCTCGCTGGCGAAGCCGTTGAGCTGATCGACCATCACGTTGATCGTGTTCTTGAGCTCGAGGATCTCGCCCTTCACCTCAACGGTGATCTTCTTCGAAAGATCGCCGCGTGCCACGGCGGTGGTCACTTCGGCGATGTTGCGCACCTGACCGGTCAAGTTTGCGGCCATGAGGTTCACGTTGTCGGTGAGATCGGCCCAGGTGCCCGCGACGCCGGGGACCTGCGCCTGGCCGCCGAGCTTACCTTCGGTGCCGACCTCGCGCGCCACGCGCGTCACTTCGCTGGCGAAGCCGTTGAGCTGATCGACCATGGTGTTGATGGTGTTCTTGAGCTCGAGAATTTCGCCCTTCACGTCCACCGTGATCTTTTTGGAAAGATCGCCAAGGGCGACGGCGGTGGTCACCTCGGCGATGTTGCGGACCTGGCCGGTCAGGTTGTCGGCCATCAGGTTCACGTTGTCCGTGAGATCCTTCCAGGTGCCGCCGACGCCGGGCACCTGCGCCTGGCCGCCGAGCTTTCCTTCGGTGCCGACCTCCCTTGCGACCCGAGTCACCTCGGAGGCGAAGGCGTTGAGCTGATCGACCATCACGTTGATCGTGTTCTTGAGCTCGAGGATCTCGCCCTTCACATCGACGGTGATCTTTTTCGAAAGATCGCCCGACGCGACGGCCGTCGTCACTTCGGCGATGTTACGGACCTGGCCGGTGAGGTTCTCGGCCATCAGGTTGACGTTGTCGGTGAGATCCTTCCAGGTCCCGCCGACGCCCGGCACCTGCGCCTGGCCGCCGAGCTTGCCCTCGGTGCCGACCTCCCTCGCCACGCGGGTCACCTCGGAGGCGAAGGCGTTGAGCTGGTCCACCATGGTGTTGATGGTGTTCTTGAGCTCCAGGATTTCGCCCTTCACCTCGACGGTAATCTTCTTGGAAAGGTCCCCGGAGGCGACGGCCGTGGTCACTTCGGCGATGTTGCGGACCTGCCCTGTGAGGTTGGTGGCCATGGCGTTGACGTTGTCGGTGAGGTCCTTCCAGGTGCCGGCGACGCCCTTGACGTTCGCCTGGCCGCCGAGCTTGCCCTCGGTGCCGACCTCACGCGCCACGCGCGTTACTTCCGACGCGAAGGAGGCGAGCTGCTCCACCATGGTGTTGACGATCTTGCCAATGCGCAGGAACTCGCCGCGCAATGGTCGACCATCGATCTCGACGGTCATGGACTGCGAAAGGTCGCCCTTCGCAACGGCGCCGATGACGCGCGCGACTTCGGCGGTCGGCTGGACCATGTCCTCGATCAGCTCGTTGACCGAGCGGATTGCCGTTTCCCAGCCGCCGGTCGCACTCTTGACGCGGCCGCGCTGGGTGATCTTGCCTTCCTTGCCGACGACCTGGGACAGGCGCTCGAACTCGCGAGTCATTTCGCCGTTGAGAGTCACGACTTCGTTGAACAGGGTTGCGATCTCGCCGTCGACGCCGTCCGCGTCTTCCGACAGGCGCACGGAAAAATCCCCACGCCGGAGGCTCCGAAGAGCCGCCACGAGCTGGCGGCGGTCGAGAAATTCGCGCGGGGCCTGAGCGTTCACGAAAGCTTACTCCTTGATCAGCGTCCTTCCCCCCAGATACAGTTTCGCCGGCCCCCCGGCCGGCTTTGGCGGAACCATAGCAGAGCAAATCCGCTTCGCGGAAGTGGCTTCGCTCCGTGAAGCATCGCTCCGGCCTCGGCGCTTCGCCGCTCGGTTTAGTGCAACGCCGAAACAGTAGTTTTCCAGCAACCCTTGGGCTCCTAAGCCGCTGAGATGTCCGGGAAAACCAAAGGCGCGGGTGGCTTTGGTCGTAGACGACGAGCACTTCGCCCGCTTGTTTGTTCTTGCAAATCCTCTCGCTGCGGCGTGGAGCACCGGGTGAACGGCGACTGACAAGGACGTTCAGGCTGCCATCACGCGTGAGCGTCCATTAACCGGTTGCCAAAGAGGCGGTCACGCGTGGGCGATGTAAGCTCTGTGCCGCCAAGGGGGCCCCTCCCGTTGCGTATCGAGGGCGGGGCCGGTGTTTGTAACACCGGCCCCGATCCTCACCCCGCGTGGGTACGCGTTCGCAGAGCGGGCGCGTTTCGGGACCCGCCCTGCTGCCATCCCCTTTCTCACAGCTTCCATGCTCGGATCCGCGCCGCCGCTTCGCCGCGGCAGGCGGCGGCGGGAGGGGGGTGAAATTCATTAAGTTCACGATGTCACGCAAAACCGATCTGCCTTCGCTGGTTGCGCGGTGTGAGCGGCGCGCGCGGCTGGGTTCCGCCCGGCGAGCGCGGCGCGAGAATTGACAAGAGTCGCAAGAGTCACATGGTTTCGCGGGGGGTCTTCTCCCCCGCCGCCCGGTGCGCGGCGCTGCTCTTCCTCCCGCGAAGGTGCATGGGCGGCCGTTGCGTGCCCGGCCCGCGGCGCGGCAGCGTGGGCGACTCAGGAGGGGAGGGTTCCGCTTCTGTTCCATCCTTGGGATGGATCAGGGAAAGGGGCATGTAGGAAAATGTTTTCTGCTCCGATCCGCTCGGATCGGCGCTTCTTCTCTCCTCCACGGAGGAGTCCGGCGGCTTCGGCGGCGCGGCGTGGAGCTAAATCAGGCCGCGCCGAGCGCCAGCCGGTGGGCGTCGCAGCAGATCGCCTCCAGGCACGCCTCGCCGCCGCTCAGCGTCGCCACCTCATGCGCAAAGGCAAGATCGAGCTTGGCGGCCAGCGCCGCGACGTCCGGCGCGGGGGTGCGCAGCAACGCCCGCAACGACCGCTCGAACCGCTCCCCCAGCCGGTCGTAAAGGTCCTCGTCGTCGGTGCTCGCGGCGGCAAGAACCGCCGCCTCGGCCTTGCGGAAGCGGGCGAGCGCCGCCTGCCACCGCACGGCGCGACGCTCCCGGCGAGCGGCGCCGGCCGCTGCTTCCGCGTCACCCCGGACTTGATCCGGGGTCCACCTTTCTTGAACCCCTGCCGACAAAAAGAAGGTGGATCCCGGATCAAGTCCGGGATGACGAGCAGGGGCAGCCCCCGGCACCACCAGATCGGCGACGCCCAGCACAGGCGCCACGCAAGCAGCGCCTAGCAGAGCGCGCCGCGACACATTAAGGTCGCCACCAGCCATCCTTCGCCTCATATCGGCGTTGTTGGTCAGAACCGGGCGCAAGGTAGCCGCCTTGCCCCGGTTCGCGAATATATGTGCGCAACTATTCGGGGCAAGTCAATAGCCGATCCACCCAAAAGAGGCCGCGGCCGCCCCCGCACCGGCATCGGCCCGGCCATCTCCATGCGGCTGTACCCGGAGATGGAGGCGGCGCTGAATGCGTGGATAGAGCGGCAGCCGGAGCCGAGGCCATCAAGGTCAGAGGCGTTGAGAAGGCTAGTGGAGAAGGGGCTAGAGGCTGGCTGCTGAGGCGAACGACCACTATTTGATGCTTGCGGTTGTCCGGCTCGCTCACACGGATGACCTGACGTGCGCGCCGGGAACAAAGGCCGAACGACTATTGAACACGTGCCGCAAACCTGCTAAATAGCCGCGCAACATCCCGGGGACCACATGACATATTTGCCAGCCGTCGAGTCTCGCCTGTCAAAATCTCAAGTCCACACCTTCGCTGAGGATGTTGCAAAGCAACTTAGCTTCTCAGCTGGGGAAGATATCTATGCGCTGGTGGAGCGCATGGGCGGGCGGGTGCAAATTGAAGATACCCTGCTAACGGATCCCGAGCATACTGGCAGCCTTTATGTGGATGGGCCTTCTAGGTTCCGGATCGTGGTTCCCTCGCATACCAGTCCGGAGCGTGATCGCTTTACGGTGGCGCATGAGCTTGGCCACTATGTTCTGCATTACCTCTGGGCCAAGAAGAAGAACCCAGCGTTCCCCGATCGAGTGGTTGCTTTCCGGCGCGGCTCCGATCGGATTGAATGGGAGGCGAATTGGTTCGCCGCCGGATTTCTGATGCCGGACGCAGCATTCAGAGCCGTATTCGACGAGTATGATGGGAACCTCCACGCAGTGGCGGGTCATTTTCGCGTCTCGCCCGCAGCCGCCGAGGTGCGGGCCAAGGGGCTAGGGTTAGTCGATTGACCGATGTAATTTGTCCACCTTTTCTTGAGCCACGATTGAGGTTGTTCCTTAGCGCTGACATCGTAGGATCCACGTCACTTAAACAGACGAGAGCGCGGCCCGGCGGGACAACCGAGGACTCGAAAAATGGACCGATATGGTTTTCAGCTATACAAGGGTTTTATTTCGAAGCGGCGCAGGCATTTCTGCAGGAGTGGACTGCGCGCAAAGACGCGAGTGACATGGCGGGGCAGCTCTATGGGGAGGAGCCTGCCTTCTGGAAGTCAATTGGCGACGAGGTTCTTTTCGTCAAGGTTTTGGGCGATCATCGGCAGGTAATTACGACGCTTTCGTGTTGGTTCCGTGCCGTTGACAGGATGCGCTTATTTCTTAAGAGAGAGAACTCCTCTCTGGATGTGAAATGCACGGCTTGGGTTGCTGGCTTTCCTTACCGGAACCGTGAGGTAGTCATCGGGAAATACCCCACTAAGTCTGGATCGCAGATCGAGAACTACTACAAGGAAAGCGGGAATCTACTAAACGAAATCTATACAGGGGGGAGTCGTAACGACCTTTCCGTGGATTATATCGGTCCTTCCATCGACACTGGCTTTCGACTAACCGCGCAATCCTCAAGTAGAAAGATGATCGTCAGCGTAGATGTTGCATATCTCATCTCCATGTGCAGCTTTGACGGTGAAGTCGAACGCATTGATCTCAATTACGATGGGTCGACTTCGCTAAAGGGCGTAATCGGTGGGGCACCTTATCCGATCTTTTGGATCAACATGAGTGGCAGGCATTCTCTTGCTGTTAAAGAAGACAAGTTAAGACTGCAGACTGTGTCAAATCGTGAAGATGTCAAAGAGTATTGTGACGCCTTTTATGAGGAGTACTCGAGTTTCACATTTAGGCCATTCATTATTGACGACATAGGTCAGACGCTGGCGAAGACGCCTTCTTGGTATCAAGACTATCATGCTTCTCTCGTGAAAAACTTTAATCTTCCGGATAATGAGTATGTATCTGGAGATGTCGACATCGAAGAAATAGAGGAGCCAGTGAATGAATCCGAGTTTGAGGAGTTGTTGGCTGAGATAACTCCTCATGATGTTTCTAGCGGGACAAGCGTATTTACCGTGGGTGATGCTGTTCATCATGCCAAGTTCGGGGACGGTAAGGTGACGGGTGCCGACGGGAATAAAATCGAGGTTGATTTTTCACTTGGTGGCAGCAAGCGGGTTTTGGCGAGCTTCTTAGCGTTGCAAAATTCCTCCAAAGAGCCTTGAGAGCTGTGCTCGCTCAGCCGTCCGCGCTTCCCTCGCGCCGGATCGTGGTAAGGTTCGCGTTCGATCCCATCAACAAAGATACGCCGGGGTGGAGGGTTTCTGAAATTCGGCGGTGGCGTGTGCGTTTGGAAAAATCTTGATGCGAGCGGAAAGGTTGCGTTGTCGCGATCTGCAGCCTTTTTAGGGCACTCCTACCTCCCCTTCAAATAGCTCCCAGGCGCATCCTCCAGCGCTTTGTGTTCCCCCCCCCCCCCGGGCACCCGCGCCCCTTGGCGGGCATCTTCTTCTTGCCCTTAGCGCTGATCCACGGGACCCAACCCGGTCACCAGCTGCTCTTCGTCTCGATGGGCTGGCGACGAATTCCTCCAGATCGAGACGTTCGCGTCGTTGGTCCATTATTGGTATTTGCCGGTTCGGGCCGTTTGACGGCGCTGGCGCCGCTGCCAGTTTTGGTTTAGCGCCCGGATTCCTCCACATGTTACGCGAGCATGGATGATGCTTATGCGAAGTTGTACCGACTTGCATATGTAGGAGAATGCTCGTGCGAATGATCTGTCTGGCCGCACTTTTGTGCGCAGCTTCCTCCTGCAAGCCTGCTCCTATGGCAGGTGATCAAAGAGCCACCGGTTTGCCAGATAAGGCGGCACGGGACACGGTGGAAACCGTCCAATTGCAGTTCTACGATCGCCGCGCTGCCAAGGCTGGCGAGGTTTTGGCTCCGCCTGTTCTGCTGCGCCTTTCCGGCACGCTGGAGCAGAAGAACGATTGCCTGGTTGTGACGAGCGGGACCGGCGATCATGCGCTGGTCTTCGAAGTGGGGAGGGCGACCTACGACGCGGCGGGAAGGGCGTTGGTGATCGGCTCCGCGCGCTTCCCTTTCGGCGGCCCCATCTCGGTGGGCGGGCCGTTCAATCAGCCGGCCGAAAGCTTTGATCCGGATGCGGTCAAGAGAAGCTGTGGTGTCGGTTCGGTTTGGCTCGTCACGGGAGCCGACGTGAGCCTGAATCCATAAGCCTCGCGCTCGGCCGAAGCGGACGCCCGCGCCTGGAGCGTTGAAGCTGGAATGAACTCCGGGTTGGCCGGAAATAATCCCGTCTCTCGTCTGGGTAGAGGCGAAAAGGCCGGAAAATATTTCTTCGGGGAGAGCCCTTGGCTCGGGAGACTCCGATTGCGCGGCGCAAAATATCGGCGGTGACGCACACCGCCGTTAATCACATAAATTTAAGTTGATTATTAACAGGTTGCCCCTACTTGTCTCATCCATAGATACCTCTGCGATGCTGATTTCGCTCGCTTATTCTGCAATTGCGTCGCGGCGTTTTCCGTGCACACAGCGTATGCATCCCGGGATGAAAGCAGCTCCCAGGGCGCTCCGCGAGGAGACACTTTCATGGCTATTCGCACCGTCGGTTCCAACGGCACCTACAAGTCCATTTCCGAAGCCATGGCGGCTTCCGGGCCGGGCGACACGATCCAGCTCCTGGCCGGCTATTCGAACGAGCGGGCGACGATCCTCTACAGCGGGATGATCATCGGGGGCGAGGCAAGCTCGACCGGGATCGTCCTCGACCTTGCGGTGGGCGTGACCACGGTGACGCTGACCGGCCAAGCGCCGGTCAACGTCAACGACGCATCGGACGGCAACGGCATCGTCGGCAATGACGGCGACAACCTGATCACCGTCACCGCCGGCGCCGATTCGGCAAGCGGCGGCGGCGGCGAGGACCGGCTGTTCGTCGATTACCGGCTTGCAACGGGCGCGGTGACGGGCACGGTTGCGAACGTCGCCGAGGCGGGCGGCGGCGGCCGGCTGGTGACGATCAACGGCGGCTTCGAGCATTTCACGATCTGGACCGGCGCGGGCGCCGACACGATCACCACCGGCGCCGGCGACGACGACATCCGCACCGGCGAAGGGGCCGGTACGGTCACCGCGGGCGAGGGCTTCAACACGATCATCGGCGGAAGCGGCGCCGACACGGTGACCGCGGGCGACGGCGGCAATTATGTCGACGCCGGCAACGGTGCCAACAACATCACCACCGGGCTCGGCCAGGACGAGATCCTGACCGGCACCGGCGCCGACACGATCACCAGCGGCGGCGGCGCCGACCGGATCACGGTTAGGGGCGGCGCGGACAATGCCGATGCTGGCGCCGGCGACGACCTGCTGATCATCGACTATTCGGCTTCGGTGACGGACGTGACCGGCGGCGTGACCAGCGGGAACCTCGCGACCGGCTATGGCGGCCACATCGCCGACCTGGCCGGCGCGACTCTCGACTTCGTCGGCGTGGAGCGGATGAACGTCACCACCGGATCGGGCAACGACACGGTGACCACCGGCGGCGGAAACGACACAGTTTCCGGCAACGGCGGCAACGACCGTTTCTTTCTGGGGGTCGGCGGCGACGATACCGCTTCGGGCGGCGCAGGCGACGACAGCTTCAACTTCGGCGCGGCCTTTACCGCGGCGGACAAGGTGAACGGCGGCTCCGGGACGGACGTGGTCCAGCTGCTTGGAAACTACAACATCGCTCTTGCCGCCGACAGCATCACGGGCGTCGAGCGCCTTACCCTGTTCAGCGCAGCGACGCCGGGCAGCGCTTCGCCGTTCAGCTATACGATCGCCACGGCGGATGGGAATGTCGCGGCGGGCGAAGTGCTGACGGTGCTCGGCACCAGCTTGGCTGCCGATGAGACCCTGGTCTTCAACGGCAGCGCCGAGCTGGACGGATCCTTCTACGTCGCCGCGGGTGCCGGCAACGACACGCTTGCCGGCGGCCAGCGGAGCGACACACTGCTCGGCGGCGCGGGCAACGACCAGCTCTTCGGGCTGGGCGGCGACGACCGCCTGACGGGCGGCGCGGGCGCGGACACGCTGCGCGGCGGCAACGGGTCGGACTTCTTCGTGTTCAACGCGGTGAGCGATTCGGTGGCGGGAGCGATGGACCGGATCGCCGACTTCCAGGCGACGACGGACAAGATCGACCTGCGGAAGATCGATGCCAACACGGCGCTCGCCGGCGACCAGGCCTTTACCTTTATCGGCACCAGCGCGTTCGGCGGCGTGGCCGGCGAGCTGCGGGTGTATAACCAGGACGGGCATTGGTTCGCTTCGGGCGACGTCGACGGCAACGGCACCGGCGACCTCCTGATCCAGGTCGATACGTTCAACAACTACGCTCTGGCGGCAAGCGACTTCCTGCCCTGACGCGCGGGTGCGGGAAGGGGGCTGGAGGCCGCAAGGCTTTCTGCCCCTACCGCCCCTTCACGTAACTTCCCGGAGCATCCTCCAGCGCCTTGAGCTTGCCCCCGCCCGGGACGCGGGCGCCCTTGGCAGGCACGCGCTTCTCGCCTTGCGCGCCGATCCACCCGATCCAGTCGGGCCACCAGCTGCCCTTCGTCTCCGTTGCGCCGGCGACGAATTCCTCCAGGGTCGAGACCTTGGCGTCGTTGGTCCAGTATTGGTACTTCCCCGCTTCGGGCGGGTTCACCACCCCCGCAATGTGGCCGGAGCCGGCGAGCACGAACTTCACCGGGCCGCGGAAGTGGTCGGTGATTTTCCACACGCTCTTGGCGGGCGCGATATGGTCCTCGCGGCCGGACTGGACGTAGGTGGGGGTCTCGACCTTGCGCAGGTCGATGGGCGTGCCGTCGATGACGATGGCGCCGGGGCGGACCAGTTTGTTGTCCTTGTAGAAGTCCTTCAAATAGGCGCCGTGCCACTTGGCGGGGAGGTTGGTGGTGTCGCCGTTCCAGTGGAGGAGGTCGAACGGCGGATAATCCTCGCCCATCAGGTAATTGTTGACGACATAGTTCCAGATGAGGTCGCGGCCGCGCAGCATGTTGAAGGTCGCGGCCATGTAGCGGCCGTCCATATAGCCCTTCTCGGCCGAGGCCTGGCCGATCATCTGGATCATCTCGTCCGAGACGAACAGGTTGAGGTCGCCCGCTTCGGAGAAATCGACCTGGGCGGTGAAGAAGGTGGCGCTGGCCACCTTGTCCGCCTCGCCGCGCGCGGCGAGCAGGGCGAGCGTGCAGGCGAGGGTGGTGCCGGCGACGCAATAGCCGATGACGTGGACCGAGGGGACGCCGATCAGATCGCGCACCGTGTCGATCGCGTCGACCTGGCCCTTGAGGACATAATCGTCGAGCGTCGTGTCCTTCAGCGTCTCGTCGGCCGATTTCCAGGAGACGACGAAGACGGTGAGGCCCTGCTCGACCGCCCAGCGGATGAAGCTCTTCTT
>DASWNA010000008.1:0-58101 GCA_036399475.1 Allosphingosinicella sp.
GCGCTTCCAAACTCCAACCGCCACTTGCCAGCCCCCTCGGGGAGCGGCTAGGGCAATCGCAAACAAAGCCTAGGGAAGGGTAGAATATGAGCGAGACTGCCGATCGCGTGAAGAAAATCGTCGTCGAGCACCTCGGCGTCGAAGCTGAGAAGGTCACCGAAGAAGCCAGCTTCATCGACGACCTGGGCGCGGACAGCCTCGACATCGTCGAGCTGGTCATGGCGTTCGAAGAAGAGTTCGGCGTGGAAATTCCGGACGATGCCGCCGAGAAGATCACCACGGTGAACGACGCCATTCAATTCATCGACTCGAACAAGGCCTAAGCCCCCCGGGCTTTTCCGGCCGGTTATGGTCGGGCCGCTTTTCACAAAACGGCTCCCCGTCCATGCCGGGGGGCCGTTTTGACTTTAAGGAACCAGGAGTTTTCGCAATGCGCCGCGTAGTCGTGACCGGTCTCGGGATGGTTTCTCCGCTGGGAGGCGACGTCGAGACGAGTTGGAAGAACATCCTCGCGTCCAGGAGCGGCGCGACCCGCATCACCCGCTTCGATCCGACCGATTACGTCTGCCAGATCGCCTGCGAGGTGAAGCCGCCCGAACATCAGTACGGCTTCGACCCATCCCTGCGCGTCGATCACAAGATCCAGCGTCAGGTCGATCCGTTCATCATCTACGGCCTCGACGCCGCGGGGCAGGCGCTGGAAGATGCCGGCCTCACCGACATGACCGAGGAAGAGCGCTTCCGCGTCGGCGTATCGATCGGCTCGGGCATCGGCGGCCTCCCGGGCATCGAGAAGGAGAGCCTGGTACTCCACGAAAAGGGGCCGCGGCGCGTGTCCCCGCACTTCGTGCATGGCCGGCTGATCAACCTCATCTCCGGCCAGGTTTCGATCAAATACGGGCTGATGGGTCCCAACCACGCGGTGGTCACCGCTTGCTCCACCGGCGCCCACTCGATCGGCGACGCAGCCCGGATGATCATCATGGACGATGCGGACGTGATGGTCGCCGGCGGCGCGGAGAGCGCTTTGTGTCCGCTCGGCATTGCCGGCTTCTCGCAGGCGCGGGCGCTGTCCACGCGCAACGATGCGCCTGAGAAAGCCAGCCGCCCCTACGATGTCGACCGCGACGGCTTCGTCATGGGCGAAGGCGCGGGAGTCGTCGTGCTCGAGGAATATGAGCGGGCGAAGGCGCGCGGCGCGAAGATCTACGGGGAAGTCGTCGGCTACGGCATGTCGGGCGACGCCTACCACGTCACCGCCCCGCACCCGGAAGGCGCCGGCGGCTACCGCGCGATGGAAGTGGCGATGAAGCGCTCCGGCCTTGCTCTGAGCGACATCGACTACATCAACGCGCACGGTACTTCGACGCCGATGGGCGACGAATTGGAGCTGGGCGCCGTACGCAAGCTGTTCGGCAGCGCCATCGAGACGCTGTCGATGAGTTCGACGAAGTCGGCGATCGGCCACCTGCTCGGCGGCGCCGGCGCGGTGGAGGCGATCTTCTGCATCCTCGCGATGCGCGACCAGATCGTGCCGCCGACGCTCAACCTCGACAATCCGAGTGAAGCGACTTTGGGCGTCGATCTCGTGCCGCATGTCGCCAAGGAGCGGAAGGTGAAGGCGGTGCTTAACAACAGCTTCGGCTTCGGCGGCACCAACGCCAGCCTTGTCTTCACGGCGGTCTGATCGGGACATGAAAAAGCTGCTCGCGCTCGGCATCCTGGCCGTGGCCGTGCTCGGGATCGGCCTCTGGTTCATCCAGGGGTGGAGCGGAGCAGGCGCCGCGGCCAAGCCGACCCCGGTGCTGATCCCCGCCGGATCGAGCATGGTGAAGGCGGCGCAGACTCTGGAGAAAGCGGGGGTGGTCGCGTCCGCCGAACGCTTTCTCTTCCAGGCGAAGATCTTCGGCGGCGGCGAGTCGATCAAGGCGGGGGAATATGAATTTCCAGCCCGCGCGAGCCATTCCGAGGTCCTTTCGATCCTGCAAAGCGGCAAGACGCTGCAGCGCCTCGTGACCATTCCCGAAGGCATGCCTTCGGTGCTGGTCCACGAGCGGCTGATGGCGGCACCAACCCTGACGGGCGAGGTGCCGGTGCCGGAGGAAGGCTCCGTCCTGCCCGACAGCTACAGCTACCAGCGCGGCGAGAGTCGGGCGGCGGTGCTGGCGCGGATGCAGGCGGCGATGACCAAGGCGCTTGCCGAGCTGTGGCCGAAGAAGGGACCGAAAAGCGTCGTCTCCAGTCCGCGTGAGGCGGTGATCCTCGCTTCGATTGTGGAGAAGGAAACGGGCAAAGCTTCGGAGCGGCCTATGGTTGCGGGTGTCTACTCGAACCGGCTGCGCATCGGCATGAAGCTCGATGCTGATCCGACCGTGATCTACCCCGTGACCAAGGGACGACCGCTGGGGCGGCGGATCCTGCGTTCCGAACTCGATGCCAGGAACGGCTACAACACTTACGCGATGCCCGGCCTGCCGGCGGGGCCGATCGCCAATCCGGGGCGGGAGTCGATCGCGGCGGTGCTCAACCCGGCCGAGACTCAGGCGCTGTACTTCGTCGCCGACGGCACCGGCGGGCACATCTTTGCCAATAGTCTGGCCGAGCATGGGGCGAACGTAACCAAATGGCGCGCCCTGCGCAAAGCCCGCGGCGAAATGTGAGGCTCAGCTTAGCCAGCCGCGCCCCCGGGCGTGGGTGGCGAGCCAAGCGAGCAGCGCCGCGACGACTACGATGGTGAGCGGCAGGGCGATTCCGCCGAACGCTTCGAGGTTGCCGCTCGCGAACACGATCCAGCCTTCCAGCACCGCCAGCGCGACGAGGGAGACCACCAGCATCGGCATTGCCCAGCGCTTGCGGATCAACAGCCCGATGCTGCCGACCAGCCCGGCCAGTGTCCCGATCGCAAAAGCGGCGATGACCGGCGCCGGAATGCTCTCGGCGGCGGCGCGCTGGGCGGGATCGAGGCTGACCAATGGGTCGCCGAACAGGCCAACAGAACTCAGATATTGAAACACGCCGAACGCGTTCCACAGAATGGCGATAACCGCGGCGATCCGGAACCAGCCGGGTGCCGCCGTGTGATCGTGCGCAGTGCTAGCCATGATCTTTCCTCCCTGAAGGGAGAGGATGCTTGTTACGCCCGTGAAATGCAATCAGGCCAGGCGGCGCCGCTCTATGCCGCTGTCGCTGCCCTGCGGAGTCGCGCAGTGGAACGGCTCCACCGTTACCTTTTGCGCTTCGTGGCTGACCTGGATGGCCATTCGGTCGTCCACCATCAGGCCGACATGGTCGTCGCAGAAGAGCAGGTCGCCGCGGGCAAGGGGGGCGTCGTCCGCCAGCGCGGTGCCGAGAGCGCGCTGGTCGGCTGTGTCGCGCGGGCAGGGGATGCCGCAGAGCTGGAGGGCAAGCTGGACGAGGCCGGAGCAGTCGATGCCGTGGGAGGTGCGGCCGCCGCGCAGGTAGGGCGTGCCGAGCAGGCGCTGGGCGACGGCGACGGGATCGCTTTCGTACTCGTCGAGCCCGCGCAGGTAGGAGAGCGGAATGCAGCCGCCCTCGATCTGCAGCATTGCGCCGCGCACTTCGCCGTGGACCCGGGCGCCCATCGGCATGTGAGCGATGGGGGTGGAGAGCGGGTCGCCGCAGGTCTGCACCGGGGCATGGGCTTCGCAGACAATGTGGGTCGGCTCGCGCGGATCGGCGAGCTCAATCGCCTCGACATAGCCGACGCGGTGATCGAGCAGGCAATAGCCCCACGCCCAGCCGGAGGTAATGTCGAGAACCGCGAAGCTCTCGCCTGGGAGGAGCTGCGACACGGGCTCGGAGGTGTCGGACGGCGCCGAGAAAAGGCCGGCGGGAAGCATGCCGCAGGCGCGGATCAGCGGGCGGGCGTAATGCGGGGCGAAGAGGGTGCCGGCGAGGGCGACGTCGGCGATGTCGCGGCGCCAGGCGTTGAGGCGCGGATCGGGGAGAACGGAGGGACCGTCGAGCGAGAAGCGGGCGGCCTTGCGCGCCGCGCCCGCCTCAATGCTGGAGGAGGATTCCGCGTTCCTTGGGCGCGCGGCGGCCGTTGCCGTCTTGCTGCTCGATATTGCGTTCGAAGCGCTCAAGGAAATCCTGCCCTATGCTGGTCTTGGCGACGAATACGTTGCGGCGGTCCGCCTCGTCGCGCACGCGGCGCAGATAGCCGAGCGTACCCAGGGTATTCAAGGCGCGCGTAATGACGGGTTTGGAGACGCCAAGGGTTTGGGCGAGGCCGCGGACCGTGTGGGGCCCCGGCGTCAGGTAGACGATCATCATCAGCGCCATCTGACGATTGGTAAGATCCGGCTGGCCCGACCGGACATAACCGATCAGCGTTTGCATCCAGCTCCTGAGCGAGCGCTCTGACACTGGTTTTTCTCCAAATCCTAGCCGCATCCTTTCTTGTGAAAGGCCGGTCTGTTTCGGGGATACAACCAGTCAGATCGGGTTTCGTTTCGTTAGCTATTGAGAATTCGACGCAAAAACGATGCTGTTCGTCACCGCGCATAGCGCGACGCCAGCATTGCCCAGCTTGCGCGCAGCCCCAGGGCGTCGCCGCCCTTGGGGCGCCCGGGCCGCGCGGCGGAGCGCCAGGCGAAGGTGTCGAAGTGCGCCCAGGGCACCCCCTCCGGCACGAAACGGCGCAGGAACAGGGCGGCAGTGACGGCGCCGGCCATGGGCGCGTCCGAGACGTTGCCGAGGTCGGCGATGTCAGAGGCGAGCATCTCGTCATAGCCATCCCACAGAGGCATTCGCCACGCGGGGTCGGAGACGGCGGTGCCAGCATCGAGCAGGGCGTGCGCGAGCGCATCGTCACTGGCGAAGAGGGCCGGCAGGTCGGGTCCGAGGGCGACCCGGGCAGCGCCCGTGAGGGTGGCGAAATCGAGGATCAGCACGGGCTCGCTTTCGCCGGCCTTGGTAAGCGCATCGCCAAGGACCAGCCGGCCTTCGGCGTCGGTGTTGCCGACTTCGACGGTGAGGCCCTTGCGGCTTTGGAGGATGTCACCGGGGCGGAAGGCGTTTGCGGAAACGCTGTTCTCGACCGCGGGAACGAGCAGGTGGAGGCGCACGGGCAGGCGGCTTTTCATCGCCACCCTGGCGAGCGCGAGGGCGTGGGCGGCGCCGCCCATGTCCTTTTTCATCAGCCGCATGCCGGCGGACGGCTTGATGTCGAGCCCGCCGGTGTCGAAGCACACGCCCTTGCCGACGATTGCAATGCGCGGGTGCGCCGGGTTGCCCCATTCCAGCTCGATCAGGCGCGGTGCGCGTGTCGCGGTGGCGCCTTGGCCGACGCCGGCGATCATCGGGTAGCCGTCCTCGAGCGCCTTGCCGGCGGTGACCGTGATGCTGGCGCCGCACTCGGTGGCGAGGGCGCGGGCGGCGGTTTCGAGCTCGGCGGGGCCGAGATCGCCCGCGGGGGTGTTGACAAGGTCGCGGACCATGAAGGTGGCTTCGGCGAGGAGGACCGTTTCGGCAATCCGCGCGGGCTCAGAAGTCAGCAGGACTCGTGGGCCCTTGCGGTGCTTGGGCTGCTTGTACCGTTCGAAGCTGTACTGGCCGAGCAGCCAGCCAAGCGCCGCCTGGCCCGGGGCGGTGCCCTGGACGCGGTATTTGCCTTCGGGAAGCGTCTCGGCGGCTTTGGCGAGGCACCAGGGGCTGAGCTCCGCAGTGTTCGCCACGCCCAGCACAGCCGACCATTCGGCCTTCTCGCCGGGCAGGATGGCGAGCTGATAGCCTTCGCCGCGGAAGCCGTGCGCTTGCGCGGCGCTGCGCACCCGCTCCGGCTGCGCCTTGAGCCAGGCTTCGAAGCCTGCCTTGTCGACGAGGTGAAGCTCGGTTGCGGGCTCGCCGCGGTCGGGCTGGAGAAGGGTGTGGAGGTCGCTCATCCCATTTCCCTAGGCGCTGGGGCCCGCCTGCAAAAGAGGGGCTTCACGCATTGCAGGGGGCCGGTTTGCCGGTGCGGGCAGAGCGCGCGCGGTCGTCGAGGACCGAGATACCCCAGAACGCGAGGCCGCCGAGCGCAAGCGCGCAGCCGACCCAGCCGGTAGAGGTCCAGCCATAGCCGGCGGCAATGGCGAGGCCGCCGAGCCAGGGGCCGAGCGCGTTGGCGAAGTTGAAGGCGCTGTGGTTGAGCGCCGCGGCCAGGCTTTGCGCGTCCTCGGCGACATCCATCAGCCGCGCCTGAAGGATGGTGCCGAGCGAGCCGCCGACGCCGATCGCGAAGACGGACAGCGACATTGTCCAGATGTTCGATGCGGCGAGCGGGTAGAAGGCCAGTGCGGCGGCGCTGAACAGGAGGAGGGCGCCGGCGGTGGGCATCAGCGCCCGGTCGGCGAAGCGGGGGACGATCAGGTTGCCCGCGGTGGTGCCGAGGCCGAAGATGGCAAGCACGATCGGAACCGCGCCGGCGCCGACGCCGGTTACCTCCATCAAGGTCGACGCGAGGTAGGTGTAGACCGCGAACAGCCCGCCGAACCCGATCGCGCCCGTGGCGAGGGTGAGCCAGACCTGGCGGCTTCGAAGCGCGGCGAACTCCTTCAAGGGACTGGCGCCGGGCTCGGGCGGCTGCCTGGGCGCGACCAGCCAGATCATTGCCACGGTGGCGACGGCGACGAAGGCCACCACCCCGAAGCCCCACCGCCAGCCGAACGCCTGGCCCAGCCAGTTGGCGAAGGGCACGCCGATGATGGTGGCGGTGGTGAGGCCGAGCATGACCCGGGCGATTGCCTGGGTGCGCTTCTCCTGCGGGACCAGCGAAGCGGCGACGAGGGCGGCGATGCCGAAATAGGCGCCGTGGGGAAGGCCGGAGAGGAAGCGGAAGAACAGCATCCACTCATAGGTCGGGGCGAGGGCGCTGAGACCGTTGGCGACCGCGAAGATGGCCATGAGGAGGAGAAGCAGAGTGCGCCGCGCCAGCTTGGCGGCCAGGATCGCGAGGAGCGGCGCGCCGACCACTACGCCAAGGGCGTAGGCGCTGATGACGTGGCCGGCAGTCGGCTCGTCGATGCCGAGGCCGTCGGCGAAGAAGGGCAACAGGCTCATGGTCGCGAATTCGGTGGTGCCGATTGCGAATCCGCCCATGGCGAGGGCGAAGTGAACGAGGGCGGGGGAGGCTTTCAAGTCGATCTCCGGACACGCCAGTCGGCGTGTTGCTGCAGTGCAGCATAAACGAGGAGGAGCCTATCTAGGTCCCGCCGCCGAAGATTAAAGGGCTGGGGCCCCCAACGGCACGCCGACATTGCATGGCTGCCGTGAGCCTCTACCATGCGGTGATGCGCCGCCTGTTTCCCATGATCGTTGCCACGGCCTTGACCGGGTGCGGGAGTTCGTCGCCTGAGCCACCAGGGGCTGTTGAAAAGAGCGGAACTTCGCCAATCTGGAGCGCGGCGAAACCGCAAACCGCTTCCGCAACGGGCTTCGACGAGGCGGTCGATCCCGAAAGGCGGATGGTTATCCTGTGCGATCCGGCGCGGTTTCGGCTCTCGATCCGCGCGGCCGCCGACGCCGCCTCCCTCGACAGGAGCTATCCGCAACGGACAATTATCGACCAAGAGTCTCTGGTGGCGTATTTCCGCAACCCGGGGGGAGGGGTCCAGTATCAGGGCAGCCTGATCCGTTATGAGCAATGCGGACCCCTGATCATCCGGCTCGAAGGCGCGTTCCTCAACGCCAACGTTAACGGCGAGATGGGAGCAATCCCGCAATTTGCCGCGGTCACGGTCACTGCCGACAATCGCCAGCTCTACCCAAAGGAAGGGGACGCCGTCCGGCTTGCCGAATGCGACCTCAACATCCCGCGTTGGGAAGACTGCCCGAGCGGGTGGGCGGTGCGAATTGATTTCACCTACGTGCCGGCTGCCGATCCCTACGATCAGGGGGCGGACCGGTTGCTCGTGCACGAATGGGTCCGAAGCGGCGACGTGCTGGGCGGGGCGATGACGGAGAGCGAGCGCCGGTCGTCGACCGGAGCAGGGCTCGGCCGTTGGTGGGTCAGCCGGCATTGACCGGGACGCCGAACAGATCGTGCTCGTCGGCATCTTCAACCAGGACCCGGACGATGTCGCCGGGCTGGGCGCTGCCCGCGTCGCGCAGGTGGACTTCGCCGTCGATCTCCGGCGCGTCGGCGTGGCTGCGGCCGGTGGCGCCGCCTTCGCCGTCGGCGAGGTCGATCAGCACGTCGATCTCGCGGCCGACTTTGGCGGCGAGCTTTTCGGCGGAGATGCGGGCGGTGAGCTCCATCAGGCGGCTGTAGCGCTCTTCCTTCACTTCCTCGGGGACGACGCCGGGGAGGCTGTTGGCAGCGGCGCCGGTGACCGGCTCGAAGCGGAACGCGCCGACGCGGTCGAGCTGCGCTTCCTCGAGCCACTGCATGAGGTAGTCGAAATCCGCCTCGGTCTCGCCCGGGAAGCCGACCACGAAGGAGGAGCGGATGGCGATATCCGGGCAGATTTCGCGCCAGGCGTGGATCCGCTGCAGCACCTTGGCTTCGTTGGCCGGGCGCTTCATCGCCTTCAGCACCGACGGGGCGGCATGCTGGAACGGGATGTCGAGATAGGGAAGGACCAGCCCTTCCGCCATAAGCGGAATGACCTGATCGACGTGCGGATAGGGGTAGACGTAGTGAAGGCGGACCCAGGCGCCGAGCTTGCCGAGCTCGCGGGCAAGATCGGTCATGTGGGCGCGGACCGGAGCGCCTTTCCAGGTCCACTCTGAGTGCCGCATGTCGACGCCGTAGGCCGAGGTGTCCTGGCTGATCACCAGCAGTTCCTTCGTCCCGGCGGCGACGAGCTTTTCGGCTTCGCGCAGGATCGCGTCCGGACGGCGGCTGACGAGGTCGCCGCGAATCGAGGGAATGATGCAGAAGCTGCAGCGATGATTGCAGCCTTCGGAAATCTTGAGGTAGCTGTAGTGGCGCGGCGTCAGCTTGAGGCCGCTGTCCGGCACAAGGTTAAGGTAGGCCGAAGGGGGCATCGGCGCGGCGACGTGGACGGCGCCGACCACCTGTTCGTACTGGTGCGGGCCGGTGACGGCGAGCACTTGCGGGAATTTGGCGCGGATCACGTCCGCGTCGTTGCCCATGCAGCCGGTGACGATCACCCGGCCGTTCTCGGCAATCGCCTCGCCGATCGCGGCGAGGCTTTCTTCCTTGGCGGAATCGAGAAAGCCGCAGGTGTTGACCAGAACCACGTCCGCCGAATCGTAATCGGGCGAGAGCTGGTAGCCGTCCGAGCGCAGCTTGGTGAGGATGCGTTCGGAATCGACCAGCGCCTTGGGGCAGCCGAGCGAAACCATGCCGACCTTGGGCGGGGAGGGGAGCGTGATTGTCATGGGAGGTGGCTACATAGTGCGAAGCGCCCGATTTTCCTAGTGGGGCAAAGCGGCGAAAGGTCACACGAGTCACGCAACACCGTGGCTTCGCCCGTCACCGGATCAGATCCAGCCGGCCATTGAGGGCGATATGGGCGCGAAGCACATTGAAGAGCACTCGGCGGTCGATCTTGCGCTTCCAGCCGATCTGCTTGCCCCGGAACATGAGGGGCACCACGATCCCGTCGATCGAGCGGCTTCCATCGATCGGCTTCGCCAGCGATGCGAGCGCCGCGTCCCACGCCGCGGCGAACTCGGCCGCCCCGGGGCGCTCGCGGAGGCGATAGGCGGTTTCGCGCGCCATTCCGACCTTGGCCGCCGCGGTTGCGACGCTTCGGGTTTCGCGCAGGGCGAGAATGAAAGCGCGCTGGCGCTCGGGCGTCCAGCCGTCGCGGCGCGCGCGCACCGGTACGGGGGCGAAGGCAGGTTCTGAGTCGTCCATCGCAAGCTTTTGCGAGGGCAGACGCCATGTAGGAAAGTGGTTTTCAGGAAGCGCTAATCAAAAGCGCCTTTCTGTGGGCCCGGGGTGGGCTGGGCGCCGGCGACGGCGGCAAGCACGACCACGACGAGGATCACCACGCCGCCGATCACCAGGTATTTGCCTGAGCCGTTGAGGGCGAGCTTCTTCTCCATGGCTCGGGAGTCGCGGCCGCCGATCTGGAGCGAGGGCTTGCCCCTGGCGCCGAGGCCGAGTTCGATCCCGCTGCCGGCGCGGGCGCCGTGGCCGGCAAGATAGTTGGGGCTGAACTGGAGCCGGGCAGCGGGACGGTTGGCAGCCGCGTTCCGGCCCAGCGGCAGGCTGAACGATGCGCCGGCAAAGGCGGCACCGCGGCTGTGCGGGGCCCCGAGGTCGCGCCGGTCTTCGGCGGCGGCGGCGGGCTGAACGGCAAGAAGCGCGCAAGCGGCAAGGCCGGCGGCGTGGCAAAGCGTCTTCATCGGTGTGTCTCCCCACGAGAAGCGGCCGTTTCCCGCGGCCGCTGTGGGGGAGGAGGCGCTTATTGGGGGTGGGAGTCAAGTTGGGGCGGGGGCCTCCGCGGAGGCGTGCGTGCGATCCGCCTTCCTCGTTCGTCCCGAGCGTAGTCGAGGGGCGGTGGAACGGAGGCCGGTGCCGTACGCCGGCACAACGGCTGCCGGTGCGCCCCTCGACTTCGCTCGGGACGAACGAAGTGGGGTCGGGCGGGAACTCAGCCGGCGCTTGCACCGCCGTCCGTGGGGAGGATCTCGACGATACAGTCGCCGGCCAGCAGCGATTGCGCTTCGGGGGACCAGAAGCCGTAGGGGATGCCGCCGCGGTAGATGCGGACGCCGAGGCCTTTGACCAAAGCGGACAGCGGCTGGCCGCATTCCTCGTCGGTGACGGTGCGCTCGGCGAGGCGGACCTGGCCGCTGCTGGATGCCAGGTCGGCAAGATAATCGGAAATGTGGAGGCCCTGGGTGGAGCCGGCGAGGAGCAGGCCGGCGAAGCTGACCGGATTGATCACGGTGGTGGCGCCGGCCTGGCGGGCGAGGAGCTCGTTATCCTCGTTCCTGACCGCGACGCTGATCGGCAGGTCCGGCGCGAGGTGGCGGGCGGTCAGGGTGATCAGGATGGAGGTGTCGTCGCGGCCGGCGGTGACGATCATCGCCCGTGCGTCTGCGATGCGCACCGCCTGCAGCGTCTTGTCTCGCGTGGCGTCGGCCTGAACGATTGCGCAGCCCAGCGACTCGGCACGCTCCAGCGCCTCTTCGCTTGCGTCGACCACCACGATGTCCTCCGCCGGGGTGCCGCGGGCGATGAGCTCGTCCACCGTTTCGGAGCCGCTGGTACCGAAGCCGGCAACGACGATGTGGCCGCCCAGGGTTTTTTGAAGCCGTTTCATTCGCCATTTGTCCCAAGTGCGCCTGAACACGAAGGTGTAGGCGGTGCCGATGAAGATGAGCACGAAGAAGATGCGGATCGGGGTCACCACCAGCGCGTCGAACATCCGCGCTTCGGTGGAGATCGGCACGATGTCGCCATAGCCCGTGGTGGTGATGCTGATCATCGTGAAATACAGCACGTCGGAGAAGCTGATGGCGCCGTCGTGGGTGTCTTTCAGCCCGTCGCGCTCCAGCCAGTGGACGGCGAGGGTGAGGATCAGCAGCCCGACGACGAGCGACGCACGCCAGCCGAGCTGGGCCCAGATCGGCAGCGGGCTCTTGCGCCGGAGGGTGACGTCATCGGGCCCGCGCCACCGTCTGGGCATCAGGCGTAACGCTCCGTCAGCGGAGTCAGCGAAGGCTCGTGGGTCATGTCGAGGTGGAGGGGGGTCACCGAGACGTAACCGTCGGCGACGGCTTCGAGGTCCGTTAGGTCGCCGGGGGTGGACGCCGTGGCGCCGAGCGCGAACCAATAATAATCGTAGCCGCGCGGATCGCGGCGCTTTTCGATCTGGAGACGGCCGTAATCACGGAAACCCTGGCGGACGACGCGGATGCCCTTGATCTCGTCGGGGGCGAGGGCCGGGAAGTTGATGTTGACCAGGGTGCCGCGGGCGATCGGCGCGGCGAGGAGCGGGGCAAGGGCGCGCTCGGCCCAGGCTTCGGCGGCGGCGAAGGGGACTTCGTCGCCCATGCCGGCGCGGGCGTAGACCTGGCTGAGCGCGATTGCGGGGATGCCGGCGAGGGCGCCTTCCATGGCGGCGGAAACGGTGCCCGAGTAGGTGGCGTCCTCGCCGAGGTTGGCACCGCGGTTGATGCCGGACAGGATAAGGTCGGGCGGGCCGTCCTTCATGACGTGGTGAATGGCCATCATCACGCTGTCGGTGGGTGTGCCGGAGACGCAGAAGCGCTGCTCGCCCAAGCGGCGCAGGCGAAGCGGGCGGGTGAGGGTGAGGCTGTGGCCGGCGCCCGATTGCTCCTCGGCCGGAGCGCACACCCAGATGTCGTCGGACAGGCGGCGCGCGATCGTCTCGAGGAGCCTCAGGCCGCGGGCGTTTACCCCGTCGTCGTTGGTGAGGAGGATGCGCATCGGGCCAAGCTATGCGGCGCGCCGGCGGGTGAGGCAAGCCCGACGAGGCGTGGAAACCGGGGGGCAACCATCGGCGCGGCGGGAGCGTTCACGGGGGGAGTTCACAAGGAGAATGCGATGCAGGTTCCGCACAATACGTTCGTGGTGGTCGCCGACGGCAAGAAGATGCTCTTCTTCCGCAACGAGGGCGACGCCGAATTCCTCAAGCTCGAGGTCGAGGGCAAACGGGTTCAGGCGGACCTATCCGACCAGGAGATGAGCACCGACAAAGCCGGGCGGACGTTCGATGCCTCGGGCGGGGCCGGACGGAGCGCCTATGAGGAGACGGACTTCCACCAGCTCGAGGAAGACCGGTTCGCGCATGAGACGGCGGAAATTCTCAAAAAGCGGGCGCTCAAGAACGAGTTCGACCAGCTCATCATCGTTGCCCCGCCGCGCACGCTTGGCGAGCTTCGCAAGCACTACCACAAGGAAGTGGAAAAGCGCCTTGCCGGCGAGATCGCCAAGGACTTGACGGGCCACCCGGTGACCGAAATCGAGAAGATCCTGATGGCGGCCGACTAAGCCGCCCAACTAAGCCGCCCAACCGGGTAAAAGAAAAGGCCGCGCCGGGATCATCCGGCGCGGCCTTTTTCGTGGCCGAAAGGCGCTGCGGGTCAGGCCTTGTCGCGCGCCAGGCGGCGGCGGGCGACAAGCGCGGCGGCAGCGGCGCCGAACAGCAGGATCATCGGCGGGGCGGGCACCGGAGTGCCGCCGGTCGAGGTCGGCGGCGGGGTGTTGCCCGTCGACGTGTTGGTGCCGCTGCTCGTGCTGGTGGTCGTGCTGTTGTTGTTATTGTTGTTGTTCGTATTCGTGTTATTATTATTGTTCTGGTTCCAGTTGTTGTTGTTGTTCTGGTTCCAGTTGCTGTTGTTGTTGGTATTGTTGTTCGTGTTGTTGTTGGTCTGTTCCTGATTTTGATTCTGGTTTTGGTTCTGGCTCTGATTGTTGCTGTTGTTGTTGGTGTTCGAGTTGTCGATGTTGACCCCGCTCGACGTGGAGCTGGAGGTCGAGCTCGACGTGGACACGTTGCCGCTGGAGCTGGAGACACCTCCGGTCGAGGTCGAGACGTTGCCGCTGGAGCTGGAAACGCCGCCCGTCGACGTGGAAACGTTGACGTTGCCGCTTGACGTCGAAATGCTCGCGCCGCCGGTGGACGAGGAGGTCGAGCTGCCGCCCGACGAGGTCGAGCTGGAGGTCGAGCTGCCGCCGCTGGTGGTGGAAACGCCGCCGGTGGAGGTGGAGGTGGATGCGGTGAAGATCGCGTTGCCGCCGCCGCCGCCGCCAAAGAAGCCGCCGGAGAAGAAGCCGCCGCCGCCGCCGAAGCCGCCGCCGTCACCGCCGCCGCCGACCAGAACCGGGCCGCCGCCGCCACCGCCGCCGACAAAGGCTTCGCTAGGCGGCAAGGGCGGGAGCGGCATGTTGGCGCCGGGATAGGTGACCGTGCGGGTGGTAGTGGTGGTGCCGGGCTGCTTCACCACGCACGAGGTGCGGGCGACCCGCTTGACGCGCTTGGCGCGGACCTTGGACATCACCCGAGCCTGGGGACGCGCCTTCAGCGTCTTGGCCTTGGCGCTCTTGATGATCGCCGGCCGCTCCGGCGGGTTGTTTACCACCTGAACCGCGCCGCCGCCGAGAACGGCGCCGCCACAAGTGCAAGCGCACAATTTCGCCAAGGCCATCTTTACCGACATATCACGCACCCTCTTTTGTAGGCTTAGGTGAACCGCGAATAATCGTTGCCAAGCATCCGCATGCCCACCGGGCTATGTCCAACAGATGCAAAGGATTGGTTTAAGTGCAAGTGCGTTAACCATGTTGTTGCCCGGATTTGCCCGCTTCACGGCCCCCCGGCGTTGTTCCGTCCCAATAGGAGACAAAGGGGGTGCGCTGGTGAACAGAAAGTCGCGAAGTCTGGCGGAGCATTATGGTTAACGCCGCGGCTCTCCGTTCCGATTCGCGGGCCCGAGTCCAATGTCGCCGCAAGCGCGTCGGACGGGATTGTTCCACACCCCGCAAAGAAAGCTGGGGAAAACATTTTTACGTGGGCTTTGAGTGACTTGTTTACCCCCCTCGCCGCGCGTATAGGCGCGGATGGGGCAGGTGCCGACGATTCCCGGTTCAACGGGACTCCCGGTCAAGGGAGCGGCACCTTCGAGGATTGCGAGGCCGCACGTGCGGCACGCGTGAGAGGTGGAGGGGTTTATGGCGACGGCACTAAGTGGGTTTTACGACCAAGGCTTTCCCGGAAACGCAAATGCGGACATGTACCGCCCAAGCGCGAACGAAGACTTCATGAACCAGTCGCAGCTCGCCTATTTCAGGCACAAGCTGCTGAGCTGGAAAGACGAGATCCGCCGCGAGTCCGAAGGGACGATATCGCAACTCAAGAGCGGCCCGCTTCGCGAGGCCGACGCAACCGACCGGGCGTCCAGCGAAACCGATTGGGGGATCGAGCTTCGCACCCGCGACCGGCAGCGCAAGCTCATCTCCAAGATCGACTCGGCGCTTCGCCGCATCGAGACCGGCGACTACGGTTATTGCGAAGTAACCGGCGAGCCGATCGCCATCGCCCGCTTGGAAGCCCGCCCGATCGCAACCATGACGGTGGAAGCCCAGGAACGGCACGAACGCAACGAGCGCATCTCCCGCGACGATTAAACGGATCGGCCCCAAGTGGTACTTGGGGCCGGTTTTGATTTGGGGTGTTTTCGCGGTGTGCCTTCTTAGAGGGTGATTGGGGCACTAACCCCATTTGTCCTCAGCGAAGGCGGCCGTGAGCAATGTCAGAGGGTGAGGGTGCGGCAAGGCGCCTGAGCTTTTCCAATGGCGCTTGTGCCTCGTTCCATCCGGCTCCGTTCAGTATCAGCCCTGCACTTCGCGTGACTGATTCCCCTCCCTCTGCTCGGTGGCTTCGATCGGGCGCGGCTTGGGAAAGGGAGGGGCTAGGGGTGGGTTGCGCGTGCTGCCGAGGGGATGAAGGGGTAAACCCACCCCCGGCCCCTCCCTTTCGGCGGCTTGCGCTTCTTCGCACGGGCAGGCGCGGAGGGAGGGGAGTTTCCCGTGACGCAATCGCGCTTTCAGCCTGGCTGTGCGCCGGCCGATCCTGCCGCTCATCGCACGCGACCGCGTTGCTCCGGCCCTTCAACAGCTTCCCAAACAAAAAGGGCGGCCCGTCAGGCCGCCCTTCTTTGCGTCAGTGCAATCCGGCGATCGCTTCCTTGACCCTCAATTTTTCCTTTTTGAGGCGGGCGACGGTTGTCGAGTCGGGCCAGGGGCGCTGCTCTTCACGGACGATGCGCGCTTCGATGTCGGCGTGCTTGGTCTCCAATGCCGAGATATGCGCCTGTTGCATCCCAGTCTCCTTTTGCTGCGTTGGCGAGGGCAAGATGAACCTAAATATCGGCCGTGTCGCCTGGCGCTCGACCGCTTTCGCATATTATGCGACGGTCCGTTGAACGGGCGGTTTTCACGCCCTTTGAAAAGCCGTTGAGCAGAGGATCGCGCGTCAAGGTGGACAGGCAATGACGGTGGACGAAGCCGGGGCGGCGGCGCGGCTGGTGCGGCTCAGAACCGAGCATCGCGATCTCGATGCGGCGATCGACGCCCTGCTGGCGTCGGCGGCGACGGACCAGCTTCAGGTTGCGCGGCTGAAGAAGCGCAAGCTTCGGCTGCGCGACGAAATCGCGCTGCTCGAAGACCAGCTCATCCCCGACATCATCGCCTGAACGCGACGCCTTTGCGGCCTCCCGTGCGATTCACCCTCTTTGTGCGTTCCTCCGGAAGCCCGGCTGTGGCACTCCCGCTTTATGGCGCAGGACGAGGCGAAGCTTACCCAACGGCTGGTTGGGGCACTCTACACCGAAGCGATGGTGCTCGCCGATGAGGCGCGCGCTTATTTCGACCGGTTCGGGCGGGAGGAGCGCGACGGCCTCGATCCGATGACTCGGGTCGGCTTTTCGTGCGAGTCGCTCAAGGTGACGACGCGGCTGATGCACATCATCGCCTGGCTGCTCACCCAGCGTGCGGTGGAAGCGGGCGAGCTCAGCGTGGCGCAGGCGCGGCGGCCCTCGCGGCGGCTGGGCGACGAGCCGGAGAGCGACGAGGCGGTGCTTGCCAAGCTTCCGGAGGCGGCGCGGGCGCTGGTGACGTCGAGCCGGGACTTGTTCGCCCGCTGCCGGCGGCTGGACGAGGTCGGGCCGGAAGTGGAGGCGCATCCGAGCCCGGCGCGCAGCTTGCTGAACAGGCTGGAACGAAGCTTATAGTTCCTCCCCGTCCGCCAGGATGGGGAGGAACTAGAAGGCCGGGCGGTTTACCCTTCTTGATGGTTCCGAGGCAGCATCCTTCGCGCTACAGCTCTGGTATGAACCCCTACACCTTCTTCTACGGCCCGCGCCTGATCTCCGGCCCCGGCGCCGCCGAGCGGCTCGCCGAGCAGCTCCCCTCCGGGCCGTGCCTGTTCGTCACCGATGCGCAGATCCGCGCGCTTGGGCTTGCCGATGCGCCGCTCGCCGCCTTGGCGGCCGCGGGAGTCGAGGCGCGGGTGTTCGACGCGGTGGAGGCCGATCCTTCGCGGGCGACGCTGATGGCGGCGGTGGCGGCGGGGGAGGGGTGCGCGAGCGTGGTCGGCTTCGGCGGCGGCAGTCCGATGGATGTGGCCAAGCTTGCCGCGTATCTGCTCGGCTCCGGCGACGATCTCGACACCCTGTGGGGCGTCGGCAACGCCGCCGGCAAGCGGCTGCCGTTGGCGCTGGTGCCGACCACCGCAGGCACGGGATCGGAGGCAACTCCGGTGAGCATCATCACGGTGGGGACAAGCGAAAAGAAGGGCGTGTCTAGCGCGGCGCTGGTCGCCGACTGGGCGGTGCTCGACCCGCAGCTCACCATTGGCCTTCCGCGCGGCGTGACGGCGGCGACGGGCATCGACGCAATGGTGCATGCCATCGAGGCCTATACCTCGACCCGGCTCAAGAACCCGATGTCGGATATGCTTGGGCGCGAGGCGCTGCGGTTGCTGTCGGGCAATATCGACCGGGTGTGCGAGGTGCCGGACGATCTCGACGCGCGCGGAGCGATGCTGCTTGGCGCGCATCTCGCCGGGGTCGCCTTCGCCAATGCGCCGGTGGCGGGGGTGCACGCGCTCGCCTATCCGCTCGGCGGGCATTTTCATGTGCCGCATGGGGTGTCGAACGCGCTGATGCTTGGACCGGTGCTGGGGCACAATATGGAGGCGGTGCGCGGGCTGTATGCGGAGCTTGGCACGTTGCTCGACCCGGCGCTGGAGCGCCAGGGAAGCCAGGCGCAGGCGCAGGGTTTCGTCGCGGCGATGGACTCGATCTGCCGGCGGGCGGGCGTGCCGATGCGGCTTCGCGAGGTGGGGGTGACGGAGGCGCATCTCGATCTGCTTGCCGCGGAGGCGATGAAGCAGGAGCGGCTGCTGGTGAACAATCCGTGCGCGATCACGCAGGCGGATGCGCGGCGGCTTTACGAGGCGGCCTTGTGAGCCGGGAGCCGCTGAAGGGTCGCGAGGCCTACAAGGTGTGGCGGGAGATCGGTACGCGCTGGGCGGACAATGACGCCTACGGGCACGTCAACAACACGGTCTATTACCAATGGTTCGATACGGCGGTGAATGCGTGGCTGATCGAGGCGGGGCTGCTGGATGTCGCGGGCGGCGATCCGATCGGTTTGGTGGTGGAAACTGGGTGCCGCTACGCGCGGCCTTTGTCCTATCCGGAGCCGGTGGAGGTTGGGCTGGCGGTGGAGCAGCTTGGGCGTTCCAGCGTGCGCTATCGGCTGGGCGTGTTCGCGAAGGGGGCGGCGGAGGCTGCGGCGGAGGGGTTCTTTGTCCACGTTTACGTCGGGCGGGAGGGGCGGAGACCGGTGGAGTTGCCGGATGGCTGGCGGGAGAAATTGAGCGAACTTAATCCTCCCCGGGACGGGGAGGGGGACCAAGCGTAGCTTGGTGGAGGGGGGCATGGGCTGTGCACTGCGTCGAGCCCCCTCCACCGCACTTCGTGCGGTCCCCCTCCCCGTGCCGGGGAGGATTTAGAACTGCGCCTTCGCCCTCAGCTCCGCCTTCGCCGCCTCGTATTGCGCGCGGAACTCAGCGATCATCTCACCCGCGCCTTGCACCTTGCCGATCGCGCCGATGCCCTGGCCGGAGCCCCAGATGTCGCGCCAGGCCTTGGCGCTGCCGCCGCCGAAGTTCATCGTCTTGAGGTCGCCTTCGGGAAGGTTGTCCGGGTCGAGGCCGGAGGCGGCGATCGAGGCTTTCAGGTAGTTGCCGTGAACGCCGGTGAAGAGGTTGGAATAAACGATGTCGGAGGCGCGGCCGTCGACGATGCCCTGTTTGTAGTCGGCCTCCGCATTGGCCTCGGTGGTCGCGATGAAGGGGGAGCCGATGTAAGCCAGATCGGCGCCTGCGGCCTGGGCGGCGAGGATCGAGCGGCCGTGGGCAATGGCGCCCGACAGGAGCAGCGGCCCGTCGAACCATTCGCGGATTTCTTGGACCAGCGCGAACGGCGACAGCGTGCCGGCATGGCCGCCGGCGCCGGCGGCGACCGCGATCACGCCGTCGGCGCCCTTGCGGATCGCGCTTCGGGCGAAGCGGTCGTTGATGATGTCGTGGAGGACGATGCCGCCCCAGCTGTGCACGCCGTCATTCACTTCCGGGACCGCGCCCAGCGAGGTGATGACGATCGGCACCTTCCACTTGGCGCAGGTCGCCATGTCCTGCTGCAGCCGGTCGTTGGAGCGGTGGACGATCTGGTTGACGGCGAAAGGCGCGGCGGGCGCGTCAGGGTTGTCGCGGTCCCAGGCGGCAAGCTCCTCGGTAATGCGGTGGAGCCATTCGTCCAGGACGCTCTGCGGGCGGGCGTTGAGCGCCGGAAAGGAGCCGACGATCCCCGCCTTGCACTGGGCGATAACCAGATCGGGGTTGGAAACGATGAACAAGGGCGCGCCGACGACGGGCAGACGGAGGCGGGACAGGATCGGGGGAAGGCTCATGCGCTCATCCTTACGCGGGCGGAACGGCGGCGGTAAAGCGCGGCTTTGTGCCTAGCCGCCGTGCTGCGCCGCCCAGGCGGCGGCGGCGCCGAACAGGCCGGGCTGGGGATGGGTGATGATCTTGACCGGCATGTCGTCCATGCGCCGCTCAAACCGGCCCTTGGCGATGAAGCGGCCGCGAAAGCCGGACTTGGGGAGATGGGCGGCGAGCCGCTGGCCGAGGCCGCCGGCGATCACCACGGCTTCGGCGCCCTGGGCGAGCGCGATGTCTCCCGCGGCGGCGCCGAGCGTCAGGCAGAAGCGGTCGAAGGCGGCGGCGGCGAGGCTGTCCTCCCCCGACATCGCGGCCTGCCACAACGCCTTTTCGTCGCGATAGGCGAGGGGGCGGCCCTCAAGCGCGGCAAGGGCTTCGTAGATGTTGGACAGGCCTTGGCCCGAGGCGATGCGCTCGATCGACACCCGGCGATAGTGGGTGCGCAGGTGGGCGAGGATGCGGTCTTCGAGGCCGTCCAATGGCGCGAAGTCGATATGGCCGCCCTCGGTTTCGATGACATGGTAGTGGCCGCCGCGGCGCAGCAGCTGGGCGACGCCGAGGCCGGTGCCGGGGCCGAGAACCGTCACCACGCCGTCCTCGGGAAGATCGCGCTCCGGGCCGCAGAGGTGGGTGAAATGCGCCGCGTCGAGCTGGGCGACAGCGTGGGCGACCGCGCCGAAATCGTTGACCAGCGTGTAGCGTTCGGCGCCGAGTTTCTTGGGGATCCAGGCGGGGCGGATCACCCAGGGGTTGTTGGTGAGCTTGAGCACTTCGCCCTGCACCGGACCGGCGAGTGCGATCCCTGCGGCGGCGGGAAGCGGACGGCCGAGGCGGCGGCCATATTCCTCCCAGGCGATCTGCAAGCTGGCATGCTCGGCGGTCTTGAGGGTGGTTTCCGCGTCCAGATGCGCAACCCGGCCATTCTCGATCCGGGCGAGTGCGAAACGGGCGTGGGTGCCGCCGATGTCGACGGCCACGATCTCGGTCACGCAATCTCCTCCATGGCGGCAAGCATCGCCGAAGCGCCCTTTTCCGCCTCGTCCGCGCCGTGGCGGAAAAAGGCGAAGAGCTCGCGCCCGGTGCCGAGCGCGGGGGCAGGGGCGGGGGCGAGGTCGCGCGCCTCCCATTCGGCGGCGTCGACAAGGGCGGTGAGTTCACCGGTGTCGGCCGACAGGCGGACGACGTCGCCGTCGCGCAGGCGGGCGAGCGGGCCGCCGCCGAGCGCCTCGGGCGAGACGTGGATTGCGGCGGGCACCTTGCCGGACGCGCCGGACATGCGGCCGTCGGTGACCAGGGCGACGCGGTAGCCACGGTCTTGAAGAACCCCAAGCGCCGGCGTCAGCTTGTGAAGCTCCGGCATGCCGTTGGCGCGGGGCCCCTGGAAGCGGACGACCAGCACGACGTCGCGGTCGAGCTCGCCGACTTTGAAGGCGGTGAGCACTTCGTCCTGATCGGAGAAGAGACGGGCGGGGGCCTCGATCGTCCAGCGGGAGGGTTCGACGGCGCTGGTCTTGAAGGTGGCGCGACCGAGATTGCCGGAAACGAGGCGCATGCCGCCGTCGGGCTGGAACGGGTCGGAGGCGGGGCGGAGCATGGTTTCGTCGAGCGAGGCCTTGGCGGCATCGCGGAACACCAGCCGATCTTCGTCCAGCCCCGGCTCCTTGGCGTGGTCGGCAAGCGGGGTTTCGCCGTTGCCAGCAACGGTCATGACATCGCCGTGCAAAAGGCCGTTGTCCAGCAGGGTGCTGATCGTGAAGCCGATCCCGCCCGCAGCCTGGAAGTGGTTCACGTCGCCCGAGCCGTTGGGATAGATGCGGGCGATGAGGGGCACTGCGGAGGAGAGGCGGTCGAGGTCCTCCCAATCGATCACGATGCCGGCCGCGCGGGCGATGGCGGGGAGGTGGATGGCGTGGTTGGTGGAGCCGCCGGTGGCGAGCAGGCCGACGGCGGCGTTGACGATCGCCTTCTCGTCGACGCAGCGCCCGAGCGGGCGGTAATCGTTGCCTGCCCAGCCGATCTCGGTGAGGCGGTGAACGGCGGCGCGGGTCAGCTCCTGGCGGAGCTTGGTGCCCGGATTGACGAAGGCGGCACCGGGCATGTGGAGGCCCATCACCTCCATCATCATCTGGTTGGAATTGGCGGTGCCGTAGAAGGTGCAGGTGCCGGCGCTGTGGTAGCTCGCGCTTTCCGCCTCGAGCAGTTCCTCGCGGCCGACCTTGCCTTCCGCGTAGAGTTGGCGGATGCGCTGCTTTTCCTTGTTGGCCATGCCGGTCGGCATCGGGCCGCCGGGGACGAGGATGGTCGGCAAGTGGCCGAAGCGAAGCGCGCCGATCAGCAGGCCCGGCACGATCTTGTCGCAAATGCCGAGCAAAGCCGCGGCCTCGAACATGCCGTGGGAAAGGGCGACGGCGGTGGAGAGCGCGATGGTGTCGCGGCTGAACAGGGAAAGCTCCATGCCCGATTGGCCCTGGGTGACGCCGTCGCACATCGCGGGCACGCCGCCGGCGACCTGGGCGGTGGCGCCGACTTCGCGGGCGAAGAGCTTCATCTGCTCGGGGTAGCGGCCGTAGGGCGCGTGGGCGGAGAGCATGTCGTTATAGGCGGTGACGATGCCGATGTTGGCCGCGCGGTTGCTTTTGATCGTGCCCTTGTCGTCTTCGGCGGCGGCGAAGCCGTGAGCGAAATTGCCGCAGCTCATCGTCGCCCGGCTGATGCCGCGTTCGCGCTGCGCGTCCATGAGGGCAAGGTAGCGGGCACGGCCGGGTCGGGAGCGTTCGATGATCCGGTCGGTGACGGCGGCGATGGTCGGGTGGAGGGTCATTGTGCTCCCCATGGCATTTGCGGCGCGAGCGGCAAAGGCTCATTCATGCCAGCTTCTCCCGTCGCGCTCGGTGAGCGCGATTGCGGCCGAGGGTCCCCAGGTACCGGCGCCATAAGCCTTGGGCTGCGCGCCGCTTGCCGCCCAGCCGCTGCGGATGCCGTCGATCCACTCCCACTGCGCCTCCACTTCGTCGCGGCGGACGAACAGGGTCGGGTCGCCCTCAATCAGGTCGAGCAGCAGGCGTTCGTAGGCGATGCGCCGGCGGGTGTCGGCGAAGGCGTTGGGCATGTCGATGTCGAGCGGCACTTCGCGAAGGCGGATGCCGTCGCGGTCGAGGCCGGGCTGCTTGGCCATCATCAGGAGGCTGATATTCTCCTCCGGCTGAAGCGAGATGACGAGCTTGTTGGGCTGCAGCATCGCGCCGCGCCCGGCGAAGATGGAATGCGGCACTTCGCGGAACTGGATAAAGATTTCGGAACGGCGGGCGGGCAGGCGCTTGCCGGTGCGGATGTAGAAGGGGACGCCCTTCCAGCGCCAATTGTCGACATGGGCCTTGAGCGCCACGAAGGTCTCGGTGCCCGACGCGCGGCCGAGCTCGTCCGCATAGCCGGGAACCGGCGCGCCAGACACCGCGCCTTCGCCATATTGGCCGGTAACCGTCTCGGAGCCGATCTCGGCGGCGCCGATCGGGCGGAGCGAGCGCAGCACTTTCACCTTTTCGTCCCGCACCGCGCTGGCGTTGAACTTGGCGGGCGGCTCCATGGCGACGAGGGCGAGGAGTTGCAGGAGGTGGTTCTGGACCATGTCCCTCAGTGCGCCCGAGCCTTCGTAATAGCCGGCGCGGCCTTCGAGGCCGACCGTCTCCGCGACGGTGATCTGGACATGGTCGATGCCGGTGGAATTCCACAGCGGCTCGAACAGGGTGTTGCCGAAGCGCAGGGCGAGGAGGTTCTGGACGGTTTCCTTGCCGAGATAATGGTCGATCCGGAAGGTGCGCTCTTCCGGGAAAGCGGCGGCAACGGCGTCGTTGATCTCGCGGGAGGAGGCGAGATCGGTGCCGAGCGGCTTTTCCAGCGCGAGGCGGACATTGGCGCCGGTCAGGCCGGACGCGGCGAGGCCTTCGATGGTGGCTTCGAACAGCGACGGTGCAGTGGAGAGGAAGATGGCGAGGCCGCCTGCGGTGTCCCCCACGGCTTCGGCGAGGCGACCATATTGCGCGGTGTCGGCGACATCGAGGGAAACGTAGCTCAGACGGTCCAGGAAGCGTTCCGCCTTGGCGCGATCGAACCATTCGGCCGGCACGTGCTTCTCGATCGCTTCGGCGGCGGCGGTGCGGAAGCCGGGCGTATCGAGCTGGCTTCGGGCGGTGCCGACGATGCGCAGTTCTTCGGGCAGCAGCCCGTCGGCGTGGAGGCCGTAGAGCGAGGGCAGCAGCATGCGCTGGGCAAGGTCGCCGGTCGCGCCGAACAGGAGAAGGGTGGAGGCGGGGCTTTTGGTCAATGCGGGGCCTTGCTTAGCGGAAGCGGCGGAAATCCCCTCTCCCGTTCAGGGAGGGGGACAGCCGCCGCGAAGCGGCGGCAGGGTGAGGGCAAGGGTATAAAATCGAGCGTGCCCTCACCCTCCCACGCCTTCGGCGCGGGCCCCTCCCTCTCCCTGAAGGGGAGAGGGGATAAGGACGATGCTCCGCCGAAAAGGCGAGCAGCTGGGTGGTTGTGAACGTTCACATCGCCTCTCTACTGCTTGTCTTCGGTGCGATAAAGGGCAAGGGGGTAGTCGCGCTAGGGCTGGCACGATATTTCTTCGGGACCGGAATGGTGCTCGGCCCCCGAGGCTCCGCCCTTGCCCTGTACCGACAGAATTTGCGCGGATATTCGCCACATCCGCTATGCGTCGAAACGAAGACGGGATTGATGATGCGCCAGGCCAGCGGGCAGATCGAAATCGCCACCGAGCGGCAAGGGCTGCACGATATCAGCGACGATGTCACCCTTTGGGCGGCGGGGCAGGGCATGGAGGAGGGACTCCTCACAATCTTCTGCCGCCACACCTCGGCCTCCCTCCTCATCCACGAAAACGCCGCACCCGCCGCGCGCCGCGACACCGAGGCCTATTTCGCCCGGATCGCGCCGGAGGATGCGCACGCCTACGAGCATGACGAGGAAGGGCCGGACGACATGCCCGCGCACCTGCGCACCGCGTTGACGCAGGTTCAGCTTTCCATCCCGCTGATCGGCGGCCGGCTTGCGCTCGGCACCTGGCAGGGCATCTACCTGTTCGAGCACCGCCGCCGCCCGCACCGGCGGCAACTCGCGCTTCACCTGATCGGCGAATGAGATGAGCTTCGAATCCGTCCGCGCATGGCTGTCCGAGCATGCGCCCGATCTGCCGATCATCGAAACGCCGGAAAGCACCGCAACGGTGGACCTCGCTGCCCAGGCGCTCGGCGTCGAGCCTGGACGCATCGCCAAGACGCTTGCGATCCGCGTTGGCGACCGGGTGGTGCTGGTCGTCGCCCGCGGCGATGCGCGGCTCGACAATGCCAAGTCCAAGGCGGCGTTCGACGCACGGCCGCGCATGCTCGGGGCGGAGGAGACGTTCGCGCTCACCGGCCATCCGGTCGGCGGCGTCTGCCCCTTCGGGCTTGCGACGCCGCTGCCGGTGTATTGCGACGTGTCGCTCAAGGATTTCGACTTCGTGTATCCGGCGGCGGGTTCGCTCAACAGTTCGGTCAAGGTGAAGCCCGAGCGCCTCGCCGGATTGGTGTCCACAGGGTGGGTGGACGTCTGTCGCCCGCCAGCCTAGCCGCGCTCCAGCGCCGCGAGGCGCGCCATCCTGCCTTGATCGAACCTCTCGAGAAGCCGTGCGAAGCCCGCAAGCGCATCGGCATCGAACTCAATCGTGGCGTACGGATCGGCCTTGGCAAAGGCGAGGGGCGGCGGCAGCGAACGGCGGCCGCGCGCCAGCCTCGCCGCCAGGCGGGCGGTGCGATAAAGAGCGTGAAGGCCGGTTCGTGCCGGATCGAGCCGCAGCGCCTGCGCCAGGGAGGAGAGGCTGCCCCGCCGGTCACCGGCAATCGCGCGTGCTTCGGCCAAGCCCCACTGCCGGATTGCCAAGTTCCAGCGGAGCACTCCGGCGGGTACGGCCCGGTCCCGGCGGAGGCGCTCAAGAGTGAGCTGCCACGACCGGAACATACGATCGGCGTTGCGGGACATGCTGGCGGCGTGGAAGCGATAGCCGACGAGATATGCCGGCACGGCGGCCACCGGGTAGCGTTGCGCAACTTGGAGCTGGAGTGCGATATCCTCGCAGCCTTCCGCCTGGCGCGCGCGCAGGCTTTCGTCGTAGCCGCCGGCTTCGCGCGCTGCCCTGGCCGACAGGAGCAGCGCGCTGCCGTTGCCGACGAAGTTGCGGTAGGCGAGCTGCTTCAAAGCAGGGCCGTCCACAGCCCAGCGCTCGCCGCCGCCGATGATCCGGCTTTCCGCGTCGATCAGCCGAAACCAGCAGTAAACGAAGCCGGGTGGCTCCGGCGCGGCAAGGGCGGCGGCGACCTGTTTCTCGATCTTGGCGGGATGCCACAGATCGTCGGCATCGACCGGCGCCACCCACGCGCCCGCCGCTTCGGCGATGCCGCGGTTGCGGGCGGAGGCGACGCCGCCATTCTCCTTGGAGATGAGGCGTGCCCGCGGTTCGGCCGTGCAGAAGTCCGACGCTATGGCCGGTGTGGCGTCGGTCGAGCCGTCGTCCACGATCAGGATTTCCAAGCGGCGGTAGGTCTGTGCCGCGATCGAGCGCAGCGTCTCGGCCAGCGTCGCCTCCGCATTGAACGCGGGAACCACGACGGTGACCAGCGGCTGGGTCTCGGGAGGGCCTGTTTCCACCGCCCAGCAATCGGGCATGCCGCGCCGCCAGTCCAGCCCGCTACTCGACACCGGCGAGCCGCCCCACTAGGTTCCGCCGCCATGGGGGACATCGTCTACACTGCCGAGCCGGAGCTTCGCCGGCCCGCGGCCTTTCTGGCCGCCGCGGCAGGCGATCTGCGGGCCGGGTTGCCGATCGGCGTGCGGTTGTTCCGAAGCAACCTCCAGGCCCGCTACCGCCGTTCGCGGCTCGGCTATGTCTGGCTGCTCCTGCCGGCGCTTGGCACCGCCGCCCTTGCCGCCTTTATCCAATCACGCCGCATCGTCGCGGTTGCGCCCACCGAGCTGCCTTATCCCTTGTTCGTGCTTGCCGGGATCATCCTGTGGCAGCTGTTCGGCGAAGCGCTCAACGCGCCGATGCAGCAGCTCAACGCCGGGCGGCAGCTTATCACCCGAAGCCGGGTGCCGCACGAGGCGCTGATCGCCGCCGGGGCGCTTGAGGTGCTGCTCAATGCCGGCATCCGCCTGCTGGTACTCCTCGTCGCCTTCGCGTGGTTCGGGATCGCCTTCTCGCCCGCGATGCTGCTGGTGCCCCTCGGGGTGGTGGCGCTGGCGGTGCTTGGTCTTGCCATCGGCATGCTGCTGGCGCCGATCGGGCTCCTCTACGACGATGTCGGGCGCGGACTGACCTTGCTGCTGAGCTTCGGCTTCTTCGTAACCCCCATCGTCTACCCGATCCCCGCCGGCTCGCCGCTGCGCTTCAACCCGCTTGCGCCGCTGATCGAAACCGTGCGCCACGGCATCGCAGGGGCAGGCGCCGCGCCTGGTTTCTGGATAGTCGGTGCAGGCGGCGCAGTGTTGCTGGTGCTCGCCTGGCTGTTCTACCGCCTTGCCCGGCCCCATTTCCTTGCGCGCCTGGGATGAGCCTGCTTACCCGCCTTCGCCGCCGCCTTTTCCGGCGCACGCCCGCCGCGCTGCCTTCGCGTCCGCTGGCCGAAACGATTGATTTCAACGATCCCCCGATCGCCCGAGACCCTTATCCGCATTGGCGGACATTGCGGTCGGAGGGCCCGGTTCACTTCCTGCCCGCGACCGGCGGGTGGATGGTGCTCGGCTACGACGCCGTGAAGGAGGCGCTCGCCCGGCCCGACCTCTACTCCAACGCGCCTTACCGGGACGTCGATGCCGTTCTCCTCGGCGAAGACCCGCCCAGGCACTCGGCGGCGCGGCGGCTGGTGTCGCGGCATTTCACCAGCGCCGGGTTGCAACAACTGGAGCAGAATGCCGCCCTTACGGCGCGCAAGCTCGCCCGCCCCGGCTTCGATGCGGTGGCGGACTTCGCACAGCCCATCAGCCGCTCGGTTGCCGCCGAACTGATCGGCTTCGACGCCCGAACCCTCGCCGAACTCGTCGAAGCGGCCGATGCCGCCGCAGGCCAGTCGCTCGAGGCCATGCTCGCGGCGCTTGATCCTTTCGCCCCGCGCGCCGCTCTTTACCGCCAGATCCTTCGCGATGGGGAGGGCACGGTCGGCGATGACGAAGCGCGAAGCCTAATCCGCTTGCTCTGGCTCGCATCCACCGCGACCACCGAGCGGGTGATCGTCTGCGGCGTGCTTCGGCTCGTTGAGGACCCGGAGTTGCAAAGCCGGCTGGCAGCGGAGCCGTCCTTGCTCGGCGCCTTTACCGAGGAGATCCTGCGCCTACATCCCCCCGAGCTGGTGGTCCGGCGCACGGCCACGCAGGATGTCCGCCTTGCCGGCAAGGACATGCCGCGCGGCGCGCTTCTGTTTCTGTCGATCGGCGCGGCCAACCGCGACCCCGCGATATTCCCGGCCGGCGACGCGCTGCGCCTCGAAAGCGCGTCCAAGCGCCACCTCGCGTTCGGAAGCGGCATCCATCATTGCGTGGGCGCTCCGCTTGCCAGGCGAGTCGCGGCTGCGGCGTTCAGCGAACTGCTCCAAAGCGGGGCCTTTCACGCAGCCGAGGCGGAGGAGGTTCTCCCGTGGCTGACGATCATCACCACGCTTGCACCGCTGCGGCTGGAGATTGCCCGGTGACGCTGCCCACGGGCGTGGAGGGGGCGCTTGGCCGCGCCTTGCGCTTCCTCGACGGCGCGCAGCTCCCAAGCGGCGAGATGCCGGTCTACGCCTCCACCGATCCGACGCTGGAGGAACGGGCCGAGCTCGACCCGTCCATCTTCCCGACCGCGCTTGTCGCCCACTGCCTGTCCTTTTGCGCGGAGGCGGCGCCGATCGCCGCTCGGGCGCACGATTTCCTGCTGGGCGAGATGGACGGGAACGGCCTGTGGAAGCATTGGACGCGGGACCACCCACACGCCGCCACCCTGCCGCCCGACCTCGACGACACAAGCTGCTCCTCCTTTGTGCTCGTGCAAGCGGGCCGGGGCGTGCCCGATAACCGCGCGCTGCTGCTCGCCAACCGCGACGGCGACGGTCGCTTCTTCACCTGGGTGGTGCCCAGGCCCCGCTGGACCGGCGGGCGGCACATGCGCCTGGTCCTGCGCCAGCTCCGCCACCTGCCGACGCTGGTGATGTTCTTCCGCCTGACCTCGGCCAAGCCAGAAGACGTCGACGCCTGCGTCAACGCCAGCACGCTTCATTATCTCGGCCGCTTCGACGGGGAGGAGAGGGTGATCGCCTTCCTCCTCGATGTGCTGCGCGAAGGTCGGGAGCGCCAGTGCGACAAATGGTACGAGAGCCCCTTCGTGGTCCGCTACTTCCTGTCCCGCGCCCTGGCCGGCCGGGCACCGGAGGCCGGCCCGCTGATCGCCGCCCGCACCGCCGCCCAGCCGCCAACCAGCAGCCTCGAACACGCCCTCGCCGCCTGCGCGCTGCTCGATGGGGGCGGAGATGCGGGGCCGCACATCGAAGCACTGCTGGCAGCGCAGGCGCCGGACGGAAGCTGGCGCCGCGCCGCGCTCTACCATGGCGGGCGGGCACGCCTGCGCTCGGGCGGGTTCGCGGAGCCGCATCCCGACACGCCGCGCTGGGGATCGGAGGCGATCACCACCGCCTTCGCCGCCGAAGCGCTCGCCCGCTGGCGGGCACGGGCCGGGGAGGAGGCATGACCCGCCACCTCCTCCACATCGGCTACCCGAAGACGGCGACCAACTTCCTGCGCGCCTGGTTCGACGCGCATCCCCAAATCGCCTTCAAGCGCGGTGGCTTCGCGGGTTTCGCGCGCCTCCCCGACATCGCCTCGCCCGCCGGCCTCGCTGCCGAGCCGCCGCGCCTGCGGGTGAGCAGCTCCGAACTCCTCGCCACACCCCACGCCGAGGTGGAGCGCTCGGTGCGCTACGTCCGCGCCGGCGAAGCGTTCGTTGCCGACCAGGCGCGGGTCTGCGCCACCCTCGCCGGCCTGTTTCCCAACGCCGAAGTGCTGATCGTCACCCGCGGCTTCCGCTCGATGATCCTCTCCTCATTCTCCCAATATGTCCGCACCGGCGGCACCCAAAGGCTCGGGGAGTTCGCTGCGTCCGGCCACGCCAACGGCGCCTGGCATTACGACCGGCTCGTCTCCGCCTACGCCGACGCCTTCGGACGTGACCGCCTCATCCTCCTCCCCTGGGAGCTGCTCCGCGACCGCCCCGCCGCCTTCGTCGCCCATCTGGAGACCCGCTTCGGCCTGGAGCCCGGCCCGATGCCAAAGGAGCGCCCCAACCAGGCGCTCGCCCCGGCCGAGATCCAGGCCCAGCTCCGCCTCAACCGCGCGCTCGTTCGCGCGCCCAAAGCAGTGGCCGCCCTGTACGCCCGCGCCGCCGCGGCGGATCGCCTGCCGCTGCGCGCCCTCGCCCGCTTCGGCAAAGGGGAGCCTGTCACCCTCGACCCCGCTTTGCTGGAGGCTTATCGCGGCGGGGCGGCTTCGCTTGCCGCCGATCCCCTGTTCCGCCCCTATGCCGCCGATTACCTCTTCGACTGACCACGGACCGTCCGCATGACCAGCCCCAGCCCCCCCCCGGCCGCGCCCAAGCGCCTCGCCTTTATCAGCTCCAACCCGGCCTGGGGCGGAAGCGAGGAATTGTGGAGCGCCGCCGCCGCCGAGCTCGCCGCCGCCGGCCACCATGTGACGATCATCAAGGGCGACCTGTCGGGCAACTCGCCGCGGCTGAAGCGCCTGCGCGATCTCGGCTGCACCATGATCGACCTCAAGCGCCTGCCGCTGATGCCCAGGCGCACCTACGAATTCCTGGCCAACTTCGCCTGGCCCACCGCCTTTGCAATCCAGGCGCTTCGCCTCCGCTACGCCCTCAAGAAGGCCAAGGCCGAGCTGGTCATCGTCAGCCAGGGCGGCAATATCGACGGCCTGTTCCACCTCAAGCGCGTCCGCAAGCGCGGCTACCCCTACGGCATCATCTGCCAGAAGGCGGCGGAGATGTACTGGCCGACCGACCGCTATCTCAGCGACATGCAGGACGCCTATCGCGGCGCCCGCTTCGTCTGGTTCGTTTCCGATCATAACCGCCGGCTGACCGAGGAGCAGCTCGGCCGCTCGCTCCCGCAAGCCGCGGTGGTCCGCAACCCGTTCCTAGTCCCCTGGGAAGAGCGCAGCGACTGGCCCCAAGGGGAGGGCCTGCGCCTCGCCTGCGTCGGCCGGCTTTTCCCCCGCGAAAAGGGCCAGGACATCATCCTCCGAGTCCTCGCCCGCGAGAAATGGCGTGCCCGTCCGGTCAGCGTCACCTTCTTCGGCTCAGGCGACCACCGGGTGGGGCTGGAGGAAACCGCCCGCTACCTAGGCCTCGAGAACGCGCATTTCGGCGGCCACTCGGATGACGTCGCATCGATCTGGAACGACCATCACGGCCTGCTCCTGCCCTCCCACTGCGAAGGCCTGCCGCTGGTGCTGGTGGAGACCATGCTCCAGGGCAGGGTGCCGATCGTCACTCGCGTGGCCGGCAATCCCGAAGTGGTGGAGGACGATGTCACCGGCTTCCTCGCCGCCGCACCCACCGACGATGCGGTGGACGAGGCGCTGGAACGCGCTTGGCAAGAAAGAGAGCGCTGGCCCGAAATCGGCCGCGCCGCCGCCCGCTCGATCCGCACCGCGGTGCCCCGCAATCCCGCCGCCGCGCTCGCCGAGATGATCGTCGGCGCGGCAGAGGGGCGCAGGCTGGCGCCGGAGAGTTATCTGGAGGGACGGACCTAACTTCCCCTCCCTCTGCCGCGCCATCAGCGGATAGGCTGCAAACGTTCAAAGGGAGGGGCTAGGGGTGGGTCAAGGGTGTGGCTTGCAGTGCGGAACCCACCCCCAGCCCCTCCCTCACGTTCGACGAGGCTGCTCGCCGACACTGCGCGAAGGGAGGGGAGCTCTTCGCGGCCTCTCGAAGGACTAGGCGAAAGAAACCCAGCCTCAGACCCTCACCGAATCGGGCAGCTCGGATCCAGCCGGAAGTCGAGATAATCGTCCACCGAGCGCATCAGCAGCGGCATCTCGTTCTGGAAGAAGTGGTTGGCGCCCGGGATCGTGTCGTGGTGGATGGTGATGTGCTTTTGAGTCCGCAGCTTCTCGACCAGCTTCTGAACCGCCGACGGCGTCACCACCTCGTCCGAATCGCCCTGGATGATGATGCCGGACGACGGGCAGGGGGCGAGGAAGGTGAAATCGTACATGTTGGCCGGCGGCGCGATCGAGATGAAGCCGCGCACTTCGGGGCGGCGCATCAACAGCTGCATGCCGATCCAGGCGCCGAACGACACGCCTGCGATCCAGGTGGTCTCCGCCTCCGGATGGATCTGCTGAACCCAGTCGAGCGCAGAAGCGGCGTCGGACAATTCGCCGATGCCGTTGTCGAATACGCCCTGGCTCTTGCCGACGCCGCGAAAGTTGAAGCGCACCGTCGCGAAGCCGCGCCGCACGAACGTCTTGTACAGCGCCTGCACGATGGCGTTGTTCATCGTGTTGCCGTGCGGGTGCGGGTGGAGGATCAGCGCAACCGGCGCGCGCGGACGCGGGCCGGGGCTGAAACGGCCTTCGAGACGGCCCTCGGGACCTGGGAAGATGACTTCGGGCATTGCACCTGCGATTGGCTGGCTTTTAAAGGAATGCGCGAAGGGCCTGCCCTCCGTGCGCGTCCTGTCTATATAGGCGGTGCGCCCCGTTTCGCAATTTGAAAGGCAAGGACCCAAGTGCCCAGCCGCATCTATCTCGACCACGCGTCCACCACGCCGATCCTGCCGGAAGCCGCCGAGGCGATGCGGGCGGCCTGCGAAAGCTGGGCCAATCCTTCGTCGCCGCATGCCGAGGGGCGGGCGGCGAGGGCGCAGCTCGAGGATGGGCGGCGGCGGATCGCCAAGGCGCTTGGCGGGGAGGGGACCTTGATCTTCACCTCCGGCGCGACCGAGGCGATCTCCCTGGTGTTCGGCGCGGCCAAGGCGGGAAGCTTCATCGTCTCGGCGGTGGAGCATCCCGCCGTACTGCGCAGCGCCCCGCAGGCGCGGCAGATCGCGGTGCTCCGCGACGGCACACTAGACCTGGGCGACCTGGATCGAGCGCTCCAAGGCGCCGAGCGGCCGCTGGTCGCCGTCCAGTCGGTGAACAACGAAACGGGCGTCATTCACCCGATCGACCAAGTGGCGGCGCGGGTGCGCGCGGCGGGAGGCCTGCTCCTCGTCGATTGCGCGCAAAGCGCCGGCAAGCTGCCGCTCCCCGACGCCGATTTCATCGTGGTCGCCGCCCACAAGTTCGGCGGCCCGCCCGGCATCGGTGCGCTGCTGGTCAGGGACACCGCGACCCTTTCGGCAATCGGCGGCCAGGAAGGCGGCTTTCGCCCGGGCACCGCCGCCGTGCCCTCCATCATGGGCTTTGCCGCCGCCTGCGAGGCCGACCACGCCTGGTACGAGCAGGCCAAGAGCCTGCGCACTCGCCTCGACGAAGGTGTCCTCGCGGCGGGCGGCGAAATCGTCGCCGGCACCGCGCCGCGCATCGCCACCATCGCCTGCTACCGAATGCCCGGCGTCCCCGGCGCGTCGCAGATGATGCAGCTCGATCTCGCCGGCATCGCCGTCACCGCGGGCAGTGCCTGCGCGTCGGGCAGCCTCAAGACCAGCCACGTCCTCACCGCAATGGGCTATGACGAGGCTGCAGCCCGCGAGGTGATCCGCGTCAGCTTCGGCCCCCAGACGGTTGAAGCCGACATCGACGCGCTTCTCGGCGAGTGGCGCACCTTGTTCGGCAAACGCCGCGCCGCGTGAAGCCGGTCACCTACCTCGACCACCAGGCCACCACCCCGCTCGCGCCCGAAGCGGCAGCGGCCATGCGCCCCTGGATCGAAGACCACTTCGCCAACCCCCACAGCGCCCACCGCAGCGGCCGCGAAGCAGCAGCGGCAATCGAAGTGGCGCGAGAGCGGGTAATCACGGCGCTATTTTCTCCCCTCCCTGAAAGGGAGGGGCCGGGGGTGGGTGCGAGCAAAGCGAGCCCTCTTTCTGACACCGGAAGCCCTGCGGCGGCATCGAGCCGCCACAGCGCTTACCCACCCCCGACCCCTCCCTTGCAGGGAGGGGGGAAGTTGTACTTCACCTCAGGCGCCACCGAAGCCGCCAACTGGGCCCTGAAAGGCGCAGCCGCCCGACTTCCCGCCGAGAAACGCCGCATCGTCACCCTCGCCACCGAACACGCCTGCGTTCTCGACACCGTGCAATGGCTCGCCACCCAGGGATTCGAAGCCGACATCCTGCCGGTCCAGCCCGACGGCCTGGTAGACCTCGAACTCGCCCGCGCGCGCATCACCCCGGACACCGGCTTGGTCGCCGCCATGCTGGTCAACAACGAGATCGGCGTCATCCAGCCCGTCGCCCAACTCGCCGCCCTAGCACACGCCGCCGGAGCCCTCTTCTTCTGCGACGCCGTGCAAGGCTTCGGCCGCGTTCCCATCCCACTTGCAGCCTGCGACATGGTCGCCGTCTCCGCCCACAAGGTGCACGGCCCCAAGGGCATCGGCGCCCTGTGGATCCGCAACGGCGTCGAGATCCACCCGCTCCTCCACGGCGGCGGCCAGGAAGGGGGGCTGCGCTCCGGCACCCTCTCGCCCGCGCTTTGCGTCGGCTTCGGCGAAGCGGCGCGGCTGCTTGTCGAGCGCCGCGACGAAGACACCGCCCACCTCGAACGCCTCTGGACGGTAGCGCGCGAAGTGATGAAGGAGTGGACCCTCAACGGCTCCGCCGACCACCGCTACCACGGCAACCTCAACCTCCGCCGCGACGGCGTCGATGCTGCCCGCCTGATCTCCGAACTTCGCACGGTCGCCTTCTCCGCCGGCTCCGCCTGCGCCAGCGGCTCGGGCCGGCCGAGCCACGTTCTTGCCGCCCTTGGCCTGTCCAGCCGCGAGGCGCGAAGCAGCATCCGCATCGGCTTCGGCCGCACGACAAGCGAGGAGGAACTCGCCGAAGCGCTCACCCGCATCGACGAAGCCGCCGCCCGCCAGCTAAGCCCCGCCGCATGACCCGAATCCGCTTCATCTCCGCCGACGGCCGCCACGTCCAGGACGTCACCGGAGCCCCCGGCGAACGCCTGCTCGACATCGCCCAAGCCAACGGGCAGCCGCTGGAGGGCACCTGCGAGGGCCAGATGGCCTGCTCCACCTGCCACGTCGTGGTGGCGGCAGAAGACTTCGCCAAGCTCCCCCGCGCCGGCGAGGAGGAGGAAGACCTGCTCGACCTCGCCAGCCACGTTACCCGCCACTCGCGCCTGTCCTGCCAGATCTGGCTCAGCGAGGCCCTCGACAGCCTCACCGTCCACATCCCCGGCGGCGCCCACAACATGCAGGGGCGGTGAGGGGAGCCCCCGCCCGGCTTGCACCCGCGCGCCTTCCGCGCCATATGCGCCGCGGGAGTCGGGCGGACGCAGCATTCGCCAACCCGGTCAGGTCCGGAAGGAAGCAGCCGTAACGAAACACGCCGCGGGTCGTCCGGCTCTCACCGCGCAGGCCGCACGAGGGTAGCGAAGCTACCCACGAGACGGCCAAGCGCGGCCGACCTTGCCCTTGCAAAGGATCGACGGCGCGGCTTTGCCGCGACGGCCAGCGCGCACAAGCGTAGCGAAGCTACACTTGAGACGCGCAAGCGCGGCCGACCTTGCCCATGGCAAGGATCGACGGCGCGGCTTTGCCGCGACGCCCTTCGCCTCTTTTCGCTTTCCTACCGGCCTCCTGGGGTGCGATGCTCTACCCATGATATTCGTTACTGAATCGGTGTTGAAGCAGGTGCGCGGCGCTCTCTCGGGAAAGAGCCCCCCCGCGAATCCATGTGACATTCGCGACATTCGCAAGGCCACCAATGTCCGAATCTGACGACTCCCTCGGTTTCGGCCTCGGCCTCGACGAGCCGCCGCAGCCGCAAAAGGCCGCCGCGGCGCTGCCGTACCGTGTGCTTGCCCGCAAATACCGGCCGCAAAGCTTCGCCGAGCTGATCGGCCAGGACGCGATGGTGCAGACGCTCGGCAACGCGATTCGGCGGGACCGGCTCGCCCACGCATTCCTCCTCACCGGCGTCCGCGGGGTCGGCAAGACCTCCACCGCGCGCCTGATCGCCAAGGCGCTTAACTGCATCGGCCCGGACGGGCAGGGCGGCCCGACCATCGACCCGTGCGGCGTCTGCGAGCCCTGCCGCGCCATTGCCGAAGGCCGCCACATCGACGTCGTCGAAATGGACGCCGCCAGCCACACCGGCGTCGACGACGTGCGCGAGATCATCGAGGCGGTGCGCTACTCGGCGGTGTCGGCGCGCTACAAGGTCTACATCATCGACGAAGTGCATATGTTGTCCAAGAACGCGTTCAACGCGCTTTTGAAGACATTGGAAGAACCCCCTGCGCACGTTAAGTTTTTGTTCGCCACCACCGAGGTGAACAAGGTCCCGATCACCGTCCTGTCCCGCTGCCAGCGCTTTGACCTCCGCCGCATCCCCGCCGAGGAACTCGCCGCCCACTTCGCCAAGGTGTCGGAAAAGGAAAATGTCGAGGTCGAGCCCGAAGCCCTCGCGCTGATCGCCCGCGCCGCCGAAGGCTCTGCCCGCGACGGCCTGTCCATCCTCGACCAGGCCATCGCCCACGGCGAGGGCGGCGTCACCGCCGATCAGGTCCGTTCCATGCTCGGCCTGTCCGACCGCGGCGCGATCCGCGCCCTGCTCGGCCTGCTCCTCGCCGGCGACGCCCGCGCTGCGTTGGAGGCGCTGAAAAGCCAGTACGATCTCGGCGTCGAACCGTCGGCGGTGCTTCGCGGCCTGCTCGAGGCGGTGCACGGCATTACCCGCGCCAAGGTCGGCGGCGCGGAGGACAAGGCTCAGTCCGCCGAAGAGCGCGAAGCCTATGCCGACTGGTCCAGCCGGCTGAGCTACGGCGCCGTCCACCGGCTCTGGCAGCTCCTTCTCAAGGGCCTCGCCGAAGTGCACAGCGCACCGATGCCATTGGAAGCCGCCGAAATGGCGCTGCTCCGCGTCATCCACGCCTCCGAAATGCCCGATCCGGGCACGCTGCTCGAGAAGCTTGCCAGCGGAGAGCCTTTGCCGGCGCGTGCGCCTTCCGCTTCGGCGGCTTCGGCTTCGGGTTCGGCCTCTGCTCCCGCTGCCGCTGCGCCGCGGGAACAGGCAATCACGTTTCCCAAGGACTTCAAGGCTTTGGTTGATGTTGTTGCCGCCGGAGGTAAACCCCATCTCGCCCAGCAGCTTCACGATTATTGCGGCGTCGCCCACTACGCGCCCCCGGAAATGGCGCTGAAGCCGTCCAAGCCGCTCTCCGGCGACTTCCTGCGCGAACTCGGCGCGGCGCTGAAAGCATCGACCGGCGCAACCTGGGAGATCTCGATCTCCCAGGGCGATGCCGAGCCCTCGCTCCTCGAGCAGGAGCGGATGGCCGGGGACCGCGAGCGGCAGGCCGTGCTCGACAGCCCGATGGTTCGCGCCGCATTCGAAACCTTCCCCGGCGCCGAACTCGCCGGCTATACCCTCGACGACCAACGGAGTGCCTAAATGCCTGATTTGAACGAACTGATGAAAATGGCCCAGGAGGCCCAGGCCAAGCTGATGCGCGCCCATGACGATCTCGACAATGTCGAGGTCCAGGGCGCTTCGGGCGGCGGCCTGGTCAAGGTCCGCGCCAGCGCCAAGGGCCGGATCATCGGCATCGACATCGACGAAAGCCTGCTGCAGCCGTCCGAAAAGCAGATGGTGGAAGATCTCGTCACCGCCGCCTTGAACGACGCCCGCGCCAAAGCCGACGAAGCCGCCAAGGGCGCCATGGAAGGCGTCACCGGCGGCCTCCAGCTCCCCCCCGGCTTCAAGATGCCGTTCTAAAACAATCGTCTCGAAGTGGTACTTCGAGCCGGTTCTTAGAGCCCGTTTACTTCCGGCGCCGGGGTTACCTCCGGCGCCGTTCCTTCTGGCACTGGCGTGGGTTGAGGCTGCTCATATTCCTCGCCCGGCAGCGCGCGGGACGGCGCTGGGCGCGCTTCCGGCCGTGGCGCGGGAAGGGGGCTGCTCCGCTTCGCCCGCGCCCGCACAGGCTCCGGCTGCTCCGCGGGGGAGGCCGCGCCCGAATACACACACGCATCCAGCCCATCGCGCGCCACCACGCCGATCCGTGCAGCGATGCTGTTGCCGTAGCGGCGGGTGAAGCCCTTGGGGGCGGTTGCGCCGCGCTGCTTGGGAAGCGGCAGCACCGCCGCGATCCGCGCCGCCTCGGTGCGGGTCATCGCCGCCGCGTCATGGTTGAAATAGCGCATTGCCCCGGCATTGGCGCCATAGGTGCCGATCCCCGTCTCGGCGACGTTGAGGTAAACCTCCATGATCCGCCGCTTGCCCCACATATTCTCGATCAGCAGGGTGAACCAGGCTTCCAGCCCTTTACGGAAGAAGCCGCCGCCCTGCCACAGGAACACGTTCTTGGCCGTCTGCTGGCTGATCGTGGAGCCGCCGCGGATCACCGAGCCACCCTTGGCATTGCGCCGCATCGCTTCGGCGATCGCGTCCTGGTCGAAACCCCAGTGGCTGCAATATTTGCTGTCCTCGGCCGCGATCACCGCCCGCGCCACATCGCGATCGATCCGCTCCAGCGGCATCCACTCTTGCTGGATGTTCCGCCCGCCAATCCGGTCGCCGAGCATGGTGAAGGTGTAAGGCGGATTCACCCACCGGTAAAGCAGCACCCACAGCAGGCTGAGCAGGATGCACAGGAACGCGCCCTTCACCACCCAGCCTGCAATGCGCGCGGGCCAACCGCGCTGCCGGGCTCTTACGCGCGGCATGAGCTGTCATTCATGCGCCGAACTCCGTTCGCCCCGAGCCCTTCGACGCCGCTTGCGGCGGCGCTCTGGATAAACTCCGTCGAGGGGCAAAGCCGAGCGAAGCCGAGGCTAAAGGTTCTCGGCTGCGCTCGAACGGGTGTCTCGACTTCGCTCGACACGAACGGGTGGTTCTGTGGCGTGCTTACGACGCCGGGAGCAGGCGGCGCTCGCCGGCGAGGTTCATCAGCGCCTTTTGCAGCTTCTCGAACGCGCGAACCTCGATCTGGCGGATGCGCTCGCGGCTGACGTCATAGACCTGGCTGAGCTCTTCCAACGTCTTCGGGTCGTCGCTCAGGCGCCGCTCGGTGAGAATGTGCTTCTCACGGTCGTTGAGCGCCTGCATCGCCTCGAGAAGCAGCTCGTGCCGCATCTTGGTTTCCTCGGCCTCGGCGACCCGCTCGTCCTGCAGTGGGCCGGTGTCGACCAGCCAATCCTGCCACTGGCCGTCGCCTTCCTCGCGCAGCGGAACGTTGAGCGACGTATCGCCGCCCATCGCCATGCGGCGGTTCATGGACACGACGTCCTCCTCGGACACGCCGAGATCGGTGGCGATCTTGGTGACGTCGGCCGGCTTCAGGTCGCCGTCCTCGAACGCTTCGATCTGGTTCTTCATCCGGCGAAGGTTGAAGAACAATTTCTTCTGGGCCGCGGTGGTGCCCATCTTCACCAGGCTCCACGAACGCAGGATATATTCCTGAATGGACGCGCGGATCCACCACATGGCGTAAGTCGCCAGGCGGAAGCCCCTTTCGGGCTCGAACTTCTTCACGCCCTGCATCAGGCCGATATTGCCCTCGGAGATCAATTCGGCCGTCGGCAGCCCGTAGCCGCGATAGCCCATGGCGATCTTGGCCACCAAGCGCAGGTGCGAATTGACCAGCTTGGCCGCCGCTTCCGTGTCCTGATGCTCCGCCCAGCGCTTGGCGAGCATATACTCTTCCTCGGGCGCAAGGATCGGGAACTTCTTGATCTCGGAAAGATAGCGGTTGAGGCCCGCTTCCCCGCTCATTGCGGGGATCGTTGCCACGTTTCTGCCGCCAGCCATGTTCTTCACTCCCTGGTGTCCAGCCTTTGTGCCGGTCCATCGCTCTTGTTCATACCGAAAGCCCGCTTAACAGTTCCTGCATATCGGACGGAACGGCGCTTTTGAACGACAAGTTTTGCTTTGATACCGGATGAATGAAGCGAAGCTCCGCGGCGTGCAAAGCCTGGCGTTCAAAACTCAATGTTTTCAATAACTCACGATGGGCCGGACGGGTCCGTCCATAAACCGGATCGCCGATCAAAGGGTGGTTGATCGACGTCATATGTACCCGGACCTGGTGGGTTCGCCCGGTTTCGAGCCGGCATTCGACCAAAGCTGCCTCCCGAAGCGGCCGCACCAGCGCGTAGTGAGTCACCGCCCGCTTGCCGCGGCCTTCCTCTACGATCGCCATCTTCTGCCGGTTGGCCGAGGAGCGGGCGAGGGGGGCATCCACCGTGCCGGCGGGCGGAGCCGGAATGCCGGCCACCACCGCCTGGTAGCGCCGGTCGATACTGTGCTTCGCGAATTGCGCGGCAAGCCCTTCATGCGCGACGTCGGTCTTGGCCACGACCAGCAGCCCGGACGTGTCCTTGTCGATGCGGTGAACGATGCCCGGACGCGCCACGCCGCCGATACCGGACAGCCGCCCGGCGCAATGGTGAAGGAGGGCGTTGACCAGGGTGCCGTCGAAATTACCGGCGGCAGGATGGACCACCATGCCGGCCGGCTTGTCGACGATCAGAAGGTGATCGTCCTCGAAAACGATGTCGAGGGCGATGTCCTGCGCTTCGTTGTGCAGCGGCTCGGGCTCGGGCACCGCCACCCGGTAGGCGCCGCCCGGTATCGCCTTCGACGACGGGTCGCGAACCGCCAGGCCTCCGGGGCCGAGCACGTGGCCGCTGCTGATCAGCGCTTTCAGCCGCTCGCGGGACATGTTGGGGACTGCTGCAGCGAGTGCGCGGTCAAGCCGCCAGCCCTGCGCGTCGGTGGCGATGGTCGCCGTGATCGTGTCTCCCCCCCGGGTCATGGAAGCGATGTGGCGACGAAATGACGGATATCAACGGGGGGCCGAGGGGGAATCGGTGCCCCTCGCGCCTTGCAACCTGCGCCTGGGGAGGCCAATAGGGCGGGGGCGTTTTTGAAGACCGACAGGGGCACCACTGCGCATGAAATCCCACGAATTCGCGAGCTTGCTGTGTTCGCGCCTTTGCCACGACCTCCTGTCGCCGGTCGGTGCCTTGAACAACGGCATCGAATTGCTCGCCGACGAGCATGATCCCGAAATGCGCGCCCGCTGCCTCGATCTGCTCGGCGAAAGCGCGCGGGCGAGCGCCAACAAGCTCAAATTCTTCCGTCTGGCCTTTGGCGCAGCCGGCGGCTTCGGCGATGAAGTCGACACCCGCGAGGCCCGGGTCGCGATCGAAGGCCTGTTCGGCGGCGACGGCAGAATCCAGCTCGGCTGGATGGTGGACGAGCCGACGATGAGCAAGCCCGCCTTGAAGGTGCTGATGAACCTTGTCCTGATCGCCGGCGATGCGCTGGTGCGCGGCGGCCGGCTTGTTGTCGGCGCGGAAAAGCATGAAGCCGGCCTCGACATCGTGGTCCGCGGCGAAGGTCCGCGCATCGTTCTCGATCCGGAGCTCAAGCGCGCCATGCTCGGCGAATCCAGCGAGGAATCGATCGCGCCCCGTGCTGCCGCCGCCTGGCTGGTTCACTGCCTCATCACCGAGGGCGGCGGCGAGGTGCAGGTCGCGGACGATGATGCCGGCGTTCTCCTCATCGGCGCCGCGCTTCCCGCGCTGTAAAGGGCGTCACCCGCGCCCAGCCTCTTGACGGCAGGCGCTTTTTCATCGCGGTTAGGCACCATGACCGAGATCATCGACGCACCCTCGCCGAACTTCGACGAGCGGGGGGCCCCGATCACCATTTTGGTGCTCCATTACACCGGCATGAAGGATGCCGCGTCGGCCATCGCCCGGCTGCGCGATCCGGAAGCCAAGGTGTCGTGCCACTACCTGGTCTCCGAAGACGGGCAGGTGCTGCGCATGGTCGACGAGGAAAAACGCGCCTGGCACGCCGGCCGCTCGTTCTGGCGCGGGGTGCAGGACCTGAATTCCGCGTCCATCGGCATCGAAATCGTCAATCCCGGCCATGAATTCGGCTACCTCCCATTTCCGGAGGAGCAGATCGACGCCCTGATCCCGCTTGTGTCGGACATCGTCACCCGGCACCGCATCACCCGCGGCAACGTCGTCGGCCATTCGGATATCGCACCGGCGCGCAAGCAGGATCCGGGCGAGCTCTTTCCCTGGCACCGGCTCGCCAAACTCCGCCTTGCCTTGCCGAGGCCGACCAAAAACCTCATGGACCCCAATTGGACCGACGCGGGCTTCCTGCTGGCGCTTGAGCGCTTCGGCTATGACGTGCGCAACAAGATGGCCGCCGTGGTCGCCTTCCAGCGCCGCTTTCGCCCCGAATTGGTCGACGGCACCGTCGACGGCGAATGCCGCGCGATCCTTCTCGCGCTGCTGCTTCCCAAGCCGCAAGGCGACGACTAAGAAGGCCTTGCCAGAGGGCCGGACGGCCGCGGCTCAGCGCAAGCTGGGGCGAGGAAAGTCCGGGCTCCACGAAACAACGGTGCCGGGTAATCCCCGGCGGGGGCGACCCCAGGGACAGTGCAACAGAAAGCAGGTCGCAACGGCTTCGGCCCTGCGAAATTGAAAGGGTGGGGTAAGAGCCCACCGCGGCCCCGGCAACGGTGCGCCGGCACGGTAAACCCCACCGGGAGCAAGACCGAATAGGGACGGCGCATGGGCCTTGTTTCGGCCTGACCGTCCGGGTTGGTTGCTTGAGGGGCGGAGCAATCCGTCTCCTAGAGGAATGGCCGCACAGGCGGGGCGACCCGCTGACACAGAACCCGGCTTACAGGCCCTCTGGCACTTACCTCTCCACCATCGGCGGAGCTGACCGGCCCAAGCCGTAAAAATATTGCAGCTTCGGGCGTGCGCTGTCCGGCCTTCGCGATTAGAGGGGGCCACTATGGCCAGGTACACGCGATCGAACGACTGGGGTTTTCCGCGCTGGCGCGCCTACGGCACCGAGCGTCAAGCGACTCAGGTGCGCCTCTGCGATCGCGAAGGCTGCAACGAGCCGGGCGACCGGCCCGCGCCGAAATCGCCCAACAGCCCGGAGCGCTGGTATTTCTGCGAAACCCACGCCGCCGAATACAACAAAGGCTGGAACTACTTCGAGGGTCTCTCCGCCGAGGACGCGGCGCGCCGCGAGGCCGACGAACAGCGCGGCAACAACGGCTACAAGCAGTCGAGCTACCAAAGCTGGGCGGGCTCCGGCGACGGCAGCCGCAGCCGGGAGGAGATGCGGGCGCTGGATTTCCTGGATGTCGAAGTCGATGCGAGCTTCGACGACATCAAGGCCGCCTATCGCCGCCTTGCCAAGCAGAACCACCCGGATGCCGCGCCCGGCGATGCCGAAGCCGCCGTTCGCTTCCAGGCGATCCAAGCCGCTTATGAAGTGCTTCGCAAGGCCGAGGAGCGGCGCGCCGCGGCCGTCGGCGGGGGGTAGGCGGCGCGACTCCCCTCCCTTCGCACGGCGTCATCAGGGGATATGAGGACCAGCAAGGGAGGGGCCAGGGGTGGGTTTCCCTCTCTCGCTGAGGCTGAAGCGAAACCCACCCCCAGCTCCTCCCTTTCGCACACAACGGCTATTCTACAAACCCGGTGCGGAGGGAGGGGGGCCGGTCTACGCCTTCGGCGCGCCGCTACTTCGTGAACATGAACGTGCCGGTGACGTGCGCCACCGGATCGGCCGCGTCGCCGTCATGGGCGATGCCGCGCACGAAGCCGACGCTTTTGGTCACCCGGTAGCATTCGCCGCGGCCGTGGATGCGCCGGCCCGGCACCGCCGGACGCAGGTAATCGACCCGCATGTCGAGCGTCGCCTGGTGGCGGAAGCGGCCGAGCTTGACCCAGATCGCCATGCTGGTCGCCATATCCATCAGGCTGACGATCGGGCCTGAGGCGATGACGCCGCTTTCCGGCACGCCGATCAGCTTTTCCGAATGTTCGAGGCCAAGCTCCACCCAATCCTCGCCGTGATTCACGTACAGGATGCCGAGCGCGCCGCCGTGGCCGACCTGGCTTGCATAGCGGGTGAAGAGTTCCGGATCGAAGCCCTTCATCCGCGAAAGATCGGCGCGCTCCACGCTCATCCGGCGAGCCGCTGCGCGGTGGCGCGGACCAGGGAGATCATGTTGGGAATGCCCTGGGTGCGGTTGGAGCTGAGCTGGCTCTTGAGGTCAAAGGGCGCCAGCTCCGCGTCCACATCGGTGGCGAGGATATCCTCCGGCCGCCGGTCCTGCACGGCGAGGAGGACGAGCGCGATGATCCCCTTGGTGATCGCGGCATTGCTGTCGGCCAGGAAGTGAAGCCTGCCGTCCTCGCGCGGCACCGGGTAGAGCCATACGGAGGCCGAGCAGCCGCGCACCAGGGTGGCCTCGGTCTTGAGCGGCTCGGGCATCGGCTCCAGCGCCCGGCCGAGATCGATCAACAGGCGGTAGCGGTCGTCGGGCTCGAGAAGCTCGTAATCGAGGAGGACGTCGTCGAGAGGCTGGCTGGTCATTGGCTGCCCGCTATCAGAGCGCGCGGGCGGCGAGAAGCCTTGCCCTTAGCGGCTTACCCCGTCGGCGATCGCCTCAAGCCGGCGGACCCGCTCCCGAAGCCCGCGAAGCTCGCCCGCCGAACCAGGCCGCCCGCCGCTGCGCAGCGCTTCGCGGCGAAGCGCAAGCCACTGCCTCCACGCCTTGAGCCCGGCGCCGCTGGCGAGCGCCAGTCCCGCCGCCGCGGCGCCGCTGACTGCGAGAAGGAGGACAGGGTCGTTCGTCACCTTATTTGTCCCTCAGCGCCTCGATCTGGCGCTCCAGGCTGTTTTCCTTTTCCACCGTGATCCGCTCCAGAACCGCAAGGCGCTTCTTGAGATCGCCGACTTCTTCGCGCATCCGGACGGTCTCCGCGCTGTCGCCATGGCCGTCCAGGCCGTCCCCGCCGCGACCGCGCGAGGCCTGCTTCCCCCGGATGATGCTTGCGATCATCACCATCGCGACGATCAGCACCACCATCGCTTGCGTACCACTCATTCAAGCGCTTCCTTTCCTTGATCCCTGGCCGCTTCAGCCGACGCGCTGGTCGCGAAGCTGTTCGATCTGTTCGATCACTTCGGTGCCGCGCGAGGTGGCGATCCGCTCCAATACCCGTACCCGCTCCTCCAGCCGCTCGGTCTGGGTGGCATATTGCTCGGCGCGGGTCACCGCCGCCTGGCTGATCGCCGCCATCTGCTTTTCCTTCAAGTCGAGCCAGCGCTTCATCACCCCGGCGAAGATCGCCGCCAGCGGTATCAGCACCCAAATCCACGTCGCCATCGTCTATCCCCTGTTTGATTGCCGCCGCTCAGCGCAGTTGTTCGATCTCGCGGGCGAGCCGCGTATCGGCGCTGGTGACGTACATCTCCACTTCCGCCATGCGGCGGTCGATGTCGCGGAGCCGTGAGCGGACATCGCGCACCGAGCGGGCCGGGGAGGCGCGCACGCCCTGCCAGAATTTGGTCTCCTCCCGATCCTGCTCGTAAAGCTCGTTGGGCTTGCGCGGTGCCATCCAGACGGCGACCATGTAGGCGATCACCGTCCAGGGGAAGCCGCCGAGCAGGGTCAGCGCCACCGCGCCGATCCGCACCACCGTGGGATCGAGCCCGGTATAATCGGCGATCCCGGAGCAGACGCCCTTCCATTTGCGGTTCTGCCGGTCGAGGTAGAATTTGGTGTGGCGGGCGTTGGTCATCGACCCATCCTTCCCGGTTCATTGCTGACGGTGCGTCCGGCGAAGAATTCGGAACTCTCCGGCCGACGCGGCGCCGGTGCCTCGAGCCGCTCGGCGAGCGGATCGGAGGCGAGGGTGCGCCAATTTGGGTTTTCGGCGGTTAGGATGCGCTCCACGGTGCCCATCCGGTCTTCGAGCCTCCGGGCGAGGTCGTAAAGATCCTCCATCAGATTCTCATCGGCGGTGGTCAGCGTCGCAGCGGTTTTCCAGCGCGTGATGTAGTGGAGAATGATCCACGGCAGCCCGATGAACAGGATACCGACGACGAATACGGGTATAATGGCTTCTCCCACGAGCTCAGCCCTCCTGCTGCTTGTTCATGCGCGCCTTCAAGGCTTCGAGCTCTGCGTCGACCTTTTCGGAAGAGCGCAGTTCCGCGATCTCCTCGTCAAGCGTCTTCGGCGCCCCCAATGCAAGCGCGTCGGCCCGGCCTTCAGCCATGTCGGCGCGGCGCTCCAGGACATCGAAGCGCGAGAAGGCCTCGTCCACCTTGGTGCCGGCATACATTTCCCGCATGCGGATCCGGTTGGTGGCGCTTTCGAGCCGGCTCTGGATTGCGCTCTGCCTAGTGCGCGCCTCGCGCAGCTTGCCTTGCAGCTTGGCGATGTCGGCTTCGGAGGCGCGGAGGGTTTCGTCGAGGATGTCGATTTCGGTCTGGAGGCCGACTGCCATGTCGGCGGCCTTCTGGCGCTCGACCAGGGCGGCCTTGGCGAGGTCCTCGCGGCCCTTGGAGAGGGCCAGCTCGGCTTTCTCAGTCCAGCTTTCGCCGAGCTTGTCGATGCGCGCGATCTGGCGGCGCATCTCCTTCTGGTCGGCGATCGTCCGTGCCGCCGAGGCGCGCACTTCGACCAGGGTTTCCTCCATCTCGAGGATGATCATTCGGATCATCTTCGCCGGGTCTTCCGCCTTGTCGAGAAGGTCGGTGAAGTTGGCGGCGATGATGTCGCGCGTCCGCGAAAAGATACTCATTCCTTGCTCCTTCAAACGCATAACAGTGCGCGTCCCGAGGCCGGGCTTCGGAGAAGCCTGACCCCAAAACGCGGTCTAGACAAGGGTGCGCGGCGCGGCGCGAACCGCCGCCTCCGCCGGGCCGACCGCCGCCCCCACCGCCGTGAAGGTGAACAGCAAGGCGGCGACGCTTGCCAGCACATGTTGCCCGATCCTGCTCGACTTCGACATGATGATCTCCCTAACCCTTTTGCATCCGCCCCGCGGTGCTATGCCCCAACTGTAACAAGGGTCGTGCCAACAGCCCGAAAGCGGCGGGAAACAGCGCTTTCCACCCGATTTGTAGCTCTCCCGGGCATCTTTTCCCTTGCCAAGGTTCGGCGAATAGTCCCAACATTCGGGATGGAACGAAGCACCCAACTTGTCGGGCAATCCTCCTCCTTTCTCGACGCCGTCGAGCGGGCGAGCCGCGCCGCGCCCCTCGACCGGCCCGTTCTCGTGATCGGCGAGCGCGGCACCGGCAAGGAGCTGATCGCCGAGCGCCTCCACCACCTTTCCTCGCGCTGGGACGGGCCGCTGGTCACCATGAATTGCGCGGCGCTCCCTGAGACCCTGATCGAGGCGGAGCTGTTCGGGCATGAAGCGGGCGCGTTCACCGGCGCCACCAAGGTGCGTGTCGGCCGCTTCGAGGAAGCGGACGGCGGCACCTTGTTCCTGGATGAGCTCGCTACCTTGAGCCAGGCCGCGCAGGAGCGGCTTCTGCGCGTCGTCGAATATGGCGAGGTGACCCGGATCGGCGCCTCGCGGCCGATGCGCGTCGATGTCCGGATCGTGGCCGCAACCAACGAGGATCTGCCGCGCCTCGCGGAAACCCAGCGCTTCCGCCCCGATCTGCTCGACCGCCTGTCGTTCGAAGTCGTCACCCTGCCGCCGCTTCGCCACCGCTCCAGCGACATTCCCATCCTTGCTGAGCATTTCGCCCGCCGCATGGCGCTGGAACTCGAATGGGAGAGCTGGCCGGGCTTCAGCTCGCGTGCGCAGGACCGGCTGCTGTCTTACTCCTGGCCGGGCAACGTCCGCGAGCTGCGCAACGTGGTGGAGCGCGCCGTCTACCGCTGGGAAAGCCCAGGCGAGCCGGTGGACTCGATCCAGTTCGACCCGTTTGAATCGCCCTGGCGCCCGCAAGCGGCGAGGAAGGACGTCGAGCCTGCGCCGGCCATAACGTCCCTTCCCGCACCCGAAACCGGTGAAGCAGGCCAGTCACTATCCCTCGCCGATAGCGCCGGCCACGATCCGGTGAGCTGCGCCGATTTCCGCCTCGCCGTTGCCGAATATGAGAAGGCCATCCTTGCCGCAGCGCTGGAGCGCTGCCGCTGGAACCAGCGGAGCGCCGCGTCGGCGCTCAGCCTCAGCTACGATCAGCTTCGCCACGCCTTGAAGCGCCACCAGCTGATGTCCTGACGCCTTTTCCCTTGCGGCACTTCCTCCGCCACGCGCGTTTAAGGGGCACGCCAGAGGAGGTTTTGAATGCCGTTTACGTTACCCGAACTGCCCTTCGACAAGACCGCGCTTGGCGAATTCATGTCGGCCGAGACCCTCGATTACCACCATGGCAAGCACCACAAGGCCTATGTCGACAAGGTCAATGCCGCCTTGGGCGAGAAGGGCCTGGACGGCGCCGCGCTCAGCCAGGTGATCCGCTCCGCCGCGGAAGGGGGCGACAAGGGTTTGTTCAACAATGCCGGGCAGATCTGGAACCACAATTTCTTCTGGCAGTGCCTCTCACCGCCCGATGCGCAGCGTCCCGTCGGGCGCCTCGCAGCGCTGATCGAGGACGAATTCGGCTCCACCGACGCGATGCTCAAGAAGCTGGCCGATGAAGCGGTCGGCCATTTCGCAAGCGGCTGGGCCTGGCTGGTCCTCGACGGCGGCAAGCTCAAGATCACCTCGCTCCACGACGGTGACAGTCCGGTGGCGCATGACGGCATGCAGCCTTTGCTCACCGTCGATGTGTGGGAGCATGCCTATTACATCGACTATCGCAACGCGCGCCCGGCCTTTGTCGATGCGGTGCTCGGCAACCTGGTTAACTGGGAGTTCGTCGCTCAGAACCTCGACGGCGAAGGCATCAGCCGCGCCGATCAGGAGGGCTGAGACGGGAAGGGGGGGGGAAGCCGCTCCGCCTCATCGCGCGTCCCTAGACTCCCCTCCCTCCGCACGGCCGTGTCGATAAGAATGCGGAGTCGGCAAGGGAGGGGCCGGGGGTGGGTGTCGCACCCGCGCCGCGCCGCCGAAAGTGTGGAACCCACCCCCGACCCCTCCCTTTCGGGTGCCGAGATCCTCCGATGAGCCCCGCTCGAAGGGAGGGGAGTAGGCCGCCTCAGCTCTTCAGGCGGTAGCCGGTGCGGAAGATCCACCAGATCACGCCGAGGCAGGTCAGCAGGAAGGCAAAGGTGGCGAGCAGGCTGATGCCGACGCTGACGTCTCCCGCGCCGTAGAAGGTCCAGCGGAAGCCGCTGATCAGGTAGACGACCGGGTTGAACAGGGTGATCGTCCGCCACGGTTCGGGAAGCATGTCGATCGAGTAGAAGGCGCCGCCAAGGAACGTCAGTGGCGTCACGATCAGCATGGGGATGATCTGGAGCTGCTCGAAGCCCTTGGCCCAGATGCCGACAATGAAGCCGAACAGGCAGAATGTCGTCGCCACCAGGATCAGGAAAAGCAGCATCCAGAAGGGGTGCAGGATATCGAAGTCGACGAACAGGGTGGCGGTGAGGAGGATCACCAGCGCCACCGACGTCGCCTTGTTCACGGCCGCGCCGACATAGCCGAGCACGATCTCGAAGGGTGACAGCGGCGCCGACAGCGGCTCGTAGATCGTGCCGAGGAACCGCGGCATGTGGATTCCGAACGATGCGTTGAAGATGCTCTCGTTGAACAAGGACAGCATCATCAGCCCGGGCACGATGAAGGCGCCGTAATCCACCCCGCCGACCGCGGTCATGCGCGAGCCGATCGCCGAGCCGAACACCACGAAATAGAGCGAGGTGGTGATGACGGGCGTGGCAAGACCGGTCCAGATCGTCCGCAGGAAGCGGTACATCTCGAACCGGTAGATCGCCCACACGCCGCGATGGTTGAAGCCGCCAACGCTCATGCAGCTTCTCCCGTGCGCTCGGTGACAAGGCTGACGAAGATATCCTCGAGCGAGCTTTGCTTGGTTTCGAGATCGCGAAAGCCGACGCCGAGGTCGCTCATCCGCCGGAGCAGGGAAGGAACGCCGGTGCGCTCCGCCTGGCCGTCGAAGCTGTAGCGCAGCACATGGCCGTCGGCCTCCAGCGCGAGCTGCCACTCGGCGAGTTCAGGCGGAATGGCGAGGAGGGGCTCGGACAGGTTGAGGATCAGCTGCTTCTTGCCGAGCTTCTTCATCAGCTCGGTCTTCTCCTCGACCAGGATCAGCTCGCCGCGCGAAATCACGCCGACGCGGTCGGCCATCTCCTCGGCTTCCTCGATATAGTGGGTGGTGAGGATGATGGTGACGCCGCTTTCCCGAAGGCGGCGGACCAGGTTCCACATGTCGCGGCGAAGCTCGACATCGACGCCGGCGGTGGGCTCGTCGAGGAACAGCACATCCGGCTCGTGGGCGAGCGCCTTGGCGATCATCACCCTGCGCTTCATGCCGCCGGACAACTCCTTGATCTTGGCCTTGCGCTTGTCCCACAGCGACAGCTCGCGCAGGATCTTCTCGATATGCGCCGGGTTGGCCGGCTTTCCGAACAGGCCGCGGCTGAAGGCGACAGTGGACCACACGGGTTCGAACGCGTCGGTATGAAGCTCCTGTGGCACCAAACCGATACGGGTGCGCGCCTGGCGATAATTGGCGACGATGTCCTGCCCGTCCACCACGACGCTGCCGCCAGTCGCCGTGACGATGCCGCAGATGATCGAGATCAAAGTCGTCTTGCCGGCGCCGTTGGGGCCCAAGAGGGCGAAGATCTCGCCGCGCTCGATGTCGAGGCTGACGTTTTTCAGCGCCTCGTGGCCGCCGGCATAGCGCTTGGAGACGTTGCGGATCGAGACCACGGGCGGCATGGATTTGTCCTTCATTGTGAAGGCGGAACCGGTGGTTCCTCCTCCGCCTTGTCAAGCTGAAGCCCATGCTTCATCAGCATCGGCACGTTGGCGATCGCGAACAGGAAGGTGGCGGGCAGGAAGCCCCACAGCTTGAAGCCGATCCAGAATTCGGTGGTGGAATTGCGCCACAGACCTTCGTTGACGCCGGCCATCACCGCAAAGAACAGCGCCCAGTTGCGGCTGAGAAGTTGCCAGCCGCGCTCCGAGAGTCCGGGGTAAGCGGTGCCGAGCACCATCTTAAGGAGGTTGCGCCGGGTCGCGAGCCCGAAGCCGAGCAGAGCGGCGACCACCAGATAGTAGATGGTCGGCTTGATCTTGATGAACGTTTCATTGTGGAGCCAGAGCGTCAGGCCGCCGAGCACCAGCACCATGAACGCCGAAAACCACAGCAAGGGCGAGATGTGGCGGTACTTGATCATCGAGATCAGCATCGCGGCGGTGATTGCCACCATGAAGGCTGCGGTGGCCGCGAAGATGCCGAGTAAAGCATTGGCCGCGAAGAAGACCACCAGCGGCCCAAGGTCGATCATCAGCCGCGCGCCCGCGCCCGGCTCCTTCTTTCCGGTGGTTTGTTCGTTCACGCTCACACTATGTCCCTTCCGAGGCCGGCAATCGCCCGCGCGGCCGAGCGCGCGTCGAAGGGCCTGAGATCGTCAATGCCTTCGCCGACCCCGATGGCGTGGATCGGCAGTCCATATTGCTCCGCCGCCGCGACCAGAACGCCGCCGCGCGCGGTGCCGTCGAGCTTGGTCATGACCAGGCCGGTGACGCCAGCCACTTCCTTGAACACCTCGATCTGCGACAAGGCGTTCTGACCGGTGGTGGCATCGAGCACCAGCACCACATTGTGCGGCGCCGCCGGGTTCAAGCGGCCGAGCACGCGCCGGATCTTGGCAAGCTCGTCCATCAACCCCTTTTTGTTCTGGAGCCGCCCGGCGGTGTCGACGATCAGCGTGTCGATGCCCTCCGCCGTCGCCTTCTTGACGCCGTCGAAGACGATGGCGGAACTGTCGCTGCCCTCCGGCCCCGCGATCATCTGCACCCCGATTCGGTCCGCCCAGATCTTGAGCTGGCCGATGGCCGCGGCGCGAAAGGTGTCGCCGGCGGCGAGCAGGACCCCATAATCCTGCTCCAGCAGCAAGTGGCCGAGCTTGGCGATGGTGGTGGTCTTGCCCGAACCGTTGACGCCGACCACCAGGATCACCTGCGGCCGCGGAAAGGCGTCGATCTCCAGCGGCACCGCGACCGGCGCGAGGATCTTCTCGATCTCGTCGGCAACGATCTCGCGCACCGCATGCTCGCTGAGGCCCCGCTCAAACCGCTCGGCGGCGAGGCGGTTGCGGATCTTGGCGGCGGTGCGGGGGCCGAGATCGGAGGCGATCAGCGCTTCCTCGATCTCGTCCAGCGTCTCCTCGTCGAGCGCCGCCTTGGTGAACAGGCCGGTGAGGTTGTCGCCCAGCTTCTCGGAGGTCTTGCGAAAGCCCTCGTTGAGCCGGTCGAACCAGGAGGAACGGTTGTCCGTCATGCCGGCGAACCCATCAGCACATTGCCCTCGACACCTGAGATAAGCACTTCCAAAACTTGACCAACTTCCCCAAACTCGTTCGTACCGAGCGAAGTCGAGGTGCGCGGCACGGAGTCCTCATGTGCGCCCCTCGACTTCGCTCGGGACGAACGAGGAGGGGAGACTCGCACGGGGGCGAAGCTCTCAGTATGGCCAAGCCCGCCGCGCTCCAACAAGATCCGCTGCCTCGTACCCACTAGCCCTGCAAGCCAACCATCCCGCCGTCTTGCGCTCGCCTCGCGCAGCGCCCGGGCCCGCTCCTTCACCACCTGCGGCGCAACTTGCGGCATGCGTGCCGCGGGCGTCCCCGCCTTGGGCGAGTAGGGAAAGATGTGGCCCATGACGATGTCGCACTCGTCGATCAGCTTCAGGCTGTTCGCATGCATCGCGTCGGTCTCGGTTGGGAAGCCGGCGATCAGGTCCGCGCCGATCGCGATCTCCGGCCGCTTCGCCTTGAGCCGAGCCACCAGGTCCACCGCGTCCGCCCGTAAATGCCGCCGCTTCATCCGCTTCAGTACCATGTCGTCGCCCGCCTGAAAGCTCATGTGGAGGTGGGGCATGAAGCGCGGCTCTCCGGTGGCAAGGTCGAACAGGCGCTCATCCAGTTCGATGCAATCGAGCGAGGATAGCCGGAGCCGCTGCAGTTCCGGCACATGCCGCAGGATGCGCTCGATCAGCAGGCCGAGCGTGGGAGCGCCGGGCAGGTCCGGGCCGTAGCTCGTCACATCGACGCCGGTCAGCACAACCTCGTTAACGCCCTCGCCGACCAGCGCCTTTACCCGCTCCACGATCAGCCCCGCAGGCACCGAGCGGCTGTTGCCGCGCCCGTACGGGATGATGCAGAACGTGCAGCGATGGTCGCAGCCATTCTGCACCTCGATGAAGGCGCGGCTGCGTTCGGCGTAGGCGGAGAGAAGGTGAGGGGCGTTCTCCGCCACCGCCATGATGTCCGAGACGCGCACCTTTGCCTCGGCGATACTAAAATCTTCGTTCGTCCCGAGCGCAGTCGAGGGGCGCACCTCGGCGTCGGTGCCACGCCCCTCGACTTCGCTCGGGACGAACGAGGTGGGGAGGAGTTTGTCTCTATTTCCAAGCACCCGCTCCACCTCGGGCATCGCCGCGAACGTGCCCGGCTCCACCTGCGCCGCGCACCCCGTCACGAACACCCGTGCCTCAGGGCGGGAGCGCTTGGCGCGGCGGATCGCCTGCCGCGTCTGGCGCACGGCCTCATTGGTGACCGCGCAGCTGTTGACCACGATGAGGTCGTCCTGCCCCGCGGCGAGGCGGCGGATGGCCTCGCTCTCGGCCAGGTTCAGCCGGCATCCCATGGTGATGATCTCGGGCCCGCTCACGCCTCCACCTCGCCGGTGAAGACGTGGGTGGCCGGGCCGGTCATCCGGATCGTCTCGCCCGGCTGCCAATGGATCACCAGCAGGCCGCCGGGCAGGCTCACCCCAACCGGCGACGACTTGCCCTGGTATTTGATGGCGGCGACGGCAGTCGCGCAGGCGCCGGTGCCGCAAGCCTGGGTCAGCCCAGCGCCGCGCTCCCACACGCGCAGGTCAATCCCGGTGCGGCGCACTCCGTCGATGTTCAGGCCGCCGACGCGAAACTCCGCAACATCGACGTTCACCCGCTCGGGAAACAGCGGATCGTTTTCGATCACCGGCCCAAGGCGGGCCAAATCCACTGCGCTCGCGTCCTCGAGAAAGAAGACGACGTGCGGGTTGCCGACGTTGACGGCATGCGGCCGTTGCAGCTTTTCCCAGCCGACCGGCATGTCGGCCGTGTCCATCGGGTAAGCGAGCGGCACTTCGTCCCAGCCGAAGCGCGGCTCCCCCATATCGACGGTGGCGGAGGCGTCATGGGCGCTGCCCCGGATCAGGCCGCCCGCCGTCTCGATTGCCGTCTCGCCGCCAAGCAGAAGCGCGACGCAGCGCGACGCATTGCCGCACGCTTCAACCTCGCCGCCGTCCGAATTCCAGATCCGCATCCGCACGTCCGCGACATCGCTCGGCTCCAGCACGATAAGCTGGTCGCAGCCGATGCCGGTACGCCGGTCGGCAAGCGCGCGGGCCCGCACCTCGTCCATCTCCAGCGGCGTCTCGCGCGCGTCGAAGATGACGAAGTCGTTGCCGAGCCCATGCATCTTCTCGAACCGCCGCTTCATTGCCGCCGCATCTAGGGAGGAGAGGGGGCCAAGTCCACCGGCGCCGCCTCCGAGCGGCAAGCGCGCATTCATCCGCGCCCCGCCAAAGCGCCTGCTCCGCTGAGGCGACTTACATGATGGTACAGGCGATCAATGAGCGGAACCGCGACCGGCTGAAGGCCAGCGCGGGCGTTGTCGCCTTCCACGTGCTCCTGGGCTACGCGCTGATCGTCGGCCTCGGCTTCGATCCGGTCGGCCGCGTGGCGGAACAGCTCAAGATGTTCGACGTCCTCGACACGCCGCTTCCGCCACTGCCCCCGCCCACGCCGGCACAGCCCGACAAGGATGCCGCCAAAGTAGCGAGGCCTAAAAACGCGGAGGGCGCTGCGTCGCCGGCAAACCTACGCGACACGCCGACGCAGATCATGGCGCCAAAGCCGATCATCCCGCTTCCAGTTCCGCCACCCATTCCAGCGGCACCCGCCGCTGGCCAGGGCAATGCCGAAGCGGCAGGCGCCGCCGACGTTCCGGGGCCCGGCACGGGGAGCGGCGGCGTCGGTACCGGTCTCGGCAGCGGCCTCAACGGCAACGGCACCGGCGGCGGCGGAGGCGGCGGCGGCCGCGCCACAGGCGCCCGGTGGCTCAGCGGCGGGATCAGCCCGCAGGATTACCCGCCGCGCGCTTTCGACGCGGGCATCGGCGGAACGGTCCACCTCCGCTTCGTCGTGGCCACGAACGGCCGAGTCACCGACTGTGCCGTCACCCGGTCGAGCGGCAATGCGGAGCTGGATTCAACCACCTGCCGCCTGATCAAGCGCCGCATGCGCTACCGCCCCGCCACCGACGTGCGAGGGCAGCCGATCGCGTCCACAATTTTCGGCGAGCACGAGTGGACCGCCGAGCGCCGCCCGGACGAAATCATCGAGGAACCGGACCAGCCCGCCTCTTAGCGGCGGCTTGCTTTCGCGTGCCTGCGCGGCTATGCGCAGCCACATCCATTCCACGGAATCGGATATTTGGCGCGTCCAAGGATGCACGCTGGCCGGCGAGTTTCGCCCGCCGGCGCTTTTTGCTTGGCGTTGCGGAATGAGAGGAAGCGTTTGATGTTCGAGAGCCTGAGCGATCGCCTGAGCGGGGTGTTCGACCGCCTGCGCGGCCGCGGCGCGCTGGTCGAAGCCGACGTCCGCGCCGCCATGCGCGAAGTCCGCATCGCCCTTCTCGAAGCCGATGTCGCGCTCCCCGTCGTCCGCGAGTTCGTCGACAAGGTCACCGAACAAGCCGTCGGCCAGCAGGTGCTTCGCTCGGTGACCCCGGGCCAGCAGGTCGTCAAGATCGTCCACGATGCGCTGATCGAGATGCTCGGCTCCGATGCGTCGGACCTCAACATCGACGTCACGCCGCCCGCCGTGGTGATGATGGTCGGCCTTCAGGGCTCGGGCAAGACCACGACCACCGCCAAGATCGCCCACCGGCTCACCGAAAAGGGCCGCAAGCGGGTGATGATGGCGTCGCTCGACGTCGCCCGCCCGGCCGCGCAGGAACAGCTCGCTGTCCTTGGCGAAAAGGCCAAGGTTGCCACCCTGCCGATCGTCGCCGGCCAGCAGCCGGTCGAGATTGCGCGGCGCGCGCTTCAGTCCGCCAAGCTGCAGGGTTTCGACGTTCTCCTCCTCGATACCGCGGGCCGCCTCCACGTCGATCAGGCTTTGATGGACGAGATGAAGGCCGTCGCCGACGTCTCCGCGCCGTCCGAAATCCTGCTCGTCGTCGATGCGCTGACCGGCCAGGATGCGGTCAACGTCGCCAAGAGCTTCTCCGATCAGGTGCCGCTCACCGGCGTCGTCCTCACCCGCCTCGATGGCGACGCCCGCGGCGGCGCTGCGCTCTCCATGCGCGCGGTCACCGGCAAGCCCATTAAGTTCGCCGGTGTCGGCGAAGGCATCGACGCGCTCGAGGCCTTTCACCCGAGCCGCGTCGCCGGCCGCATCCTCGGCATGGGCGACGTCGTCAGCCTGGTCGAGCGCGCGCAGGAATCGATCAAGGTCGAAGAAGCCGAAGCCATGGCCAAGCGCATGGCCAAGGGTCAGTTCGACATGAACGACCTTCGCTCCCAGCTCGGCCAGATGCAGCGCATGGGCGGCCTCACCGGCCTCGCCGGCATGCTCCCGGGCATGAAAAAGGTGCAGGGCGCAATGGCGCAGAGCGGCGTCGACAACCGCGTGCTGGTCCACATGGACGCGATGATCGGTTCGATGACGCTCAAGGAGCGGGTCAAGCCGGAACTGATCAGCGCCAAGCGCAAGATCCGCATCGCCAACGGCTCCGGGCGCACGGTGCAGGAGGTCAACAAGCTCCTCAAGATGCACCAGGAAATGGCCGGCATGATGAAGAAGATCAAGAAAATGGGCGGCCTCGGCAAGCTCGGCGCCTTGTTCGGCGGCGGCGGCATGGGGGGCCTTGGCGGCGGCGGCATGGGTGGCATGGGTGGTCTCGGCGGCCCCGGCGGCGGTGGCGGTCTTCCCGGTCTTCCCGGTGGCGACGGCGGCCAGGGCGGCCTTCCGCCCGGTTTCGAAAAGTTTATCAAGAAGTAATCGCAAGTTTAGAAGAAGGAACGATAAAATGGCAGTTTCCATCCGGCTTTCCCGGGGCGGCGCGAAGAAGCGTCCGTATTACAAGATCGTGGTTGCGGACTCCCGCACCGGCCGTGACGGCAAGTTCATCGAGCGCATCGGCAGCTACAATCCGATGCTCCCCAAGGACAGCGAAGAGCGCGTGAAGCTGGACACCGAGCGTGCCCGCCACTGGCTCTCCGTCGGCGCCCAGCCGAGCGACCGCGTCGCCCGCTTCCTGGACGTGCTCGGCGTTCGTGAGCGCGCCCCCCGTTCTAACCCGAACAAGGGCCTGCCGGGCGACAAGGCCAAGGAGCGCGCCGAGGAGCGCGCCACCCGTGACGCCGAAGCCGCCGAAGCCGCTGCCACCGCCGCAGAGGAAGCCGCCGCAGCCGCTGCCGCACCGGCTCCCGAGCCCGAGCCGGAAGCGGCGCCTGCTGAAGAAGCGCCTGCCGCTGAGGAAGCTCCGGCCGCTGAAGCGCCCGTTGCTGAAGAAGCCGCGGCCGAACCGGCTGCCGAGACTGCAGCCGCCGACGAGGGTGAAGCCACCCCGGCCGACCAGGCTCCGAACGACGGCGAATCGACCAACGCCCCGGCGGAAGGCGGCGACGACGCCGCTCCCGCCGACGGCGCCGAAAAGGCCGAATAAGTGCCGAAAAGCGGGCCTGCCGGGGGCAGGCCCGCCGGCGCTCCGAAGGGGCAGCTGCCGAAGGCAGGTGCTCCGGAGGTGTCAGCTGACGAGGTCATCCTCGCCGCCGTCGCCGGCGCGCACGGCATCGGCGGCGAGGTGCGCCTCAAGCTCTTCGCCGAAGGGGTGGAGAGCCTCAAGCGCCAGAAACAGGTGAGGGTGGGGGAACGCACGCTCACCCTTGTCTCTCTGAGACCGGGCGCGAACCCGATCGCCCGCTTCGCCGAGGTCGCTGACCGCACCCAGGCGGAAGCTCTTCGCAGCCAGCTCATCACCGTCCCGCGTACCGAGCTGCCGCCGCTCGAGGGCGGGGAATATTACCATGCCGACCTCCTCGGTTTGCCGTGCCGCAGCCTTGAGGGCGAGCCGCTCGGCATCGTTGTCGCGGTCGAGAATTTCGGCGCGGGCGACATCATCGAGATCGAAAAGCCCGACGGCCGCCGAACCATGGTTCCCTTCCGCGAAGGTGTCGCCGACCTCGTCGACGGCCTGGTCGTCGTAGACCCTGCGTTCCTGGCGTAAGACGGAAAGAGACCCCTTGCCGTCACCCCCGCGAAAGCGGGGGTCCCGCTTACTTCTTCTGCAGTGCGAAAAGCGGGATTCCCGCTTTCGCGGGAATGACGAAGTTAGACGCCGGTGCTCGCCACCGGGCTCCTAAGATCCCGCTTTC
>DASWNA010000009.1:0-7604 GCA_036399475.1 Allosphingosinicella sp.
CACCGCCCGGGTGGAGAGCTACCTCGCCTCCGCCCAGACCCGCCTCGCCCGCTACCGCCGCGCGCTCGCCAATGCCGAGGCGCGGTTCACGGAGATGACCGGCAACCCGGCGCCCGCGGGCCTGCAGCGCGCGCCCGCGCCTGACGTGCCGGCGATGACCCGCGACAGCGCCACCTTCGCCGCCATGCAGACCCCCGCCGCGCGGGCCGCGCAGGCGCAGGCCGATTCCGCGCGGCAGGAAGCCAAAGCGGCGCGGGCGGACACGCTGCCCGTGGTTGCGGTCGGCGTCGATGCGGGCCGCTACGGCGTGTTCGAGAATGAGCGCGACTATGACGTGCGCGGCCGGGTGACGGTGCGCCAGCGCCTGTTCGGCGGCGCCCAGCCCCGCGTTCGGCAGTATGAAGCGCGCACCCGCTCCGCCCAGGCCCGTGCGACCCGGATCCGCGAGGAAGCGGCCCGCGACGCGGCGATCGCGTGGACCGACGTGCAGGCGCTGGAGGAGCAGGTGCGGGCGCTGACCGCGAGCTACATCGCCAGCCGCCGATCGCGCGACGTGTTGATCGAGCGCTTCGTCAATGCGCGCGGCGACCTGTTTGACGTCGTCCAGGCGGAGGACGCCTATTTTGAAACAGCAGCCGCCTACGTACAGGCCTTGAGCGAGCTCGACGCCGCACGCTACGTCCTGCTTTCGCGCACGGGCGGGTTGCTCGCCGCCCTGGATATCGATGCGGGCACTATTGGGGGGCAGAAGTGAGCAGCGAGAACCTGGTCAAGATACCGAAGCGGCGCTTCGCCGACTGGCTGATGGAGCCGATGCGGCGCAACCGTTCGGTCTACATCAAGGTCGCCATGGCCGCGGTGCTGATCAACATCTTCGGCCTGCTGACCTCGCTGTTCACGATGACGGTCTACGACCGGGTCGTGCCGCACAACGCGACCTCGTCGCTGATCGCTCTGTCGATCGGCCTCGGCATCGTCGTGATATTCGATTTCGTGCTGAAGATGCTGCGCGCCTATTTCGTCGATATCGCCGGCGCGTCGATCGACAAGGAAGTCGGTGACACCCTGTTCCAGCGCCTGCTGGCGCTCCGCCTCGATCTCAAGAAGGGGTCGACGGGCTCGCTGACCGGCCTGATGCGCGAGCTGGAAGCGCTGCGCGACTTCTTCGCCTCGGCAACGCTGACCGCGGTCGTAGACCTGCCCTTCATTCTTTTGACCCTGCTTGTGGTGTGGATCATCGGCGGGCCGGTGGTGCTGGTCCCGGCGCTCGCCGTGCCGCTGGTGATCATCGTCGGCGCTCTGACCCAACCGGCGATGGAGCGGCTTTCCGCCAAGTCGATGGGCGAGGGGCTGATCAAGCAATCGGTGCTGGTCGAAGCGGTCGGCGGGCTCGAGACGGTGAAGGCGGTTCGCGCCGGCCCGCTGCTTTCGAAGCGCTGGACCAAGGCCGTCGAGCAGCACAGCGACAGCTCGCTGCGCCAGCGGCTGATCGCCAGCATCGGCATCACCACCGCAACCTCGGCGGGCACCATCTCCTATGCGGGCGTGGTGATCGTCGGCGTCGGCCTGATCGCCAAGCAGGAGCTGACCATGGGCGGGCTCATCGCCTGCTCGATCCTCGCCGGCCGCGCCGTCGCGCCGCTCGCCCAGATATCGCAGCTCCTGTCGCGCATGAACTCGACCCGGACCGCGTACCGCCAGCTCAACGAACTGATGAGCCAGCCGCCGGAAGGGCCGGAAGGCGAGGGCATCCAGCTCAAGACGATCAAGGGCCGGATCGAATTCCGCAACGTCGACTTCCGCTATCCGGGCGCCAACGAAAAGGCGCTGGACGGGGTCAGCTTCGTCATCCAGCCGGGCGAGAAGGTGGCCCTGCTCGGCCGCGTCGGTTCGGGAAAGTCGACCATCGCCCGCCTCGTCCTCGGCCTCGACCCGCCCGAGGATGGGCTGGTGATGATCGACGGCACCGATATCCGCCAGCTCGATCCCGACCAGCTTCGCGCCAATATGGGCGTGGCGCTGCAGGAAAGCGTGCTGCTGACCGGATCGGTGCGCGAGAATATCGTGCTCGACCGCGCGGCGGTGGACGATGAGGAGCTGGTCCGCGCGTCCGAGCTTTCGGGCACGCACAGCTTCATGGGCCAGATCGCCAACGGCTACGACCTCCGTCTCGCCGACCGCGGCGAGGGGCTCTCGGGCGGCCAGCGCCAGTCGATCGCGCTCGCCCGCGCGCTTGCGGGCAAGCCGCCGGTGCTGGTGTTCGACGAACCGTCGAGCGCGATGGATTCGACCACCGAAACGGCGCTGATCCACCGGCTCCAGGAGGAGCTGAAGGACCGCACCCTCATTCTCATCACCCACCGGCCGCCTCTGCTCGCGCTGGTCAGCAGGATCATGCTGATCGACAAGGGCAAGGTGATGGCCGACGGCCCGCGCGACGACGTGCTGCGCCAGATCTCCAGACCGAAGGCCGCCTGAGCCATGAACGAGATGCGTCACATCGAGGATTATGCCGACCGGATGCGGCCGAAAACCGCGTCCAACATCCTGTTCTGGGTGATCCTCGGCTTCTTCGTCCTGTTCTTCGCCTGGGCGGCGGTGGCCGAGCTCGACCGCACGGTGCGCGGCCAGGGCCGGGTGGTCGCCAGCTCCCAGCTTCAGACCGTTTCGAATCTGGAAGGCGGAGTGGTGCAGGCCATCATGGTCCGCACCGGCCAGGACGTGAAGGCGGGGCAGGAGCTGATCCGGCTCGATCCGACCCAGACCGGCTCCGAGCTCGGCAGCGGCACGGCTTCGGCCAGCGCGCTCGCCGCCAAGATCGCGCGGCTGCAGGCCGAAGTCACCGGCCGCAACCCGGTCTACCCGGCGGCGCCGGACGTGGCGACGGCGAACCAGATCCAGATCGAGCGCTCGCTCCACGCCTCACGCATGGCCGAGCTGTCGAGCCTGGTGAATGCCGGCCGCTCGCGCATCGTCCAGGCGCAGCGCGCGGTGCAGGAGGCGCAGGCCAATTATGCGGCGCGCATCACCGCCCGCGATGCCCGCCTGCAGGAACTGAACGTGGTGCGTCCGCTGGTCGAGCGCGGCATCGAGCCGCGGCTTAGCCTGATGCAGGCGGAAAGCGGCTATGCGGTGGCCCAGAGCGAGGCCGCGGCCGCCGCCGCCGCCGTCTCGCGCGCCCAGTCGGCGATCGGCGAGGCGCAATCGAGCCTTGCCCAGCAGCAGCAGGACTGGCGCTCGCTCGCCGCGACCGAGCTTGCCACCGCGCAGGGCGAATATCAGGCGCGCCGGAGCTCGCTTCCCGCGCTGCAGGAGCGGGTCGACCGCACGTCCGTCAAGGCGCCGCTCGCCGGCCGGATCAACCGGGTGCTGGTGACCACGGTCGGTGCGGCGATCGCGCCGGGCGCGCCGCTGGTCGAGATCGTGCCGTCCGAGGAATCCCTGCTGATCGAGACGCAGGTGCGCCCCCAGGACATCGCCTTTGCGCGGATGAACCAGGAAGCGAGGGTCAGCATCACCGCCTATGACAGTTCGATCTACGGATCGCTGGAAGGCGTGGTGGTGGCGATCTCTCCCGACGCGACGGTGAACGAGCGCACGGGCGAGAGCTTCTACACCGTGCAGGTGCGGACCAAAGCCAATGCGCTGAAGGACAAGCAGGGCAAGCCGCTGCCGATCGGCACCGGCATGGTCGCGGACGTCTCGCTGCTCGGCGACAAGCGTACCATCCTGGAATATATTCTTTCGCCGCTGACCAAGCTCAAAGACACAGCGTTCCGGGAATAGATCAGCGCCCTCAAGTGGTTGAGCGCGCGAAAGGATTCAGCAGGCACAGCCTATTTTGAGGCTTTGCTTGTAGGCCTTTCTGTGTCATCCCGCCGAGATTGCCGGAGTCGCATCCGCAGACCAGTGAATGCGCGACTCGGTGGTTTGGGGGAAAATCAATGGCTCTGTCGCTAACCATTACGCGTAATACGTCTCTTTTCAACGACGTAGACGGCGACGGCCAATATGATCCCGGCGATACCGTACTCACCAAGATCCTGATCAGCCACGCGGCGGCGTCCGACGTCGATGCGCTCGGTTTGTCGGTGACGGCGACGATGAACGGCATGACGCCGACGGGTCTGGTCAAGATCACGCCGATCGCGGTCAACGACAGCTATGGGCTGACCGGCAACACGCCGATCACCTTTGCGGCCAACCAGGGCGTGCTGGCCAACGATCTCGATCCGGGCGGGAACCCCACCACCCTGACGGTCGGCACGGTCAACGGTTCGGCGATCAACGTCGGCCCGATCAACGTCACAAACGGCAACGTGGTCACCGGCACCGTGTCGATGAGCGCCAATGGCAGCTTCACTTTCACCCCCGCCACCGGCTTCACCGGAATCACCTCCTTCGACTACGTCGCCAAGGACGAATCGGGCCTGAATAGCGTCACCACCGGCACCGTGACCCTCACCGTCACCGGCCTCGTCTGGTATGTCGATGCAACCGGCGCCGCGGGCGGGGACGGAAGCTATCTCAAGCCGTTCACCAGCTTTGCGGGGCTGAACGGCGCGGGCGGTCTGGGCGATGTCGATGGCGCGAACAACACCATCTTCGTCCACAACGGCACCTATACGAGCGGCATCCAGCTCGAAACCGGCCAAACCCTGTACGGCGACGGCCAGGCCTTCGAAGTCAACGGCCTCCAGATCGGCGACAGCACCGACAACAGCCTGATCAGCATGGGCGGCACGGGCATCCTGCTGGCCACCAACAACACGATCAAGGGCATCGACGTCACCGGCACCGCCGGCACCGCAATCGGCATTGCCGACAACAACGGAACCGTCGGCAATCTGGTGATCGAGGACGTCGCGATCGGCGGCCAGGGCCAGATCATCGACATCGACCAGGGCGGCACGCTCAACGTCACGCTGAACAGCGCCGCCTCGGCGGGCTCCACCGGAGCGAACGGGGGCGTAATCGACCTCAGCTTCGTCGGCGGCAGCTTCACCGTTTCCGGCGCCACGTCGATCAGCGGCATCCACGGCCAGACCGGCATCGACCTCACCAGCAACGTCAGCCTCACCTCGACGTTCACCGGCGCGACCACGGTCAATACCGGCGCCCAGCAGGCGATCAATCTGGGCGCGAACCAGACCTCGGCGACCAGGTTCAACGGCAACCTGGACGTCGACACGACGACGGCGGCCGGCCTCACCACCGTCGGCGGCAACACCATCGTCATCAACGGCGGCACCAATTCGATCAACACGACGACCGGCCAGATCCTGAACATGAGCGGCACGGGCCTCGGCACCGGCGGCGTGACGTTCAACGTACTGGGGAGCAGCGGCATCGTCGCGAACGCCACCGCGATCAGCCTCAACAACGTCAGCGGAGTCGGCGCCTTCAACGGCGGCGCGGTGACGATCAGCGGAACCTCCGGCGCAACGAGCGACGGAATCAATATTACCGGGTCGTCGGTCACCTCCACCTTCGGCGTGACATCGATGGGTTCTACTGGCGCCGAGGGCGTCGAGCTCAGCGGCGCGAACGGCGCGGTCACCTTCAGCAGCCTGACGATGAACGGCCAGGCCGGGAGCGGCCTTCTGATTTCGAACGCGACGAACAGCGTCACGGTCAGTGCCGGCAACCTTGGAACCACCACCTCCGCGATCGGCGATCAGGTCCAGATCACCGGGGGCACCGGTGCGGTCACCATCGCAGCCAATGTCAGCAAGGCTGGCGTTACGAACAACGTCGTCGAGATCAACAACCACACGGGCGGCGCGATCAGCTTTTCGGGCACGATCAACGCTTCTGGCGGCGCTGATAACGGCATATTGATCACCGGATCGACCGCCGGCAACATCACCTTCAGCGGCACCAGCAAGACCTTCAACACGTCCGCCAACGATGCGGTGAAGATCAACGGCACGGGCGCTGCCAACGTGCTCTTCTCGAACGGCAATCTCGACATCGACACGGGCGCCGGCACCGGCATCAACGCGACCAACGCCAGTGCCACCCTGTCGATCACCGGATCGGTCAACACGATCAACACGACCACCGGGCGCATCATCGTGCTCGACGGCACCGACAGCGGCGGCATCGAGCTGCAGAGCGTCGGCGCGAACGGCGGCACCAACACGCCGATCTTTCTGAACAACGCCGGCAACGGCGGCTTCACGATCACCGGCATCGGCACCAATGCGGGCTCCGCCGGCACGATCAGCGCGATCGGCGGCACCGATGTGGGCGCCATTGTCGGCGCCGCGACGCAAGGGGCGGGCGTTTATCTGAACAACGTCGGCAACGTCGTTCTGCAGAACATGAACTTCACGGGTGCTTTTGCGAACTTCGGCATCCGCGGCGACAACGTGACGAACTTCACGCTGCGCGATTCGAACCTGACCGGCACCTTCGGCCAGGTCGGCGAGGGCAACAATTACGACGAGGCGGCGATTCGCTTCGGCAGCCAGAACGGCAATCCCGGCGCGCAGAGCGGGCTCAAGGGCGTTGGCCTGTTCGAAGGCAATAACATCGGCGGCGGCATCGAGGACAATCTCGCCATCTACGTCAACGGTACCGACGTGCTGAACCTGACGATCAAGGACAGCGCGACGAAAGCCGCGGTGTTCAACCACACGCAGGGCATCCTGCCGAACGGGACGGGCAACGACAACATCCACATCGAATCGTCCGGCACGTCGAGCCTGACGCTGACTGTGGATGGTATCCTGGTCAACGGCGCGCGCGGCGATCTGCTGCAGGTCGTGGCCGCCGATTCGACGACTCACAACGTCACCGTCAAGAACAGCCAGTTCCACAACACCGTCACCGGGACGATCGGCGGCGGCGTGTACATCGGCGGCGGCGGCCAGGCGGCCAATTACAACGCCACCGTCAACGTCCTCAACAACACCATCAAGGGCGCGCACGGAACGTCGCTTTCGCTGACCTACCTCGGCGAGAGCGCGACGATCAACGCCGCCGTCAAGGGCAACACGATCGGCACCCCCGGCAGCGGCTACCAGACCGGCGCCAGCGGCGGCGGGGATTCGAACGGCGACGGCATCCAGATAACGCTCGACAAATTCAATGGGAACGGCGCCATGAAGGGCGCTTTCCTGGTTGAGGGTAACATTGTCCGCGACGTGTCCGGGATGGGCATCGGGATTTACGCGAACAATCTCGGCGGCAGCAACGGCAGCAACCGCCTCGAAGCGACGATCAGGGGCAACACGGTTTCCGAGGCTGGTCCGGCTTCCGCCACAGCGCTGAGAACCCTGGTCGCCGCCGCGATCGGCGATAACAGCCGGATGGGCCTGTCGATCACGAACAACACGTTCGATGCGAGCGGCAGCTCGAACACTCTTAACGCTGTCGTGATCGATCAGGGCGGCGGAAACACCACCGGCGGCTATTATTTCCCCGGTTACGCCATCACCGCCACCAGCGTGCGCGGTGAGAGCCGCACCGGCGGCACCGCGAGCGCCGATCTCGCCACCTTCCTGAAGGCCGGCGGCGCCGGAGTGGCCAACACGCTCATCAACGGCCCCTTCCCGAACTTCACCGGCGGCGTCGATGCGCAATATACGTTCGGAATC
>DASWNA010000010.1:0-23365 GCA_036399475.1 Allosphingosinicella sp.
CTTGCCATCCCCCCTCCCCGGCTTAAAGAAAGCGCCGGGCGTCGCGAAGGCTGATCAAATGAAATTGATGTCGGGCAATTCGAACCTTCCGCTGGTGAGGGCCATCGGCAGCTATCTCGATCTGCCGATCACCAACGTCAGCGTCCGCCGCTTCGCCGACGAGGAAGTGTTCGTCGAAATCCACGAGAATGTCCGCGGCGAGGACGTGTTCGTGATCCAGTCGACCTCCTACCCGGCAAACGACAACCTCATGGAGCTGTTGATCTGCATCGACGCGCTCCGCCGCGCGTCCGCCAAGCGGATCACCGCCGTCCTCCCTTATTTCGGCTATGCCCGGCAGGACCGGAAGCCGGGCCCGCGCACGCCCATCTCGGCCAAGCTGGTCGCCAACCTCATCACCGTCGCGGGTGCAAACCGGGTCCTGTCGATCGATCTCCACGCCGGGCAGATCCAGGGCTTCTTCGATATCCCCACCGACAATCTCTACGGAGCGCCGGTGATGTCGGCCGACATTCAGGCGCGCTTCGCGGGGCGCCAGATCACGGTCGTCTCGCCGGACGTCGGCGGCGTGGTCCGCGCCCGGGCGCTTGCCAAGCGCTTGGACAACGCGCCGCTCGCCATCGTCGACAAGCGTCGTGAGCGGCCGGGCGAGTCGGAGGTCATGAACATCATCGGCGACGTGACGGGGCGCTTCTGTATCCTGATCGACGACATCGTCGATTCGGCGGGCACCTTGTGCAACGCGGCCGGCGCGCTGAGGCAGGCCGGGGCCGAGGACGTGGTCGCCTATTGCACCCACGGCGTGCTGTCCGGCGGCGCGGTCAGCCGCGTCGAGCATTCGGACCTGACCGAGCTTGTGATCACCAACTCGATCCACGGCGAGGGCGTGGCGGCGAGCGGCAAGGTCCGAATCCTCTCCATCGCCCCCCTGCTCGGCGAGGCGATCAAGCGAATCGCCGACGAAAGCAGCGTTTCGAGCCTGTTCGACTGATGGCCACTGTCCTCATCACCGGCGCGGGCCGCGGCATCGGCCTGGAATTCGCCCGCCAATACGCCGCCGACGGCTGGGACGTGATCGCCACCGTCCGCGATCCCGCGCAGGCCGAGGCGCTGACCGCGCTCGGCGTTCGGGTGGAGCGGCTCGACATGCACGACTTTCAAGCGCTGGAGACCTTCCCGGAGCGGCTCGACGGCGCGCCGCTCGACCTGTTGATTGCCAATGCCGGGATGAGCGCGGGCAAGGTCATCGATTCGGCGGCGCCGGCGGCGGCGTGGTCCGAGGTGCATGCGGTGAACGCGATAGCGCCGACCTTGCTGGCCACCCGCCTGCTGCCCAACGTCGCGGCGGCGAAGGGGCGGATGGTCGCGATCACCAGCCAGATGGGCAGCATCGCCGGCAGCGGCGGCGGCCATATCGGCTACCGCGCGTCGAAGGCGGCGCTCAACGCCGCCTGGCGCACCTTGTCGCTGGATTGGCGCGACCAGCCGGTGACGTTGGCCATGTTCCACCCGGGCTGGGTGCAGACCGACATGGGTGGGCCGCACGCGCCGCTTTCGCCGGGGGAAAGCGTCTCCTCGATGCGCGGCGTTATCGAGCGGCTGACGCGGGCGGACAGCGGGTCTTTTCTCGGTCATCGCGGCGAGACGATCCCCTGGTGATCCCTTGCCTTGCTCGGCGCTGCCCTTTATAGGCGCCGCTTCTTTCCAACTCTGGAAGATCGAACGGCCCGGCCACAAGGGCTGCCGTGGCTGTTCACAAATGTCGCGTCATGCGCGCAAAAGGAGACAAAATGCCCAAGCTGAAGACGAAGAGCGGCGTTAAAAAGCGCTTCAAGCTCACCGCAAGCGGCAAGGTCAAGCACGGGGTCGCTGGCAAGCGCCACCGCCTGATCAGCCACAATGCCAAATATATCCGCCAGAACCGCGGCACCGAAGTTCTCGCAGTGGCCGACACGGCCCGCGTGAAGCTTTGGGCGCCTTACGGCTTGAAATAAGAGGATATAGACCATGGCACGCGTGAAACGCGGGACCACCACCAAGGCCCGCCACAAAAGAATTCTCGAGCAGGCGAAGGGCTATTACGGCCGTCGCAAGAACACCATCCGCATCGCCAAGCAGGCGGTGGAGAAGGCTGGGCAATATGCCTATCGCGATCGCAAGGTTAAGAAGCGCAGCTTCCGCGCCCTGTGGATCCAGCGCATCAACGCCGCGGTGCGGGCCGAAGGCCTGACCTACGGCCAGTTCATGCACGGCCTGAAGCTCGCCGGAGTCGATCTCGACCGCAAGGTCCTGGCCGACATCGCGATGCACGAAGCGGCAGCGTTCAGCGGCATCATCGCCCAGGCGCGCGGTGCTTTGCCGCAGGAGGCACAGGCTAGCGCCTGAGCTTTCGTTCGGAGCTGATTAGAAAGGGCGCGGAGGCAGAAGCCTTCGCGCCCTTTTCTTTGTTTTGTGCTGGGGTTGAGCGGTGGACGCGCCGCCAGGCCGCACCGCCTTGCCGGCTGGGGGAGACCCACCCCTTCCCCTCCCTTGCATGTGCCAGCGTCTCCGCGCGGGTGCTGGGCGGAGGGAGGGGTGGTGCGCGCGGCATGCGCTAAAGACTCCCCTCCCTTCGCTGGGCGCCTGAAGGGCCGCCGCTGCGGGCGAGAGGGAGGGGTTGGGGGTGGGTTGATTCGGCGGTGGAGGCGGCGGCCGGGAACACTCACTCACCGTGTCACCCTCTCCAACTTCGCCTAAGCTCAGCCTTGCTTCGCTAAGGCTTCGTACCCTGTCCCTGGGAGGGAGAGGGGTGCGTCATTCAGACGCTGTCGGGCCCCAAAGTGGGATCGAGATCCCTCGGCCGGATGAAGCGCGTCAGCTCAGCCGTGCCCTCGCGCAGGTCCGCCCAAGCGTCGATCGGAAGGCGCAGTTCCGCTAGTGTGGCCGTAGGATATTTGATCTCCACTTCGTCGCGCAAGTGGCCGGACTCCGCACCGGCGAGCGCCAGGACGAGCTGCTCCAGCCCCGGATTGTGGCCGACCAGAAGCAAGCGCTCCACATCAGACGCAGCGGCCTGCGCGATCTCCAGCAGCGTGTCCGGCGTGGCGAGATAGAGACGCTTGTCGAACTCGGGCGAGAGCGGTGCGAAGGCGGCTTCCACCTCCGCCAGAGTCTCCCGAACTCGCACGGCGGAGGACGCCACCACGCGGTCGAAGCTCAGCCCCAGCCGCTTCATCTCGCGCCCCACCGTGCGCGCGGCGCGGCGGCCGCGGTTGTTGAGCGGGCGGTCGAAGTCGCGTGGGACGGTGTCGTCCCAGTCGGACTTGGCGTGGCGCAGCAGCGTCAGGGTCTTCATTGCGCCTCTTCGGGACGTCTCTCCGGCGCGAGGCCTTGCACCAACGGCGCCGCGTTGGAAAGCCGCACCCGCTCGATCGCTCCGGCAAGACCGACGCGGCGGATCGCCACCCCCGGCGGAAAGGCGCTGAGCAGGCGGCTCGGCGTCGCCGAGGAGAGCAGGACGAACATGCCCTTGTCGCCCTGCCGGCGGATCAGGCGGCCGAACGCCTGGGCGAGGCGGGCGCGGACCACCCGGTCGTCATAGGCGCTGCCGCCGCCGACGGCGCGGCGAGCGGCGTGGAGGACGTTGGGGCGGGGCCAGGGAACGCCCTCCATGACCACCAGCCGAAGCGAGTGGCCGGGCACGTCGACGCCGTCGCGCAGTGCGTCGGTGCCGATCAGCGAGGCGCGGGCGTCGTCGCGGAAGATGTCGACCAAGGTGCCCGTGTCGATCGGATCGACGTGCTGGGCGTAGAGCGGCAGGCCGGCGCGGGCGAGGCGGTCGGCGATTCGGGCGTGGACCGCCTTCAGGCGCTGGATGGCGGTGAACAGGCCAAGCGTGCCGCCGCCCGCCGCTTCGATCAGCCGCCCGTAGGCGCCCGCCAGCGAGGGCAGGTCGCCGCGCTTCAGATCGGTGACGATCAGCACTTCGGCGTTGGACGCATAGTCGAACGGGCTCGGCGCCTCGAAGCGGGCTGCGCCGGGGGCGGGGAGGTGGCAGGCGCCGGTGCGCGCCTCGGCGGCGCTCCACTCCTCGGCGCCGCGCAGGGTGGCGGAGGTGACGACGATGTTGTGGGCGGGCTTGAGCACCGTTTCCGCAAGCGGGCGGGTGGGGTCGAGCCAGCGGCGGTGAAGGCCGATGTCGTATTCACGCCCTTCGACTCGATCGACGGCAAGCCAGTCGACGAAATCGGGGTCGACCGCGCCGCCGAGCCGGGCGGCAAGCGCGATCCAGGCGGCAAGCGTTTGGGCGCGCCAGGTGAGGCCGCCGATCGCCCCTTCGATCCGCGCGCGGGCCGGGGCGTCGAGCCAGTCGGGCGCGTCTTCCAGCACCGCTTCGAGGCGCTTGCCGAGTGCGATCAGCGGGCGGAGGAGCTGTTCAAGCGCCTGCGCGGCGGGGGCGGCGGCTTCGACGATGTCGGCGTCGAGCTCGGCCATCTCGGTCTCAAGCCCGTAGCCCGCATCCTTGGACGTGGCGCGGGCGTAAACCGTGCCGCGCACCGCCGCCAGCAGCTTTTCCATCGGGCCGAAGGGCTGCCCTTCCGCGATGCGCTGCAGCCAGCCGTCGGAGGGCAGAAGCCCCGCCGCCTGCACCGCCGCGTCGAGCGCCATCGCCCCGCCTTCGTCGTAGGAGGCGACGTCCATCAGCCGCGCGGCGAGACCCCGCCGCCGGCCGCGGGTCTTGCCTTCGGGCCCCATAAGCCAGCGGCGAAGCTCGATCGTCTCCTGCCCGGTCAGCGCGGTGGCGAAGGTGGAATCGGCGGCGTCGAACAGGTGATGGCCTTCGTCGAACACGATCCGCGTCGGCGGATTGTCGCGGCCGCGGGCGGCGTTGACCATGACCAGCGCGTGGTTGGCGATCACCAGGTCGGCATCCTGGCTGGCGCGGGTGGCGCGCTCGATGAAGCATTTGCGGTAATGCGGGCAGCCGGCATAGACGCACTCGCCGCGCCGGTCGGTGAGCGCGTTGGAGCCGGCGCGGCGGAACAGGGTGGTGAGCCAGCCCGGCAGGTCGCCGCCGACCATGTCGCCGTCCTTGGTAAACGCCGCCCAGCGCGCGACGAGCTGCGCCATGATCGCGGCGCGGCCGGCGAAACCGCCCTGCAGCGCGTCTTCGAGGTTGAGCAGGCACAGGTAGTTCTCGCGGCCTTTGCGGATGACGATGCGCTTCTTGCGCTCCTCGGCGTCGGGGAACAGACGAAGCCCCTCGCGGTCGAGCTGGCGCTGCAGCGCCTTGGTGTAGGTGGAGACCCAGACCGGCCCATCGGCCTTCTCCGCCCACACCGAAGCGGGGGCGAGATAGCCGAGCGTCTTGCCGATGCCGGTGCCCGCTTCGGCAAGCAGCATGTTGGGCTGTCCCTCGGCGCGACGCGGCACAAAGGCGGCGGCGGCGGCGGCGGCGTAGAGGCGCTGGCCTTCGCGCACCTCCGCCTCGCTGCCGACGAGGGTAGCCAGGCGGGCAAGCGCTTCCTCTTCCTCGACGCGAACGGAGCGCGGCTGCGGGCGGGCCGAGCCTTCTTCCCATTGCGGGAGCTTGGAGAACAGCCACGGTTCGTCGCGCTCCGGTCGTTTGAGGCGCTGGGCGATCAGCGGCGACCAGCCCCAGCGCATCCGCCACAAGGCCTGCGCCGAAGCCCAGGCGCCCTCGCGCTCCCGCCAGTCGCCCTCCAGCGTGGCGAGCAGGTGCGCCGCCGCGTCGCGCAGGAAAGGCGCGGCATCCGAATCGCTCTCCGGCGCCGGGAGGCCGAGCGCGTGGGCGATACCCTTGGGCGTCGGCACGGCGAAGCGCGCTGGGTGGACGAAGGCGAACAGCTCCAGCAGATCGAGGCCGGACAGTTCGGGATAGCCGAGCCTCTGCCCGACTAACGGCGCGTTGAGCACGATCGCCGGCGTTTCCGCCGCCTGGGCGATCGCCTCCCCACGGCCGAGCGCGCGGATTTCCCCATCCGGCGTGGCGAGCCAGATGCCGGCGTGGGTGGCGTGAAGGGCGGGGCAAGGCAGGTTTTGCATGGCTCGGAACGGAATAGCGCGAAAAGGAACGTAACGAAAACGATTGTTGCTTATTCGGAGGGCTTCCGGCCCACCCGGCCCCGCCTGCACCTTTTCTCCTCCGCTTGCACCGCGCGCCCTGCACGGCTCCGCGCCATCACGCCGCCATGGACGCTCCCCGCCACCCGTTCCCCAAAAACCAGCCCTTCCACCGCCGCCTCGGCTTCGCGCTGCACGGCATCCGCCTCGTCTTTCGCCGCGAGAACAGCTTCCGGACGCAGAGCGCCCTTGCCTTTGCAGCCGGCGCGGCCTGCCTGCTGCTTGCGCCCGGCCCCGGCTGGGCAGCGGCGGTGGCGCTTTCGTCCGGGCTGGTACTTGCGCTCGAGCTGATCAACGCCGCGATCGAGTATCTTGCCGACTGCCTCCACCCCGGCTTCTCGCCCGAGATCGGCGCGGCCAAGGATGCGGCAGCCGGGGCGGTGCTGGTGGCGAGCCTTGCATCGCTTGTTGTGGCGGCGGCGATGCTGTGGGCGCGGTTCGGCGCCCCCTGGTAAAGGCACACTCCCGCCATGCGAACGCCGGAAACCGGTGACGCTTTCGAGCCACAGCAGCCGGCTATGTGTTCGCAACTGCAACACAAAGGGCCCGCACAGTCTTGATGCGGTCACATTCCTCGGCCATTCGCCGCCCCACTGAACTCAAGGAGAATATTCGTGAAGAAGCTGATCGCAGCGGCTGCCGCCGCCGCACTGGTAATGAGCCCGACGATGGCCGCGGCGCAGAGCGCCCCGGTTGAGGTCGCCCCGGCCGCCGAGCAGGCGCAAGGCGAGCAGATCCGCGGCGGCTTCATTCTGCCGCTTCTCGTGATCGTCGCCGCCGTTGTGGCCGTCTACCTGCTCACCCAGAACGACGACGAAGACGACCAGCCCGCCAGCGCGTAAGCCGCGCCGGTAAACGACACGGAACAGCCGCCGGCGGGGATCACCTTCCGGCGGCTTTCCTTTGCCTGCGGTGGGGGGAAGCGGGAGTCGGGGGGGGGGGGGGTTAGAAGCTCATCCGGAGGCCGACCGCCGCAACCCGACTGCGGCGCGGCTGAACGTCGGCAACCGGATCGTTGCGCTTGAACTCGCGCTCCTTCGCATTGGCACCGGAGACGGAGAAGAGCCCCACTTCGGCGGCAACCGCGCCCATCAGGGGCAAGGCGCCGACCACCGAGCGGCGATCGCCGGGCGAGCCGTCTTCGCGGATCACCGGGTCGGCGGAAAAGCGCACCCGCGGCCCGCGGCCGGCGAGGGGTTGGCGCGGGACGGGCATGTTGCGGTCGATGCCGGTCAGCGCAGGATTATAGACGGGCTCCAAGGCCAGAACGGGCGGCATCGCATTGGCTTTCGCCTTGGCGTTCTTTACCCGATCCCGCGCCTCGGCCGGCATGGCGAGGCACAGGCCGATTGCACAGATTGCGAGCGCGGAACGGCCGCTCATGCTATGCGGGCACCCTCTTTATTTCGTTGGCGTTTCTACGCGCCGGGGCCCTTTCGGGTTCCCGGCGCGAGCGCAATCCTAGAAGGTGTAGCTGATCCCCAGCAAGCCGAAAAACTGGTCCTTGTCGCCCGCCGTCGCGACGATCGGGCTGCGCTTGAAATCGCCAAGCAGCCGCGAATATGCGAGGCCGGCGAACAAGGAGAGCTTGGGCGCGCGCAGCTCCCCGGTGAGCGAATGGGCGAGGAACAGGCTGGTGCGCCAGTTCTTCCAGCCGCCGTCGGCATTGTAGGTCGGCAGGCCGCTGGCCAGCGCGCCGACCGGGCCGATGCTGAAATAGGTCTGTGCATAGCCGTCGCCGACCCGCTCCGCCTGCGCGCCGAGCTGGACGTAGGTCCTGGTGCTGAGCGGCGTGCCATATTCGATGGCGGGGGTAAGGACCGTGCTGTCGTGGGTGTTGCTGACATCCTTTTGCCAGGTGAGACGAACGCCGAGCGAATCGTATTGGTGAAGGACGCCGTTCTTGGTGACTCCGGCCTGGATACCGACCTCGATCGCCGGATCGAGTTCGCCCAGCGCCCGAACCCGCGGATCCTTGATCCGGTTGTTGCGGTCGAGCCGGACGTTGACCACCGGGCCGAGGGTGAAGGCGGTCGGCGCGTCGTTCGCCTCCGGAATGACGTCGAACGTTAAAGCGGTGCCGCGGGTGACGAAGGAGACGGGGCCGATCCGGCCGAACAAGACGCCGATCGGGGTTGCGATATAATCGTCGGAACCTTCGTAGGACGGCACATAGGCGCCGCCAACGCCGACGGTGAGGCTGTAGCGGTCCTCCGGCCACTCGGTTTCCGCCGGGGTGTCCTGTGCGAAGGCGGGAGTTGCGGCGAACGCCGCGGCGCTTGCGGCCAGAGCGGCGAGCACGCGTATGTGAGCTGGATTGCGGATCACCAAAGTCTCCCTGTTTACGGCTGAATGTTGCGCCGCCGTCATTAGTTCCTTTGCTGCCCGAGTGCGGCCGCTTCCGCAATCCTGGTCAGCGCGCGGATGCCGCGGCAGACCAGGATGAGAAGGAGTGCGAGGAGCCCGGCGATGGCGAGCAGGGCGTAAGCGATGGCCTTGAGCCAGCGTTCGGAGCGGGGCTCTTCGGGAGCCGCAGGTGAGGTGACGAGTTGTCCGGGGCCGCCGGTGCCGTCCGGTTGCGGCGGGCTGACGTCAGTGGCTGGTGCGGGTGCGGCAGGCGCGGGCTGTTGCACTGGGGCCGAGGGCTCCGGCGCGGGGGCAAGAACCGGTCGATCGTTACCGCGAAAGCCTGCGCCGACCGTATCGTTGGACATCGCGTCGATCGAGCCGAGGATCGACAGAGTGACGAGCCCGGCGAGCACCAGCATGACGGTGCGCACCACCCATTCGGCGAAGTTCGAAACCATGAGGGTGCAACGGGCGGCCCGGCCCTCCGGTTGCGCCCGAACTCCCTCACGTCATTCCCGCGAAAGCGGGAATCCCGCTTCTTCCTTCCACCCGCACTGGAAAGGGAAGCAGAAGAAGCGGGACCCCCGCTTTCGCGGGGGTGACGAAAACGGCTGGGCAGGTGGCGGCGGAAGGGCGCACGGCCGCAGCCGCGCCTTAGGCGGCGAAGGCCTCGAGCACTTCCACGAAGGCGCCGCCCCATTTGTCGAGCTTGGCCGCGCCGACACCGGTGACTCGGGACAGCGCATGAAGGCTTGTCGGCTTGAGCTCCGCCATTTCCCGAAGCGTGCTGTCGTGGAAGATGACGTAGGGCGGCACGCCCGCCTCCTTCGCCAGGTCGCGGCGCCGGGCGCGCAATGCTTCGAACAGCGGATCGTGGGGGTGTTCGGCGCCGTCGCGGGCACGGCGGGCCTTTTTCGTGCGCTTGGGCGGAAGCACGAGATCCAGCCGCTGCTCGGATCTGAGCAGCGGCTTGGCGCCGGGTCCGAAGGAGAGGCCGCCATATTCGTCGGCACGCAACGCATCGCGGGCGAGGAGGGCGCGGGCCACCGGCTTGACCAGCGCCATCTCCTCCTCGTTGGCGATCCCGAAGACGGAGAGGCGGTGGTGACCGCAGGACAGGATCTTGTCGGTCTCCTTGCCGGCCAGCACGTCGGCGAGGTGGGTGATCCCGAAGCGCATCTCGGTCCGAAAGGCGGCGGAAAGGAGCTTACGCGCGACTTCGGTGGCGTCGACGGTGGAGGGCGGCGCGACGCAATTGTCGCAATTGCCGCAGGTCTCGGCCGGCGTCTCGCCGAAATGCTTGAGCAGGAGGGCGCGGCGGCAGGCGCCGGTTTCGACCATGGCGGCGAGCGAGTTCAAGCGCTGGCGCTCGCCGCCGCGGCGCTCGTCGGGCACTTCGGTCTCGATGCGGCGGCGGGCGCGGGAGAAATCCTCGGCGCCCCAGAACAGATGCGCCTCGGCGGGTTCGCCGTCACGCCCGGCGCGGCCGGTTTCCTGGTAATAGGCCTCGATCGATTTGGGCAGACCGGCATGGGCGACGAAGCGCACGTCCGGCTTGTCGATGCCCATGCCAAAGGCGATGGTGGCGACCATCACCATGTCTTCCGACGCCACGAAGGCCGACTGGTTGCGCATCCGGACCTGCGGGTCGAGCCCGGCATGGTAGGGGAGGACTCGGCGGCCGCTGGCGGCGAGCTGCTCGGCAAGCTTCTCGGCTTTGTCGCGGCTCGGCACGTAGACGATTCCGGCGCCGGGCTGCTCGGCGAGCAGCGCCTTCAACTGCGCGCCGACGCCGTCGCGGGGGCGGACGTGGTAGCGGATGTTTGGCCGGTCGAAGCCGGCGACGATCAGGCCGTCGTCCGGAATGCCGAGCTGGCGGAGGATGTCCTCGCGGGTCTGGCGGTCGGCGGTGGCGGTAAGGGCCAGGCGCGGGACTTGCGGAAAGGCGTCGAGCAGCGGCTTGAGGAGCCGGTAATCGGGGCGGAAATCGTGGCCCCATTCCGAAACGCAGTGCGCCTCGTCGATGGCGATCAGCGAGAGCGGCGTGCGTGACGCCAGTTCGCGAAAGGCGTTGCCGCTTGCCCGCTCCGGGGCGACGTAGAGGAGATCGAGATCGCCCGCCTTGAACCGCGCCAGCGTTTCCTGCCGCGCCTCCTCGCTATCCGCCGAGGTCAGCGAAGCGGCCTGGATGCCGAAGCTGGTCGCCGAGCGGATCTGGTCGTGCATCAGCGCGATCAGCGGCGAAACCACCAGCGCGGTGCCGGGGCGGGCAAGCGCGGGAACCTGGTAGCAGAGCGACTTGCCGGCACCGGTCGGCATCACCGCAAGCGTGTGCCGGCTTTCCATGACCCGGCCGATGACCTGCTCCTGCACCCCGCGAAGGGCGGGGAAGCCGAAGGTCTGGTGGAGGATGTCGAGGGGGGAGGGCACCTCGGCTGCCTAGCGCCAAGCTGCGGCGTTCGCCACAGCGCAGTTGCCATGGGCATAGCGCGGACTGAACTCCCCTCCCTGCAAGGGAGGGGTGGGGGTGGGTAGCCGCGCAGCCCCCTCGATGGGGGCGGAGCGGCCTTGCTGGCTCGGAGGAGCGCTTCGCGGGCATCGAGCCCGCTCAGCGCTTACCCACCCCTACCTCTCCCTAGAAGGGAGGGGAGTTCGAAGTGCCCCTCCCTAGAGAGGGGGGGGAGAAGCAAGGGCGGCCGCCTACTTGGCGATGTAGGCGTGCTGGACGAGGAAGGCGCGGAGGGCCTCGGGGTAGGAGGCGTAGGTGATTTCCTGGCCTTCGGGGCAGCCGTCTTCGCCCTCCGCGACCTTGCAGGCGCTTGGCCAGTCGCGGCGTTTGGCGTCATGTTGCTTGAGCACCTTTTCCCAGGCCGCGTCGAACGAGCCCAAGCGGGCGGCGGCGGCGGCGTAGGCGGCGCAATGGCCGTTCTCGCCCTCGGCGCAGCCCTTTTCGGCGCGGGCCATGGCTTGTTCGAAGATCGGCCGGAAAGCGGGGCGATCGGAGACGTTCTCCGCCACGCCGTCGATGATGTTGAGGATCATCGGCGGCGGCAGACTGCCGGCGTAGCTTGAAAAGGCGTAGAGAAACGCGTCGTCGGTGACGAAGAAATCGAGCGCGCCGTCGCCGTCCCAGTCGCTGGGCAAGCGTGCGAGCTTTTCGCCGTCGTAGCGGCCGAGATCGACGATCCGGAAGCCGTCGCCTTCGGGCACCGCGGCCTGGACAACGGTGCAGCAATGGGCGCCGCCCGAATAGCTTTCGAGCAGCACCGCGACAGCGCCGGTTTTGTCCCACGGCAATATCGCGATGCGGCTCGGGAAGGTGATCCCCGCGCGTTCTCCTTCGAGCACCGCCGCCGTCTTGCCCGGCGCTGACAAGGTCAGGCGCGGGCCGGCCAAGCCGGATTTCTCGCGCACCCGTTCGACCAGGATGGACAGGTCGCCGGCGCGGAAGCGGAGCGGATCGACATCCTCGTCCGGGTTCCAGTCAACGGTGGCGCCGACCGCCAACGCCTTCTCGGCGGGGGCCGGTTTCGCGCCGGTTGCGCCGCCGGCGAGCGCCGCCAGCGCCGCGATCGCGGCGGCCGCTCCAAACATGATCCGTGTGGCCGACATCGGCGCCCCCTGCCCGCGAAACCGGCTGATGCAGGGAAAACACCGCTTATTCAGCAGCTTCCGCTTCGGCTTCCGCCTCGCTTTGTTGCCGTGTCCACATGTCCGCGTAAAGCCCGTTCTTGCGCAACAGCTGCGCGTGGGTGCCTTTTTCCGCGATCCGTCCCTCGTTCAGCACCACGATCTGGTCGGCATCGACGATCGTGGAGAGGCGGTGGGCGATAACGATGGAGGTGCGCTTGGCGGCCACCGAGCGCATCGTTTCCTGAATCGCCGCCTCGGTGCGGCTGTCGAGCGCGCTGGTGGCTTCGTCGAAGATCAGGATCGGCGGGTTCTTGAGCAGGGTGCGGGCGATGGCGACGCGCTGCTTTTCGCCGCCCGAGAGCTTGAGGCCGCGCTCGCCGACCTGGGCTTCGTAGCCGTCGGGAAGGGAGGCGATGAAATCGTGGATCGCCGCGCCGCGCGCCGCGTCCTCGATCTCCGCCTGCCCGGCGCCGTCGCGTCCGTAGCCGATATTGTAGCCAACCGTATCGTTGAACAGCACGCTGTCCTGCGGGACGATGCCGAGCTGGCCGCGCAGGCTTTCCTGGGTGACGTGCGCAATGTCCTGCCCGTCAATGAGGATCCTGCCGCCGGTCGGCTCGTAGAAGCGGAAGAGCAGGCGCGAGAGGGTCGACTTGCCGGCGCCGGACGGGCCGACCACGGCCAGCATCGTCCCTGGGCGGACGTCGATATCGATGCCCTTCAATATCTCGCGCTCGGGATCGTAGGCGAAGCGGACGTTTTCCAGCCGAACATGGCCATCGTGAACCACAAGCGCCGGGGCGCCCGGCTTGTCGATCACCTCCTGCGGCGTGTCGACGATTCCGAACATCGCCTCCATGTCGATCAGGCCTTGGCGGATGGTGCGGTAGACCCAGCCGAGCATGTCCAGGGGGCGGAAGAGCTGGGCCAGCAGGGTGTTGACCAGCACCACGTCGCCAGTGGTAAACTTGCCGGCGCTCCAGCCCCACACCGTGTAGGCCATGGCGCCGGCCATCATCAGGTTGGTGATCGCCGACTGGCCGATGTTGAGCCAGGCCAGCGAGCTTTCGTTCTTCACCGCGGCGCTGGCGAACTTCTTCATCGCGTCGCCGTAGCGCTTGGCCTCGCGGTCCTCGGCGGTGAAGTATTTCACCGTTTCGTAGTTGAGGAGTGAGTCGACCGCGCGGCCGATCGCCTGGTTGTCGACTTCGTTCATCTCGCGCTGGAGCTTGGAGCGCCATTCGGTGACGAAGCGGGTGAAGGCGATGTAGGCGACCACCATCACCACCGTCGCAACCACCAGCCCGGGCCCGAACTTGACCCCGAAGATGATGCAGATGGCGATCAGCTCGAGAATGGTCGGCGCAATGTTGAAGAGCAGGAAATAGAGCATCATGTCGATGCTCTTGGTGCCACGCTCGACGATCTTGGTGAGGGCGCCGGTGCGGCGTTCGAGGTGGAAGCGAAGGCTCAGGCGGTGGACGTGGCGGAAGACGTTCTCGGCGAGGCGGCGGGCGGCATCCTGGCCGACGCGCTCGAAGATGGCGTTGCGCAGATTGTCGAACAGCACGCCGGCGAAGCGGGCGCCGGCATAAGCGACGACGAGGGCTATTGCGAGCTGGGCGCCGGCCGCACCGCCTGTCGACATGCCGTCGATGGCGCCTTTGTAGGCAAATGGCATGAGCAGGGTCGCGCCCTTGGCGATGAACACCAGCACGACGGCGAACACGACGCGGGCACGCAGGCCGGGCGCGTCGGACGGCCAAAGGTAGGGCAGGAAGCGCCGCAGGGCGCCCCAGCCGGGCTTTGTACTGGTGTCGGGGGATTCAAGCGGACGCATCCCTTACTAAGTAGGTGCGCCCCGCCTGGAACCCAAGCGTGTGGGGCCCCGAGGCAGGTTCCGGCTGCAATGATTGAAGCACGAAATCGCGGATCGCGGCACAGGCGCGCCATGCGCCGGAGCTAGTTTTACCGCGGCGACCATTGCAGCCGACGTTGCAATTCGCGGTTTAGCGATCCGGCTGCGTAACGATTGGAACGGCGAGCATAAACATGGGTTTAGTTGATCATGGGACCTGCAACCTTTCTTATCGCGATCATGGGCTGCGGCGAAGCCGAAGCGCCCTGCACTCAAGTCCGGACTCTCGAGTCCCGCTATGAGAGCCAGGCGGCCTGCACCGCGGCCACCGACCAGGCGCTGCTGTCCAATTCGGACGCCGATTATCCGGTTATCGTCGCCCAGTGCGTTGCTGCCGGCAAGGCGTTGCCGCTGCTTAAGGCGAACGCGGTCAAGCTGCCGGAGGGCGGCACCGCGCAGGTCAAGGTCAGCCCGCTCCGCTCCTGATCGCCTGGCGCGCCGCACCTACCGGTAACTCACGACTTCGAACTCGATTCCGTCTGGATCGAAGAAGTAGAAACGGCGGCCCGGCTCGTAATCGCCGTGCGAGAAGGGCGTCAGGCCGGCGGCGAGCACGCGCTGCTCGGTGGCGTCGAGATCGTCCACCTCCACCGCGATATGGTTGAGCGGGCGCCCCTTGGCGTGGCGTTCCGCTTCGGCGGCCGGCGCCGGAGCGCTGTAGAGCGCGAGATATTGCGCCTCGGTGCCGATGTGGATGGTGCGGCCGCCATTGATCGCCAGACCCTGCCAACGGCGCTTCCAGCCGAAAATCCGCTCGATAAGCAAGGCGGCGCGTTCGTTGTCGCGGACGGTGATGTTGACGTGTTCGATGCGCGGCTGTGCCATCCCGATTGCTCCCTTTGTTGCAGGTCCATTTGCGAGTCGTACAAGCTCAAGCTAAGGTGAGGTCAAGCTTCATCTCGGGAGAGGAAAATGGCGGTTTCGGCGCTGCTGACGATCGGCGATCTGGCGCGGCGGACCGGCCTTTCCGTGTCGGCGATCCGCTTCTACGAAAGCCGCGGCCTGGTGGGCGCGGTGCGCACGTCGGGCAACCAGAGGCGCTTCCTGCGCTCGGACATTCGGCGGCTTTCCTTTGCCTTGATCGCGCAGCGGCTGGGCCTGACTTTGAGCGAAATCCAGGCAGAGCTTGGTACCTTGCCGCAGGGACGGGCGCCGACGCAGGCGGACTGGGAAGGGATCAGCCGCCGCGTACGCACAGCGCTGGATGAGCGCATCGCGATGCTGGAGCGGACCCGCGACCGGCTGGACGGCTGCATCGGCTGCGGCTGCCTGTCGCTTGAGAAATGCGCGCTCTACAACCCCGCCGACCGGGCTGCGCGAGCGGGCGCGGGCCCGAGATTCCTGCTTGGCGACCGGCCATCCGACTTCGCCTAGGAACCGCTCGCTGGCGCAAAGGTTGGTATTTCCAAGCATAAACAAGGAGACCAACCATGGCCCAGAACCAGCACAATACCAGCAGCATGGATAAAACCATGAACCAGAACAACCAGATGTCCGACGATCCGGGCGACGGCAGCCGCAAGAGCTTCACGCTCGGCAAGGACGGCGAAACGCCGGTCGAGAAAGCGCCGGAAGGCGACAAGCAGGACCAGTCCACCATCGAGGCCTTCGGCGAAGAAGGGGCGGGCGTCGCCCCGAAGGAGTGATTTCGATGAGCGACACCGAAACCGTCGGCATGATCCACGAGGATGCCCTTCCCGGCCATGAAAGCCGGATGAAGGACAAGCCGGAATGGGAGCCGCGCTACCCCGGCTCCGGCCGGCTGGAGGGCAAGGTGGCGCTGATCACCGGCGCCGACAGCGGCATCGGCCGGGCGGTCGCGGCCCTGTTCGCGCGCGAGGGCGCGGACGTCGCGATCCTGTACCTGTGCGAGCATGACGATGCGGCGGAGACCAAGAAGATCGTCGAAGCCGAAGGGCGCCGCGCCGTCGCCATCCCCGGCGACGTCGGCGACAAGGACTTCTGCGAACGCGCCGTGGCGGAAGCGGTGGCGAAGCTCGGCAAGCTCGACATCCTGGTCAACAACGCCGCCGAGCAGCATCCCGACACCGACATCCGCGGCATCACCGAGGAGCAGCTCAAGCGCACCTTTCAGACCAACATCTTCGGCTATTTCTTCATGGTTCAGGCGGCGCGCGGGCATCTGAAGAAGGGGTCGACGATCATCAACACGACGTCGGTGACGATGTACCAGGGCGAGAAGCAGTTGCTCGATTATTCGGCCACCAAGGGCGCGATCACCGCCTTTACCCGATCGCTGTCCGAGAACCTCATCGAGGACGGCATCCGCGTGAATGCGGTGGCGCCGGGGCCGATCTGGACTCCGCTCAACCCGTCGGGCGGATCGACACCGGACAAGCTCGCCACATTCGGCGAGGATACGCCGATGGGACGGCCCGGCCAGCCCAACGAAGTGGCGCCGAGCTTCCTGTTCCTGGCCTGCGAGGAGTCGAGCTACATGTCCGGCCAGGTGCTGCACCCGAACGGCGGCACGATCGTCAACGGTTAGGGCGTCAACGGCTAGGGGCTTACGCGATGGCGGCCTTTTCGTGCTATAGTGCCGGCCGAAACATGGGGGCGTAGAGGTTATGGGACGGATCATTCTTGGCATCGTGCTGGGCGTCGTTGCCGCGTTTGCGACCATCTGGGCGCTGGAAATGGTCCACCACCTCATCAATCCGATCCCTGGCGACGTGCGGCTGACCGACATGGACAAGCTGAAGGCCTTTACCCGATCGCTGCCGCTGGTTTCGCAGCTCTTCATTCTTGGCGGCTGGCTGCTTGGCAGCATCGTCGGCGGTGTCGTTGCAGGGCTGGTGTCACGCCGCGAGGGGCCGATCATGGGGGTCGCCGCAGTCGTGGCGGTTGCCGGGCTGCTCAACATCTTGTGGCTGCCCCACCCGCTGCTTCTGCAGATCGGATCGGTTGCGGCGCCGGCGTTGGGCGCGCTGATCGCCCGGGCGCTGGTTCGCAAGCGCCTGACCGCACCGGTGGCCGCGGCGACGGCGGCGTGACCACCCACCGCACCTTTGACGCATTCTGGCTCTTCTACCTGCGGGAGCATAGCCGGCCGCGCACCCGCGCGCTTCATTATGCCGGCACCGCGCTGGTGCTGCTTTTCGCCGCGGCGGCCGTGCTGACCGGCAATTGGTGGTTCGCCGCCTTGCTGCCGGTGGCCGGCTACGGCTTCGCCTGGACCGCGCATCTGGCGGTGGAGCGCAACCGGCCGGCGACCTTCACCTACCCGCTCTGGTCGCTGGCGGCCGATTTCCGGATGTTCTTTCTGTGGGCGAGCGGCCGGCTCGGCCCCGAGCTTCGGCGGGCCGGCGTGACAGGGGAAACGGCCAATGCCGGTTGACGATCCGGGCTTCGAACGCGCGCTCACCAAGCTGCGTATCCGCGATGCGCTGAGCAGCGAGGAAGAGGCGGTGCTGCGCGACGCGGTGGTGGAGGTGCGCGAGCTGCCCGCCAGCAAGGTGGTGGTCCGCGCCGGAGCGACGGTCGGCCATTCCACCCTGCTGTTCGACGGGCTGTCGTGCCGCTACAAGGATCTGGTCGACGGCCAGCGGCAGATCATGGAGCTGCACGTTTCCGGTGATTTCCTGGACCTGCACAGTTTCCTGCTCAAGCAGCTCGACCACAGTGTCGGATCGATCACGCGGGTCCGCGTCGGCATCGTCCCGCACGAGAAATTGCGCGCCATTTCCGAAAGCCATCCGCACCTCACCCGGATGCTGTGGTTCTCGACCCTGCTCGATTCGGCGGTGCACCGGGAGAAGATCCTGTCGATCGGCCGGCGCGATGCGCTTGCCCGGATCGCGCACCTGTTGTGCGAGCTGTATGTGCGGTTGGAGACGGTCGGGCTCGCCTCCGACCATCGCTACAAGCTGGAGCTCACCCAGAGCGACCTGGCCGATGCGAGCGGCCTGACCTCCGTTCACGTCAACCGCATGCTGAAGACGCTGCGCGACGACGAATTGCTCACCTTTCGCGGCAACGAGGTGGTGATTCACGACTGGAAAGGGCTCACCCGCCGGGCGGAGTGGGATCCGGACTACCTCCACCTCGACCGCCAGCCGCGCTAGCGGCCAGGCAAGGGGCGCGGACTAAAGGTTCACGACTTCGAACGGTTGGCGGGCGATCATCCGTTCGGCAAGCATGGCGCGGTGGCAGACCGGCGCGTCCTTTTCATAGCACAGCAAAGCGGCGCGGCGCTCGCCGGCGGCGTCGAGCGCCTGCTCCAGCGCGAGCAGGGCTTCGGGGGTTTCGAGCTGGCCGGCGTAGATTGCGCGCATTTCGGCGGTGCGGCCGGCCCGCGCCGCCTCGCGGCCCGCGGCGGGTGTGCCGAGCGGGCGCAAGTGGAGGTAATCGATGCCGCGTTCGGCGAGGCCGTTTCTGAGCGCCGTCTTCGAGAAGCCCGGCCGGCGCGAGGCCGCGACCGCGCGAACGTCGATGAGGAGTTCGACGCGGGCGGCGGCGAGTTCGCCGAGGAACTCGTCCACCGTTTTCGATTCATAGCCGATGGTGAAGAGCGGCTTCAGTCGAACATCTCCTCGAGGAAGCTCTTGCGGCGCTTCTTGTGCGGGTGGTGGCCGTAGCCGCTTTGGTGATGCTGCTGCTGGTGCTGTCCGGCCCAGGGGTTGCCCTGCGGCGGGTAAAGCGCTTGCGGAGCCTGAGGCGCCTCGGCCGCTTCGGAGGCGGCGCTGCGTTCGATGATCTTGTCGAGCTCGCCGCGATCCAGCCAGACGCCGCGGCAGGTGGGGCAATAATCGATCTCGATATTCTGCCGCTCGCTCATCACCAGGGCGGTGCCGTCGATTGGGCAGGCCATGGGTCCGCTTCGATTCACCATCGGTGTTTGCTCCTTTTCCTGGCCACCAGACCTAGGGAGCCGGCGGCGCCACCGCAATGGCGGGGCGCCCGACAGCTTTGTCCGATTACGCACGCCAAGGCTTGGGAATTTTCACCAACTCGCGGCGGGGGCGGTTTGGCCGCTGCGCCCAGCCTAACATGCAAATTGGCGGATTTCAGCCGTTTCTTGCACTTGGCACGGCGGATGCAAAGCTGTTGGCATCGCTGCCGGATAGTCCGGACGGCGCCACACAGGGAGAATATCAATGACCTTCAACTTCGCCAATGTGCAGCAGATCGCCCTTTCCGCCGTCGGCGCGCTTCTCGCCGCTTCGCTGTTCATTTCCGCCGCCGTCGGCCCCGCCGGTCAGCTCATCTGACCGCCGGTACCGTCCCAACCTCCACCCACTTGCATCAGGACCCAGACAATGACCTCCGCCTCCGATTTCGCCACCGACAAAGCCAATGGCAAGATGATGGGCGTGTGCGCCGGCCTTGCCCGCAGCACCGGCATCGACGTGACGTTGGTGCGGGTCGCCGCGGTGGTCGCCACGCTTTGCCTCACCGGCCTCACCATCCCGGTCTACCTGGTTGCGGGCTTCGTCGCCACCGACCGGATCTAGGGAGGGCGTAAGATGGCCGATTCGCTTTACCGCGCCTGGATGCGCCGGTTGCAGCACTTCCTTGGCTGCCCGGCGCCGCGCCGCCCCCACCCCACTCCATCCACCGCCCGCACCCGCGCCGGCTGACGCGGCGGGCATTGCCCCAGGGCGCCGGTTCGTGACACAAGCGGCGCTATGCAAAATCCACTCACCCTCCTCGCTTTGCTTGCTTTTTCCGCCTCAGCGACCAGCGCCGAGGCCGCCAAGATCGAAGGGCGGGACTGGCGCGCCCAGGATGTGAACGGCGTTCCCGTCACCGGCGACCGGCCGCCGACCCTTCGCCTGCAGGGCAAAAACGCCACCGGCAACGCGGGCTGCAACAACTTCGCCGGCAGCTACAAGCTCAAGTCCGGGCGGATCGAGTTCGGCCCCGTGATAAGCACCCGCATGGCCTGCGATCCCGCCTTGATGGAACAGGAGAGGCGGTTCATCTCCATCCTCGCCGCGGCGCGCAGCTTCACCCACTACGGCAATGGCAGCCTGTCGCTGATCGCGCCGGACGGCCGCGCCATTCGATTCCGGCCGGTGCGTTAAGAACGTGACCACCGCCGGCCGGCCGTTCTGGAAGACGCTTTATTTCCAGGTGCTGGTCGCGATCGCGCTCGGCATCTTGGCGGGATGGCTGTTTCCGGATTTCGGGCGGGCGCTGAAGCCGCTCGGCGACGGCTTCATCAAGCTGGTCAAGATGATCATCACGCCGGTGATCTTCCTCACCGTCGTCACCGGCATCGCCGGGATGAGCGATCTGAAAGCGTTCGGCCGCGTCGGCGCCAAGGCGATGGCTTATTTCCTGACCTTTTCCACGCTGGCGCTGGCGGTAGGCCTCGTCGTCGGCAACGTCGCTCGGCCGGGCGCGGGCCTGAACATCGATCCGGCGACGCTCGATGCGGGCGCGGTCTCGACCTACGTCGGCAAGGCCAAGGAGCAGAGCGTCACCGATTTCGTCCTGCACATCATCCCCGACACGGCGATCAGCGCCTTTACCTCCGGCGAGATCCTGCAGGTATTGTTCGTCGCCATATTGTTCGGGGTCGCGCTGGCGCTGATCGGCGAGAAAGGCGAGCGCGTCCTCGGCACGCTGCGGACGCTGACCGCCATCGTGTTCCGGATGGTGCACATCGTCATGTACGCGGCGCCGATCGGGGCGTTCGGGGCGATGGCCTTCACCATCGGCCAGTACGGCATCGGCACGCTCGGCAACCTCGCCGGGCTGATCGCGACCTTCTACCTCACGTCGCTGCTGTTCGTAGTGGTGGTGCTCGGCCTGGTGTGCCGGGCGGCGGGCTTTTCGCTGTTCGGCCTCATTCGCTACATCAAGGACGAGCTGTTCCTGGTGCTCGGCACGTCCAGTTCCGAAAGCGCGATGCCGCTGCTGATGGAGAAACTGGAGCGCGCCGGCTGCCCCAAGCCGATCGTCGGGCTGGTGGTGCCGACGGGCTATTCGTTCAACCTGGACGGCACCAACATCTACATGTCGCTTGCGGCGCTCTTCATCGCGCAGGCGACGAGCACGCCGCTGAGCCTGGGCGACCAGTTGCTGCTGATGGCGGTGGCGATCCTGAGTTCCAAGGGGGCGGCGGGGGTGACCGGATCGGGGTTCATCGTGCTTGCCGCCACGCTCTCCGTGGTGCCGTCGGTGCCGGTGGCGGGCATGGCTTTGATCCTGGGGGTGGACCGCTTCATGAGCGAGTGCCGGGCGCTCACCAACTTCACCGGCAATGCGGTGGCGACGATTGTGGTCGCGCGCTGGGAGGGCGCGCTCGATTACGACCGGCTGCGGGCCGCCTTTGCGGGGCGCGGCGGGGAACTGACCGAGGCGGAAAGCGACGCGCTTCAGATCGCGGATCGGAGCGACGTGCCGGCTGCATAACATCGTCATGCCGGGCTTAGGTCCCCATCAAAGTAGTACTTTGATGGGAGTCCTGCTCCGGCATCCACCTTCTTCCTTCGGGGCTTCCACAAGAAGGTGGACCCCGGATCAAGTCCGGGGTGACGATCAGGTGGTTAAAGGTCGATGGGCAGGAAGATGCCGAGGATCGCCAGCGCGGCGGAGATTGCCGCAACGATCAGCGCGACCCGTGCCACTTGCGCTGCCTGACGGGCCGCGGCCTCCGCCTGTTTGAGGCGGGTTTCGGGATCGGCGATCATCCTTTCGCCTTGCGGCGGTGGGGCATCATGTCCTGGCGAACCCGCAGGGAGCGGGCGGCGAGGCGGATTTCGTAGAGAAAGAGCAAGAGGCCCACGGTCAGCAGCGACATCGCAAGAATGAACAGGATGGCGAGCGGCCGGCCCCAGGCGATGTCGGCCAGATCGGCGACGAACAGGATGCCGACCACCAGGCAGACGAACAGGGCGCTTGCCGTGCAGGCGCTGATCGCCTGGTTGACCACCGTCATTCGCCGGTCGAGCAGCACCAGCTCCGCCTCAGCGCGTTCGCGATGGCTTTCGTCGAAGGATTCGAACTCCTGCTCGAGCGCGCGCGCACGGTCCACCACCCGGGCGAGCCGCTGGGCGAGGACGTTGAGGATCGAGCCGATTCCCGCCAGCAGGAACACCGGCGCGATCGCCAGCTGGATGAGGTGGCCGATGGCGGAAACGGGAGTGGGCTGCAGCATATCGCCGTGGGCCTAGCACAAAAGGGAGATCGTATCGCCCTTGCTCCGCACCACCACAGTGTTACACTGTATCATCCTGCCGTTGGAGTAGCCGCGATGCGTTGCCTGACCCTGCTCACCCTTCCGCTGATCCTGTCGGCCTGCTCCGGCAGCGAGGGAGACCGCCTGCGGGTGAAGCCCGAGGAAACCCTGTTGCAGGTCAGCGCAACCGGCCGGGCGGAGACCGCGCCCAACGAAGCGCGCTTTTCGGCCGGCGTGGAGTCGATCGGCGCCAGTGCGGGGGAAGCGAGCCGGAGAAACAACGAAACGATCAACAAGGTGCTCGCCGCGCTCGACGCGCTCGAGGTCAAGAAAGAGGATGTGCAGACCCGCCAGGTTTCGCTGCAGCGGATCACCTATGGCGCGAACAAGGGCCGGTTTCAGGCAAGCAACATGATTGCGGTGCGAATGCGGGACGTCGCCAAGGCGGGCGAGGCGATCGCCGCCACGACCGATGCAGGCGCCAATGTGCTTTCCGGGCCGGACCTGACGGTGGGCGACCCGGAAACGGCGCGCAACGGCGCCTACGCCAACGCCTTCAAGGCGGCGCGGTCGCGGGCGGAGGCTTATGCCGGGGCTGCCGGGCTCAAGGTGCTTCGAGTGCTGACCATTCGCGACAGCGGGCAAGGCTATTATTCCGGAAGAGTCTCTGACGCCAGCATGGCAATGGAAGTCGCGCCACCGCCCGTCGAGCAGACCTCCGCGCCGATGATCCGGCCGGGCGTCAACACCAGCGAAGTCACCGTTCAGGTCGATTTCGCGCTCGGCGGGAAATAGAGCGCGCCTGTTCATCGCGCGACGCGGCGGCTAAGGCGGCGCGATGACCGCCGCCGCCATCGAAATTCGCGATCTCCAGAAAACCTATGCCGGCGGCAAGCGCGCGCTCGAGGGCGTAACGCTCGACGTACCGCGCGGGCAGATTTTCGGGCTGCTCGGGCCGAACGGCGCCGGCAAATCCACCATGATCAACATCCTTGCCGGGCTGGTGAACAAAACTGGCGGATCGGCGTCGATCTGGGGCTTCGATATCGACAAGCACCCGCGCAACGCCAAGGCGTCGATCGGCATCGTGCCGCAGGAGATCATCTTCGACCCTTTTTTCACGCCCAGGGAGACGCTGGAAATCCAGGCGGGGCTTTATGGGGTGCGGAAGGCCGACCGGCGGACGATGGAGC
>DASWNA010000011.1:0-2809 GCA_036399475.1 Allosphingosinicella sp.
GGCTCCCGAGCCCGTCGAGCCGATCGCCGAAGCCGCTTCGCTGAAAGCCGGCGAATTCGTCTGGAAACCCGAGCGCGCCCAGGCAGGCCCGGTCGAGGTGGTCGTCAGCATCCCGCTGCAGCGCGCCTACGTCTATCGCGGGGGCGCCTTGATCGGTGTGTCCACCGTCTCAACCGGCAAGCCGGGCCACACCACGCCCGCGGGCAGCTTCGAAATCCTGCAGAAGCGGCCGAAGCACTTTTCCAATCGCTACAACAACGCGCCCATGCCCTACATGCAGCGCCTCACCTGGGACGGGATCGCGCTCCACGCCGGCCACATCCCGGGCCGCCCCGCCTCGCACGGCTGCGTCCGCCTGCCGCTCGCCTTTGCGAAGCATCTGTTTGGCGTGACCAAAGTCGGCGCCTCGGTACACATCATCAAGCTCTCGCCCGCGCCTGAGGAAGCGCTCGCCATGGTCCGTGGCAACGGCACCTATAACGGTATGGGCGGGCCGCTTGAGGACGTGGATTCCGGCGCGAACTGAGCCCCAAGTGCGCGCGATGCGTCGCTTGTCCCTCGTCCTCATTGCCCTGGCGGCTGTGCTGGCGGCCTTCTGCGCCTGGGGCATGTTCACGCCCGGCGGGAATGCCGCATTCGATGAAATGGCGGGGATGATCCCCTTCTTCGCCGGAGTGGCCGCCGCCTTGCTCGCGGTGCTTGCAGCGTTGAGCTGGCTGCTGTCCCTGCGCCGCCGCTAGGCAGCCTGCGAGGCGGACTCCGCGTCCCGTTCCATATTGCGCTTGTGGCGCTGGAGGAGGTGTTCAGCCTTGTCGGCGAGGTCCTTCGTCGCCTGGATGCTCTCCTTGAGAGCGGCCTGGGTCGCCTCGATCTCGGCGATTTCGTCGCTACTTTTGTCGGTCACATTACCCACCCCGATTGGTGGGGGTGAAACCCCGCTTGTCCACACAGCGTTCCCACGCCGCACCCGAAATGAATCCCCTGTGTCCTCGGTGCCACAGATCGGGACACGTGCGCGCGTGCGACCGGAGCCCTCGCGGCCCCGCCGCCGCCGGACCGGCCCCGTTTCGAACCGGCCTGGCGCAACCGCATTGTCAACCGCGGCACTCAACTATTCCCTCCGCCGTTGCCGCTTGCACCTGGAGGGCAGCCTGAAAATAACTATTGTCAATTAAATCGGTAGAGTATTATCCAGACAGCATCGAATCGGCAAAAAGCTGCCGTGAGGGAGGAAGATTGATGAGCGATCTCGCGTTCGCGAACAGGTCCGGGCCGCTGCAGACGCTCGAGGAAGCGCTGCGGGTGATCCGCGAAAAGGCCGATCAGGTCCGCTTCGGCACCATCACCCTCACCATCCACGAGGGCCGCCTCACCCAGATGGAAGTGACCGAGAAGCGGCGCTTCGGCACCTGAAAACTTCCCGGCGCGCCGCTCTCTCCTCGATCACCCGGGTGGGTCTCGCCACCGCAACAAATTTGCGCGATGAGTGCCGCGCCCTTGAAAGAACGTCATCCATGGATTTCGGCAGCATCACCCTTCTCGACCTACTGCCGTTCATCGCCATCGGCTTTGCCGCGCAGCTGGTCGACGGCGCGCTCGGCATGGCGTTCGGGGTGATTTCCAGCACTTTGCTGCTCAGCCTCGGAGTGCCCCCCGCGGCGGCTTCGGCGGGCGTGCACACGGTCGAAACCTTTACCACCGGCGTGTCCGGGATCAGCCACATCCTCCACAAGAATGTCGACTGGAAGCTGTTCGCCCGGCTCGCCATTCCGGGCGTGATCGGCGGCGTGCTCGGCGCCTATCTGCTCAGCAACATCGATGCCGGCGTCGCCCGCCCGTTCGTCATGGCCTATCTCGCCGCGATCGGCCTCTATCTGATCTGGCGCGGCCTCCACCACCCGCCGGTCCACAAGCCGCCGCGCGTGATCGAGCCGCTCGGCCTCGTCGGCGGCTTCCTCGACGCGGCCGGCGGCGGCGGCTGGGGCCCGGTGGTGACCGGCAATCTGCTCGTCCAGGGCGCCGAGCCCCGCAAGACCATCGGTACGGTCAGCGCTTCGGAATTCGTGCTGACGGTCACCATTTCCGCCACCTTCATCGCGACCCTGGGCTGGGAGGCGTTCACCACCGCCACGCTCGGCCTGCTGATCGGCGGCGTCGCAGCCGCGCCGCTTGGCGCGTTCGTGGTCAAGAAGGCGCCCGCCAAGGGCCTGCTCGTGTTCGTCGGCGTGCTCCTCACGCTGACCAGTCTTTACGGTGTCTACAAGGCGCTAAGCTGAGCGTCCGCCCTTTCAGGGCACTGACTTTTCATCGCCACATCATCGATGCTGACCGGACGACCGGATGCGTCGCGATCCACACAGGAGGAATTTTCCGTGATCGCTCGCATTCTTTCGCTCGCCGGTACCGCATCGGTCCTGGCCCTTTCCGCAGCCCCCGCCGCAGCCCAGACTGCCGAACCCGCGGCCGAGACGGCTCCCGTCGAGGAGGCCGCCGCCGAACCCGCATCCGACGGTGACATCGTCGTCACCGCCCGCCGCCGCGACGAGCAATTGCAGGACGTGCCGCTGGCCATTTCCGTCGTCGGCAGCGCCCAGCTCGACAAGACCGGTAGCATCAATGTCGGCCGCCTCACCCAGATCCAGCCCTCGGTGCAGTTCGTCAGCACCAACCCGCGCAACTCCGCGGCCAACATCCGCGGCCTCGGCGCGCCGTTCGGCCTCACCAACGACGGCATCGAACAGGGCGTCGGCATCTATATCGACGAGGTCTATTACAGCCGCGTCGCCATCGCGACCTTCGACTTCCTCGA
>DASWNA010000012.1:0-17570 GCA_036399475.1 Allosphingosinicella sp.
TTCCACTATGTGTTCGATTACAAGCCCGGCGAGGTCTTCTGGTGCACCGCCGACGTCGGCTGGGTCACCGGCCACAGCTACGTCGTCTACGGGCCGCTCCTGAACGGCGCGACCAGCCTGATCTTCGAAGGCGTGCCCAACTACCCCGATTTCTCCCGCTTCTGGGAAGTGGTGGAACGGCTCAAGGTCAATATCTTCTACACCGCCCCCACCGCGATCCGCGCGCTGATGCGGGAAGGCGACGAGCCGGTAACGGGGCACGACCGCTCCTCGCTCCGCCTCCTCGGAACGGTCGGCGAGCCGATCAACCCCGAGGCCTGGCGCTGGTATTGGGAAACGGTCGGCGAGGAACGCTGCCCGGTCGTCGATACCTGGTGGCAGACGGAGACAGGCGGGATCATGATCACCACCCTGCCAGGCGCGCACGACATGAAGCCGGGATCGGCGGGCCGACCGTTCTTCGGCATCGATCTCCAACTCGTCGGACCGGAAGGCGAGGTGCTGGACGGCGCGGCGTCAGGCAACCTGTGCATCACCCGCTCCTGGCCCGGGCAGATGCGTAGCATCTATGGCGACCACCAGCGCTTTGCCGAGACATACTTCAGCACCTATCGCGGGCGCTACTTCACCGGCGACGGCTGCCGCCGCGACGAGGACGGTTATTACTGGATCACCGGGCGCGTGGACGACGTGCTCAACATCTCCGGCCACCGGCTCGGCACGGCGGAGATCGAAAGCGCGCTCGTCTCCCACCCCAAGGTCGCCGAAGCCGCGGTGGTCGGCTACCCGCACGACCTCAAGGGCCAGGGCATCTATTGCTACGTCACCCTGATGGAAGGCGAGGACGGCTCCGGTGAGCTCGAAAAAACCCTTCGCGCCCACGTCCGAACCGAGATCAGCCCGATCGCCACGCCGGACATCATCCACTTCACGCCGGGCCTGCCCAAGACCCGCTCGGGCAAGATCATGCGCCGAATCTTGCGCAAGATCGCGGAGAACGAGTTCGGCAGCCTTGGCGACATTTCGACGCTCGCCGACCCTGGCCTGGTGGACGGCCTCATCGAGGGGCGAAGAAACCGCTAGAGCCGCATTGGGCTCAGCAATCGCCGCTGCTTCCGCCGCCGTGGAAGCAGCTTGCTTCGCTGGCCACGTGGTAGAAGGCGACCACGCCGACCACCAAAACCACCCCGGTGACGATGGCCACCTTGGCAACGGTTGAAACGTTCGCCCGCGGGTCCTCGCGCGGCTTGACGAACAAGGCCATGCGGTCGAGCCGCTGGCCGGACAGCGTCAGCTCCACCTTGCTGCCTGGCGAAAAGCCGAGCTCCAGGCCTTCGCTCATGCTGCTGGCGGTGCGCGGGCCGACCCGGCTGAAAGCGGTTGGAGTCAGCGTCAAAGCCAGCCGCGCCCGGTTTTCGCCCGCGGCGCTTCCGCCAATCGGCATTTTGAAGCGCAGCCCGGCAAAGGCGCCGCGGCCCGTATCGGTGAACTGCTCGTGCCGGTTGACGTCCGCCGCCATCGCCGGCGCCGCGCCAGCCGCGACCTGTGCCGTCATCAGCGCAAGCGCAATCATCCTGCCAATCGATTTCATTTCCGGTTCCCCCCGTTTGAAGCAGCGTCAACGTCACGGCCTATTGTGGCGGCGCCATGGCGTGACGGGGGCAGGGAAGGGGCCGGTTCTTTGTGGCTAGCGGGGCACGCCTTCCACCCAATCGATGCGGATCCGCACCCATTCGCCGACCATCGATTTGCCGCCGATCCTGGGCGGCCGCACCCGGAACTGCCACGCCGCCATGCGCACCGCGCGCGACAGGCCGGAGCCGGCGGGCGACTGGCCGACCTCGCGGCAATCCTCCACGCGGTATTCCTCCACCGTCCGGCAGTCGACCATGCCCCAGCCGTTCTGCGGTCGCGCTGGAAGATAGGTGACCAGCTCGGCGTTGGTCGGCTTGCGGTGCCACTGCGCCGCGTAGAGCGGCTGCCCGCCCGGCGCGGTGCCGACCACGGAGTCTCCCGTTCCGGCGCTTGTCCCGGGCGTACCGGCGCTGCGTGCGGGGCCGGCCGAGGGGACATTGGCGAGGTTGAACTTCTCCATCCCGTCCCAAAGCTTCAGCGGCTCCGTTGCCGGCTGCTGGGGCGCGGGCTGGGGCCTGAGGGTGGGCACAGGCGGGAGCTTGGCGGCCGCCTTTGCCGGCGCACCGCCGCTGGCCGGCTTCGGCTTCTCGGCAGGCTTGGGTGCTTCGGCGGGAGCAGCTTCTTCGCCGGGCACCAGAGTCACCGTAGTCGGCGGCGCCATCGGCACCGGCTCCTTGAAGGGCGGCGCCAGCTTCAGCAGCAGGAGAAGCAGCAGCGCATGGAGGATGACCACCAGCACGGCCGAGCCGCCGCGCCTGCGCAGCGACTCCCACGCCTCGTTCCACCACAAGGTGAAACCGGGCATGCGCGGCGGCGCGGCGGCCAAGGCGCCGTCGCTAAAGTCCGCGAAAGTCACGTGATTTCCCACTTGGGTCCCCCCGGCGGCCTCTTACGTCAGGGGCGGCCGAGGACGCAACGCGGAACGCGAGCCGGTCACGCCGGCGTGAAGGTCAGGGCCGCGCCGTTCATGCAGAAGCGCTGGCCGGTCGGCGGCGGGCCGTCGTCGAAGACGTGTCCGATATGGCCACCGCAGCGCCGGCAATGCACTTCAGTTCGAGTGCCGAACAGGCCGCGGTCCGGCTTGGTGCGCACTGCGTCCGTGAGCGGCGCGGTGAAGCTCGGCCAGCCGGTCCCACTCTCGAACTTCGTTTCCGACGCATAAAGCGGCAGCGCGCAACCGGCGCAGGCGAAGACGCCGTGGCGCTTCTCGGCGTTGAGCGGCGAGGAGCCGGCGCGTTCCGTGCTCGCCTCGCGCAGCACCGCATATTGTTCAGGGCTCAGGGTCGCGCGCCACTGCTCCGGCGTCTTGGTGACCTCAAAGGTCTCGACCTTGGCTTCCTTGGCTTCGGGCGCGCAGCCGGAGGCGCCAAAGAACGCGGCAAGGCTGCCGCCAAGGAATGCGCGCTTGCTCATGATCATCGTATGCTCCGGTCGGGCCTTAGGCCCTGCGCCGCGCCGCCTGTACGGGCGATGAAGCGCTAGAAGAGCAGGGTAAGGGAGTAGAACAGCGCGCCAACCGCGGCCGAGGCCGGGATGGTGATCACCCACGCTGCGATCACGTTGCCCGCCACGCCCCAGCGTACTGCCGACGCGCGCCGCGCCACGCCCGCTCCGATGATCGAGCCGGTGATGGTGTGTGTCGTTGAAACCGGAATGCCGAGCGCGGAGGCGGTGAACAGCATGATCGAGCCGCCCGCCGAAGCGCTGAACCCCTGGTGCTGCGACAGCTTGGTGATCCGCGATCCCATCGTCTCGATGATCTTCCAGCCGCCCATCAGGGTACCGAGGCCAATTGCGATGTAGCAGCTGATCGCCACCCAGTGCGGCACCTCGAAGTCACCCTTGAGATAGCCGGTGGAGTAAAGAAGGACGGTGATGATCCCCATCGTCTTTTGCGCATCGTTGAGGCCGTGGCCGAGTGAATAAGCGGCGGAGGAGACCAGGTGCAGGCCGCGAAACGTCCGCTCCGCACGGTTGGCGGTGGCGCGGATCGCGAACCAGCTCGACACCAGCATGATCACCATCGCCAGGATCATACCCAGGGTCGGCGAGAGGACGATGGCGATCAGCGTCTTGTTGAGGCCGGTCCACTGCACCCCCGTGAGGCCCGCGTGGGCGACTCCCGAGCCGAGCAGACCGCCGACCAGCGCGTGGCTCGAGGAGGAGGGAATGCCCTTCAGCCACGTCACCACGTTCCAGAACATCGCGCCGACCAGCGCCCCGAACACCACGGCGGGTGTCACCAGATCCTTGTCGATCAACCCCTTGCCGATCGTGTCGGCGACCTTGTGGAGGCTGGGGAAGGCCAGCATCAGGAAATAGGCCGCGAAGTTGAAAAAGGCGGCGAACGCCACCGCCTGCACCGGGCCGAGCAGACGCGTGGCGACCACGGTGGCAATCGAATTGGCGGCGTCGTGGAGCCCGTTCAGGAAGTCGAACGCCAGGGCAAGGAAGATGAGGCCGACCAGCAGCGGCAGCGCGAGCTCGTGCATGTGTCGCGCTCCTAGGAGTGGTCGATGACGATGCCGTCGATTTCGTTCGCCACGTCCTCGAAGCTGTCGACGATGCGCTCGAGATGCTTGTAGATTTCGCGCGCGACGATGAAGCGGAGGGTATCGGTGGCGCCGTAGCTCTGGAAGGCGCTCTTCAGGCCGACGGCGTGGAGATCGTCGGCGTGACCCTCCATGCGCACCAGCCGTTCGGTCAGTTCGTGCAGGCGCCCACCATTGCGGCCGACGTCGCGGAGCAGCGGCATTGCCTCGGCGGTAAGGCGGGCGGCATCGACGATGATCGCCGCGATGTCCTTCATCTCCTGCTCGAATTCGGTCAGTTCGTAGAGCTCGATGGCCGACGCCGCGGCGTGCATCTCGTCAACCGCATCGTCCATGGAGGCGATCAGGCTGGTGATCGCGCCGCGGTCGAAGGGCGTGAGGAAGGTGCGGCGCACCGTGGTCAGCACTTCGCGGATGATGTTGTCAGCATCATGCTCGCGCTCGTGGATCTCGCGAATATGGTCCTTCATGCCGCTGCCGCCCTCGAGCAGCCGGCCGGTGGCGTTGGCGGCGGCGACGATGCTGACCGCATGGGCCTCGAACAGTTCGAAGAAGTTGCCCGTCTTGGGCAGCAGGCGTTGGAACCAGGCGAACATCGGACCTACTTTCGATTTGTCGGCAACCGCCCCAAGCACCGAGCGCCGGGCGGCATTGTTGAATTCGGATGCGTTGAACGATCGGATCAGGTCGGCAAGATCCGCTTCCTCCACCGCCTCGGCGGCGTCGGCGAGGGTGAACCAGCGCCGCTCGCGCTCGTGGCTTTCCTTCCAGCTGTCGAGCTCCTGCGTGACGCACAGCGGAAACACATCGACGTCGAGCATCAGGGAGGCGCCGTTGCGCCGCTTCTTGCGATATTGGTACGATCCGAGCGGTGTCGGGCAAACCGGCCCGCGCACCCCCGCTTCTTCCTCGGCCTCTACCGAAGCCGCGGTGTGCGGCGCCAGTCCGCCCATGCCGTTGCCCTTGGGAATCACCCACCGCTTCGATTCGCGCGACGTGATCAGCAATATGCTGACCGGCGCGTCGATCGCCGAACTCCGGGCGCGATAGGGAAGGGCGGCGATCTGTCGAATGGGAAACGCTCCGGGTGAGAGGCCGACCGATTATGACACTTTCGCGACAGAGGGAAGGGCGCGGCTTCAACGCGGCCCCCGTCTTCAAGCGGCGCCGCCATCATGCTAGGTGACGGGAAGGGGAGTGCAGCCATGACCGTTGAGGGAAGTTGCCATTGCGGTGCCGTTCGCATCCAGGTGCCGCATGCGCCGGAGTGGGTGGGGTCGTGCAACTGCTCGCTGTGCCGCAAGACCGGCTGGCTGGTCGCTTACTATCCGGACGCCGACGTTCGGATCGAGGGGGAGACGGTCGCCTATGTCTGGGGAGACCGGATGATCGGCATTCACCATTGCCCGGTCTGCGGCTGCGGAACGCACTGGCAGACGCTGGGCGAGGACTTCGGAAAGATGGGCGTTCACGCGCGGCTGCTCGACGGCTTCGATCCCGCCGCCGTCGAGATCCGCTTGCTCGACAACGCGGACGGCTAAAGCGAGCGGCCGATCACTTCCTTCATGATCTCGTTGGTGCCGCCGAAGATGCGGGTCACGCGGGCGTCGCGCCAAAGGCGGGCGATGAGATATTCGTTCATGTAGCCTGCGCCGCCGTGGAGCTGGAGGGAGGCGTCGCAGGCTTCCCATTGTAGTTCGGTGTGCCAGAGCTTGGCCGCCGAGGCTTCGGCGGCGGTGAGTTCGCCCGCCATGTGGCGCTTCAACGCCCAGTCGAGGTGCGCCCAGCCGACCTGCAGCTTGGTGGCGAGATCGGCGAGGGTGAAGCGGGTGTTCTGAAAGTCGAACACCGTCTTGCCGAATGCTTTCCGTTCCTTGGTGAAGTTCACCGCTTCGTCGAAGGCGCGCTGGGCGACGGCCTGGGCGGAGCAGGCGATGGACAGGCGCTCCTGCGGAAGCTGGTTCATCAGGTAGGCGAAGCCCATGCCTTCCTCGCCCAGGCAGTTGGTGATGGGGACGCGGACGTCCGCAAAGAACAGCTCGGACGTGTCCTGGCTGTGGAAGCCGATCTTGTCGAGGTTGCGGCCGCGGGCGAAGCCTTCGCGATCGCTTTCGACCAGGATCAGCGACACGCCGCGGGCGCCGAGGCTTGGGTCGGTTTTGGCCGCGACGATCACCAGATCGGCGTGCTGGCCGTTGGTGATGTAGGTTTTGGAGCCGTTCAGCACATAATGGTTGCCGTCGCGAAGCGCGGTGGTGCGGATGCCCTGGAGGTCCGAGCCGGCGCCGGGCTCGGTCATGGCGATTGCGGTGGGCGTTTCGCCCGAGACCATACGGGGCAGCCAGTGGGCTTTAAGCTCCTCCGAACCGTAGGCGACGATGTAATCCGCGACGATGTCGGAATGGAGGGTGATGCCGGCGGTCGAGCCGGCATAGCCGAGCTCTTCGTCAATCACCGCGTTGAAGCCGAAATCGAGGCCGGGGCCGCCATATTCCTCCGGCACGGTGGGGCAGAGCAGGCCCGCCTCCCCCGCCTTGGTCCAGAAGGCGCGGTCGATGATTCCTTCCTCTTCCCAGCGGTCGAGGTGGGGGTGGAGCTCGTGGGCGAGGAAGCGGCGGACCTGGTCGCGGAAGAGGTGGTGATCGTCCCCGAAGGCGAAGCGGCGGGCGGTGTCTAGCATGGCGAGTCCTTGAAGCGGGGCGCGGGGCCGGGTTCGGGGTAGCCGTGGATGTTGCGGAAAGTGCCGCGGAACGTGTGGTGGGGGTGGTGGGGGGTGTCGGCCATAGTTGTTACGGGGGCGTAACAGGCGTCTGTTCCCGACAGGAGGGTGTCCCAGTGGGCGCGGGGGTGGGCGGCGAAGGTGGTGGTGAGTTCGGCGCGCAGGGCGGGGTCGTGCTGGTCGGAGGTCAGGCCGAGCTTCTCCCGGAGGACCGCGAAGAAGTGCGGTTCGAGGGCGCCCACCGAGACCCACTCGCCGTCGGCGCATTGGTAGCAATCGTAAAAGGGGGCGCCGGTGTCGAGGAGGTTGGCGCCGCGTTCGTCCTTCCACAGGCCGGCGGCGCGCAGCGACCAGGTGAGGGCGGAGAGCAAGGCGGCGCCGTCGGTCATCGCGCAGTCGATCACCGAGCCCTTGCCGGTGGCGCGGGCGGACAGGATTCCGGCCAGCATCCCAAAGGCGAGCAGCATCCCGCCGCCGCCGAAGTCCGCGACCGCATTGACGGGCGGCACCGGCGGCCCGCCGGCCCGGCCGTAGGTGGAAAGGGCGCCCGACAAAGCGAGGAAGTTGATGTCGTGGCCCGCGGACTGGGCAAGCGGACCCTCCTGCCCCCAGCCGGTCAGGCGGCCGTAGACCAGGCGCGGAGTGTCGGCGCAGAGCGTCTCCGGCCCAAGCCCGAGCCGCTCCATCACGCCGGGGCGGAAGCCCTCGATCAGGCCATCGGCAGTGCGGGCAAGGTCACGCACCCGGGCGACATCGGCCGGGTCCTTGAGGTCGAGCCGAAGCACCTCGGCGCGGCCCCGGGCAAGGATGTCGAACTCAGGCGGGATCGCCGGCGGCTGATCGGCCCGCTCGACCCGGATCACCTCCGCGCCATGATCGGCGAGCATCATCGCGGCAAACGGTGCAGGCGCGAGGCCGGCGAGTTCGATGATGCGGATTCCTTGGAGGACGTCGGTCATTCCCCTGCATAGCAAAGATTCGTGCGTTGAAGTGCGCCCGGATGTTGCGCACGCCCACACCTGCGGCGAGAGCTCGCAAATTCTTGTATTTCCACTTTAAAACGTGCGATGTGGACGTATTGCAAGCGGCCGAGCGACCCCCGGGGGGGGCGACAGGCACCGTGTGTGACAGCCGGCGGCCATGCGGTGCCGCCCTGCGCATATCGGGCGGGAAGGGAACAAAGATGACGATTACCATTACGGCTGACGATTCGACCGCGACCAACAGCGTAGTTGTTTCCGGTGCGCCCGCGGTGCGGATCAGCGGAAAGCGGGTCAGCTTCACCAACGCCGCCGGCGGCACTATCAGCAGCACCAGCGCGACCTTTGCAGCGGTCGAGCTTGAGGGGGCGGGAGGCACGATCGTCAACCAGGCGGACGCGTGGATTTCGGGGCTGTATGAATCGAACTTGGCCATCCGCGGGTCCACGGGTGCCGACACCGTCGTCAATGCCGGCCGAATCAGCGGCCTTGTTCAGCTTGGCGAGGGTGACGACAGCTTCATCGAGAATACGGACAGGTATTTCTATCAGGTCGACCTGGGCGCCGGCGACGACCTGTTCGAAAGCCGCGCGTCCGGCATGTTCCTCAACTCCACCGACGGTGGCGCCGGCTTCGACCGGCTGGTTCTCTCCGGCGAGGGACGCCAGATCCACGGAACGTACCTCAAGGGCTTCGAGCGGCTCGATGTCGGCAACGGCCTCTCCGCCGGTGGAACGCTCTACGGCTGGAACCTCGTGGAATTCTCCGGCCTCCAGGCCGTAACGCTCGCTCCGGCGGGTAGCTACAATTTCGTCTACAGCGTCAATCCGCTGGCGGACATCTTCATCTCAGGCGGCTCGTTCACCGCCGGTCCCGGTTCCTCCTTCCGAGACATCAGCGGAAGTGCCTCCTCGGAGGCTGTTTATGTGAACTCGGGAAGTGTCGCCAACGTCAGCCTGGGCGGCGGTGACGATTATTTCTTCCTGCAGCGCTATTCTCTGCCACAGCCGACGCCGACGGTATCCGGAACCGTCAACGGCGGAGCCGGCAAGGACATGGTGCTGCTGGAAATCGTCGGCGGCGTCACGGTAGACCTGGCGAACTTCTTCGGATTCGAGACGGTGGACGGCGGCAACTGGTCCGGTTCGGCCAGCGACGTGCGCGTCGTCAACGCCAACGATTATCTGTTCATTTATCCCGATTCCGGGGGCAAGCTCACCCTTGCTCAGTCCTTGTCGCCGTTGGCGGAGGTGCGTGCCGGTTACCGGACGACGTTTGTTCTTGAATCGGACGCGACGGTCGGCCGGATCGGTACGTACAACGAGTGGACCGCCTCCACGAGGGAGGCGCAGCAGGACGATATAAGTAGCTACGTCGTCGCGGGCACCGTTCTCGGCGCCGTTCACCTCAGCACTGGCCACGACACGTTCGACAGCCGCCTCGGCAGCATCGGCGGCGCAGTTTACGGCTATGCGGGGGACGACGTCCTCAAGACCGGCGCGGGTGCGCAGAGCGTGTACGGCGGTTACGGCAACGACACACTCGAAGCGGGCGCGGGGGACGACCTTCTCGACGGCGGTGAGGGCAACGACACCATCACCGTCACCGCCGGCGTGGACACCGCGCATGGCGGCAATGGCACCGACACGCTGATCGTCGATTATTCCGGGGCCGGGCAAGCAGAGTTCAGGATGACGCTGAGCGCACGCCTGACTGGCGGCGGGTATGACGGGGCCATTTACGACAGCCTCGACAACAGCCCCCGGGTCAACTTCACCTCGATCGAAAGGTTCGTCGTGACGACCGGTTCGTGGGACGACACCGTGACCGGGGGCGAGGGAGACGATGTGCTGACCGGCGGAGGCGGCCTGGATGTGCTGGTTGGGGGGGCAGGGGCGGACAGGCTGGACGGCGGCGAGGGGGACGACAATCTCTTCTCGCATTCCGCCGATCCCGCCTACATCGGCTACTTTCAGCCAGGCATTTCCTACGACAGGCTGGCTGAGCGGGATATTCTGATCGGCGGGGCCGGGAACGACAGCCTGTTTGCGGGCTACGGAGACGATGTCGACGGAGGCGCGAACGATGCGTACGGCGACAAGCTCTTCATCAGTTTCCGGGGCGCCGCGGCAGGGGTAACCGCCGACTTCCGGCTTCTCGCCTCGCAGTCTTCGATAAGTGTCGGTGGCGGAACCATCAAAGGCGTGGAGGAAGTCTCCTATATCGAGGGGAGCGAGTTCGATGATTTTCTCGCCGGCTGGGCGGGCGCCGCGTATCCGGCCGGTAATTCGATCTACGGGCGCGGTGGCAACGATCACATCATTGCGGGCTACTACGCCGGCTGGGGCGGTCCGGGCATCTTCGGAGGCGATGGCAACGACACGATCGATCTGAGCGCCGCCGCCTATTCGCCAAACGCCTTCGGAGAAGCCGGCGATGATATCATCGTGGGCGGCGCCAGCTATGAGCGGCTGGAAGGGGGCGAGGGCAATGACAGGCTGGAAGGCCATTACGGGTTCGACACCCTCCTCGGCGGCGCCGGCAACGACCTGATCGACGGCGGCAGCTTTGGCGATTTGCTTCAGGGTGAAGATGGGGACGATATTCTCTACGGCGCGGGGGATGCGGACACGCTCGAGGGCGGCGCCGGCCGCGACACGCTTTACGGCGATCAAAGCCTGTTCGGAACGGGGAACGCCATTTCGCCTTCCAGCAACGCCGATGTGCTGAAGGGCGGTGAGGGCAACGACATCCTGTACGGCGATTGGGGCGACGATCAGCTGTTTGGACAAGCCGGGACGGACACGCTCGACGGCGGCGCCGGCAACGACCTTCTGGACGGCGGCGTCGACGGCGACGTCATGACGGGCGGTGCCGGCGACGACACCTACCTGATCGACAGCTCCGGCGACGCGGTGACGGAGCTGGCCGGCGAGGGCACGGACGAGATCCGCACCGCCTTGGGCAGCCGCTCGGACTTCGCGGCGATGTACACACTTGCGGCTAACGTCGAGAACCTCGCCGGCACCTCCGCGACCGGCCAGGGCGTTTACGGCAATGCGCTCGACAACGTCATCCTTATGGGCACAGGCGACGATCTCGTCGTGCTCGACGGCGGCGGCAGCGACCTTGTTTCGGGCGGCGGCGGGGACGACTTCCTGTACTGGGGCGCGGCTTTCACCAATGCCGACAAGGCCGATGGCGGGCTGGGTTTCGACACGGTGGGCCTGCTTGGCAGCTACGCACTGAGCTTCGACGCGGACGATCTCGTCTCGATCGAGAAGCTTGCCGTCTACAGCTCCGGCAATGCGGCGGCGCCGAACGGCTACAGCCTGACGATGCACGACGGCAACGTCGCCGCCGGGCAGAAGATGATGGTGGTCGCGCAGTCGCTGCTCGCCAACGAGGCGTTCACCTTTAACGGCGCGGCGGAAACGGGCGGCAGCTTCAACGTGCGCGGCGGCAGCGGCGCGGACACGATTACCGGCGGCGGCGGGGCGGACACGCTCCATGGCGGCCTTGGCGCCGACACGCTGCGGGGCGGCGCGGGGAACGACGTGTTCGAATACCGAAGCACGGCGGAGTCCAAGAGCGCCGGCGCCGATGTCATCATGGATTTCGCAAAGGGCGACAAGATCAACCTGATCCCCATCGATGCCGACGGCAATGCGGCGAACGGCGACACCCAGTTCACCTGGCTGGGCGCCGGTGCGTTCAGCGGCCATGCCGGGGAGCTTCGGGTCAGCCAGCATCCGCAATATGGCCAGACCTGGGTGGTGGAAGCCGATACCAACGGCGACCGGCAAGCGGACCTGACGATATACATGGTCGCACCCGCCGGGTTCCTTCCGGAGAAGAGCGACTTCTACGTCTAGCGGAGGCCTGTCGGGCGCGCGGCGGCGGCCCGGAGCCGGCGCGTTCGCCCGCGTCGGCTTCGCGTGAGAGCAATGTCCCCTTGGAGCGGCGAGTTTCGCGGGCTCACACCCGCCGGCTTATGAGAATCTTAAACGATCGAAGCGCGTAACGGCAGCCACCTCTCACCCGACCACGGAGATGCGACGTTGGCGAAATTCATCGGAACCCCGGAAATCGACTTCTATGAAGGCGGCGCCGAGGCAGACAGCATCTACGGTGGGGGCGGTGGCGACCATCTTGGGGGCAATGAAGGCGACGACGGTATCTTCGGCGAGGACGGCGACGATACGCTCAGGGGCGGTGCCGGCAGCGACCGTCTGTTCGGAGACGGGGGTGACGACGTGCTGGCCGGTGACGGCGGCGACGATTCCCTCAACGGCGGCGCCGGCGCGGATCGAATGGAAGGCGGCGACGGAAACGATTGGTACCTTGTCGATAATGCAGGCGACACGGTGTTCGACACCAGCGGACACGACATGGTGCACACCTGGATCACCTACACGATCAGCGACGGCATCGAGGAACTGTGGCTGGCCTACAATTCCTCAGGCAACATGCTCGCCATCAACGGCACGGGGAACGGCGGCGACAATAAGCTGGTGGGCAATGACGCCGCCAACGTCTTGTACGGCATGGGCGGCAACGACCTTTTCTTCGGCGAAGGCGGGGCGGACACGCTGGTCGGCGGCATGGGCGACGACACGCTGAACGGCGGAGCCGGGGGCGACACGATGGTCGGCGGCATGGGCAACGACGTCTTCCAGGTGGCCGATCCGGGCGACCTGGTGGTGGAGGGCGAAGGCGAGGGCCATGATACCGTCTACACTGGTCTCGCAGTCTATACACTGACCGCCAATGTCGAGAGACTGTTCGGTAGCGGACCGGACGGGCAAAGCCTGATCGGAAACAACCTCAACAACGTGATCCAGGGAGCCTATTACACGGCAAGTGTGCTGGATGGCGGCGCGGGCAACGACACGCTGATCGGCGGGAGAGGAAATGACGCCTTCGTCGTGGATTCCGTTGGCGACAAAGTTGTCGAGGACCCCCGGGGCGGCACCGACGAGATCCGCACCGCGCTGGCGACATACAGCCTCGCCCCCATCGCCAATGTCGAGAATCTGGTCGGCTTGTCCGATCTCGGCCAGGTGCTGGAGGGCAACGCGCTCGGCAACGCGCTGTACGGCAGAGGCGGCGCGGACAGGCTGATCGGCCTCGGCGGCGACGACATGCTGGCCGGCGGGGCGGGGGACGACGTGCTGGAAGGCGGGCTGGGCAACGACGTCTACATCGTCGAGGGTGCCGACACGGTGACGGAACTTGCCGGGGAAGGCACGGACGAGGTTCGCACCGCGATCGGCAGCCGCTCCGACCCTGCGCAGATGTACACGCTTGCCGCCAACGTCGAGGCTCTCACCGGCACCTCGGCAACCGAGCAGGGCGTGGCCGCCAACAGCCTCGACAATGTCGTCAGCATGGGCGTGGGCGGCGATCTTGTCGTGCTCGACGCGGGCGGCAACGATCTGGTGTCCGGCGGCGGCGGCGACGACTTCCTCTACTGGGCCGGCGCCTTTACCAATGCCGACCAGGCCGATGGCGGGCTCGGCTTCGACACGGTGGGCCTGCTCGGCAGCTATGTGCTGGCCTTCGACGCCGATGACCTCGTCTCCATCGAGAAGCTTGCCGTCTACGGCTCCGGCAATGCCGGGGCGCCGAACAGCTACGGCCTGACGATGCACGACGGCAACGTCGCGGCGGGGCAGAAGATGATGGTGGTGGCGCAGTCGCTTGCGCCCGGCGAGGCCTTTGCCTTCAACGGAACCGCGGAAACGGACGGCAGCTTCAACATCCGGGGCGGGCAAGGCGGCGACACGATCGCGGGCGGTGCCGGCGCCGACACGCTTTGGGGCGGCCTGGGTGCGGACACGCTGAGGGGCGGGGCCGGCAACGACGAATTCGAATACCGAAGCGCGGCGGAATCGGAGGGCGCCGCGGCGGATGTGATCATGGATTTCGCAAAGGGCGACAAGATCAACCTGATCGGGATCGATGCCGACGGCAATGCGGCAAACGGCGACACCAAGTTCGCCTGGCTGGGCGACGGTGCGTTCACCGGCCAGGCCGGGGAGCTTCGGGTCAGCCAGCATGCGCAATATGGCCGGGCCTGGGTGGTGGAAGCCGACACGAACGGCGACCGGCAGGCGGACTTGACCATCTACCTGGTCGGCCCGGCGGGCTTCCTGCCGGAAAAGAGCGATTTCTACGTCTGAGCCTTTCCCTCTGCGGCGGGGTAAGGCTTTGAAGAGACGGCTTTTTCGAGCCCGGTGTGGTGAATGCCCGGTGGACCGGGGGGTCCGCGGACGCTAAGCACGCCGGCGGGCGCGCGATTGCGCGGTGGAGGGTTCGGGCGTGGCGTGGGTTACCAGAACAAGGCCGTCGGGCAATGCCGACCTGGACGCCATGCTGACGGGGTACCATTGGGCCTCCCCGATTGTTTATTACAGCTTTCCAAAGACCGGCTCCGGCTTCACCGGCTATGGCGACGTGGGTTTGCGGGAGCCGGAAACCGGCTTCCGGGCTCTCAACACCGCTCAACAGGACGCGATCACCCGCATCTTCTGGTTGGGGCTGACATTCATCGACATCACTTTCGCCGAAAGCAGCGCGGGTTCGGAATCGAGCGGCGATATCCGGATCGGCATGACCAACGACACCGACGCGGCGCATGCCTATCTGCCCTCCCCCAAGGTGGAGGGCGCCGAATATGGCGAAGCAGACCCGGTGGCCGGCGACGTGTGGTTCAACAATTCCTCCCACGATTACGACGCGCCGAAGGTGGGCGATTACGCATATTACACCTTTCTCCACGAAATCGGCCACGCCCTTGGCCTCAACCACCCGCATGACGGCGAATATTACGGCACCGTCTCGCTCCCCCGGGACAACCTCAATTACACGGTGATGTCCTACCGCTCCTACGAGGGGATGGGGATCGAGGCTCCGTACAACAACGAGGATTACGGTTTTCCGCAGACCTACATGATGCTCGACATCGCGGCGCTGCAGCAGATGTACGGCGCCAATTACCGGGCCAACAGCGAAGACACGGTGTATAGCTGGGACCCGGCCACCGGCGCGATGCGGGAGAATGGCAGCGCCAGGGTAAGCCCCGCCGCGAACAAGGTGTTCATGACGGTGTGGGACGGCGGCGGCGTCGATACCTACGACCTTTCGCTCTATACCGGCACGGTCACCATCGATCTCGATCCCGGCGCCTGGACCCGCACCTCGCCGGGCCAGCTCGTTGATCTGGGCGACGGCCACTCGGCGATCGGCAACATCGCCAACGCCTGGCTGTACAAGGGCGACACCCGCTCGTTGATCGAGAATGCGGTGGGGGGCTCCGCCGGCGACACGATGCGCGGCAACGTCGGCAGCAACCGTCTGTCCGGCGGCGCGGGCGACGACGTGCTGGACGGCCGCGCGGGCGGCGACACCCTGGTCGGCGGGACCGGCAACGACATCTATTTCGTCGACGATGCCGCCGACATGGTGGTGGAAGCGGACGGCGAAGGCGTGGACCACGTCAACAGCAGCGCGGCGCGCTTCACGGTGGGCGCGTTTGTGGAAACGCTGACCGCAATCGGCACCGGCGAGCAGATCCTGACCGGAAACGCGCAAGGCAATGTGATCACCGGCAACATGGTCGCCGCCAACACGCTCGACGGCGGCGGGGGCGCGGATCGGCTGGTCGGCGGAAGCTTCAACGACAGCTACGGCATCGACGACGACGGCGACCAGATCGCGGACTCGGGCGGCATCGATACGGTGCTGGCCTCGGTAAGCTATACGCTTGCGGCCGACATGGAGCGGCTGACCCTGACCGGCACCGCAGCGGTCAACGGCACCGGCAACGCGCACGACAATATCCTGAAGGGCAACGCCGCCGCCAACGTCCTCGACGGCGGAGCCGGCGCGGATGTGCTGGAAGGCGGCGCGGGCGACGACACCTACCTCGTCGACGCGGCGGACAGCGTCGTCGAAGCGGCGGGCGGCGGCACCGACCGGGTGATCGCGGCATTCGATTACAAGCTCGGCGCCAATCTCGAAAACCTCACGTTGATCGGCAACGCCGTCGCCGGCGAGGGCAACGCGCTTGCCAACGAGATCGTCGGCAATGCGGGCGCGAACCGGCTGGACGGCGGGGCCGGTGCGGACCGGATGGTCGGCGGCGGCGGCGACGACAGCTACCTTGTCGACAACAGCGCCGACGTGATCGTCGAAGAGGCCGGGGGCGGCGCGGACAGCGTCGTTGCAAGCGCCAGCTTCGTGCTCGGCGCGCACGTTGAGACGCTTCAGCTTTCGGGCGCTGCGGATTTGAACGGCACCGGCAACGCGTCCGCCAATCTGATCGTCGGCACTGCCGGCAACAACATCCTGGACGGCGGGGCGGGCGCGGATCGGCTGTATGGCGGCGCCGGCAACGACACGCTGGTCGTGGACGATCTGGGCGACGTCGTATTCGGCGAAGACGGCACGGATACGGTCATGGCGAGCGTCGGCTATGTCCTTGGCGATGGGGTCGAGAATCTGACCCTGACCGGCACGGCCGCCATCGATGCGACGGGCAACGCTCTCGCCAATTTCCTGGTCGGCAACGCCGGCAACAACCGGCTCGACGGCGGTGCCGGGGCGGACACCATGTGGGGCGGCGCGGGTGACGACGTGTATGTCGTTCGGGACCTTGGCGAACAGATTTTCGAGCGGTTCGGCGAGGGGATCGACACGGTTCTGTTCGTGGCCGAGGGCTTTTTCGGGACGATCCAGGACAATATCGAGAACATCATCCTTTCGGGCAACCAAAACGTGACCGGCAATGCGCTCGGCAACACGATCACCGCCTTTGCAGGTGGCCAGACGCTCGACGGCGGTTTCGGGGCGGACAGGATGATCGGCGGCACCGGCTCGGATTATTACATCGTCGACAATGCGGGCGACGTCGTGGAGGAGGTCGCCAACGCGCTGGACGGTTCAACCGTGCGCGATTGGGTGCTCAGCTCGGTCAGCTACAGTCTGGGCGACAATCTCGAAGATCTTACGCTTACCGGATCGGCCCTGTCCGCGACGGGCAATGCGCTCGACAACACGATCCAGGGCAATGAAGGGGACAATCGGATCGAGGGCGGTGCCGGAGCCGACATATTGTTCGGTCACGGCGGCAGGAACACATTCGTTTTCTGGAGCTTTGCCGACTCACTGGAAGGGTCGCCGGACCGCATCTGGGACTTCAAAACCGGCAACGACAAAATCGATCTCACCGGGCTTGGCCGCATCACCGTCAGCATAACCACCGTTGGTGGCGCCAGCTTCGGGTACCAGATGCTGACCGCCAACTCGACCCTTGGCCTGGGCACGCTGGTGCTTCGGGTCGACGGCAGCGTGAGCAGCAACGACCTGATCATGGACGGGCCCACGGCGACCGCGGGCAACGACACGCTGGTCGGCAGCGAAGCCGCCGACGAACTCCGCGGCGAAGGCGGCGACGACATTCTCATGGGAATGGGCGGCGACGACTCGCTGCTCGGCGGCGACGGCAAGGACCGGCTGGACGGCGGCACCGGTTACGACCGGATGATCGGCGGCGCGGGGGACGATGTCTATGTCGTGGGTGACACCCGCGATGTCGTGACGGAGGATTCCGGCGGCGGCGTCGACACGATCGAATCCACCATCGACCTCGTCCTGCCAGACAATGTCGAGAACCTCGTC
>DASWNA010000013.1:0-39087 GCA_036399475.1 Allosphingosinicella sp.
CGTAGAATGCGGTGACCACGCCCTCGCGGCCCAGCGACGGCGCCACGCCGGGCTGGTTGAAGGTCGCCGCCGTCCGGGTCGCCGACAGGATCGGCACGCCCGTCACCGGGTTGGCGTTGAGGAACTGATAGCCCGACGTGAGATATTGCTTGTCGGTCAGGTTCTTGCCGTGGAGGCCGATCGTGAAGCGGTCGTCCTGGCTCGTCCACACCAGGCTCGCATCGAGCAGGGCATAGCCCGGCTGATCGAGGAACGGGCTCGGCGTTTCGAACTGAAAGGTCTTGCTGCGGTAGGAGAGCGTCGTGGATGCGCTGATGTCGCCGTCCGAGACGGGGAACGACGCATCAAGCGTGCCCGACGCCGTCCACTTCGGCGTATTCTGGATGCGCCGGAAGTCGGCGACGTCGACCGGCCGGGCGCCCTTGGTCTGATCGGTTGCGCCGTTGTCGCCGAAACCGGCCGGGACGTTCGAGATGAACTCGTCATATTGCGCGTCGATGTAGCCGAGCGTGCCGCCGAAGTTGAGGCGGGCGCCGCTTGTGCTGCGCAGCAGGGTGGCGTTCATTTCGGCTTCGACGCCCTTGAACGTCGCCGCACCGGCATTGGTGGTGACCCCGCAGAACGTCTGGATGCCGCCCACGGTGCAGCCGACCGAGCCCGGCACCTGCACGTTCTTGTAGTCCGCGTAGAAGCCGGCAAGGGCGAAGCGCAAGCGGCGGTCGAACAAAGATGCCTTGTAGCCAAGCTCGTAGCTGTTGACGGTTTCGGGATCGAACAGGAAGTATTCGAACACCTCGTTGGGCTCGATGGTGTTGTTGCCGTTGAGGTCCCCCGCCTGGGTGGAAAGGCCGCGGGGGTCGAAGCCGCCGCCCTTGAAGCCCTTGGAATAGCTTGCGTAGAAGGTGTTGTTCTCGTCCGGCTCGAAGGTCACCGAAGCGCGCGGGGTGAATTGCTTGAAGGTCTTTTCACCCGCGAAGTTGGAGGTGGTCGCAATCGCCACGCCATTGCCGCCAAGCTCGGGCGAGGCGCCGCCGGCGAGGTTCTTGCGGATCACCTGGGCTTCGCGCTTGTCGTTGGTGTAGCGGCCGCCGACCGAGACGGAGAACTGGTCGGTGAAGCGGAAGGTGAAGTCGCCAAAGGCAGCCCAGGTCTTGGTGTCGACGTTTCCGAACGTGGATGCCGTGAAGCCGGGAACGCCGATCAGCGCGCCGGTGGTGCCGAGGACCACGTCGAACAGGTTGTTGGCGTTGGCGTCGAGATAATAGAGGCCGGCGACGCCCTGCAGGCGCTTGCCTTCGTACAATAGCTGCAGCTCGTTCGAGAACTGCTTGTTGCGATAGATTGCGGGAACATCGACGTCGGCGGCGGGAAGCGCATCGAAATCGATCGGGGTGGCGGAGCGGTCCTTGCGGTACGCGGCGATGTTGCGCAGCGTCAGCGCGTCGCTGAGCTTGAGCTCCGCGCGCACCGCGCCGCCATACGCTTCGATCTCCTGCGTCGGGGACACCAGGCTGCCGCGCGTGTCGTACACGTCGTCCAGCACGGGCGAGTTGGTGAGCAGGCTCTTGATCAGGCGGTGGCCGCCGCGGGGGTTCGAATTGTCCTTTGAATAATCGCCCGACACCCGGATGAAGAAAGCCGAGCTCGGCTCGAACTCGGCGGTGCCGCGCGCGGCCCAGACGTCGCGGGCGTAATTGTCGGCGCCGGTGGTGAGGTTCTCGCCGAAGCCGCCGCGGTAAAGCCGCGCGCCCGAGGCGCCGATGCGAAGCATGTCGCCAAGCGGCGTGCTTGCGGAAACGATCAGATCACCCTGCTGGTAGGTGCCGAAATTGGCGCGGGCGCGGATTTCCGGATCTTCGGAAATGCGGCGGGTAACGTATTTGATCGCGCCGCCGATCGTGTTGCGGCCGTACAGCGTGCCCTGGGGGCCGCGCAGGACTTCGATCCGCTCCACATCGTAGATGTCGAGAACCGCCGCCTGCGGGCGGTTGAGGTAGACGTCGTCCAGGTACAGGCCGACGCCCGCTTCGAAGCCGGCGACGGGATCCTGCTGGCCGACGCCGCGGATAAAGGCGGTCAGCGTGGTGTTGCTGCCGCGCGAGGTTTCAACCGTGACGTTGGGGGTGGTGTCGGAGATGTCGGTGATGTCGAGCGCGCCCTGACGCTCGAGCGCTTCGCCGCTATAGGCGGTGACGGCGATCGGCACGTCCTGCAGGCTTTCGGCGCGGCGCCGTGCGGTGACGATGATGTCCCCGTCCTGAGCGCCATTGTCCTCTCCCACCTGGTTGGCGGCGGCGGCCTGCTGCTCCGACGAAGCCTCCGTTCCGGCCGGCTGGCCTTCGCTGCCGCCGGTCTGGGCAAAGGCCGGGGCAACGGCGGTGAGCGCCGCAAAGGCGGTGCCGAGGCGAAGTGCGGTGATGGTGCGGTTGCGGTTCATTGGCTTACTCCTGGTCAAGCGGTCTGGGTTTGAAAAAGGGGCGGCAAGCTGGCCGCGAACTCGCGAAAAAGGCTGTTGAAGCGCTCCGGCTCCTCGAGGTGCGGGGCGTGGCCGGAACGGGGAAAGGTGACCGCGCGGGCGTTCGGCAGGGCCGCCACGAGGTGCTCGGCGGTGTCGGAGCCATAGAGCTGACTGTGGGCGCCGTGGACCACCAGGGTGGGCTGTTCGATGCGCGGCAAGGCGGCGCGCAAATCTTCCTCCACCAGCGAAGTCCAGATTGCCGAGATCGCCCCGGGATCGTTGCCGGCGAATTCGGCGCCCGCCCAGGCGGCAAGGTCGCGGAGCTCCTCGCGCACCGGCTGGGCAAAGATCGCCGAACCCGCCGCCTGGCCGAAGGCCTGGTAATCCTCGGCCATCGCCTGCCGGCGCGCGTCGCACAGATCGGGCGACAGGCCGAGCGTCCAGCCGTCGCCGTTCAGCACCCGCGGAGTCATGTCGACGATCACCGCGCCGGCGAAACGGCGCGCCGACGCGCCCGACAGCAGCCGCCACAGGATCGATGCGCCAAGCGACCAGCCGACGCCGATCGCGCCCTCCAGATCGAGCTGCTCGACCAGGTCGGTAACGTCTTGCGCCAAAGTCTCGACGGTGAGGCCGGCGCCGTCGCCGCGCGACATTCCGTGGCCGCGCAGGTCGACGCTCACCAGCCGGAAGTCGTCGGCCAGCGCCGCTTGCTGCTTCCAGAAGCCGGCATGGGCCATCATGCCGTGCAGCAGCACCACCGGACGCCCGGTTCCATCCTCGCGGAACGCGATGCGCGTCCCGTCACGGGCGGTGATATGCGGCAAAAATAGATCCTCCCCAAAGCGGTCCTGTTTTCCAGGATCTCGCGTCCGGTCCAGCTTCGCCCACGATGAAACCCGAGTCAAGGTTCAACTTGAGGTTTGATTCAGGTTTACGCCACTTCCCGCCACCCACACAGAAAGATGGAAAGCACACTTGACGGAAAGGAAACTTGTCATGTAAAGCTCCCTTCACACACAAGGGAGGTTTGAATGAGCAAGTCCACGGCGCGGAAGCGCTACAACATGTCGGTTCTGGGGTGTTCAACGGGCTATGCCTGCGCGCTGTTCGGCGCGGTGAGCTATTTCAACAACCACCCGGATGCCCGTTCCGCCACCGCCTACGCCGCCGCGATCGTTCCCGCGCTTCTGGTTGTCGGCATCTTTGTCGCGATCGGCCGCTACCTTGTCGAGGAGCGCGACGAGTACCAGCGGCTGCTGATGGTGCGCCAATCGCTTGTCGCCTCCGGCCTGGCGCTCAGCGTCGCGACGATCTGGGGCTTCTTGGAAAGCTTCGGCCTTGCCCCGCACGTCGATGCTTACTGGATCGCGGTGATCTGGTTCGGAGGCCTTGGCGTCGGCGATTGCGTCAACAAGCTCACCGTGGCGCGCGGCGCATGAAGAACCGCTTGCGCGAATTGCGGGCCGAGCGCGGCTGGAGCCAGCAGCATCTCGGCGAACTCCTTGAGGTGAGCCGCCAGAGCATCAACGCCATCGAAGCCGAACGCTACGACCCGTCGCTGCCTTTGGCCTTCAAAATCGCCGAACTGTTCGGTCTCACCATCGAAGGGGTGTTTGCGAGCCCCAGCAAGGGTTCCTGATCCGGGAGGGTATGCGGGCGGGGAGGCCGTGAAGCGGCGCCCCGCCCGAGTGCACATTCAATCTATTCGGTCCGGCTTCAGGCTGGCGCTAGGTGCCACGTCGCGTGGAATTCGGTCACCGCGCCATTGAAGGCGAAATGGGCATCTGCATTATGCGGATTTCCCTGCAGGGCCTCTGGCTTATACACTAGGAATGCATCTGCCACTCGCACATCCCTGTCGGCGAACACCGCGTCCGTTGTAGCATAGATGATGTTGCTCCGGCCGTTTGGCTGGTCCCCAGTAAGGTAGCCGGTAAGCGCCAAAGCCCTCAGGCCGGCGGAATCAAGAGATTGCAGTTCCCCTGCGTCCACCACTGCATCGCTATCCAAGTCTCTCCAGATTCCGAACTTAGCGAATGCGGCGTCACCGCTGTCCAAGGATCCGTTCTCATTGGTGTCGTACCTCGCCAGGCCCTGGAGGTCGGTCGTGAAGGGGTCTTTTTTCCCACCCGTGGTGCCAAAGGCGATCTCGTCGGGGCGCGTGATCTGACCGTCGCCGTCCCAATCGAGCACCAGCAGGCCGTCATCCGGTGCAACCCAGCCGGTTTCATCCTTGATGCCGTCCCCGTTCCAATCGAAAAACACACCGGACTTCTTGGCTGCGATCAGTTCAAAGCCGTCGCCATCCAGATCAAAGACGATGGGCGGAATCGGATTGCTTCCGCCACCCCCGCCGGTGGGGCCGCCTCCGCCGGTTGAGCCGCCGCCCGTACCGGTGGGATCCCCGCCGCCGCCGCCAGTGTAGCCGCCGCCGCCCGAGCCGTAAGACGCAGGCAGCCGGGTGGTGAGAAGGATGCCTTCGTTGCCATAAGGGCTGGCCGAGTTCAGCAGCGAGTTCAGGTCGTAAGCGGTCCCGCCCACGATCAGCTTGTCCACGGCGCCGGAGCCCGAAAAACCGATCAGGCGCATGCTTCCGGCTCCCACGCCGCCGACAAAAAGGCTTTGAATGCCGCCTACATTCCTGATCGTAACCTCGGCTGCAGCGACGCCGTCTCCCAAATAGACGATATCGCCGCGCCATTCACCGTAGTCCCGATCGACGAAAGTGTCATTACCGTCTCCCGGGTTCCACGTGTAAACGTCCTGACCCGCTCCACCGTAAAGGTAATCGTCTCCGCGGCCGCCCGCCAGGAAGTTGTCCGATTTTTGCTGCCAGTAGTTGTTATCGGTCCGACTTGCATAGATTGTGTCGTTGCCATCGCCGCCAACCGCGCCTCGAATATTCATCGTGTAGAGGTTGGTGATCGTAACCGCTGTGGTGTCGTCGAAGATAAGCGTGTCGCCCTTTTCGTAGCTGCCGCCAACTTCGTTGATCGAAAGCAGAGAGTCGTAACGGTCGATGACCATGATGTCGTCGCCGCCGCCGCCGCTGAAGCTGTCGCTTCCGGGTCCGCCCACGAGATAATCGTCCCCAGATCCGCCGATCAGCGTGTCGTTGCCGCCCTGCCCGTAGAAAACAACCGGATTCAGCCGATAATCGGTTGACGTGCTCTGGAGGTAATCGTTTGCGAACCCGCCGAAAACGACTTCAAAGCCATGCGCATAAGCGTCCAAGTTCAACGATGAGGAAGACTCCCAGTCGAGGTTGTCCCATCCGGCACCTCCGAGGAGGACGCCTGCAGCTAGATCGTCTTGATCTGCCACCACCATGTCGTCGCCGACACCGCCGTTGAGACTGTCGGCGCCCGCGCCTCCAACCAGGATATCACCCCCGTCGCCGCCGGTGAGGCTGTCATTCCCGTCAAACCCGTTGAAGAAGACGCCTTCTTCATCGAGCACACTGACCGAAACCCACAGGGTGTCGTTGCCGGTGCCACCAACGATGATCTCGAAGGATCGGGACGACGCATCGAGGGACAAGTTGGTAAAATCGTCGAAGAGGAGGGTATCGCGCCCGTCGCCGCCGCTGAACCAGCCCGCTGCCAAATCGGCGGCATCGACCACGATCGTGTCATCGCCGCCATTGCCATAAAGCGAGTCTGATCCGCCTCCTCCGAACAAGTAGTCGTCGGCGCCGCTTCCATGGACGAGATCATTGCCGGCATTCCCGTAGAACTCGACGAAGTTGGTGTGGCCCGCATAAGTTGCAGTGGACAGATCGAGGCTGACGGCAGCCGTGCTGAGTTGTACCCACGACCGGGCGTTGCCGAACGACGCCATGCCGACGATTCCATCGTTGTACACGGCCGCCGCAACGGACCGCTCTTCCAGTCCGGCATCCGCAAATCGGCCGGTGGTGCCATTTGCTCTGACGAAGCTCCCCGCATTGAATTCCACCACTCCCGGAGCGATTTCGGCTGGCGCGTCGGGATCCTGCAAATTCTGGATGCCGTCATACAGGTTGATGCGGGCTATTCCGAGCTGCGCAAGGGTGCCTACCTCATTGGCCTCGAAATGCCCGTTCTGATTATAATCCCGTCCGATCTTCAGCGAAGTGTAAAAGCTGTCGTTTGCATCCAAAACGCCGTCCTTGTTGCTGTCGAAAGCCCTAAGGGCGTCGAGGTCGGTCCTGGGATCCTTCCACGTAGCCGGTGAGAACGGTTTCTTCATGGTCACCGAGCCCGTCATTGTTGACGTCCCAAAATAGAACTCCGTCGTCGCTGCTCACCCAGGCACGCTGCTCGAAGCGGTCGTCGCCGTCTTCATCCGTGGTGATGAAGTTGTTCATGCTGCGATATTCAATCCCGTCGCCGTCGAGGTCGAGTACGATGGGCGTGCAAAAAAGCAGAATGCGGCCACCGGTAATCACCGGGTCGCCGTTCGGATCCGCGGAAACGCCGCTGGTAGGCGTGCGAATGCGGACTTCCTCGCAGGTCATATTGCGAATGTTGGAGGGTCCGTGTCCACTTGGTCCAGCGGCCGCACCGGTGTTTGCCAAGGCAGCGGCGTCTTTCTTGCCCTGCTCGTATAGTTCCCGGTGGCACCCTTCGGCCAGGCGATTTGCTTTGGCATCGGCACTGAATGCCAGTCCGCCGAACACCACGCCTACCACATAGCCGAGCGCTTTAACCGGGAGCGGTGCGGCTTTGACGAGGCCGTAGCCGCCGTTTCCAATCGTGGTCGCAAGCGCGATCCCCCGGAACTGGGAGCCGCAGATCGATGGATGGCTTCACCTTCACATTGAGTCCGTCCGGGCATCAGTCTCTTCCTCCTTCGATGATATTTTGTTTATCCATGGGATTATCGCGAAAGCGAGACCGATTACCGTGCACACTTCCGTAAGATAACGATAAGGTGTCATGTAACTTACATGAAAAAGCTGCATGGATAAAATGATGCAAGCTAAGCTAGCTGGTATCAAATGTATTTGACGCAATGCGCCAGTAAATACCAGTGCCCCCAACGAGGCGCCCATCATTAAAATCCATAGCGCGGCCAGCAAATCATCTCCCATATTATTTGACCTCCTAAGTCACAGTTTGACCAGCTTGCGCGCGCTAATAGTTTTGTGAAAATGGAAAAGTTCGGGGAACGGATAGTCTTGTAGCGTCCCATACTCGTTGCACCATGCCGCAATGGGTTCGATCCATCACCATCATGCACAACGCCGTGCCTGCAGCGTGGGTGCCGAGAGTGGCGACGCCAAGGTGGGGCCGTGTTGAGGCAAACCACGCTGGAGCAGCAGGCAGTCCTCCAACTCGCTGCGTCTGCCGACTTCGGGCGCCCGGGCGTTTTGAAGATGAAGACCATGGAACTCCCGACCCGACCCTCTCTCAGGAAGATCCACCAGGCCGCTTAGTCTCCGGCGATCCGCACTTATGTCGCTGTCATCAAAAAACATTCTATTCCCCTCGGAGTCGCGACCTTGTGCGGGCATGGCGCCGATCTGGCGCTCCGGAGGGCTCAAGCGACCGATCCGCGTGCACCCTTGCATCCCCCGGCACGCGGCCTAAAAGCGCGGCCAACAGGAGCCGCCATGCACCGCAATCCATCCCGCCCCTTGTCGCCCCACCTCAGTATCTGGAAATGGGGCCCGCACATGGCGGTCTCGATCCTGACCCGCATCACCGGCGCCGGCACCGCGACGGTGGGCGCGGTTGTTCTGGTCTGGTGGCTGGTCGCCGCCGCAAGCGGCCCGGAAGCCTATAAGAGCTTCACCGATCTGGCGACGAGCTGGTTCGGAATCGCGCTTGCTGTCGGCCTGTCCTGGGCTTTCTTTCAGCACACGCTGGCCGGCCTTCGCCACCTGGTCATGGACATCGGCGCCGGGTTCGAGCTGCGCACCAACAAGTTCTGGGCGAACATGACCATGATCGGCGGCATCGTGCTGACCGCCTTGTTCTGGTTCGTCATATTGGGATTGAAGTGATGAGCATGGAAACCCCGATCGCCCGGGTTCGCGGCCTCGGCTCGGCCAAGGCCGGCGCCCACCATTGGTGGCTTGAGCGGCTCACGTCGGTCGCCCTGCTGGTGCTGTTCGTGTGGCTGATCGCCTCGATCCTGCGACTGCCCGACCTTTCCTATGGAACGGTGCGCGAATGGCTTTCCGATCCGCTCGCCGCGGTGCCGATGCTGCTGCTTGTCGCCGTCACCTTCTGGCACGGCAAGATGGGCCTGCAGGTGATCATCGAGGATTATGTTCACGAAGCCGGCACCAAGGCTTTTTCCATCGCCGTGCTGAACTTCTTCTCGATCGGTGGCGCCGGTTTGGCGCTGTTCGCCATCCTCAAGATCGCCTTTTCCGCCACCGCGGTAGCGACCGGCGCTCCACCGGCGGGCTGATCCTGCGCCGAGGCTTAGCCGCGCGAGTCCGCCGCGGCCTTTTTCGGCACCAGGACAAGCGTCCGCCCCTCCACCCGCCAGCTCTGCAGATTGGAGAGGAAGTTCATTCCGATCACGTCGACGTCGCCCAGGCCCGGTGCGACGACGATCTTCAGATCCCGTGCGGTGATCGGGCCCATGCGCAGCTCTTCCAGGGTGCCGGTTTCCGCCTTGGTAACGCCGTTGGCGGTCTTGAGCAGGATCGGGGCGACGCCAGCGCTCGCCTCCACGCCGGCGGCGGCGGCGGTGCGGGGGGAGACGGTGGTCATGGTCGCGCCGCTGTCGATCAGCATGCGCCGCTCGAGGCCGTTCAGCTTGGCCCGCGCCCAGAAATGGCCATCCGCCGCCATCCGGATGCGCACCTCGCGGCCGACCACTTCCTGCTTGTCGAGGCCGAGGCTGCCCATCACCCCGGCAAGCTGGGGGTGGAAGGGCGCCTGCTGGATAAGGATGAAGAGAAAAAAGGCGAGCAGGGCCAGCGACAGCGCGAACCGCACGATCTTGCCGACAAACGGTAGCCGCGAAAGCACCATCAGGAGCAGCGCCGCGAGAAGCGCGTAGAGCGCCATCTGCTGCCATTCGGGGGAAATGCTGATCGGCATGGGTCAGGGCGCTCGCGTCGGTGAGCGCCTGATCTAGGGCGTGCGAGGCCGGATTGGGAGGGGCGGCGGCATGGGGGGCCGGCCGGGACGAGGCGCGACCGCGGGCTTCATAGCGCGACGCCGCTTGCCATGCCCCATCCCAGGCCGGCCGCGGCGCAGGCAAGGAGCACCTTGATCGCCCCTACCTTGAAGCGGAACATGGCGATTGCAGCCGCCGCCGTGAGCACCACCGCCGGCCAGTTGACGGTGCGCAGAACGGGCAGCTCCAGACCAAGCCCCGGCACCTCTCGCACCTGGCCGAACAGGGTGTGCAGCGCGAACCAGATGGCGAGGTTGAGAACGACGCCGACAACGGCAGCGGTAATTGCCGACAGTGCCGAGGTAAGCGCGCGATTGCCGCGGAGTGCCTCGATGAAGGGGGCGCCGAGGAAGATCCACAGAAAGCAGGGCAGAAACGTCACCCAGGTGGTGAGCAGGCCGCCGAGCGTCCCCGCCAGCATCGGGTGCATCGCCCCGCCTGCGCCTCGGTACGCGCCCATGAAGCCGACGAACTGGGTGACCATGATGAGGGGGCCGGGGGTCGTCTCGGCCATGCCGAGCCCGTCGAGCATCTCGCCGGGTTTCAGCCAGCCGAAATTTTCCACCGCCTGCTGGGCGACGTAGGCGAGCACCGCATAAGCGCCGCCGAAGGTCACCACCGCCATCTTCGAAAAGAAGACGGCGATCTCGCTGTAGACATTGTCGGGCCCGAGCAGCGCGAGGAGCAGCGCCACGGGGGCGAGCCACAGGACCAGGAAGGTGCCGGACACCTTGAGCGACCAGCGGAGGCTCGGCCGGGCGTGTTCGGGGATGTGCTCGCCAAGCGCACTTTCGCTGTCGAGCAGTGCCGGGCCGCCGGACGGTCCGTGGCCGCCGCCGCCCGCAAAGGCCTTTGCGCCGGCCTTGCCGCCGATCCAGCCAACCACGCCAGCCGTCAGGATGATCAGCGGAAACGGCACGGCGAAGACGAAGATGGCGAGAAACGCCGCCGCGGCGATCGCCCGAGTCGCGTTGTTCTTGAGGGCGCGGCTGCCGATCCGTTTCACCGCCTCCAGCACGATGGCGAGCACCGCCGCCTTGAGGCCGAAGAACAGGGCCTCGACGGCGCCGACGTTGCCGAAGCCGGCGTAAAGCCAGGAAAGCGCCATGATCGCAACCAGGCCCGGCAGCACGAACAGCCCGCCGGCGACGAGGCCGCCTCTGGTCTTGTGGAGCAGCCAGCCGATGTAGGTGGCGAGCTGCTGTGCCTCGGGGCCGGGGAGAAGCATGCAATAGTTGAGGGCGTGGAGGAAACGCTCCTCGCCGATCCACTTCTTCTCCTCGACAAGGATGCGGTGCATCACCGCAATCTGCCCCGCCGGCCCGCCGAAGCTCAGGGCGGCGATGCGTGCCCACACCCGCACCGCCTCGCCGAAGCCGATGCCGTGCCCTTGCGCGCCGCTTTGTTCGCTGGTGTCCATGTCTCCCCCCTTAGAACTTCTTCGACACGCTGAGGCCATAGGTGCGCGGATCGCCGACTTGGCCGACAATCAGGCCGGTGCTCCCCGATTGGGTGGCCAGCACCTCGTAATAGCGGGTGTCGAGCGCGTTCCTGACCCAGCCGAACAGGTTCCAGCCGCTGTCGCTGCGAAAGCCGAGCCGCAGGTTCGCCAGCGTATAGCCGTCGATGTCGGTGTAAGCCGAGCGCGACGGGTTGGACGAGAAGCGCGAGCGGTAGTTCGCGTCCACCCCGGCGTAGATCTCGCCCGCCGGGCCGAGCAGCGTTGCGGGCGTATGGAACTCGCCCCCCAGCGAGGCTGCCCAGCGCGAGATGCCGGGCAGCCACTGGCCGGAGATGTCGCAATTCGCCGGGCTGAAGCCGCCGGGCGTGCCGGGTGCGCTCGGCGCGTTGCTGCCGCCCGCCGCCCCGCCGCCGGAAAGCTCGGGCGGGCAGGGGGCGTCGGTGAACTTCACATAGCGTTGGTCGGTGAAAGCGCCCGCTGCGTAGAGGTCGAGAAAGCGGTGCGCTTTCACCGACAGATCGGCCTCGACCCCGCGCACACGCACCTTGTCGGCGTTAGCGAGATAGCCGCGCAGCACGCCGAGCTGGCCGTTGGTCACCGTCGCCTGATAGTCGCTGATCTCCGTCCAGAAGCCCGCGAGGTTGAGCGTCGCGCGCTTGCCGAAAAGCTGCGACTTCAGGCCAAGTTCGAAATGATCGACCTTCTCCGGCTTCACCGTTGCGGCGCTGGCGATCGGCTGGTTGGCGGCGTCGAGGGGCAGGCCGGCAAGGTTGATTCCGCCCGATTTGAAGCTCTTGGCGTAGGTGCCGTAGAGCAGAACGTCCCGCCCGACGTCGTAGGAGACGGTGAGGTCGCCCGAGACGTTCCAGTCGCTGAAGCGCGCGTCGTAGGATTGCGGCGCAAGCACGCCGCGCTGGTCGTTGGTCAGCGGGGTGTTGGTGCCGTTGGTCACCACCGCGACATAGGTGCCGATCTTTTTGTCGTAGTTCAGCCGGAGGCCGGGCTCGAGCCGCAGCCGGTCGCTCAGGTGCCAGGTCAGCCGTCCAAAGGCGGCGAGGCTGGTCGTCTTCAAGGTGATGTCGTTTTCGGAGCGGAGGCCGTTCAGCACCGCGGCATTGCATGCGGCGGTTGTCGGCGTCGCGCAGCCGCTTGAGCCCGGCGCGACGTTGCCGGGGTTGAGCAGCCACCGGCTTGCCGCTGCACCCTGCTCCTGGGCGCCGGTGGTGTGCTGCTTCTGTCCGTAGGCGAACAGGCCGAGGACGTAGTCGAACTTGCTCCCCGTCGCGGCATAGCGCATTTCCTGGGAATATTGGTCCTGCTTCGACGGGTTGGCCGAGACGGTGGTGATCGGGAGGCCGGTGAAGTCGCGGTCGTTCGACGGGCCCCAGTTCCAGAAGCGCCAGGTGGTGACGGAGGTGAGTTCGCCCGGGCCGATGTCCCACTTCGCCCGAAGCGACACGCCGCCAATCTCCTGGAAGGCGTCGAGCGGCGTGTCGAGATCGGTCAGCCGTTCGAACGGGTTGGTGCTCGGCGGCGCATAGTTGAAGGCTGAGGCGAGCGCGGCATACTGGCGGTTGAGCGGGCGCTGGGTTGCGCCGGTGCGCACGTAGATCTGGGCGCAGCATTCCGGGTTTTGCCGGTTGTAGTCCGCCGACAAAGTGAGGTTCAGCGCCGGGGTGGCGCGCAGCAGAAGCTGGCCGCGAAGGCCGAAATTGTCCTGCGCGTTGACCCAGCGGTTGCCCGTGACGTTGTACACCGTGCCGCGGCGGGTGGTGGCGGACGCAGCCACCCGGACGGCGAGCTTGCCCGCCACGAGGGGGCCGGAGATTGAAACCTTGCCGTTCAGATAGCCGAGGTTGCCGGCCGACACCTCGGCGCGGCCCTCGGTTTCGAAGGTGGGCGCGCGGGTGGTGATGTTGATTGCGCCGGCCGTGGTGTTCTTGCCGTAGAGCGTGCCCTGGGGGCCGCGCAAAACCTCCACCCGGTCGACGTCCAGAAAGTCGAACGTCGCCGCGGCGATCCGGCTGTTGTAGACCTCGTCGATATAGACTCCGACGCCTTGCTCGATGCCGTCGTTGGTGAGGCCGAACGGCGCTCCAAGGCCGCGGATGTTGGCCGCCGAGTTGCGCGGGTTGGTGGTGTAGAATTGCAGCGATGGCTGAAGCTGGGTCAGCTTCTGGACGTTGCTGTTGCCGGTCGCCTCGATCTGGTCGCCGCTGATCACCGAAATCGCGATCGGCACGTCCTGGACGCTTTCCTCGCGGCGGCGCGCGGTGACGACGATCTCGCCGCCATCGTCCGCTGCGGCGGCGGGCTCGGCTGTCTCTTGGGTGGGAGCGGCGGCTTCGGGCCCTTGCGCCCAGGCGGCGCCGGAAGTCAGCAGCAAGGCGGTTCCCGCGAGTAAGTGGAAGCGTGCGATCACGTGCTTTCTCCTGGGTAGGGATCGCGACGCCTCCGGTTGTCCGGTCGGCACCGATTGGTGTGGGTGTGTGAGGGGCGGCGCTCAGCCGAGCGCCTTGTAGACTCCGTAGAGGCTGGTGAGGGTGAGCAGGCAGCCGACCAGCACGAGCAGGCCCTTGGCCGGCGCCCGCTTGGCGACGATCGCGCCCAAAGGTGCCGCGGCGACTCCGCCGATCAGCAGGCCGAGGGTTGCAACGGTGAAGGCCGCCCACCCCAAAGTGGCGATAAAGGTGGCCGAGATGGTCAGCGTCAGGACGAATTCGGAGGCGCTCACCGTTCCGATCGTGCGCCGCGGCTCCGCGCCCTGGATCAGGAGATTGCCGGTGACCACCGGTCCCCAGCCGCCGCCGCCCGCTGCGTCGAGAAATCCGCCGGCAAGGCCGAGCGGCTCCACGATCCTGGGTGACCGCGCCTCAGGCGGGTGATGAAGGCCGCGCCAAACGAGGTAGAGGCCGATGGCGGCGAGATAGGCGAGAACGAACGGCCGGGCGACGTCGGCGTGAATCTGGGTCAGCACGTAGGCGCCGAGCACGCCGCCGATCACACCCGGAATGGCAAGGCGGGCGAACAGCTTCCAGTCGACGTTGCGGTGATAGATGTGGCTCGCGCCGGAGATGGCGGTGGTAAAGGTTTCCACCGTGTGGACTCCGGCCGAGGCCGCCGCCGGCGGCACGCCGAGGCTGATCAGCAAGGTGCTGGAAATGACTCCGAAGGCCATTCCAAGGGCGCCGTCCACAAGCTGGGCCGCGAAGCCCACGGCGATGAATGGCAGAAGATCGAGCATGCCGAAGCCGGCGAAATCCATATCGGATCCTTTTCTGATGAGAGAGGGGCCGTTCCGATCTTCGAGACTCCCCCTCTCCCCAACCCTCTCCCGGGAGGGAGAGGGAGCTTGGCATGTGGTTACTGGGCGAACCGGCGTTTTTCGCTGACTTCGAGCTGGGTGAGCTTGCCATCGTGGATGGTCAACGTGATCGACCCGAACCGCACATCGCGCGCCTTTTCGCGGATAACGGCAAACGCCTCGTCCAGGGCGGGAAGTTCTTTGGTGGGGGCCACGAACTCACGGTCGTTCATTGTCCGTTTCTCCTGTCGCCCTGCGGCCCGCGCCGTTCGGCTCCGGCTGCCTTGATGTTACTCAACCGAAATAGTGGACAATGGGCTTGCGACGAAACGGTTGAGATCGAAGCCGGTTTGATTGCCCGGGCTTTGCGCACGTGCGGGCCGCGCCGGTCAAGAGTGCTCCCGGATGGTCCGGCGCGCGTAAGGGCCGGGAGCGCAGCCGGTCCGGCGAGTCTCTTGCATCCGCAAGCCCAAAGCCTAAAAGCGCGCCAAACCCAGGCGGGGCGCTCCCACACATCGGGGCCGCCGCTTAGTACCACTTTGTGGGGATTGTTTTTCCATGGCCACCACGCCTTCCGCCTACAAGATCATCGACCATGTGTACGACGTCATCGTCGTCGGCGCCGGGGGATCCGGGCTTCGCGCAACCATGGGCTCGGCGGAAAAGGGGCTGAAGACGGCCTGCATCACCAAGGTGTTCCCGACCCGCAGCCACACCGTCGCGGCGCAGGGCGGCATCGCCGCTTCGCTGGGCAACATGGGCGCGGACCATTGGACCTGGCACATGTACGACACCGTCAAGGGATCGGACTGGCTCGGCGACCAGGATGCGATCGAATATCTCTGCCGTGAGGCTCCGGCCGCCGTTTACGAGCTCGAGCATTTCGGGGTGCCGTTCAGCCGCACCGCGGAAGGCCGCATCTACCAGCGCGCGTTCGGCGGCATGATGCAGAACATGGGCGCCGGCCCGCCCGCCCAGCGCACCTGCGCCGCCGCCGACCGCACCGGCCACGCCATGCTTCACGCGCTCTATCAGCAGAGCCTGAAGTATGACGCGGACTTCTATGTCGAATATTTCGCTCTCGACCTGATCATGGAAGGCGGCGAGTGCCGGGGCGTGATCGCCTTGTGCCTCGAGGACGGGACGATCCACCGGTTCCGCGCCCATGCCGTGGTGCTTGCCACCGGCGGCTATGGCCGCGCCTATTTCACCGCCACTTCGGCGCACACCTGCACCGGCGACGGCAATGCCATGGTGCTTCGCGCCGGCCTGCCGCTCCAGGACATGGAATTCGTCCAGTTCCACCCGACCGGCATTTACGGGGCCGGCGTGCTGATCACCGAGGGCGCGCGCGGCGAGGGCGGCTACCTGACCAACTCCGAAGGCGAGCGCTTCATGGAGCGCTACGCGCCCTCCGCCAAGGACCTCGCCAGCCGCGACGTGGTGGCGCGTTCGATGGCGATGGAAATCCGCGAAGGCCGCGGCGTCGGCAAGGAGAAGGATCATATCCATCTCCACCTCGACCATATCGACGCCAAGATCCTGGCCGAGCGCCTTCCCGGAATCACTGAGACCGGCAAGGTCTTCGCCGGCGTCGACTTGACCCGCCAGCCGCTCCCGGTGGTGCCGACCGTGCACTACAACATGGGCGGCATTCCGACCAACTTCCACGGCGAGGTGGTGACGCTTCGCGACGGCAATCCGGACAGCGTCGTCCCCGGCCTGTTCGCCATTGGCGAGGCGGCCTGCGTCTCCGTTCACGGCGCCAATCGCCTCGGCTCCAACAGCCTGATCGACCTTGTCGTCTTCGGCCGCGCTGTCGGCCACCGCGTCGGCGACATCATCAAGCCGGGCACCGCGCTTCCGCCGGTGCCTAAGGGTTCGGACGAGATGGCGATCTCCCGCCTCGACCATTTCCGCTTCGCCAAGGGCGGCAGCCCGACCAGCGTCATCCGCAACCGCATGCAGCGCACCATGCAGGCCGATTGCGCCGTGTTCCGCGCCGAGGAGACGCTTCAGGAAGGCAAGACCCGGATCGACGAAGTCTACCGCCAGATGGCCGACATCGACGTCACCGACCGCAGCCTGATCTGGAACACCGACCTTGTCGAGACGATGGAGCTCGACAACCTCATCGGCCAGGCCGTCGTCACCATGCACTCGGCCGCCAACCGCAAGGAAAGCCGCGGCGCACACATGCACGAGGACTACCCCAACCGCGACGACGTCAACTGGCTCAAGCACACGATCAGCTGGTTCGACGGCTGGGGCGGCAAGGGCGGCGGCGTCAAGATCGACTACCGCCCGGTCCACGAATACACCCTCACCGACGAGATCAAGTACATCGAGCCAAAGGCGCGGGTGTACTAAGGCCGGCATCGTTCGCGCGTGTCAGGCCGGCACTTTGGCAACCCTGCTCGTCATGCCAGCGCAGGTTGGCATCCATGCTGAGTCCGAGGTCAGCGGGTGCGGGCGTTCGCAACCCTACACGTCATGCCAGCGAAGGCTGGCATCCATGCTGCGGCGGCGCTAGCCTGAGCGCATGAAGGGTGGCTGGGTCTATATCATGACCAATGCGCCGTACGGGACGCTGTACATCGGTGTCACCGCCAACCTACCCGCCCGGATCGTCCGGCACCGCACCGGCAAGGGCTCGCTATTCTGCCGCGAAAAAGGCCTTACCCGGCTGGTCCATTGCGAGCATTTCGAGCGGATCGACGAGGCGATCGCCCGCGAGAAGGCGATGAAGGCGTGGAAGCGGCGCTGGAAGACCAGCCTCATCGAGAAGACCAATCCGCGGTGGAACGACCTGTCCGAGCATCTGCTGGAGGCGAGCTTCTAGGGCTGGCGAAGGCGGTGCGGGTTGGCGGCTCAGCATGGACCCCAGCCTTCGCTGGGGCGACGGGGAGCGCCCCAGCCTTCGCTGGGGCGACGGGGAGCGCGGGGCGTTCGCAACCCCACCCATCATGCCAGCGAAGGCTGGCATCCATGCTGCATCCGAGGCCGGCGGAAGCGGTGACGGAATAAGCGGTGCGGGTGACGGCTCAGCATGGACTCCAGCCTCCGCTGGGGCGACGGTTTGGTGCCGGCGCCCGCGCTCACGCGTCATGCCAGCGAATGATGGCGCGCCTCACCCCGCCACCGTCTCCAGTGCCTCGCGGATACGCCCCATGTCGGCGGCGAAGCTTCGCTGGAGGGCGCTGTCGTCGAGCGTCGCTCTCTCACTAACCATCGGCATGGAGAGGCCGATGCGCAGGGTGGCGCCCCATTGGCCGTCCGGGCGCTTGACGCACTTCACGGGCTGGCCGAGGCGGACGCCGTGGGCGAGCAGTTGCTTGTGCCAGCGTGCCGCGTCCTCGAAGGTGGCGCCGCCGCCCATGCCGGACAGGTCGAGCGTGGACAAAGTCCGCATTTCCACCGGGTGGGTGTCGGCGGTTTCCTTTTGCCCCAGCGGGTAGGGGGCGACTCGCCGCGCCGCTGTTTTCTCGATGATGCAGTCGCGCACCGCCTGGTGGAAGGCGAGGATTACGCGGCTCACCTGGCTGAGGCTGAGCTGCTGAAATCGCTCAAGCTCGAACAACGACGCTTCCAGGCGCAGCAGCAGGCCGAGGTTGGCACTGTTCTCAAGCGCCCCGCGGCCCGCGCAGGCATCAGGCCACTCGGCGCGGCGGAAGATCGTGGCAAGGCCGGCGGCGAGGGGCGCCAGGCCGCGCATCTGCCGGGCGGGCAGGATCGCGAAGCCGCTGAACGGCGGCCCGCCCATGAATTTTGAGCCGGTGACGAAAACGATGGCGTCGCGCGCCAGATAGTCGGCGATTGCGGGCGACGTGATCCGCGCCTGGCAGGCATCGACCACGAAGGTGATCGCCTGACCGTGACGCGCGCGAAGGCCGTCCATGTCGGCGAAGGAGGGGAGGATCAGGCCGGTCTTGGAGCCGTGCACGGCATGCACCAGCACATGCCGCCCCTGCGCCACTGCCGCCGACGCGGCCTCGTCCATGGCCTGCGCGATCTCCGCCGACGCGCGGGCGCGGCCCTCGCCGTCGCGCACGGGAATGTCGATCATCTGGACGTGCGTGTCGCCGAGGCCGGGCACCGGCTGGCCCGGCGACACCGCGGTGTCGAGCGCCGTCTCATTGGCGAAATAGCGGCCGAAGGCGGAATGGATGCAGCCGCTTCCCACTTCATCGGCGCCGAGCAGGATGTTGTGCGTCCCGCCGGCGCCGCGGCCCTGTACGCAGGCCAATGCGACGTATTCGAGGTCCGTCCCCGACGGCGCGAAGACGATCTCGGCGTCGGCGGGGAGGGCGTAGGCGCGCCGGATTCGGCCGCGCAGGCCCTCCAGCCGTGCGCCATACTCCTCCCCGCCCAACCCCGGCCCGATCTCGGCAAGAAGCCGCTCGGCATGCCCATAAGCGGCGGGGGAAACATCGTTGGCGGTCGAGGAGGCGTAGGCCAGCACAACGTTCGGCCGCGGCGCCGAAAGGTAGCGGTTGAGGCCCGTGGCGGGGTCGAGCACGATCCGTGCATCGCCGCCCCTCGTCATCACTGCACACGCATCGGGCTCGATCGTCGGCACCTGCTTCTCCCCATTCGGCCTCACCAACCGTAACCCGGCACTTGGCGGGGGACCAAGGCCGGATTATGACGCCCCGCCGGCGCCGCTCTCGCGCGCCTTACGTAAGGCTGCCCGCTTTGTCCGAAACGATGAGACCGATCACCATTCCGGACGAGGCCAAAGAGCGCCTGCGCATCCTGTTCATCGCCAAGCACGCGCTGTGGGAAGGCGGCCTTCATCCAGAGGACGGCAACCATGCTTTGTACCATGTCGAGGTTCGGGAGATCCTGAAAGGCCTCGGCCTCAACGTCAGCCTTGCGAACCGGTACGAAGCCTTGTTCGACAAGCCGGACGTCGATTTCGTCTTTCCGCTGCTCAACCGCGGCGGCTTTTTGAACAGCGAAATGATGCTGCCCTTGCTGTGCACCCGTTTGGGGCTTCCGTTTCTCGGCGCGAGCCCGATCCTGCGCGGCGTATCGGACGACAAGCATTTCACCAAAATGGCGGCGGCGTCGCGCGGCGTGCCGACCGCGCCGTGGACGATCTACCGCCGAGGCGCGGCGGTGGAGCAGGATCGCTGCCCGGCGGGCGAACGGCTGGTGATCAAGCCCAACGCCTCCTCGGCAAGCTGGGGCGTTCAGGACGCACGCGACTGGGCCGGGGTGGAGGCCGCCGTCGCCGACATCCACAGCCAGGGCCACGATGCCATCGTCGAGCCGTTCCTGAACGGCAGCGACGTCGAAGTGCCGGTGGTGACCATCGACGGCAAGCCCACCATCCTGCCCATGGTGATGTTCGAACAGGCCGATCCGTCGCACCTGCGCACCTACTACGAAAAGCGCGACTTGGTGGACCGCTCCCAGAAGTACGAGCTGGTCACCTTCGACGATGCCGAATGGATGCCGGTGATCGCGGACTATACGCGGCGCATGGCCGCGGAATTCCACCCGTTCGATTACGGGCGTTTCGAATTCCGGCTGGACCGCGAAGGCGGCACTGTTCAGTTCCTGGAGGTCAACCTCAACGCCAACCTTTGGTCGCAAAAGGTCTATGGCCGCTCGGCGAGGCTTGCCGGCTGGACTCAGGAGCAGCTGATCGAGACGATCCTGTGCGAAAGCCTGGTGCGTAACGGCCTGATCGATTCGGATGCCGTGCGTGCCGGCTGACGCCCCGGCGAACGGCGTGCGGCCGTTCACCGCGATCGTCCTCGCCGCCCAGCGCGACGGCAAGCTCGATCCGATGGCGGCCGAAGCGGGCGTGTCGCACAAGTGCCTGCTCCTGATCGTCGGGCGTCCCTTGCTCGAATATGTCATCGAAGCGCTGGTCGCGGTGCCGGGGTTGGAGCGGATTCGGATATGCATCGAGCCCGCCGCGGTCGAGGCGGTGCGGACCGTAAAGGGTGCGTCTGGCGAGCTTGGTGTGCCGGTCGATTACGTGCCCTCCGCTCCGACCATTACCGAAAGCGCTTACGCCTCGGCAGAGGGCGTGGCCGGGCCGATCGTGATCACTACCGGCGACAATGTGAACCTGACGCCCGGCGCGGTGCAGCAGATGCTGGACGCGCTGGCCGGCGGTGCCGACGCGGTGCTTGCCATGGCCAGCCGCGAGGCGGTGCTTGCCGCGCACCCGGAGGGGCAACGGCGCTTCTACGAATTCAGGGATCGGGCTTATGCCAATTGCAACCTGTACGCGATGGGCGGGCCCGAAGCGCTCAAGGTTGCCGAGACGTTTCGCGAAGGCGGGCAGTTCGCCAAGAACCGCAACCGCCTCGTTCGAGTCATCGGGCTGGTCAACATCGCGTTGTTCGTGCTTCGGCTGGCACCGCTCCATTGGGCGATGAAGCGGCTGTCGCGGCGCTTGGGCGTCCGCCTTGCGGCGGTGGTGCTGGAGGACGGCGCCCATGCCGTCGATGTCGACAATCCGCGCACCTACAAGGTCGCCGAGACGATTTTGCTGCGCAAGGAAGCACTTCGCGGCCGATAGCGCCCTTTCGCCGGGGCCTTTCAGTCGCTATCTGCCCAAGCAGACGAGGATCAAGGACACCATGGCCGAATTCGCCCTCCCCAAGAACAGCGTCATCAAGCCCCGCGGCAAGGACCATCGCGCCCCCGACGGCGCCGGCCGGGTGAAACGCTTCAAGATCTACCGCTACGATCCGGAAACCGGCGAGAATCCGCGCTACGACACGTTCGAGCTCGACCTCGACGACACCGGGCCGATGGTTCTCGACGCGCTCTTGAAGATCAAGAGCGAGGTCGATCCGAGCCTGACCTTCCGCCGCTCGTGCCGCGAGGGGATTTGCGGGTCCTGCTCTATGAACATCAACGGCCGCAACGGCCTCGCCTGCACCACGGCGATCGAGGACTATAAAGGCGAGGTCCGCCTGACGCCGCTCCCGCACATGGATGTGGTCAAGGATCTGGTGCCCGACTTCACCCATTTCTTCGCGCAATACGCCTCGATCGAGCCGTGGCTGAAGACCAAGACTCCCACCCCGTCGGGCAAGGAGCGGCTCCAGTCGCCGGAGGACCGGGCGAAGATCGACGGCCTGTACGAGTGCATCCTGTGCGCCTGCTGCTCGTCCTCGTGCCCAAGCTATTGGTGGAATTCGGACCGCTTCCTCGGCCCGGCCATCCTGCTCCAGGCCTTCCGCTGGCTCGCCGACAGCCGCGACGAATATACCGGCGAGCGTCTCGACCAGCTCGAGGATCCGTTCCGCCTGTACCGCTGCCACACGATCATGAACTGCGCCAACGTCTGCCCCAAGGGCCTCAACCCGGCCAAGGCGATCGCGGAGACCAAGAAGCTGCTGGTGGAGCGGGCGGTTTGAGGCACCCCTCCCTGCAAGGGAGGGGATGGGGGTGGGTGGCGGTCGGACCGGCTCGATGCCGGTTCGAACGCTCGGAGCCCCTCAGCGGCATCGAGCCGCTTCGGGGCTGACCCACCCCTTGCCCCTCCCTTGCAGGGAGAGGGATTTCACCGCACTGGAGCCCCATGACCCTCCACCCCCTCATCCGCCACGAACCCGATCCCGGCCACCCAGGCTGGTGGACGTGGGATGTGGGTGAGCGTCCGGAAGGGGCGGAGCGCTATAACGCCACCCTCGGCAAGCTCCTCGTCCGCGGTGAGGGCGAAGGGCGGGCGCGGTGCCGGATGTTTCCCAAAGTGCCGCAGAGCAATTTGGGGGACGTCACCCATGGCGGGGCGATTCTGACGTTTATCGACATGGCGATGTTCGCGGGCGGCCATGCGGCGGGGTGCGACCTTGGGCCGGCGGTGACTCAGGACCTGGCCTGTCAGTTCCTTTCGGCTGCGAAACTAGATGTGCCGCTCGACTGCGCCGTGGAGGTGCTTCGCGAGAGCAAGCGGCTCGTGTCGCTGCGCGGGCTATGCGAGCAGGAGGGGGCGATCGTCGCCTCCTGGACGGGGACGCTGCGCAAGCTCAGCCGCTCGTGACCGCGGTATCGGACTGGTACGCGAAACTGCTCGCGGCCGGTGAGCTTCGGGCGGATACCGATCAGGCGGGCGCTGTGGCGGTGCTCGACCGCCTTGCGGCGCAGCTCACCGCCAAGCCGAAGCGCGGCCTGCTCGCGCGACTCACCGGCACAGGCCAGGCGGCGCCGGTGCGCGGCGTCTACATGTGGGGCGGGGTCGGGCGCGGCAAATCTATGCTGATGGACCTTGCCTTCTCCTCCATCGCGGCCGAGCCGAAGCGGCGGGTTCACTTCCACGAATTCATGATCGAGGTGCACGAGCGGCTGCGGGCCGAGCGGACCAAGGAGAAAGGCGACCCGATCCCGCCGGTCGCCCGGGCAATCGCGGCGGAGGCGCGCCTCCTCGCGTTCGACGAGATGGTGATCAACAACAGCGCCGATGCGATGATCCTGTCGCGGCTGTTCGCGCAGTTGCTGGGCCAGGGCGTAACGGTGATCACCACCTCCAACCGGCCGCCTCGGGACCTGTATCTCGGCGGCCTGAACCGCGAGCTGTTCCTGCCGTTCATCGATCTGATCGAGCGCGCGCTGGACGCGGTGCCCTTGAACGGCCCCACCGATTACCGCCTGCAGCGCCTCGGCGGGCACCCGACCTGGTATGTGCCCAACGGCCGGGAGGCGACCGCCGCGCTTTCGGCCGCCTTTTTCCGCCTCACCGACTACCCGCCGGAAGACCGCGAGCATGTTCCCTCGGAGGACATCCCGCTTGGCGGCAGCCGAACCCTGCACGTCCCCAAGGCGCTGAAAGGCGTCGCCGTTTTCTCGTTCAAGCGGCTGTGCGGCGAACCCCGCGGCGCCGCGGACTACCTCGCAATTGCGCGGCGCTTCCACAGCGTCATCATCGTCGGCATCCCGCGCATGGGACCGGAGAACCGCAACGAGGCGGCCCGCTTCGTGACCCTGATCGACGCGCTCTACGAGCATAAGGTGAAGCTGCTTGCGGCAGCCGATGCCGAGCCCCAGCACCTCTACGAAGCGGGCGACGGCGCCTTTGAATTCGAACGCACCGCTTCGCGCCTGATGGAGATGCAGTCGGCGGCGTATCTCGCCGCCGGCCACGGCGGCTGAGGCAACCCAATCAGCCGCGCAGGGCAGCGGCCCCGGCGCGCGTAATCTTCCACCGTTTGCCTCCGGTTGTGGGGGACGTGGTGGGTGCAGCGAGGCCGCGCTCGGCGAGGCCGTCGAGCATCTCCCCGATCCGGCTGATCGGGATACCAGCGTCTTTTGCTACCCCCGTTGCCGCTCGGAGTTTCATCTGGCCGAGCGCGTTCAGTACCTGCCGTTCGGTGTCGTTCAACGATGCCGATGCCGGAGCGCCGTAGGCACCCTCGAGGATCGGCTCGTCGTCACCCTGGTCACGGGCCAAGGGCGCCTCCTGCGCTTCCGCCTCCCGCGCGTCGACCACCTCCGCCACCGCCTCGACCTTTTCATCGGCGCCGTCGGCCTTCTGCTCGGCGACCTCCGCCTTGGCATCCGCCGCCGCCGCGATCCGCTTCGTGTCCTGAACTTCGTCGCCGAGTTTCTCGAGATCGCGCAGCACGCGCTTGGAAAGCGAGTCGAGGAAATTACGGGCGGTGAGCGCGGCGACCAGGCAGAGGCCCGCGAAGATAAAGCAGGATTCAGCGCGCTTGCCCTGCCGGTTGGACATCATCTCAGCGACGATGCCGCTTTGAACCAGACTGAGGAACAGCGGCACACAGGCCGCGGCAATCACCCCAAGAATGAAGAAACGAAGCTTGGAAGGATGCTCGCCGCCCGCTGGTGCCGGCACGCCGACAGTCAGGAGATGTGCTCCCCACCCGCCGATCAGCCCGCCCAGTACAATGATGGCAATGATGCCCGTCATCGCCCAGAATTGTTCGCCGGCGGGTGTTGCAACCACGCTGCCTGCGGCGTTGACGATGTTCGCGTTCATTTCCGGCCCCCCGAAGAAATCAGGGCTATATTATACTCTTCGTCGCTGACGGTCGAGAGACGAATAGCGGGCCGGCGGGACCGGAGAAGTGGTTGCCCCTCGCGCGCGGGGGGTCTAAGCGGGCGCCACATTTGCGGCTGCTCCCCTGCGGCCGGACCCCGACTTTTGGAACATGAAAGGATTGGGAGTCGCATGGCTCGTAAGAAAATCGCGCTGATCGGCGCAGGCATGATCGGCGGAACCCTGGCCCACCTGGCCGCCGTCCGCGAAATGGGCGACATCGTCATGGTCGACGTCGCCGAGGGCATTCCGCAGGGCAAGGCGCTCGATCTCGCCCAGGCCGGCCCGGTCGAAGGCTTCGACGTCCGCCTGACCGGCACCAACGATTATGCCGACATCGCCGGCGCCGACGTGTGCATCGTCACCGCCGGCATCGCCCGCAAGCCGGGCATGAGCCGCGACGACCTGCTCGGCATCAACCTGAAGGTGATGAAGGCGGTCGGCGAGGGCATCAAGGCGCATGCGCCGGACAGCTTCGTGATCTGCGTCACCAACCCGCTCGACGCGATGGTCTGGGCGCTGCGTGAGTTCTCCGGACTTCCGCACGAAAAGGTCGTCGGCATGGCCGGCGTTCTGGACAGCGCCCGCTTCCGCCACTTCCTTGCCGAGGAATTCGGCGTGTCGGTGCAGGACGTCACCGCGTTCGTGCTGGGCGGCCACGGCGACACGATGGTGCCGGTGGTTCAGTATTCGACGGTGGCGGGCATCCCGATCCCGGACCTCATCAAGATGGGCTGGTCGAGCCAGGAAAAGATCGACGCGATCGTTCAGCGCACCCGTTCGGGCGGCGGCGAGATCGTCGCGCTGCTCAAGACCGGCTCGGCCTATTACGCGCCGGCGACCAGCGCGCTGGAAATGGCCGAAGCCTTTCTCAAGGACAAGAAGCGGGTTCTCCCCGCAGCGGCCAACCTCACCGGCCAGTACGGGGTTGACGGGCTCTACGTCGGTGTGCCGGTGGTGATCGGTGCGGGCGGCGTCGAGAAGATCGTCGAGGTCGAGCTCGATGCGGAGGCGCAGGCGAATTTCACGGTGTCGGTGGACGCGGTGAAGGAGCTGCTCGAGGCCTGCCGCAAGATCGATCCCAGCCTTTCGTGAAGAAGGAAGCCTATATCATGCGGCGCGCCAGTCTTGCCTTGCCGATGATCGCGTTGGCCGCGGCCTTCGCTGGATCCCCTGCGGCGGCGGAGCTCCAGGCGGAGGACGCCTCGCTGGTTCCGCTGTTCCTGCAGACCTGCACGAGTTCGACGATGACCGCCGAAGCCTTGCTTTCGGGCGTGACGGGATCTTCGGAGTGGCAGGAGGTCGCGGCTCCGACCGTTGACCTGAAAGCTTTGGAGAAGGTGCCCAGCACGCTGACCACCGGCGCTTTTCGCAAGCCCACCTCGGTTCGGGAGTGGACGCGGACGGTGAGCGGGCGGGATGTACGCCTGGTTATCGCTCAGCTTCCGGCGAAAAATGTATACCGCAATGTCTGCGCGCTGTTCGCGCCGGACATCAAGAACGCGATGCCCTATTTCGACGCGTTTCGCGACGGCATGAAGGCGATCAGCCTGTCGGGCAAGAGCACCGACCTGCCCCATTATGTCGAATATGGCGGCCGGCTTGCCGACCGTCGCCGGGCACACGCCGACATGTATTCCCGTACCCAGGCAATGACGACGCCGCGTACGATGCACATGGCTATCGTCTTCGAATGATTTTCTGGGGCGCCGCCTTGCTCCTGGGCCTTCCCGCATCTGCGGCACCCGCTTCCGCGGAACGGCCGATGCTGGAGGCCTTTCGCACGGTGTGCGACAAGGTGGACAGTCTGGACGGGATGAAGGCGGCGGCGCTGGCCAGCGGGTGGGAAGAAATTCCGGACAATGCCGAGCCGCGTATCGAGCGGCTTACCAAGTTCGGCCGGGAATCCATTGGCGAGGACGGCACCGCAAGCGGCGCCAATTTCCGCCGATTGCTGGATGGCCGGACGCTCTTCCTGATCGTCTCGCGCTATGACGACAAGAGCGGCTTCTGGGGCAATGGCTGCCGGCTCTACCATTTCGAAGCGGCCGCGGGCATCCCGGACGCGGAGCTTGAATCGTGGATGGGGCGAAAGGCGACCGGCATCGTCAGCCCAGGCGCGCAACATGGCCGAAGGCTGCTGTGGGAGCCGGGCTGGCGCGACGGCTTGACCATCGAGATCAATCACCTGCCCCAGACCAGCATCTATCGCGAACAATACGGCCTCAGCGGCAACATCCTTGTCGCCCAGGCTATCGGAGGTTTCTGAATGTCCATTCTCGTCAATTCGAACACCAAGGTCATCACCCAGGGGATGACCGGCAAAACCGGCACCTTCCATACCGAGCAGGCGCTTGCTTATGGGTCCAAGATGGTCGGCGGCGTGACGCCCAAGAAGGGCGGGACGACCCACCTTGGCCTGCCGATGTTCGATACGGTCGCCGAAGCGGTCGAGAAGACCGGCGCCGATGCAAGCGTGATCTACGTGCCGCCGCCCTTCGCCGCGGCCTCGATCCTGGAAGCGATCGACGCGCAAGTGCCGCTGATCGTTGCGATCACCGAGGGCATTCCGGTGCTCGACATGGTCAAGGTGAAGCGGGCCCTGCAGGGTTCGAAGTCGCGCCTGATCGGGCCGAACTGCCCGGGCGTGCTGACGCCTAATGAGTGCAAGATCGGCATCATGCCCGGCAGCATCTTCAAGAAGGGCTCGGTCGGCGTCGTCAGCCGTTCGGGCACGCTGACCTATGAAGCGGTGTTCCAGACCACTAATGCCGGTCTCGGCCAGACCACGGCGGTGGGCATCGGCGGCGATCCGGTGAACGGCACCAACTTCATCGACGTGCTGGAGCTGTTCCTGGCCGACGACGAGACCACTTCGATCATCATGATCGGTGAAATCGGCGGATCGGCGGAAGAAGACGCCGCCCAGTTCCTCGCCGACGAGGCAAAGAAGGGCCGTTCCAAGCCGACCGTCGGCTTCATCGCCGGCCGCACCGCGCCTCCGGGCCGGCGCATGGGCCATGCCGGCGCGATCGTCTCGGGCGGCAAGGGCGGCGCGGAAGACAAGATCGCCGCCATGGAGCAGGCTGGAATTCGGGTGAGCCCGAGCCCATCTGAGCTCGGCAAGACACTCGTCGCGCTTCTGAACGGCTAATCCCCGACGGGAGTTCGCACCGAAACGTCACCCCGGACTTGATCCGGGGTCCACCTTTTTCTTCCGCGGTGGCAAAGAAGGTGGATGCCGGATCAAGTCCGGCATGACGTTAGTGGATAGTCCGGGCGCGGAGTGCGTTCCCGCATTGACTTGAAGAGGCTTTGAACGTGGATATCTTCAACGGCGAGCGCGAGCAGGGCCCAAGCTGGGCGCGGGACAATTGGCCCGTGGTGGAGCTCGACCCGGTCAACGCCGGGCTCGATCCGACGCTGATGGAGATCGCCGCGCCGGTTGCCAAGCAGGCCAAGGCGGAAGCCAAGGCGGCGGGCAAGTCCGACGCCGAGGTCGAGCAGGCGGCGCGCGACGCGATCCAGGCGATGATGCTGATCCGCACCTATCGGGTGCGCGGGCATCTTGCCGCCGATCTCGATCCCTTGGGCCTCAGCCAGCGCGAGCTTCCGGCCGATCTCACGCCGGAATTTCACGGCTTCGGGCCGGACAGCCTCGACCGCAAGATCTTCCTCGGCGGAACGCTGGGTTTTCAATGGGCGACCGTGCGCGAGATCGTCGCGGTGCTGCAGGCCAATTACTGCGGCAAGATCGGCCTGGAATATATGCACATCAACGACCTGGAGGAGCGCCGCTTCCTTCAGGACCGGATGGAAGGCCGCGACGCCGAGATCAAGTTCACGCCGGAGGGCAAGCAGGCGATCCTGTCCAAGGTGATCGAGGGCGAGCAGTGGGAGAAATTCCTCGCCCGCAAATATGTCGGCACCAAGCGCTTCGGCCTGGACGGCGGCGAATCAATGGTGCCCGCGCTCGAGGCGGTGATCAAATATGGCGGCCAGTACGGGGTGGGGGAGATCGTCTTCGGCATGGCCCATCGTGGGCGCCTCAACGTCCTCGCCAACGTGATGGCCAAGCCATACCGGGCGATCTTCTCCGAATTCGCCGGCGGCTCGGCCAATCCGGAGGATGTCGGCGGCTCCGGCGACGTGAAGTACCACCTCGGCACCTCTTCGGACCGCGAGTTCGAGGGTGTGAAGGTGCATTTGTCCTTGCTGCCCAACCCCTCGCACCTCGAGGCGGTGAACCCGGTAGTGCTCGGCAAGGTGCGGGCGAGCCAGACCGCGCGCGGCGACAAGGAGGGCACGCAGGTGCTTCCGGTGCTGCTCCACGGCGACGCGGCCTTCGCGGGGCAGGGGATCGTGGCCGAGATCATGGCCTTTTCCGATCTGCCCGGATACGGCACCGGCGGGACGCTGCACTTCGTCATCAACAATCAGGTCGGCTTCACCACCTCGCCGCAATTCGCGCGCTCGTCGCCTTACCCGTCGGACATCGCCAAAATGGTCCAGGCGCCGATCCTGCACGTCAACGGCGACGATCCGGAGGCGGTGACCTTCGCCTGCAAGCTGGCGATCGAATACCGGCAGGAATATAAGCGCGACATCGTCATCGACATGTGGTGCTACCGCCGCTTCGGCCACAATGAAGGCGACGAGCCGAGCTTCACCCAGCCGCTGATGTACGCCGAAATCCGCACCCACCCGCCGATCAGCGACATTTACGGCGCGCGGCTCGTGGCGGAGAACGTGGTCGACCGCGCCTGGATCGACGGGCGCATCGCGGAGTTCACCGCCTGCCTGGAGAACGAGTTCGAGGCGGCGAAGAGCTACCTGCCGAACAAGGCGGATTGGTTCGAGGGGCGCTGGAGCGGGCTTGGCCGTCCCGATACGCCGGAGACCGGGCGGCGAAATGCCGAGACCGGCCTGGACGAGGAGACGGCGCGCGATCTCGGCCGGATCCTGACCACGGTTCCGGAAGGGCTGACGGTTCACAAGACGCTGCAGCGGATCGTCGATGCGCGGCGCGCGATGTTCGAGACCGGCGCGGGCTTCGACTGGGCGACCGGCGAGGCGCTGGCGTTCGCGGGGCTTGCGCGCGACAATTACAACGTCCGCCTGTCCGGCCAGGACAGTGGGCGCGGCACCTTCTCGCAGCGCCACAGCGTCTGGGTCGATCAGACCGACGGCCACAAATATATCCCGCTCGCCGAGGTCGGCCCCGGGCGTTTCGAGGTGCGCGACAGCCCGTTGTCCGAATTCGGCGTGCTTGGGTTCGAATATGGCTTTGCGCTGTCGGACCCGCACACTTTGGTGCTGTGGGAAGCGCAGTTCGGCGACTTCGCCAACGGCGCGCAGGTGATCATCGACCAGTTCATTGCGTCGGGCGAATCGAAGTGGCTCCGCGCCAACGGCCTCGTGATGCTGCTTCCGCATGGCTATGAGGGGCAGGGGCCGGAGCACAGCTCGGCGCGGCCGGAGCGTTATCTGCAGCTTTGCGCCGAGGACAATATGCAGGTGGCGAACTGCACCACCCCGGCCAATTACTTCCACATCCTGCGCCGCCAAATGCACCGCGAGTTCCGCAAGCCGCTGATCATCATGACGCCCAAGTCGCTGCTCCGCCACAAGGCGGCGGTGTCGCCGCTGTCCGACTTCATCGGCGACAGCCACTTCAAGCGGCTGCTCTCCGATCCGAACGCGCCGGCGGACGCCGAGGTGAAGCGCCTGGTGCTCTGTTCGGGCAAGATCGCCTACGAAGTGATGGAAGCGCGCGACAAAGCGGGCGACCGGAACACGGCGATCGTTCGGGTCGAGCAGCTTTACCCCTTCCCGTCCGAGCCCCTGGTCGAGCGTTTGAGGCGCATGCCGAATTTGGACGAGGTGGTGTGGGCGCAGGAAGAGCCGCGCAACAACGGCTATTGGAGCTTCGTCGAAGGCTTCGTCGAGCAATGCCTGGTGGAGGCCGGGGTGCGGGTGGGGCGGCCGCGTTATGCAGGGCGCGCCGCTTCCGCCTCGCCGGCCACCGGCCTTGCCAAGCGCCACGCGGCGGAGCAGGCGGCCTTGATCGCCGACGCGCTCGGCCATAGCAGCGATACCGCAGTGCAGCGCGCAGCGGAGTAAGGACACGATATGGCCACCGAAGTAACCGTCCCGACGCTCGGGGAATCGATCACCGAGGCGACGCTCGGCCAGTGGCTGAAGAAGCCGGGCGACGCGATTGCCGCCGACGAGCCGATCGCCAGCCTGGAAACCGACAAGGTGGCGGTGGAAGTGCCGTCGCCGGTGGCCGGCACGATGGGCGAGCAGCTCGTCGCCGAGGGCGACACGGTGAATGTCGGCGCGGTGATCGCTCGGGTGGAGAGCGGCGCCGGGGCGGCCGCTGCACCTGCCGCCGCGGCTGCGTCCGCTGCCGCTCCTGCCGCGGCACCGCCGGCCGCAACGCCGGTTAACCCGATCGGCCCCGGCGAGAATGTCGAAGTCCGCGAGGAGGCCGAGGAAGGCGATGCTGAGTCGCACCTGACGCTGTCGCCGTCCGTGCGCCGCCTGGTGCTGGAATTCGGGCTCGACCCGTCCAGGATCAAGGGCACGGGCAAGGACGGACGCCTTACAAAGGACGACGTGCTAAACGCCGCCCGCAACCAGCCCGCGCCCGCCGCCGAGGCCGCCCCTGCTCCGGCGGCGCCTGCTGCTGCTCCGGCCGCGGCACCAGCCGCCGCGTCCGCTTCCGGGCCCGCCACCGGCGAGCGCCGAGAGGAGCGGGTGCGGATGACGCGCCTGCGCCAGACCGTCGCCAAGCGGCTCAAGGAAGCGCAGAACACCGCCGCTTTGCTCACCACCTTCAATGACGTCGATATGACCGAGGTCATGGCGGCGCGGGGACGCTACAAGGACCTGTTCGAGAAGAAGCACGGCATCCGCTTGGGCTTCATGGGCTTCTTCGTGAAGGCGGCGGCGCTTGCCGCGCGCGACGTTCCCTCGGTCAACGCCTACATCGAAGGCGACGAGATCGTGTATCACGACTATCTCGACGTTTCGGTCGCGGTCTCCGCGCCGAACGGCTTGGTCGTGCCGGTGATCCGCAATGCCCATGCGATGAGCTTTGCCGACATTGAGAAGACGATTGCCGACTTCGGCAAACGCGCCAAGGCGGGCACGCTGACCATGGACGACATGAAGGGCGGCACCTTCACGATCTCCAACGGCGGCGTGTTCGGCTCGCTTTTGTCGACGCCGATCATCAACCCGCCGCAGTCGGCGGTGCTTGGCATGCACCGCATCGAGGAGCGCCCCGTGGTGCGCGACGGCCAGATCGTCGCCCGGCCGATGATGTACCTTGCCCTATCCTACGATCACCGCCTGGTCGATGGCCGCGAAGCCGTCACCTTCCTCGTGCGGATGAAGGAAGCGCTGGAAGATCCGACGAGATTGCTCATCGACTTATAACACGTTGTGCTCCGGCGAAGGCCGGAGCGCTGGATGGAGCGCGATGAAATCAGGTTGCGTGTATCTGATGGCGAACCACCGGCGAGGCCAAACCTACCTTGGAGTGACGAGCGACCTTCCGCAGCGTGCATGGCAACACCGCAACGGTGTCGCGGAAGGGCACTCGAAAGAGAAAGGCTGCAAGCTGCTCGTCTGGTATGATTATTATGATGATCTGCAGGAGGCACGTGCCTGCGAGCGTCGCATGAAGAAGTGGAGACGCCCGTGGAAAATTCGGGTGATCGAGGAGCGTAATCCCGAATGGCGCGATCTCTTCGCCGAGATTTGCGCTTGAGGCCAACGCTCCGGCCTTCGCCGGAGCACCGAAGGGTTTGATGATGACTGAGCACAACTTCGACGTAATCGTGATCGGCGCCGGACCGGGGGGCTATGTGGCCGCGATCCGGGCTGCGCAGCTTGGGCTCAAGACGGCGTGTGTGGAGAGCCGGGAGACGCTTGGCGGCACCTGCCTCAACGTCGGGTGCATTCCATCGAAGGCCTTGCTGCACGCGTCCGAGCTGTTCGAGGAAGCCAATCACGGCACGCTTGCCAAATGGGGCGTCAAGGTCGGTAATGTCGAGCTCGACCTCGACGTCATGCACGCGGGCCGCCGCGAGGCGGTGAGCGGCCTCACCAAGGGCATCGAGTTCTTGTTCAAGAAGAACAAGGTCACCTGGCTTAAGGGGCATGCGAAGTTCACCGGCGCGGGCAGCCTGGACGTCGCGGGTGAGAGCTACACCGCCAAGAACATCGTCATCGCCACGGGCTCGTCGGTGACCCCGTTGCCGGGCGTGGAGATCGACCAGCAGCGCGTGGTCGATTCCACCGGCGCGCTGGAACTGCCCAAGGTTCCGAACCACCTCGTCGTGATCGGCGGCGGCGTGATCGGCCTCGAGCTCGGCTCGGTCTGGAAGCGGCTTGGCGCCAAGGTCACCGTTGTCGAATATCTCGATCAGATCCTTCCCGGCATGGACGCCGAAGTCCGCAAGGAATCGGCCAAGATCTTCAAGAAGCAGGGCTTCGAGCTGATGACCGGCACCAAGGTCACCGGAGTCCAGCCGCAGGGCGACGGCGTGGTTGTCACGGTCGAGCCCGCCGCGGGCGGGGAGGCCAAGCTGATCGAGGCGGACGTGGTTCTGGTCTCGATCGGCCGCCGCCCCAATACCGACGGCCTCGGCCTCGAAGCCATTGGCTTGTCGGTCAACAAGCGCGGCCAGATCGAAATCGACCACGATTTCCGAACGGGCGTGCCCGGCATCTACGCCATCGGCGACGTCGCGCCTGGCCCGATGCTCGCTCACAAGGCGGAGGACGAGGGCATCGCCGTTGCCGAGATCCTCGCCGGCCAGGTGGGCATTATCAATCATGAGGTGATCCCCGGCGTGGTCTACACCCATCCGGAAATCGCCTCCGTCGGCCGCACGGAGGAAGAGCTTCGCGAGGCGGGCGTGGACATCAAGGTCGGCAAGTTCCCGATGATGGCCAACAGCCGGGCAAAAACCAACCGCGACACCGACGGTTTCGTCAAGATCATCGCCGACGCGCGCACCGACCGGGTGCTCGGAGTCCACATCATCGCCAGCCTTGCCGGCACGATGATCGCCCAGGCCGCGCAGGCGATGGAGTTCGGCGCCACGTCGGAAGACATCGCCTACACCTGCCACGCCCACCCGACTCATTCGGAAGCGATCAAGGAAGCGGCGATGGCGGTGACCGGGCTGCCGATCCACATCTAGGGTCCGGTGCAGGCCGAAGGGGGACTTGGATGAACAACACGATCCTCCTTCTGGCCGGGGCAGCGCTTCTGCCAGCCGCTGCCCTGGCGACGCAGGAACCTCAAGGCTGGACAGCCGAGGCCCTGAACGGCCGTTGTTCGGTTAAGCGTTCGGCTGGAAGCGAAGGCACCACTTTGTCCCTCTCCCGGACGGCGGGCAGCGACGTCACGACCCTGTCGATCGTTGGGGAAGGTGCAAAGCGATTCTCCTGGACGGAACTCGCGGGTGTGGAGCTTGATCTCGATCCCGGCGGGCGCGTGGCGGCGAAGGCCGAACTGTCCCCTGACTTCATAGCCGAGCACGTAAGCTTGTACGTCCGCAGCGAGGAGCGTGGGGTTCTCGATCGGTTCGCAGCCGCACGCACCCTGCGAATCAATCAATCCAATCAGGTGCTCGTCGAGGAGGACATCCGAGGCGTGGCAGCCGCTATCGCGTTGCTGCGTGATTGCGAGCGGCTTGCCCTGGAGGGCGCAGGAATAGACGCCGAGCAGTGGCACTCTCTCCGGTCCGCTCCCAGGCCGGTCGTCGAGCTTGTGAAGCTGCTCAAAGTGAAAGATTACCCCAAGGAGGCGGTTCGTGCCCGCGCGTCGGGCCTGGTGATCGTCCGGCTGACCGTGTCGGCATCGGGCCGGCCGACCCGCTGCGACTACATCGCACGCAGCGGCCACGAAGCGCTCGACCGGGTGACGTGCAAGATAATGCTGGAGCGCGCTCGGTTCCTGCCGGCGATCGGCCCCGACGGGAACACGGTCGCCGCGCCCTTCGTGACGAAGATCAACTGGCGGGCCCAGTGACCGACGCCGCCTCGCCCGGCCGCGCAACCGCACGAAACCAGGGGCTCCTCCGCCGCAATCTGCGGCGCTGGCACATCTGGCTCGGCTGGGTGATCGGCATTCCGTTTCTGCTTTGGACGGTGACAGGCCTCGTCATGGTGGCCAAGCCGATCGGCGAGGTGCGGGGCGAGGGGTTGCTCGGGGAGGCGCCGGCGCTGCCCTCGGGGCTGGTTCCGGTGCCGCCCGCCATCGGCCCGCGCGCCATCGCCGGGCTGAAGCTGGAGCAGCGAGCAGAGGGGCCGCGCTGGATCGTCACCTATGCGGACGGCGCGTCGCGGCTGGCCGATGCCGCCACCGGCCGCCTGCTGCCGCCACTCAGCGCCGCCGATGCCGCGCGGGCCGTTGAGGCGCGCTATGCGGGAGCCGCCAAGGTGAGCGGAGTGGACCGGATTTTCGCAACCAAGCCGCCGATCGATCTGCGCCGGCCGATCGACGCGTGGCGGGTGTCGATGCGCGATGGCTCGCGCTTCTACGTCCACGCCGCCACCGGTGAGATCGTGGCCAAGCGCACCTCCTGGTGGCGGATCTACGACTTCATGTGGGGACTTCACATCATGGACCTGGAGACCCGGGAGGACGCGCAGAATCCGTGGCTGATCGGGTTCGCCATCGTCTCGCTGGTGACCACGCTTCTCGCCATCGCGTTGCTGCCGCTGACGATCCGCCGGCGCAAGAAAGCCGAAGCCGCGCGCACCGCGGAGTGATAGGGGGCGGCATGGCTCCCGCCCCGTTCATCCCCGCTCTCGATCCGCTGCTCACCTATCTCGACTGGGCGGGGGTTGCGGTGTTCGCCTTGTCGGGTGCGCTGGTCGCGGCAACCAAGCGGCTGACCCTGATCACCTTTATCTTTTTCGCGGTGGTGACCGGCGTCGGCGGCGGCACGGTGCGCGACCTGCTGATCGGCGCGCCGGTGTTCTGGATCCACGGCAATGCGACGATCCTGATCTGCATCGCGGCCGGGGTCACCGTGTGGCTGCTGCCGGTGCGCGTCTGGCCGGGCAGGGCATTGCTGTGGCTCGATGCCGCCGGGCTTGCCGCTTACGCGACCTACGGCGCCGCCAAGGGCATCGGCTATGGCGTTGCGCCGATCCCGGCGATCGGCATGGGCGTGCTCACCGCCTGCCTGGGCGGGATCATCCGCGACGTGCTTGCGGACGAGCCGTCGATCCTGATTCGGCCCGAGCTCTACGTTACCGCGGCGGCTCTATCGTCGGCGTTGGTGGTCGGGTTGCTGGTCCTGGGCTTGCCCGGCATGGTCGCGGGTGCGATCGCGGCGGCGGCGGGGTTCGCGCTGCGCGGCGCGGCGATTGAGCGCGGCTGGTCGCTTCCCGGCTACAAGGACGTTTGAGGGCTAGGGGCCGCCTGGAGGCCGAGGCTCTTCCGGTGGGCTTTGCTCGGCGGCGAGCGGCCTTTGCCAAAGGCCGACGTCCCGCCACGCGCCGAGCTTCCAGCCGACGCGGCGGTAGGTGCCGGCCTGTTCGAACCCCATCTTCTCGTGCAGCCGGGCGCTTGCGTCATTGGGAAGGGTGACGGCGGCGATCGCCTGGGTGAAGCCTTGCGCCTCGAGCTGGCGAGCAGCGGGCGGTAGAGCGCGCTGCCGAGCCCATATCCTTCGCACCCCTGGCGCAGGTAGACTGTGGTCTCGACGGCGAAGCGATAGGCGAAGCGGCTTCGGAAGGCGCAGGCATAGGCGTAGCCTGCAAGGGTGCCGTCCTCTTCCGCAACCAGCCACGGGTAGAGCCCGTCGCCTTCGGCCATTCGTTCGAGCATTGCCGCCGCGCCGGGTGGTTCCGCTTCGAAGCTGACCGCGCTGTCGCGGACAAAGGGCGCGTAGATGGAGGCGATGGCGGCGGCGTCGTCGGCGCGCGCGGCCCTGATCCTCACGCGCCGAGCAGCCTCAGCAGCACTCCCGCGAACCTGCCGCTCGGGCCCCGCGACGGCGTTGCGGCGGCGCCGGGGCATTCGACGCAGCGCGCCTGCACCGATCCGGTGGACAGCAGCCGCTCGGCATCGGCGGCGGCGCGAAGCATGAGCTGGCGCTGCTGCATCGCGATGCGTCCGAACGCGTCGAGGGAAGCCTGCTCCTCCTCTTCGCCCGATGCCATGGACGTGAGCAATTCCTCGAAGAAATCGGGCTCGCGCTCAAGCCAGACCGGCTTGGCCGCGTCGCCGTCCAGCCTGGCGAGCCGCGCCGCCTCGGCGATCGCTTCGTCGAGGCCGCCAAAGGCATCGATGAGCTTCAACTGCCGGGCGGTGCCGCCGGCCCAGATGCGGCCCTGGGCGATTTGATCGACCTGCTCCACGGGAATTTTGCGCTGCTGCGACACGAGGGTGAGGAAGCGGCGGTAGGTCGATTCGACGCCGGCCTGAAGCAGGCGGCCGGCTTCGGGCGAGGGGCCGCGCAGCACGTCGGGCTCGCCCGACAGCGGGGTCGTCTTGACGCCGTCGACGCCGACACCGAGCTTGGCAAGGCTGCCCTGGAAGCTTGGGATGATCCCGAACACGCCGATCGAGCCGGTGATGGTGGAGGGCTCGGCGTAGATCTTGTCGCTTGCCATCGCGACCCAATAGCCGCCCGACGCGGCGAGATTGCCCATCGAGACCACCACCGGCAGCCCCTTTTGCTTGGCGGCGAGCACCGCCTGGCGGATGCGCTCGGACGCCAAGGCGGAGCCGCCCCCCGAGTCGACGCGCAGCACCAGTGCCTTGAGGTTGCGCTCGCGAAGACCCTTTTCGAGGGCATGCACGATGGTCTCGGCGCCGGCCGAGCCCGGCCCAGCCTCGCCGTCGACGATGTCGCCGGCGACGGTGAGGATGCCGATCGATCCCGGCTCTTCGGTGGCGGGGTAAGCGTCGATCCACTTGTCGTAATCGATGGCGCGGAAGCTGCCCGGGACTTCGGCGTAACGCGCGCCGCTGATCTCGGCGAGGCGGCGTCCGAAGGCCTCGCGGTCGCCGACCTTGTCGACGAGGCCGAGGGCAAGGGCCGCCTTTGCCATGTCGCCGCCGGCCGCCGCGATCCGCCCGGCCGAGTCGGCGACATAGGCCTGGACCTGCGCCTTGGGGCGGGCCTTGCGCACTTCGTCCTGCCACGATGCCCACATTGTGCCGTAGACCGACTGGAGGTTTTCGCGTGCTTCGGGCGACATGTCGGTGCGGATGAAGGGCTCGACCGCGGCCTTGTGGGTGCCGACGCGGTAGACGTTGGCGGTGACGCCAAGCTTGTCCATCAGCCCCTTGAAGTAGAGGTTGGCGCCGCCGGGGCCGGTGACCAGCACCCCGCCCATCGGGTTGAGCCAGATTTCGTTGGCCTGGCTGGCGAGCAGGTAGGCGTCGTCGTCATAAGCGGTGGCGTAAGCCAGCACCGGCTTGCCGGCGCGCTTGACGTCGCCGAGCGCGTCGCTCGCCGCGGTGATCGAGGCCTGGCCGCCGCCCGCGAAGATATCGAGATCGAGCGCAACCGCTTTCACCCGCTCGTCGGTGGCGGCGAGACGGAGGGCGTGGACGACGTCGCGGAGACGGTATTCGCGCGGGCCGGTTGAGCCCGAAAGCAATTGGCTGGCGCTCGCCTGGGCGGGCTGCTCGACGATCGGTCCGCTGAGCTTCAAGTGAAGCACGCCGGTATCGGCCGAGCCGATCGTCGGCCGCGACGTCATCGCGCTGTAGAGCAGGCCGAAGAAGAGCAGCATGAGCAGCAGGACGAGACCGTCCTTGATGCCGACCAGCAGCTTCCAAACCTTGCGCGCGAACCTCATGGCCGTTTCCTGCCCATCTTCGAATGTGGCAAAACCGCTAGCCGCTCGCCGCACCGCGGGCAATGCGCCGCGAAAATTCCCGCTTCAAAGCCTTGACCGCAGGTGAACCGATCCTAAATCAAAGGTCGTTGGCACTCGCTGTGGCTGAGTGCTAACAACCGATTCACAACAGCGGTCTGCCGCGCCTCGCACAAGGGGGGTTTTGGGCAGCCGCATACCAAAGAGGTGACGTGCATGACTTTCCGTCCGCTCCATGACCGGGTGCTGGTCCGCCGCGTCGAAGCCGAAGAAAAAACGGCCGGCGGCATCATCATCCCCGACACCGCCAAGGAAAAGCCGCAGGAAGGCGAAGTGATCTCCGTCGGCTCCGGCACCAAGGCCGAAGACGGCACGGTGACCCCGCTCGACGTCAAGGCCGGCGACAAGATCCTGTTCGGCAAATGGTCGGGCACCGAGGTCCGCCTCAACGGCGAAGACCTGCTGATCATGAAGGAAAGCGACATCCTGGGGATCGTCGGCTGAGCCAATAGGCGGGGGCGCCGCTCCCGTCATGCCAGCGAAGGCTGGCATCCATTCAGACTCAACATGGACCCCAGCCTTCGCTGGGGTGACGTGAAGAAAAGGAAAATCAGACTATGGCAGCGAAAGACGTACGCTTTTCGCGTGACGCCCGTGAGCGGATTCTCCGCGGCGTCGATATCCTCGCCGATGCGGTGAAGGTGACCTTGGGGCCCAAGGGCCGCAACGTCGTCATCGACAAGAGCTTCGGCGCTCCGCGCATCACCAAGGACGGCGTCACCGTCGCCAAGGAGATCGAGCTCAAGGACAAGTTCGAGAACATGGGCGCGCAGATGCTGCGCGAA
>DASWNA010000014.1:0-45178 GCA_036399475.1 Allosphingosinicella sp.
CCAGAGCGGGATCAGGACGTGAAAAGCCGCGTCACAGCCGCGCCGCGAACTGCAAGCGCCATTCCGTGGAAACCGAGCCGCGCGCCTCAACAAAGGCCGTATCGCCGCCCTCTTCGCGCTCTGCTACGATGCCGCCGCTGCACCGTGCCTGCACCGGATCGCCATTCGACAGCGGGCATGCATGGCGCTAGGGGTGCGGCCGACCAGGGATTAAAGAGCGATCCATGACCGAGCGCCCGCAAACGCCGCTTCTCGACACCGTGCCGACCCCTCGGGAGCTGCGGCATCTGCGCCCCGAACAGCTCCGCCAGCTCGCGGACGAGCTGCGCGCGGAGATGATCTCGGCCGTCTCAGTAACCGGCGGCCACCTCGGCGCAGGGCTCGGCGTGGTCGAGCTCACGGTCGCCCTCCACTACGTCTTCCAGACGCCCGAGGACCGGCTGATCTGGGACGTCGGCCACCAGGCCTATCCGCACAAGATCCTGACCGGCCGGCGCGACCGCATCCGCACCCTGCGCCAGGGCGGCGGCCTCAGCGGCTTCACCCGCCGCTCGGAGAGCGAATACGATCCGTTCGGCGCCGCCCACAGCTCGACCTCGATCTCGGCGGCCCTGGGCTTCGCCGTCGCCAACAAGCTCGCCGGCACTGCGGGCAAGGCGATCGCGGTGATCGGCGACGGCGCGATGTCGGCCGGCATGGCCTATGAGGCGATGAACAATGCCGAACAGGCCGGCAACCGGCTGGTGGTGGTGCTGAACGACAACGACATGTCGATCGCGCCCCCGGTCGGCGGCCTCTCCTCCTATCTCGCGCGCCTGGTCTCCTCCAGCCCGTTCCTGACGCTGCGCGATTTCGCCCGCCGCGTCGCCCGCAAGCTTCCCGATCCGCTCCACCGCGCCGCCCGCAAGGCCGACGAATATACCCGCGGCTGGGTCACCGGCGGCACGCTCTTCGAGGAGCTTGGCTTCTATTATGTCGGCCCCGTCGACGGCCACGATCTCGACGCCTTGATCCCGATCCTCGAGAACGTCCGCGACGCTTCGGAAGGCCCGATGCTGGTCCATGTCGTCACCCGCAAGGGCAAGGGCTACGGCCCTGCCGAAGCGGCCGCCGACAAATATCACGGCGTCCAGAAGTTCGACGTCGTCTCCGGCGTACAGGCCAAGGCCGAGCCCGGCCCGCCAAGCTATACCGGCGTGTTCGCAAAAGCCCTGCTCGCCGAAGCGGAGCGCGACGACAGGGTGGTGGCGATCACCGCGGCGATGCCGTCCGGCACCGGCCTCGACAAGTTCGAGGCGCGCTTCCCCGAGCGCACCTTCGATGTCGGCATCGCCGAACAGCATGCGGTGACCTTCGCGGCCGGCCTCGCCGCGCAAGGCTATCGCCCGTTCTGCGCAATCTATTCCACCTTTCTGCAGCGCGCTTACGATCAGGTGGTGCACGACGTCGCCATCCAGAACCTGCCGGTGCGCTTCGCCATGGACCGCGCCGGGCTGGTCGGTGCCGACGGCGCGACCCACGCCGGCAGCTTCGATCTCGCTTACCTCTGCACACTCCCCAATCTCGTGGTGATGGCCCCATCCGACGAAGTCGAGTTGGTCCACATGGTTCACACCATGGCGCTGCACGATAGCGGCCCCTCGGCGGTGCGCTACCCGCGCGGCAACGGCCTCGGCTTGGCGCTGCCCGAAGTCCCCCAGCGGCTGGAGATCGGCAAGGGCCGGGTGGTCAAGGACGGCAAAAAGGTCGCCATCCTCTCGCTCGGCACCCGCCTCGAAGAAGCGTTGAAGGCCGCCGACATCCTCGAAGCCCGCGGCCTTTCCACCACCGTTGCCGACCTCCGCTTCGCCAAGCCGCTGGACGAAGACCTGATCCGCCGCCTCCTCACCAGCCACGAAGTCGCGGTCACCGTTGAGGAAGCGGCAATCGGCGGCCTCGGCGCCCACGTCCTCACCATGGCGTCCGACCAGGGCCTCATCGACGCCGGCTTGAAACTGCGAACCCTGCGCCTTCCCGACGCCTTCCAGGACCACGACAAGCCCGAAAAGCAGATCGAACAAGCCGGCCTGGATGCCTCAGGCATCGTCGACACGGTCCTCAAGGCCCTCCGCCACAACAGCGCCGGCGTTGTCGAGGGCGCGCGGGCTTGAACTGCTGATCCGGTATGCTAACTAGTTAGCTGACTAGTTGGAGTGACGCAGTGAAGGTCTGGCCTGTACAAGACGCCAAGGCGCGCTTCAGCGAAATGCTGGACGCTTGCGCCTCCGAAGGTCCGCAGCTCGTAACTAAACGTGGCGCGGAAGCGGCGGTGCTGGTTGCTGCGGACGAATGGCGCGAGTTACAGTCGCAAAGCCGCCCAACCTTGAAGGAGGTGCTGCTTGCCGATGAGCCGCGCTTCGATTTGGCTATTCCGGCGCGGGGCAAGGCTAAACGCCGCCCGCCGGTAGTTTTTTAATCCGTGTATCTGCTCGATACCAACGTAGTTTCGGAGCTGCGTAAGGCCAAGCCGCACGGAGCGGTCGCTGCCTGGTTCGGGACGGTCCCCACTCGCGATCTGCATGTCTCGGCGGTCACTTTGGCGGAGATCCAAAGAGGGATCGAGATTACCCAGGAACAAGACGAGGAACGAGCCAAGCAACTCGAGCGGTGGCTGGATCGTCTGGGCGAGACATCCAAGATCGTGCCGATGGACGGCGATACATTCCGCATCTGGGCGAGGCTTATGCACGGCCGGGGCGAACATCTTTATGAAGACGCCATGATCGCCGCCACCGCCCTCTGCCATGACCTCACTGTAGTGACTCGCAACCTGCGTGACTTTGTTCATTTCCACGTTCCGCTGCTCAATCCGTTCGACGGGCGGTGAGCCGTGCCTAAACACCGCGCCGACCAGCTTCTCGTCGATCGCGGCCTCGCGGAAAGCCGCGCCAAGGCGCAGGCACTTATTATGGCGGGCCTGGTTTTCTCCGGAGAGCGCAAGATCGACAAGGCAGCCCAGCCGCTCGCGCCTGAGGCGCCGCTGGAGGTTCGGGGGAAGGAGCATCCCTGGGTGTCGCGCGGCGGGATCAAGCTTGCCCATGCGCTGGCGCATTTCGGCTGGGACGTGACCGGCGCCGTCGCGCTCGATGTCGGCTCCTCGACCGGCGGCTTCACCGACGTGCTGCTGCAGGCCGGTGCCGCCAAGGTGTTCGCCGTCGATGTCGGCACAAACCAGCTTGCCTGGAAGCTTCGGCAGGACCCGCGCGTGGTCGTGCATGAGCAGACCAATGCCCGTTACCTGACCGACGAGATCGTCACAGAACCGGTGGACATCGTCGTTTGCGATGCAAGCTTCATCGGCCTTGCCAAGGTACTCGACACCGCGATCGATTTCGCCCGCCCCGGCGGCCGCCTCCTCGCCCTCGTCAAGCCGCAGTTCGAGGCTGAGCGCGGCGAGATCGGCAAGGGCGGCGTGGTCCGAGACCCAGCCGTTCACCAACGCGTCTGCGCCGGCGCCGCCGAGTGGGTCGCCTCGCGCGGCTGGACGGTGGAGGGGCTTGTGCAAAGCCCGATCACCGGCCCTGAAGGCAATGTCGAATTTCTCCTCGCCGCGCGCCGCGACGGCTGAAAGTTCGTCCCTCACGGGTTGAAGGCCGGCTTTGCCTCCCCACTTGGGCGCGAAGAGGAACTGAAAGGCGTACCCTCCACGAAGAGATACGCCATGTTTGAAATGTCCCACATAGTCGTGCTCAGCCAGCATGATTTCGTCGCCCGCGAAGTGTCGAACGTCCTGTCGGGCCGCGGCCTCCGCGGCTTTGCCCTGCGCCTGCCGTTCTCCCGCCGCACGCGTGGCGAGTGACGCCGGTCGCGTCCCGGCGGAAAACACTAGCCTTTTAGCAGGGTTGATCCGCCGCGCTCCTGCCGGTAGCGGGCGGAGTTGTGACTAAAGTTAACCTTCTCCTTGCATTGGCCCTTTTCGGCCTGACCTCCGCTTGCGGAAATGGTGGGGGCACGGAAAAAGGGAAGGGCGACCGCCCGCCGCCGCTGGTCAAGGTCGAGCCAGCGCAATCGATGCGGTTCGTGGAAACCGTGGAAGCGGTCGGCACGGCCAACGCCAACGAGCAGGTGACGATCGCCGCGCAAGTGACCGAGCGCCTGCTCCGCCTCGGCTTCGACGACGGCAGCTACGTGCGCAAGGGCCAGACCCTTGCGGTCCTTTCCCAAGGCCAGCAGACCGCCGCCCTCGCCGAGGCCAATGCCCGGCAGCGGGAGGCGCAGCAGCAGCTCGGCCGAATAAGCACCCTTCGCCAGCGCGGCTTCGCCACCAAGGCAAGTGAGGACGCGCAGATCGCCGCCGCCGCCGCCGCCCGCGCCCAGGCCAGCGGCGTCCAGGCGCAGATCGGCGAGCGGGTAATCACCGCGCCCTTCTCGGGATATGCCTCTCTCCGCAGCATCTCGCCCGGCGCGGTGGTGACCAGCGGCACGGAAATCGCGACGATCAGCGATATCTCGACCATCAAGCTGGACTTCCCGGTGCCGGAAACGGCGCTCGCCGCAATCCGCCGCGGCCTCACCATCCAGGCCGTCTCCGCCGCCTACCCGGACACGCCGTTCCGCGGCCAGATCGCCACCGTAGATACGGTGATCGATCCCAACACCCGGGCCGCAACCGTTCGCGCTCGCCTGCCCAACCCGGACGGGCGGCTGAAACCCGGCATGCTGCTTACCGTGACGATCGAAACCGCGCCGCGCATGGGCATCTCCGTTCCCGAGCTGGCGGTGGTCGGCGAGGGCGAGAACCGATTCGTTTACGTTGTCGAAAACGGCATGGCCAAGCGCATCCAGGTCCGCACCGGCCTGCGCTCGAACGGCCGAGTCGAGATCCTCGAGGGCCTGAAGCCTGGGCAGCCGGTGGTCACCGAAGGCGTGGTCAAGCTGACCGGGGACATGAAGGTTCGGGTTGCCGGCCCGAATGGCGGCGGACGCGCGGCTGGCGGCGGGGCTCGGCAAAACGGGGGACAAAAGGCGCCCGCTCCGTGAAAATCTCCGACATCTCCGTCCGGCGGCCGGTCTTCGCCGCGGTTCTAGCGATGCTGATCGCCGTCGTGGGCATCGTCGGCTTCTTCGGCCTCTCGGTGCGCGAATATCCCGACGTCGATCCGCCGGTGGTTTCCGTCCAGACCCAATATGTCGGCGCCGCCGCAAGCGTGGTCGAGACTCGCGTGACGCAGGTGCTCGAGGATCAGCTCTCCGGCGTCGAGGGCCTGCAGACGATCACCTCGCGCAGCCAGGATGGCGCGTCCAACATCACCATCGAATTCTATCCCGGCCGCTCCATTGAGAGCGCCGCCAACGATGTCCGCGACCGGGTCGGCGCCGCGGCCGGCAACCTCCCCGACGACGTCCGTCCGCCCGAAGTGCGCAAGGTCGATGCGGACGCCTCGCCAATCCTGTTCCTGGTCGTCTCCAAGCCCGGCTGGTCGCGTCTCGAACTCTCCGATTATGTCGACCGCAATCTCATCGACCGCTTCTCCGCGATCGAGGGCGTCGCCCGGGTCTTTGTCGGCGGCGAGGCGCGCCCCGCCATGCGCGTCTGGATGCAGCCCGGCCGCCTGGCCGCCTACGGCCTCACCCCCGCCGACCTTGAAAACGCGCTTCGCCGCCAGAATGTCGAGCTCCCCGCCGGCCGCCTCGAATCCGCCCAGCAGAACGTCACCCTCCGCGTCGATCGCCCCTTCGCCAACGCCCAGCAGTTCGGCCAGCTCGTCGTCGGCCGCGGCACCGACGGCTATCTTATCCGCCTCTCCGACGTCGCCCGGGTCGAGCAGGGGGCCGAAAACCCCTATGCGGCCTTCCGCCTGAATGGCGAGCAGGCGGTCGGCCTCGGCATCGTTCGCCAGTCCGGCGCCAACACGCTGGCCGTCGCCGACGCCGCCAAAAAGGCGGCCGAGCAGCTCCAGTCGACCCTGCCTCCCGGCATGAAGATGGTCGTCGGCTCGGACGAGAGCCTGTTCATCAGCCGCGCCATCGAAGGCGTCTGGCACACCCTCGCCGAAGCCGCGATCCTCGTCGTCCTCGTCATCTACCTCTTCCTTGGCAACTGGCGCGCGACCCTTATTCCCGCCGTTACCGTGCCGCTCTGCCTGCTTGCCAGCTTCGCGGTGCTCTGGATGTTCGGCTTCTCGATCAACCTGCTGACGCTCCTCGCCCTGGTGCTGTCGATCGGCATCGTCGTGGACGACGCCATCGTCGTGCTCGAAAACGTCTACCACCGCATCGAGGAAGGGGAGCCGCCGCTCTCCGCCGCCTATGAAGGCACCCGCCAGGTCGGCTTCGCGATTGTATCCACCACCCTGGTGGTCTGCGCCGTATTCGTGCCGATCATGTTCATCGCCGGCCAGACCGGGCTGCTGTTCCGCGAGCTAGCCGCCGCGATGATCGGGGCCGTCGCATTCTCCGGCTTCCTGGCGCTCAGCCTTGCGCCGATGCTGTGCTCCAAGCTGCTCAAATATCAGGAGCGCGGCCGCATGGCGCGATGGGTCGATGCCCGCTTCCGCAGCCTCGAGGGCTTCTACGAGCGCCGCCTGGACTGGTCGATCCGCAAGCCGCTCATCCCCGCTTTGGTCGTAGCCCTGTTCCTCGCCGGCGCCGGCGGATTGTTCTTTGTACTCAAGTCCGAGCTCGTGCCCTCGGAGGACGTCGGTATCCTGTCCGCCACCGTGACCGCGCCCGAAGGCACCGGCTTCGAGCAGATGGACCGCTACATGCTCGACGCGCAGGGCAAGCTCATGCCGCTGGTCGACAAGGGCTCGGTCCGCGCCCTCATCCAGCGCACGCCGGGCGGCTTCGGCCCCTCCGACGATTTCAACAGCGGCAACTTCACCATCTTCCTGAAGAATTGGGAAGAGCGCGACGAAACCACACAGGACGTGGTCGCCACCGTCAACCGCGCGCTCGGCCAGCTCCCGGCGGTGCGCGGCAACGCCCAGGTCCGCTCCTCCATCGGCGGGCGCGGCCGCGGCCAACCGATCAGCTTCGTCATCGCCGGCGCAACCTATGCCGAACTCGCCAAGTCCCGCGACCGGATCCTCGCCGCCGCCGCTGACAATCCCGGCATCGTCAACCTCGACAGCGACTACAAGGAAACCAAGCCGCAGCTCCGCATCGCGGTCGATACTGCGCGGGCGGGCGATCTCGGCGTCTCGGTGGAGGATGTCTCCAACGCTCTCCAGTCGCTGCTCGGCTCCCGCCGAGTCTCGACCTATGTCGATCGCGGCGAGGAATATCGCGTCGTCGTTCAGGCCGAAGCGGGCGCCCGCACCGCCCAGGCCGATCTCCAGTCGATCCACGTCCGCAGCCGCACCGGCGCCGTCATCCCACTTAACAACCTCGTCACGGTGTCGGACACGGCCGGCGCGCGCGACCTTGGCCGCTACAACAAGATGCGCGCCATCACCCTTTCCGGCGGCCTTGCGCCCGGCTACTCGCTCGGCGAGGCTTTGACCTTCCTCGAGGGCCAGGCCGCCGCCGCGCCCGAAGTGATCGCGGTCGGCTATCGCGGCGAGAGCCAGAGCTTCCGCGAGGCGGGCGGCTCGATCATCGTCGTCTTCGGCCTCACCATCCTGATCATCTACCTGCTGCTCGCCGCGCAGTTCGAAAGCTTCGTCCACCCGGCGGTGATCATCACCACCGTTCCGCTCGCCGTGGCCGGCGGCGTCATCGGCCTCGCCGTAATGGGCCAGACGCTCAATCTCTACAGCCAGGTCGGCATCGTCATGCTGGTCGGCCTCGCCGCCAAGAACGGCATCCTGATCGTCGAATTCGCCAACCAGCTCCGCGACGAAGGCCGCGACATCGGCCAGGCGATCCGCGAAGCCTCGTCGCGCCGCCTCCGCCCGATCCTGATGACCTCCATCGCCACCGTGGCCGGCGCGGTGCCCTTGATGATCGCCTCCGGTGCCGGCGCCGCCGCGCGCCAGGCGATCGGCGTCGTCATCGTCTTCGGCGTGTCGATTTCCACGGTGATCACGCTTTTCCTTATCCCGCTCCTTTATTCGCGGCTTGCGCGCTATACGGGCTCACCGCTCGCCGTGACGCGCAAGCTCGAAGCCGAGCTCGGTACGCACGGCGGCAAAGGCCCGGAGCCCCTTCCGGCCGAATAGGAGAAGGCCGAACATGTCAGGCATCGCGTCGCGCTCGCAGCTCAGGATGTCCTTCCTCCGCTACGCGCTGGTGACGGTGCCGCTTGTGCTTCTGCTCGGCACGATTTCCGGACGCGCCGCGAACTCCGGTTATGGCAACGGCTGGTTCGATGCCCTCCAGAAGCCTGCGCTGATGCCGCCCGGCTGGGTGTTCGGCGCCGCCTGGACCTTGCTTTACATCCTGATCGGCCTGGCGCTCGCCCTTATTCTCCACGCCCGCGGCGCGCGGGGCAGGGGCCTCGCCATCGGCCTGTTCCTCGCCCAGCTTGCCCTCAATTACGCCTGGTCGCCCATCTTCTTCGCAGCGCACCAGACCGGCCTGGCCTTCATCGTCATCGTGCTGATGATCATCCTGGCGGCGCTCACGGCCTTGCTCTTTGCCCGGATCCGCCGCGCCGCCGGCCTGCTGATGCTGCCTTATCTGGCCTGGCTGTTCTTCGCCGGTTTCCTCACCTGGCAGATTGGCGCCTTGAACCCCGATGCCGCGCAGCTTGTACCGCCGCAGCCGAGTGCCGATATACCGCTCTAACGTTTGCTCTTCGGAGGCCACAATGCAGTCCCAGAACCGCCTGTTCGACGATTTCGTGAAAATGATGAACGGCGCCGCCGGCACCTTTGCCGGCATGACCCGCGAAGCCGAAGGCGCGATGCGCGATCGCGCCCGCGAATTGGTCGGCGGCCTGGATATGGTCAGCCGCGAGGAATTCGAGGCGGTGAAAGCCATCGCCGTCGCCGCGCGCGAGGAATCGACCTTGCTCAAGGCCCGCCTCGATGCGCTCGAAGCCACCGCCTCCAAGCCGCGCCGCAAGGCCGCCGGAGACGGCGGCGACCCCGGCGAAGCGGGCGCAACACCCGCCTGATTATCCACAACATATTGTGACGGATCGTGGAACTTCCCTTGCGCGTTAGGGGAGGCGAAGGCACGTTCGCAGGTGCACAACATAGGCTGACGGATCGTGAACATGGACGTGGATGAATTCGAGCTGGAGCGCGAAACCAGTGCGCCCATCGACATGCTCGAACATTATTTCACCGCCCACGGCTGGACGTCGGAGCGCGGCGAGGACGAGATCGTCGCCAATTTCCAGGGCAGCTGGGCGCAATACGAACTGCGCGCGATCTGGCGCGACGACGACAATTGCCTGCAGTTCCTGGCACTTCCCGACATCCGCGTCGCCAGCGACAAGCGCGCCGCCGTTTACGAAACGATCGGCCTGATCAACGAACAGCTCTGGCTCGGCCATTTCGAGCTTTGGGCGACCTCCGGCCTCGTCCTCTTCCGCCACGCCGCCCTCCTCGAAGGCGACGAAGGCCCGGTATTGTCCCTCGCCCAGGCCGAAACCCTGGTCGAAGCGGCGATCGAGGAATGCGAGCGCTTCTACCCCGTCTTCCAGTTCGTCCTGTGGGCCGGCAAAACCCCCCAGGAAGCCATCTCCGCCGCCCTCATCGAAACTCAAGGCGAAGCCTAAGGGCATTGGGTCGAAAGTATTACTTTCGACCCGGCAGAGGAGACTGCGCCAAGTAAACTCCCTCTCCCCTTGCGGAAGAGGGGCAGGGGAGAGGGGGCCGTGCCGGCGGCCTCGATGGCCGCTGGTACGGCTCAGCACCCGCAGCTAGTGGTTAGCGCATGGTAGAACTCCCCGCTCCCCTCCACCTCCTAGGATGCGGCAACATGGCCGGCGCCATGCTTAAAGGCTGGCTCGACGCGGGCCTCGACCCGTCACACGTCACCGTCATCCGCCCCAGCGGCGCCCCCGTAGCGCCCGGGGTGCGCGTTCTCACCGCACCGCCCGAGGGCGAGACTGCCCACATCCTCCTGCTCGGCATGAAGCCGCAGAAGCTCGAAGAAGCCGCCCCCGCCGCCATCCAGCTCATCGGCGCAGAAACAACCGTGGTCTCCATCCTCGCCGGTACCGAACTCGCCACCCTGCGCGCCCGCTTCCCCGCCGCCCGCCGCATCGTCCGCGCCATGCCCAATACCCCCGTCGCGCTTCGCCTCGGCGTCACCAACCTCATTGCCGAAGGTGGCGAGCCGGAGCCTGAGGTCGAGCGCCTGATGGCCGCCCTCGGCCACGTCGAGTGGTTCACCGACGAAGCCTTGTTCGCGCTTGCCGGCCACCTCACCGGCGCCGCCCCCGCATTCCTCTTCCGCTTCATCGACGCCCTCGCCCAAGCAGGCGCCGGTCTAGGCCTTCCGCCCGCCCAGGCGAGCCGCCTCGCCGCCGCAATGGCGCGGGGCGCCGCCACTCTCGCCGCCACGTCCGGCGAGGCTCCGTCCGAACTCGCCCGCCGCGTCGCCAGTCCTGGCGGCACCACCGAAGCTGGCCTGAAAGTTCTGGATGAAGGGCAAGCGCTTGCAGCCCTGATGCTCCGCACCCTCGACGCCTCCCGCCGCCGCGGCCTCGAAATGGCCGAGGCGGCGCGGCAGGCGCACGGCTGATCGGTAAAGCGCGGAAACAGCTTTCCTCCCCCGCGCATTCATGATCCGCTGGCGGCCCACAGGAGACTCGGAAAAACCATGCGTATTCTAGATGTCGACGCGGTTGCGCCCCAGGAGGCACGCTCCATTACCGAGCACCTCGTGCCGGGCGAGGACGTCCAGGCGGTGTTCCGCTCACCCAGCGCCGCCGTGTTGTTCACAGCCGGGCGGATCGTGCTTGTGGAGCGCAATTCGCTGCTCGACGAGAAAGTGGAGACGAGCTCCTTTTCCTACCGCGCAATTCAGCAATTCTCGGTCACCGAGAGCAGTTCGGAAGGCGCGCGCGTGGCCCTCAAGATCTGGCTCGGCGCTGATCCCCAGCCGCTCCACCTCCGCGCCGCGCCGGGAACGGACCTTCGTCCGCTCCAGCAACTCCTCGCCGGCAAACTCGGATGAGGGCCACGCCGGCCCTCCTCGCCGCGCTGCTGCTGCCGGCGTGCGCGGCTCCGATGGCGCCGCCGCTCAACTTCGCCAACCCGGTGGTCGACAGCGACTTTCCCGACCCCGCCGTGCTCCGCGCGAGCGACGGTTTCTTTTACGTCTACGCCACGCAGGGCGAGCGCGATGGGCGGATGAACAACATCCAGGTCGCCCGATCGAGCGATCTCGTGCACTGGGATCCTTTCGGCGACGCGCTTCCTGCCAAGCCGACGTGGGCCGCCAAGACGCAGGACTTCTGGGCGCCGCACGTCGCCGAGCATGACGGGCGCTACTTCCTTTATTATTCCGCCAAGCCCGACGCGGCGCTGACCGACACCAGCCGCGGCCTCTGTCTCGCCGTCGCAACCGCTGACCGACCGGAGGGACCGTTCACCGACATCGGCAAGCCGCTCCAGTGCGGCGAAGGCTTCGTCAACATCGACCCCATGGCGTTCGACGACCCGGCGACGGGCAAGCGCCTGCTCTACTGGGGCTCGGGCTTCGGCCCGATCAAGGTGCAGGAGCTCGCCCGCGACCGCATTTCGTTTGCGCCCGGCACGCGCCCGATCGATCTCGTGCCGGTCGACAAGACCGACGATCCGACCAACTACAAGCGCCTCGTCGAAGGCGCTTGGGTGACCATGCACGGCGGATATTACTACCTGTTCTTTTCCGGCGACAATTGCTGCGGCCCGAACATCCATTACGCCGCCCTGGTCGCCCGCTCCCGCAGCGCCACCGGCCCCTTCGAAGTGCAGCCCGCCCGCCGCGGCCTCATCCTGGAGCGAAGCGAACGCTGGATCGGCCCCGGCCACAACAGCGTCGTTCGCGACGCTGCGGGCACCGACTGGATCGTCTACCACGCCGTCGACGCCCGCCGCCCCCGCACCAAGCCCACGGACGACCCCAACAGCCGGCGTGTGATGCTGATCGACCGCATCGTCTGGGAGGATGGCTGGCCGCGGGTGGAAGGCCCGACGCAAGGCCCGCAACCCGCGCCAAGCAGCGATCGGCCGCGTTGATCTCGATCAGCCTGTCGCTGCTTCGCCTCGCCTGACCGCTGTGCTAGGGTCTTGATATTCCGCGCGAAGGGGGCAGCGTGGGGGCACGTGAAGGGCGCGGGGGCGCCTGTCGGGGGGCGGTTTGCGAAGGATCATCAGGGCCGATCTCCCGCAACGGCTCGCGCGACTGGTGCCGCGCTGGCTGACGGAAATACTCGTCGCCACCCTGATCACCGCGGCTTTCGTCGGGCTGCGCGCGCTCGCCAACCCGTGGATGGGCGATCTCGCGCCATTCTCCATGACCTACATCGCCATCGTGCTGGCAGCCCTCATCGGCGGCTGGCGCAGCGGCGCCGTGTCGCTGATCCTTGGCCTCCTCCTTGCCTGGTATTTCGTGGTGCCGCCCCAGGGCAGCTTTGCGATCGAGTCGTCCCGCTGGGGCGTGAGCCTGGTGGTTGCCGCCCTCTCCCAATCGATCATTATCCTGGCGCTCGCTTTGTATCAGCGCGAGGTTCGCGCCGGCCAGGTGGAGCGCAGCCGGCGGATCAACTTCCTTGGCCATGCGCTCCGCGAGATGGACCACCGCACCAAGAACAATTTCCAGATCGTCACCAGCCTGCTTACGCTGCAAGCCAACCGCTCCGCCAATGCCGAGGTCAAGGCGGCGCTGAGCGAGGCCACGGAGCGGCTGACCGCAATGGCCGCCGTCTACGACGCGCTTGCGCCGAGCAGCCAGAGCCTCGCCGCCGTTCGCCTGCAGGATCAGCTCCAGGAAATCTGCCATCAGATCCGCCGCGGTATCCTTCCGGACGGGATCGGCCTGGAGGCCGAGCTGGAGCCGATGCTGGTGCCGCACGAAACCGCGGTTGCGCTCGGCATTGTCGTCAACGAACTCGTCACCAACGCCTGCAAGCATGCCTTCCCGGACGGTTCCGGCACCATCCGGGTCCGCGCGGTACAAGAAGGTACAAGTGCGGCGCGGATCGAAATCGCCGACGACGGCCGCGGCTTCACGCCCTCCGCGACCCGCAAGGGCGGCCTCGGCACCCGCCTCGTCGCCGCCTTCGTGCAGCGCGCCGGCGGCGAAAGCGAGGTCCGCTCCTCCCCCGAAGGCACGGTCCACTCGATCCTGGTGCCGCTGCGCTGATGGGTGAATTCAGCGCCGGGATCCTCCTCTACCGGCGCCGCGGCGAAGTGGTCGAAGTGCTGCTCATCCACCCGGGCGGGCCCTATTGGCGCAACAAGGACAGAGGCGCCTGGATGATCCCCAAGGGCGGCGTCGAGCCCGGCGAGGAGCCCGCCGCCTGTGCCCTGCGCGAGTTCGAGGAAGAGCTCGGCACGCGCCTGGAGGGCGAATTGCGTCCGCTATGCGGCATTCGCCAGAAAGGCGGCAAGTGGGTCGAGGCCTTCCTGATGGAAGGCGATCTCGACGCCGACAACATCGTCAGCAACCACTTCCAGATCGAAGTGCCGCCGCGCAGCGGCCGCTTCCGCTCCTATCCCGAAGTGGACCGCGCCGCCTGGTTCGGCCTGCCTGAGGCGCGCGAATACATCCTGCCGAGCCAGAGCCCGATTCTGGACGCCTTCGAAGCCACGCTTTAGCCGCCGAACAGCCCCGCATGCTGGCGCGGTTGGCAGCGCAGATACTGGTTCGGCGCCTGCACGGTGGCGCCCAAATGCGCGGCGGCGTGCCACGGCCAGCGCGGATCGTAGAGAATGGCGCGGGCAAGGGCGACGGCATCCGCGTCCCCCGTACCCACGATCGCCTCCGCTTGCTCGAAGCCGGTGATCAGGCCCACGGCGATCACTGGAATACCTACCGCCTCCCGCACCGCACGGGCCTGCGGCACCTGGTAATTGGGGCCGACCGGGATCTTCTGCGCCGGCGTAAGCCCGCCGGTGGAGACGTGAATCGCCGCGCAGCCCCGCGCTTCCAGCGCCCGGCCAAAGGCAATGGTGCTCTCCACATCCCAGCCGCCCTCGGCCCAGTCGGTTGCCGAGACGCGCACGATCACCGGCCGCTCGGCGGGGAAGGCGGCGCGGACGGCGTCGAACACTTCCAGCGGAAAGCGCATCCGGTTCTCCAGGCTGCCGCCATATTCGTCCTCGCGCCGGTTGGAGAGCGGCGACAGGAACTGGTGGAGCAGATAGCCGTGCGCGGCGTGCACCTCGATGCCGTCGAGCCCGAGCTGCGCCGCCCGCCGCGCAGCGTCCGCAAAGCCGTCGCGGATTCGGGCGAGGCCCTCGGCGTCGAGCGCAATGGGCGGGTTCTCGCCGTCCTCGAACGCAGCGGCGCTCGGCGCCACCGTCTGCCATCCGGTCGGCTCCTCCGGCCCGATCTGCGCCCCGCCTTGCCACGGCACCCGCGTCGAAGCCTTGCGGCCGGCATGGGCGAGCTGGATGGCGATCGGCATGTTCGAATGGCGCCGCACGCTCTCCAGCACGCCTCCCAGCGCTGCTTCGTTGGCGTCGGACCAAAGGCCGAGATCGTCGGGCGAGATGCGGCCGTCGGCGGTCACCGCGGTCGCCTCGATAATCAGCAGCCCGGCGCCGGAGTGGGACAGGTTGCCAAGGTGCTGCACGTGCCAGTCGGTCGCGCTGCCCTCGCCGTCGGCGGAATATTGGCACATCGGCGCAATGACGATACGGTTTTCAAGCGAAAGGGCGCCGAGCTGAAGCGGCGCGAAAAGTTTGCTGGCCAAGATGTGCCTCCGGGTGAGGCGGGCAGGTGGTGGCTGCCGGTTAGAAGCGCAAGGTTCCCTCAAGCACGGTGACGCAGGCGCCGCCGAGCACCGTCCGATCGCCCACCCGCCGGCACTGCACCGCCCCGCCGCGCCGGCTCGCCTGAAACGCGCTGAAGCTGTCCCGGCCCAGGCGCTCGCACCAGAACGGGGTCAGCGCCGCGTGCGCCGAGCCGGTCACCGGGTCCTCGTCCACGCCCCAGGCCGGCACGAAGACGCGGCTCACCACGTCGTGCGTGTCACCCGGAGCGGTGACGATCGCCATCAGCTCGATCCGGCCGAGCTTGCTCATGTCGGGCGCACAGGCCCGCACGGCGTCTTCGTCTTCGAGGAGGATGATTGCGGTCGATTCCGCACCGGTGATGCTCAGGAATACCTGCCCCCCCGGCGTGCCGAGTGCGTCGAGCAGATCGTCATGCTCCGCCACCTCGACCAGAGTTTCCGGCAGATCGAGCTCGTAACCGGCGATCCCGCTGCGAACTTCCAGCACTCCGGCCTTGCGGGTACGGAAGCGAACCCGGCCGCTGTCGATCAGCACATGACCACTCGCCAGGGTGGCATGGCCGCACAGCGCGACCTCCGTGGTCGGCGTGAACCAGCGCAGCTCGTAATCCGCTTCGCCGCTCGCATCGGGCACGGTGAAGGCCGTCTCGCTAAGATTATTCTCCATCGCGATCGCCTGCATCACCTCGTCGTCCAGCCACGCCTCCAGCGGCACAACCGCCGCCGGATTGCCGGTGAACGGGCGGTCGGCAAAGGCATCGACCTGGACGAGGCGGAGTTCGGGCATGTTCAGTCGTTCCTGGCAGGCGAAAGGTTGGTTTCGACGAGAAGGTTGCCCGGCTGATCGACCTGCCCCTCGGGATCGAGGTGGATAAGGATCTCGGCGCCCGGAAACTCACCCTCCAGCCAATGCTCGACCTCATCCATCACGTCGTGCGCGGCGGCGATGGTCATGTCGGGATCGACCCAGGCGTGGAACTGGACGAAATCGAGGCTGCCGCTGGTGCGGGTGCGCAGATCGTGAATCCCGCGCAGCGCCGGATGGCGGCTCGCCACTTCCACGAAATGCGCGCGCTTCGCTTCCGGCCATTCCTTGTCCATCAGCTGGTCCACCGCCCGGCTGGACGCGCGCCAGGCGCCGAACAGCAGCCACAGGGCGATGGCGATTCCGAACACCGGATCGGCGCCTGTGAGCCCGACATACTGATCGAGCACGAGGGCGCCGATCACTGAGAAGTTTAGCAGGAGGTCGGTTTGATAGTGCACATGGTCCGCTTCGATCGCGACCGATCCGGTGCGGGCAATCACCCGGCGCTGGTAGGCGAGCAGGGCCAGGGTGGTGACGATCGCGACCAGCGAAACGCCGATGCCGTATTCCGCGTGGGCGGTGGTCTCGCCGCCGCTCAGCCGCTGCACCGCGCGCCAGCCGATCGCGAGGGCGGAGAAGGTGATGATGCCGACTTGGGCCAATGCGGCGAGCGCCTCCGCCTTGCCGTGGCCGAAGCGGTGGTCGTGGTCGGCCGGCGTCGCCGCAAGCCGCACCCCGTAGAGCGTGATCAAGGAGGCGACGACATCGAGTCCGGTGTCGGCAAGCGAGCCGAGCATCGCCACCGAACCGGTTGCCAGCGCCGCGTAAGCTTTGAGGCACAGCAGGAAGAGCGCCATCGTGACGCTGGCGATCGCCGCCCGCTTGGCGAGGCCCGCATGGTCGCTCCGCGTGCTTGCGCCGTGGTGGTGGTGGGCGTGGCCGATGCTCATGGAAACAGCAGGCCCTCGCGCCAGCTCCCGTCGCCTTCGCGGGTGAACAGCCGCCGTTCGTGGAGCCGGTGCGCGCGGTCGTTCCACAGCTCGATCCGCTCCGCCACCACTCGGAAACCCGACCAGCGGGGCGGCCGCGGCACGTCGCCGCCATCGAACCGCGCCTTCACCTCCTCGAACCGCGCTTCGAACGTCCCCCGCGCGTCGAGCGGCCGCGACTGGTCGGACGCCCAGGCGCCGAGCTGCGAATCCCGCCCGCGCATGGCGAAATAAGCGTCGGCTTCGTCGGTGCTGACCGGCTCCACCGGCCCTTCGACCCGCACCTGGCGGCGCAGCGACTTCCAGTGGAACAGGAGCCCGGCGCGCGGATTGGCGGCAAGGTCATCCCCCTTGCGGCTGTCCAGGTTGGTGTAGAAAACGAAGCCGCGGGCGTCATGGCCTTTCATCAGCACCATCCGCACCGACGGCTGGCCCTGCGCATCGACGGTCGCCAGCGCCATCGCGGTGGAGTCGTTCAGCTCGGAACGCTGCGCCTCGGCGAGCCATTCCTCGAAGATCGCGTGCGGGTCGTCGGCCATGAAAACTCCCTTGCCGTCCTTCGCACGCCCGCACAAGCGCACCGCTTGCACGGCCCCGCGCACATTCCCATTTCCGGCACGTGGCAGAAGTGCAACAGTGGACTTTTCAGGCAGGCTAGAGAACGACGTTGCAATGGCGGATCTGTATTCAACCCTAAGCGTGAAGCGCGACGCGGCCGAGGCCGATATCAAAAAGGCGTATCGCAAGCTCGCCAAGGAGCTTCACCCGGACAAGAACAAGGATAATCCGGCGGCCTCCGCGCGCTTTTCCAAGGTGACGCAGGCCTATGACATCCTGTCCGACAAGGACAAACGCGCCCGCTACGACCGCGGCGAGATCGACGAAGACGGCAATCCGCGCTCGCCGTTCGGCTTCGGCGGCGGCGGCGGGGGGCCGCGTCCCGGTGGGCCGGGGGCTGGCGGCGGCTTCCGCTCCAACATGGGCAGTCGCCCCGGCGGCATGGGCGGCGGCGAGGAAGTGGACATCTCCGAACTGTTCGAAGGCCTGTTCAGCCAGCAGCAGCGCGGCGGCGCGGCGCCGGGCGGGGGCGGCTTCGGCGGGTTCGGGGGCTTTGGCGGACGCCGTTCGGCCCCGCCGCAAAAGGGCGCCGACATCTCCTACCGCCTGCCCGTCTCCTTCGAAGACGCGGCCGCGCTTCGCGAACAGCGCGTCACCTTGCAAGGCGGCAAGACGGTCGAGATCAAGCTTCCCAAGGGCGTGGAGGAAGGCACCAAGATCCGCCTGGCGGGCCAGGGGCACAGCGGCACGGGCGGCAATGGCGACGCAATCGTCACCATCTCGATCAACCCGCACCGCTTCTACACCCGCGAGGGCGACAACATCCGCGTCGATCTGCCGGTCAGCCTCGACGAGGCCCTGCTCGGTGCCAAGGTCAAGGTGCCGACGGTGGATGGTCCAGTCATGGTCACGGTGCCCAAGGGCGCTTCCTCCGGCAAGACCTTGCGCCTCAAGGGCCGCGGGTTCACCGGCAAGGACGGGGTGCGCGGCGACCAGCTCATCACCCTGATGATCGACGTTCCGGCCGACGATGCCGAGCTGTTGAGCTTCGTGGAAGGGTGGAGCCGCAAAGGCAAAGGCAACCCGAGAGCGGCTCTGGGCGTCTAGCAGTTCGTGCAAACCACCCTTTCCCCCGAATCGCCCGAGGCAAGGCGCAAGCGCCTCGCCCGAACCAAAACTCGCTTCGGCAAGATCCGCCATGGCATGAAGCCGGGCGCATATCCGTTCGAAGTGGTCAAACGGGTGGCGATCGGCACCTACAACGACGGCTTCATTCACGCCGGCAACCTTGCCTATCTGGCGCTGATGACTCTGTTTCCGTTCGTCATCGTTGCCGCGGCGGTGGCCCGGCTGTTCGGCCAGAGCGAAGGCGGCGCGCAAGCCGTGGTCGCCTTGTTCCAGACGATGCCGCCCGACGTGGCGGACGTGCTCAGGAAGCCGATCAGCGACGTGCTGCAGGCGCGCTCCGGCAACCTGCTCTGGCTCGGCGCCCTTGTCGGCCTTTGGACCACCGGCAGCTTCATTGAAACGATCCGCGACATCCTGCGCCGCGCTTACGGCGTGACTCTGGGCGCGCCTTTCTGGGAGTATCGCCTCGGCTCGATCGGGTTGATCTTTGGCGCGGTGCTGATGATGCTGCTCTCGTTCAGCGCCACCATTGTTCTTTCCAGCATCACCCAGTTTATCGAGCGGCTCGTTCCGCGGGCCGACGATTTCGCCGGAATGCTGGCGCTGTCGCGAGTCATTCCCGGCCTGATCCTGTTCGGCTCCATCTACCTGATCTTCGTGTCGCTCACCCCCCGGCGCTACCGCGGGCGGCACTTCCGCAAATGGCCGGGCGCGCTGCTGGTGTGCTTGTGGTGGATCGCCACCACCGCGCTTCTGCCGGTGATGCTGACCAGCCTCGGCGGCTACGATCTTACCTACGGAAGCCTGGCCGGCGTGATCATCGCCTTGCTGTTCTTCTACGTGATCGGGCTTGGCGTGGTTCTCGGCGCCCAGCTCAACGCCGCGCTGGCGGAACCGCCCGAGCCTACGGTAGAGGACATCAAGGTCGCGGAGGCGGAGGCGGTCGTCGAGGAGGCGCAAGTCGCGGAACTCGAGGCCGATATCGAGGACGCCCACGGGGACGGGGACGCCGACGCGGACCCGGATGAGGGCAAAGGGGAGACTAAGGCATGACGGGGTTGATGGCGGGCAAGCGCGGGTTGATCATGGGGCTCGCCAACGACAAATCGCTCGCCTGGGGAATCGCCAAGCAGCTTGGCGAACAGGGCGCCGAGCTCGCCTTCGCCTATCAGGGCGAGGCGCTGCAGAAGCGGGTTGCGCCGCTTGCCGCCTCGGTGGGCTCCGATTTTCTGATCGAATGCGACGTCTCCGACATGGCCGATCTCGACCGCGCATTCGAGACGCTCAAAGCACGCTGGGAGACGATCGACTTCGTCGTCCACGCCATCGGCTTCTCCGACAAGAATGAGCTTCGCGGCCTCTACGTCGACACCAGCCTCGACAACTTCCTGATGTCGATGAACATTTCGGTCTACAGCTTCACCGCCGTCGCCCGCCGCGCGCGCGCGATGATGCCGAACGGCGGCAGCCTGCTGACGCTGACCTATTACGGCGCCGAGAAGGTCATCCCCCATTACAACGTCATGGGCGTCGCAAAGGCCGCGCTCGAGGCCAGCGTGAAGTACCTTGCGATGGACCTCGGCCCCGAGAACATCCGGGTCAACGCGATCTCCGCCGGCCCCATCAAGACGCTCGCGGCAAGCGGCATCGGCGACTTCCGCTACATCTTGAAGTGGAACGAATATAACAGCCCGCTGCGCCGCAACGTCACCATCGACGATGTCGGCGGCGCGGGACTGTATCTTCTGTCGAACCTCGCCTCGGGCGTCACCGGCGAAATCCACCACGTCGATGCCGGCTACAACGTGGTGGGGATGAAGGCTGAGGACGCCCCGGATATCGCGACGACGTGAGGCGGTGGCGTGCCCTCACCCTCCCACCCCGCTGCGCGGGGCGGGCCCCTCCCTCTCCCTGAAAGGGAGAGGGGTGAAGGGTGATGCGGAGTGCAATCTCCCTCTCCCCTTCAGGGAGAGGGAAGGGGCCCAAAGCGCAGCTTTGGGAAGGGTGAGGGCACGGGGAATGCGCAAGATCGATGGCACCGAAGCCCTCTCCCGCGCCCGGCAGCTCAGGCGCGAGATGACTCCGCAGGAGGAACGGCTCTGGTCCTGCCTGCGGGCACGGCGGCTTGAGGGGTTCAAGTTCAAGCGCCAGGAATGGAAGGCCGGATTCCTCGCCGACTTCTATTGCTGGGAGGCGAAGCTGATCGTCGAGGCTGATGGCTCCCAGCATCATGACCAGCCCGGCTATGACGCTGCCCGAGACCGCTTCTTTCGTGCGCAGGGCTACGAGGTGCTGCGGTACTGGAACAACGAAATCGATCACGATCTGGAAGCGGTGCTTACCGCTATCCGAGCCGCCTTGCTCTCGCGCGTGCCCTCACCCTCCCGTCCTGCTGCGCAGGCCGGGCCCCTCCCTCTCCCTGAAGGGGAGAGGGGCGAAGGACAGCAATCTCCCTCTCCCCTTCAGGGAGAGGGAAGGGGCCCGCGCCGCAGGCGTGGGAAGGGTGAGGGCAAGCAATGAGCTTCAACACATTCGGCCGCGTCTTCCGCTTCACCACCTGGGGTGAAAGCCACGGCCCTGCTTTGGGCGCGGTGGTCGATGGCTGCCCCCCCGGCATCGCGCTCTCCGAAGCCGATATCCAGCCCTGGCTAGACCGCCGCCGCCCCGGCACCAGCCGCTTCACCACGCAGCGCCGCGAGCCCGACGCGGTGCGCATCCTTTCCGGCGTCTACGAAGGCCGCACCACCGGTACGCCGATCAGCCTCCTGATCGAGAATGTCGACCAGCGCTCGAAGGATTATTCGGACGTCGCCAACGCCTACCGGCCCGGCCATGCCGATTATGCCTATGACGAGAAATACGGCCTTCGCGACCCGCGCGGTGGCGGCCGGGCCTCGGCGCGCGAAACCGCGGCGCGGGTCGCGGCCGGGGCGGTGGCGCGGCTGGTGATTCCCAACGTCCGCATCCGCGCCTGGGTGGAAGCGATCGGCCACGCGCCTATTCTTTATTCCCGATTCGACCCCGACGAGATCGACCGCAATCCCTTCTTCTGCCCCGACGCGGGCACCGTGGAACGTTGGGAACGGATCGTCGACGAGGCGCGCAAAGCGGGCTCCTCGCTCGGTGCGACCGTAGTCTGCGAGGCCGAGGGCGTGCCCCCCGGCTGGGGCGCTCCGATCTACGCCAAGCTCGACGCCGAACTCGCCGCCGCCTGCATGAGCATCAATGCGGTAAAGGGCGTCGAGATCGGCGACGGCTTCGCCGCGTCACTTGCGAGCGGCGAGGCCAATGCAGACGCCATGCGCCCCGGCCCGGACGGCCGCCCCGTCTTCCTCGCCAACCACGCCGGTGGCATCGCAGGCGGCATCTCTACCGGCCAGACGGTGCGCGTGCGCGTCGCCTTCAAGCCGACCAGTTCGATTCTAACCCCGGTGGAAACGATCACCCGAGAAGGCGAAGCAACGGAGATTTCCACCAAAGGCCGCCACGACCCCTGCGTCGGCATCCGCGGCGTGCCCGTGGTGGAGGCCATGATGGCGCTGGTTCTTGCCGACCAGAAACTCCTCCACCGCGCGCAATGCGGGTGAGTTGATCCAGGCAGTTCAATTCGTCACCCGGCATGACGATGGAGGAAAGGAGGGCGCCTCAGCAGGTTGGTGGCTTCGCGTTTCGTGATTCACGCGCCTCCCGGAGCCTAGCTCGCGAAGGGATCGCGCACCAGGATCGTGTCTTCCCGCTCGGGGCTGGTCGAGACCAGTGCCACCGGGCACTGGATCAGTTCCTCCACCCGCCGGATATACTTGATTGCCGCCGCCGGCAGGTCGGCCCAACTCCTGGCCCCGGCGGTGGACTGCTCCCAGCCCGGGATGCTCTCATAGACTGGCTCGACCAGCGCCTGGTCCGCCGAGTGGGCGGGGAAATAGCGCAAGGTCTCGCCGCGCAGGCGGTAACCGGTGCAGATGCGCAATTCCTCAAGCCCATCGAGCACGTCCAGCTTGGTCAGCGCGATGCCGGTCACGCCGGACACCGCGCAGGACTGGCGCACCAGCACCGCGTCAAACCAGCCGCAGCGCCGCTTGCGCCCCGTCACCGTGCCGAACTCGCGCCCGCGCTCGCCGAGCCGCTGGCCGACTTCGTCCTCCAGTTCGGTGGGGAAAGGGCCCGCGCCGACGCGGGTGGTGTAGGCCTTGACGATGCCGAGCACGAAGCCTGCCGCCGAGGGCCCAAGCCCGGTGCCGCTCGCCGCCGTGCCCGCCACCGTGTTCGACGAGGTGACGAACGGATAGGTGCCGTGATCGACGTCGAGCAGCACGCCCTGCGCGCCCTCGAACAGGATGCGACGCCCGCGTGCCTTGGCTTCGTTCAAGGTCAGCCACACGGGGCGCGCGAATTGCAGCACGAAGTCGGCGATCTCGCTCAGGTCGCGCTCCAGCCGCTCGCGGTCGATCGGCGGCTCGCCGAAGCCGACGCGGAGCGCATCGTGGTGGGCGCAAAGCCGGTCGATCTGCGGGCCGAGGTGGCCAAGGTGGGCAAGGTCGCACACCCGGATCGCGCGGCGGCCGGCCTTGTCCTCGTACGCCGGGCCAATGCCGCGGCGGGTGGTGCCGATCTTGCCGGCGCCTGATGCATCCTCGCGCAACGCGTCGAGATCGCGGTGGAAGGGGAGGATCAGCGGGCAATTGTCGGCGATCTGCAGGTTGTCTGGAGTGATCTCGACGCCCTGAGCGGTCAGTTTCTCGACTTCGCTCCTCAGCGCCCAGGGGTCGAGCACCACGCCATTGCCGATCACCGACAAAGTGCCCCGAACGATGCCCGACGGCAGCAGCGACAATTTGTAGACCTGTTCGCCCACCACCAAGGTGTGGCCGGCATTGTGGCCGCCCTGAAAGCGCACCACCACATCGGCCCGGCTCGCCAGCCAGTCGACGATCTTGCCTTTGCCTTCGTCGCCCCACTGGGCGCCGATCACCGTTACGTTGGCCAATGCCTATGTCCTGCAAGGGGTGGAACGCGCCGCCTCTAGACCGAAGTGCCCGCCCCTTAAACCCCTCTCCCATTTCGGGAGAGGGAGGGGCCCGCCGCGAAGCGGTGGGAGGGTGAGGGCCTGTTTTGCACCGTTCAGTCCCTCACCCTTCCCACGCCTTCGGCGTGGGCCCCTTCCCTCTTCCGAAATGGGAGAGGGAGTAGAAGAAGCTACTTCTTCCCCAGCACCCCCAGCGCCGCCACCGTCAGCGCCTCGGTCGCCGTGGAGATCGTCTTCTCCGCGTCGGGCGCCCAGAAGGGGCTGTGCAGGGACGGCAGCTTGGCGGGATCGCCGCCGGCCTTGTCCCACTGCGCCTGGGGAACGCCGCCGACCCAGAAAATGGTGCTCTCGATGCTCTTGTCGGCCAGGTAGAAGCGGCCGAAATCCTCGCCGCCCATGGCCGGCCGGGTCTTGAGCACGCGCTCGGGCCCGAAGCGCTGGGTGAGGAGCGCGGCGGTGCCGGTGGTCAGCGCTTCCGTGTTCACCGTCGCGGGTGTGTGCTGGGCTTCGCGAACGGTAACCACCGGCATCTTGCCTGCCGGCATTCCGGCCGCCATCGCTTCGCCGTTGACGATGCGGCGGATGCCGTCGAGCAGGATCTTGCGGGTTTCGTCCGTGTAGCTGCGGACGGTGAGCAACATCGTCGCTTCGTCCGAGATGATGTTGTGCTTGGCCCCGGCGTGGAAGCTGCCCACCGTTACAACCGCTGGCTCCTGCGGATCGACTTCGCGGCTGACGATGGTCTGCAGCGCGGTGACGATCCGGCTGGCAAGCACGATCGGATCCTTGGTGGTGTGCGGGTACGCGCCATGGCCGCCGACGCCTTTCACCAGGATGTCGACGCTGTCGACGTTGGCGAGCGCGGGGCCGACATTGTAGCCGACCGTGCCTGCCGGAAGGCTCGCCGAATCGTGGAAGGCGAGCGCGTGGGTGGGCTTGGGGAAGCGGGTGAACAGGCCGTCCTCCAGCATCGCCTTGGCGCCTTCGCTGGTTTCCTCGCCGGGCTGGGCGATCATCACCAGGGTGCCCGACCACTGGCCTTTCATCGCCGCCATCCGCCGCGCGGTGCCGACCCAGGCGGTCATGTGCGTGTCGTGGCCGCAGGCGTGCATGACGCCGCTCTCCACCCCGGCAAGGCTCGTCCCTTTGACCTTGGACGCGAACGCCAGGCCGGTCTGCTCTATCACCGGCAGCCCGTCCATGTCGGCGCGCAGCAGCAGCACCGGCCCGGGGCCGTTCTTCATCACCGCGACGACGCCGGTCTTGCCGACGCCGGTGGTAACCTCGAAGCCCAGCTTCTTGGCTTCGGCGGCCATTTTCGCGGAGCTTTTCACCTCCTGCATGCTGAGTTCGGGGTTGGCGTGGAGATCGCGGTACATCGCCATCAGCGACGGCATGTCGTTGGCAATGCCCTGAGAAACGGCATCGGCGGCGAGCGCCGGCGCAGCGGCGGACGCGAGCAAAGCGGCGGCAATCAGGGAGCGGATCATATTGGGTCAGCCTTCCGGAATGAGTTCGATGACGTCGATCAGCGATTCGTAGTGCGGGGAGGGGAAAACCAGCCGCCAGCGCCGTTCGCCGACCCGCTCCAAAATACCCGCCATCGCCCGCTCGGCATCGTGGCCGTAGCGAAGCGTGCCTGCCTCGTCGCCAAGCTGCAGCGTGCCGAGAAAGATCATCCGCCGCTCGTTTTCCGGAAACAGCCGCCCGATCGGCCGCTGCGATCCGGTGAGCTTGGCGAAATCCAGAGCCCCATCGCCCGCGCCGATCCGGCATTTGAAGGCGGGATAGGCGATGTAGTCGAGCAGGCCCTCGCTCTTGGCGCCGATCTTGATCGTGCGGCAGCGATACTCTCCGGCCGGCGGCCCCGCGCCGTCGAGCGCGGCATCGGGCTGGAGCAGCACGCCCTCGGCGGCGATCCCGGGCCCATGGCCGGCGGCGCGCGCCTGCTTCAGCGCTTTCAGCCAGGCATCGCGCCAGTCCCGAAGGCGGGCGCGGTCCGCCACCGTCGCAACGGAGCGCCAGCCATCGACCCGCGGAACCGCCTCCCCCGGCCCGGTGCCGGGCGCGGTGCAGGCGGCGAGCGCGAAAAGAAGTGCGGCCAAAGCGGTGCCCGGGAATGTTTTCATATCCCCGGTCATATCAAGGCGGCGGGGCCGCGCCAATCGGCGGGGGCGTCAGGCAAAAACCGGCGGGATCGAAAGCGGCATCACCGGGCTGGCGAGTTCGAAGAGGTAATCCTGCCCGGCCGTGTAAGCGCCATCGCCATTGCCATCGACCACCACGAAGACCCGTCCGGCGAAATCGCCGCCATTGGCTTGGAACATGGCAGCGGAGCCGTTGAACAGCGCATCGTCGAGCACCTTCGCTAGATCCGAATCGAAGCTCGCGGCCGACAGGCTGCCGGTGAAGCGCCCCGCCCAGCCGCTGACGGTGAACGGCAGGTCGATCTTGTCGGCCGAAGCGTCGAAGCGGCTCAGCGTATCGAAGTTCAGACCGGTGGATTCGGCGGCTTCATGATATTGGAAGTAGTCCTTGCCCGCTCCGCCGTCCAGCAGGTCGGCGCCAAGGCCGCCGTACAGCGTATCGTTCCCAGACAGGCCATAGAGCGAGTCCTTGCCGGCCCCGCCGGCCAGGTAATCGTACGTCGCGCCCCCGGCGAGAATGTCGTTGCCGGCACCGGCGGTGATGGTGAACCGCGCGTCCTTTTCGGCCGATCCGTTGAAAACCAGCGTTTCCTCCGCCCGAAGGGACGCGGCGATGATGTTGAGCGTCGTCCCCGCGGCAACCGCCGAATCGGTCGTCGTGATCGTATAGGATAGGGGCGTGCCGCCGGGCTCATAAAGGCCGGTGTACAAGGCCAGGCGCTCGACTCCGGTCAGGTGACCGGCATCGAGAAGCATGTTGTAGCTTCCAAGCAGCCCAACGATGTCGAAGCCGGCGCCGCCGTCCACTTTGTCGGCGGCGGTCCAGGCCGCGCCGAAATAGAAGAAATCGGCGCCGCCGCCGGACGCGACGACGTCGTTGCCGCCATCGTCCAGGACGATGAGGTCGTTGCCCGCGCCGGTGACCATGTCGTTGTCCAGCGCGTTGCCGCGCACCCCCTGGCCGGTGGCCGAAGTGCCGGTGAAATTCTCCACCGAATCCGGCAGCACGTAAAGCCTGGAATAATCGGTGGCGCTGCCGAGCGCGGTGACGACCCGGTCGGTGCCTTCGCCGGCAAGCTCGGTGACGAGGTCGGCAAAGCTGTCGACATGGTAGGTGTCGTCGCCTTCGCCGCCGATCATTGTGTCGGCGCCCGCGCCGCCGTTCAGCACATCGTTGCCAAGGCCCGCGATCAGCCGGTCGTCACCGCTGCTGCCGTTCAGCGCGTCGGCACCGTCAGTGCCGTAGATTTCGGGGACCAGGTAGCCGAGGTTGGCCGCGGTCAGCGTTGCCGCTTGCACGCCGTTAAGCTTCAGAACGGTGACATAGCCATCGGCGCCGCCATTGCGGTCCATCTGGACCAGCGTGTCGGCACCGCTCTGCACCAGCCGCATGTGCCCGGTAGCGAAGGGGTTGCTTCCCGAGTCGAAGCTGGTGAGCAAGGCCGCCGACGACACGGAAACATCGAAAACATCGCCGCCCGCGCCGCTTGTGAAATCGGTGATCTCAACCGTGCCCGGCAAGTTGGCACTGAAGAAATCGCCTTCCAGATAGACGCGGTCCGCTCCCGCGCCGAACGTGATCTTGGCCGTGCCTGCAATCGCCCCGATCCCGAATATGTCGTTGCCGTTGCCGCCGTTCGCCACGAAATGTGCAACGTTGTAGGCGCGCAGGCTGAACAGATCGTCGCCGTCTTCGCCATAGCCTTTGGACACCGAGCCGGGATTGCCGGCCTGGTAAAAATAGAAGGTGTCGGCGCCGCCGCCGGCGTGCGCCGAATCGGCGCCGTCGCCGAGATTGATGAGCTCGTCGCCGATTCCGCCGGTCACGACGTCGTCGCCGGCGCCACCGTCGAGCCTGCCGCCCCCGGAGCCGGCAAACAGCGTGTCGTCGCCCGATCCGCCTTCCAGCACGGCATACTCGTTTCCGGCGATGAGCACATCGTCGCCGGCCGCGCCCCTCAGCGTATCGTAGCCGCCGCGTCCTTCGATCCGGTCGCCGCCGGCGCCGCCGGTCAGCGTCTCTCCCGCCTCGGTTCCGATCAGGGTGATGCCGACAGGGGCGGAACCGTCGGACGCCCAGCCGTCCAGATTATACGTCGTGAAATCCCCTGACAGGTGGTTCTCGAAGGTGAAGACGGTGCGGAACGCGTAATCGTCGCCGCCAGCGTCCTGGTCGATCTGAAGCAAGGTGTCGGCGCCGTTCCCCATAAGGCGCAGGTGGCCCGTGCCGAACGGATTGGATGTGTTGTCCCAACCGATCAGCATCCTGGTCAGCCACACGTCGAAATCGAGCGTGTCGCCGGCAGGGCCGGTCTCGAAATCCGTGACGGTAATCGATCCATAGGTGATCAGGAGGCCCGAAGGGTCCTCGATGATCAGCTGGTCGGCGCCCGCGCCAAGCGTCACCTCGGCGGTGCCCTGAAGCCAGCCGATCCGCACGGTGTCGTCTCCGGTGCCGCCGTTCAGGATGAAGGTGTGGAGCCCGTAAGCGTAAAGGGTGAGCGCGTCGTTGCCCTCGCCGCCCTCGGCAGTCACCAGGTCGTGGCCGCCGAAGTCGCGGCGGATGTAGAACGAATCGTTGCCGCCATCGCCGTACAGGAACTCGCTGCCGCCCCAGCTGCTGGTAATATAGTCGCCGTCCTCGCCGCCATGCACCGTGTCGTCGCCATAGCCCGAATCGAGATAGTCGCTGCCGTAGCCGCCAATGAGCACGTCCGCGCCGCCCTCGCCGTACAGCGTGTCGTCGTCCGCGCCGCCGGTGATCTCGTCGTCGCCGCTGCCGCCGTAAATTTCATCCATGCCGGCAAGGCCGTCGATGATGTCGTCGCCGGCCGCGCCGGTTAGTGAATCGGCGCCTGCCGTCCCGGTCAGGGTAAGCCCTGCGGGAACGCTCCCGTCCGACGGAAAGCCATCGAGGTTCAGATAGGTGAAGCCGGCCTTGCTGGTGTTCTGAAAGGTAACAAGCGTCACATAGCCGTACGCGGACGCAGCGCCGTCCATGTCGAATTCCAGGATTGTGTCGGCACCGTATTGCGCCAGGCGAAGGTGCCCCGAGCCAAACGGGTTCTGGTTGTGGTCCCAGTTTCCAACCGACAACAAAAGGAACCTCGTCAGATCCAGCCGGTCGCCGTCATCGCCGGTCGCGAAATCGGTGACGGTGATGGAGCGGGGCGCTTCGCTCGAGTAACCGCCTTCCACCGCAAGGGTGTCGGTCCCTGAACCCAGGGTAAGCAGGTGCGTCCCCATGCTTGAGCCGATCTCGATCCGGTCGTTGCCTTCGCCTCCATTGAACGTGAAGTTGCCTGGGCCATGCATGAGGATGAAGGCTTGGTCGTTCCCGGCACCGCCGTTCATCACGATGATGTCCGCCGCGCTGCCCCAGCGCCGGGCCGAAAGATAATCGTCGCCGTCATCGCCGTTGAGGATATCCGAACCCTCGGAGCTGTCGATCCGGTCATTGCCTTCGCCGCCCTCGCCCCGGTCGTTCCCGTCGGACAGATAGAGAAAGTCGGCGCCGGCACCGCCGAAGAGGAGATCGTCGCCGCTATCGCCGTAGAGACTATCGTCCCCGTCGCCGCCAAAGAGTTCGTCCGAACCCTCCCGGCCGGAAAGGAAATCGCGGCCGCCAAGGCCTTCGATGCGGTCGTCGCCGCTGGTGCCCGACAGGCTGTTGTCGCCGTTGTCGCCGGTGATGATCGTCATGTTGTTCCCGCTTCCCCGCGATGCTCGAGCCGTGCCTTCAAGAAGAAGAGGCGTCTTCTCAAGCGTTTATGGCAACACTCATAACGTTTATACCGTGACGGAGCGAATCTTTTCGCGGGTTGTCGCGGCAGGTTCGACCGCCGCCGTGCGTCCAGCCGCCGTCCATGCTGAGGTGGGCGCCGGTGATCCCGGAGGCGGCATCGGCCGTCACCGCAAGTGATAATCTCCAGCGCCATCGCTGCGGTGAAGCGGGCGATACCCTGCTTCGGCGCCACGTCAGGCGCTTTGTTGGGGCTTGCCACGGGGCTGTGCGCAGCAACCAAGCGGCCGGCGTCGTGAGATTTTCGCTTGCACCGCGGCGCACCGCGCCGCCATGCTTCGCGCAAACCCAGGGGTAACCACATGAAGCTTTTCGCTATTCTTCTTGCCGCAACGATGCTGGCACCGGCTGCGGGGTCGGATGCCGCGAAGCCGGCAAAGCAGTCCGCGGTCACCGACCGCCAGCGTGACGAATCCTCGAAAATCATCGCTGATTTCGATTTCGAGCGGCTAACGGAGGACGATAAATACGCCCGGCTCATCCTGCTCCACGCGGAGCGGCTCACGCCGGATGCGGTGGCGGAGCCCGAGCGACGGGACGGTCTGGTGGCCCTTCGGACCCTTGCGCTGATGAAGCTTGGGCGTGCGAGGGAAGGGCTCGATCTCGCCACGGCCACCATCGCCACGGGTACCGCCGGCACCAACGTATACGGCCTGGCTATTCTGGCGGCGGCGGAAGCTGAGGACCCCGTGGCTTCGCTCCCCCTCTACGAGAAAGCCGCGGCTTTGCCGGCGGAAGCCCGCGCAGAACTGCGGGCCATGCTGCCCAAAGAGGTTGTGGATTTGCTCTGGCGCAAGCTGTGGGACGCAAAGAATGTGGCAGGGCGCCAGCGCTTTGCGGAAGCACTGCTGACGCTCGGGTGGCCCGACGAAGGGGAAATCGCCTACCGGGACTTTTACCGAAGCCAGGCAATCGACGGGCGGATAGCCCGCGGAGATATCGAAGGCGCGCGGGCACTTGCGGCGCAGATCGTCGATCCGAGCACGCTCGGCACGCTGCTTGTTGCGCGCAAATACGACGCCCTGTTCCCGCCGGACACCGATCGCGCGGGGCTGCTGCAGGCGTCGCTGGCCGGGTTCGACCGGGCGACTCGCGAGCGAGCCGAGGCCATGCCGGAAGACGCGAAACGTTTGCTGCAGCGGGGGAACGCACTCCGCGCTCTCGGCAGGGAGGCGGAGGCACTAAGCCTGTTTTTGCCTTTCGCATCCGACCTCAAAAAGGTCGAGGCCGCGGGGGAGTCCGGCTATTGGATCGTCAACGACGCCGCCTTGACCCTCGGTTCGGCGGGCCGGCATGACGAAGCCCTCGCTTTAATGGACTCATTGCTGACCCTCGGCGTCGACAAGCACACGGACCTGGTCAGCATGGCGATCAACTACGGCGAAATGCTCAACGTGGCCGGACGCTTCAAGGAGGCAGCGGCCTATGAGACGAAGCTGACCGGATCGAATATGAATGCGAGCCCCTACGGCTTCATGTGGACCTGGTCGATTATCGCCTGCGCCCACGCGCTTTCCGGCGACGCGGCGGCTGCTGCGCCGTGGCTCGACAAGCTTCGGGCGAACAGCAGCGACAATCAGGCCGCCCACATGCGGGCTCTACTCTGCGCAAACGATCTCGATTCGGCCGAAAAGCTGCTGGTCTCCCGGCTCCGGGGCGACGCGCCGGAGGACTTGCTGCTGAAGCTTCAGGATTATCGGTTGGGAACCACCAGCGGCGTCGCCGCGAAGATCCTCGAACCGCGCTTGCTTGCACTACGGGAGCGCCCGGCCGTGCGCCAGGCGATCGGCGAGGTCGGGCGGGTGATGTCGCTGCCGCTCTCCAAAACCTATTGGGGCGATTACTAAAGCGCCGCCTGCCTCACGCCGCCGTCCAGCCGCCGTCCATGCTGAGGTTCGCGCCGGTGATCGCGGAGGCTTCGTCGCGGCACAGGAACACGGCCAGCGCAGCGACCTGGTCGACGGTGACGAACTGCTTGGTCGGCTGGGCGGCGAGGAGGACGTCGTTCATCACCTGCTCGCGGGTCAGGCCGCGCGCCTTCATCGTGTCGGGGATCTGGTTCTCGACGAGGGGCGTCCAGACGTAGCCGGGGCTGATGCAATTGGCCGTCACCCCGGCTGTCGCCGTTTCCAGCGCCACCGCCTTGGTGAAGCCGGCGACGCCGTGCTTCGAGGCCACGTACGGCGCCTTGTTGGGGCTCGCGACCAGGCTGTGCGCCGACGCGGTGTTGATCACCCGGCCCCAGCCTTTGGCCTTCATGTGCGGCAAGGCCAGCCGGGTGGTGTGGAACACGGCCGACAGGTTGAGCGCGATGATCAGGTCCCAGCGGTCGGTGGGGAACTGGTCCACCGGCGCGACGTGCTGCATGCCGGCATTGTTGACCAGGATGTCGACGCCGCCATACGCTTGGGCGGCCTCAGCCATCATCGCCTCGATCGCTTCCGGCTTCGTGAGGTCGGCATTGCTGTAGAGCGCGCCCGCGCCGCTCGCCCTTTCCAGTTCGGTGCGGATCGCCTCGATCTCGCCCACGTTGCCGAAGCCGTTCAGCACCACATTCGCCCCCTCCGCGGCGAGCGCCCGCGCGCAGGCCAGGCCGATGCCCGAGGTGGAGCCGGTAACGAGTGCGGTTTTGCCGGAAAGGAACATAAGGGGCGTGTCTCCGTGAAAAGCTGAACGCTCTTTCCGCGTCCCGCGCCGGGTTTGCAACCGCCGGCCTTCCCGCGCATTCTCCCCCTCGTTCAGGGAGAACCAGTATGCGCCTCGATGATTACCGCTCCAGCGACAATGTACGGGATCAAGGCAGCGGCGGCGGAGGCAGCGGGTTCGGCGGCTTCGGGGGCGGCGGCGGCGGCGGCGGACTCTTCGGCATGCTGTTCGGGCTGGTGCTGAGCCGCTTCGGAATCGGCGGCGTGCTGGTTCTCGCGCTCGGCTACTGCGCGCTGACCAGCCTGGGCGGCGGCGGACGCCTCGGCGTCAGCGGCTCCGGCACGGCGGTTGCGCCGCATCAGCAGGGCGGCACCGCCGGGCAAAGCGCGCAGCAGGTCTGCAGCGCCGATCCGGCGCGCAAATTCTCCTGCCAGGTGCTGGCTAGCACCGAAGACACCTGGACGCGCGTCTTCCAGGCGCGGGGCCAGCAATATGAGCCGGCGCAATTCGCATTCTACCAGGGCGGCACCAATTCCGGCTGCGGCGCGGCGCAGTCCGCGATGGGGCCGTTCTACTGCCCGTCGGACAACAGCATCTACCTCGACACCAGCTTCTATGAAGAGCTGCAGACCAAGTTCCGCGCTGCAGGCGACTTTGCCCAGGCCTATGTCATCGCCCACGAAGTCGGCCACCATATCCAGCACCTTACCGGCGTCCTCGACCAGGCCAACAAGCAGCAGCGCGCCTCTTCCTCCCGCGAAGGCAATGCGATTCAGGTGCGGGTCGAGTTGCAGGCGGATTGCTATGCCGGCGTCTACGCTGCCAACGCCAAGGACCGGCAGGGCCAGGCGGTGATGGAACCGGGCGATGTTCAGGAAGGCCTGACCGCCGCCGCCGCGATCGGTGACGACACGCTGCAGCGTCAGGCGCAGGGCAGGGTGATGCCGGAAAGCTTCACCCACGGCAGCGCCGAACAGCGCCAGCGCTGGCTTCAGAAGGGCCTCTCCACCGGCGATCCCGCCGCCTGCGACACGTTCAGCGCGGCGAGCGTCTAGGCTCCCAGCAGGAAGCGGCGGATCCAGCCGGCAACCGCCTCGCGGTGGTTCGGCTGGTCGAGGGAGGCGAGCGCCGCCTCCGGGTCCGGAAGGGAGGTTCGGCGCGCCTCGATCAGCGCCTTGGCGAACTCTGGCGAGAATTCGGGGTGGAACTGCATCGAAAGCGCCGGCTGGTCCTGATAAGCAAGGACGCCGAACGGGCTGAACACGCTTGACGCCAGCACACGTGTGGCGGGCGGCTGGACCACGATCTGGTCCTGGTGTGAGGCGGGGATGGCGACGGTGCGCTCCCGCCCCAGAAATGGCGCCGCGCCGCACACCTCCAGCGTCTGCAGCCCTACACCCCAGCCCCGCTCGGACTTCTCCACCTTGCCGCCAAAGGCTTCCGCCATGATCTGGTGGCCGAAGCAGATGCCGACCAGCTTCGCTTTGCCCTTGGCGGCGCGCAGGAAGTCCTTGAGCGGCGGTATCCACGGCAGGTCTTCGTACACGCCGGCGGGTGAGCCGGTAACGAGGTAGGCAGGGTGGGCCTCCGGTGAGCCGGGCAGTTCGCCCGCCTCCACATCGTAGCTCGTGATCTCGAACCCCGGCCCGAGCAGGTCTGCGAACATCGCCGGGTAATCCGTGAAGCGGCCTCGCAGCGCTTCCGGCGGCTTGCCGGTTTCCAGAATTGCCACGTTCATCGCAGGCGCGCCTAGAAGCGGAAGCGCAAGGTGGCGCGGGCGGTGGTCGGCGCGCCGGGGGCGATGTTGTTGTCGCTGTGGGCGGTTCCGAAATAGTCCGCGCCGAACAGGTTCTCGACATTGACCTGCGCTTCGATGCCGTCGGTGAGCTCGTAGAACACCGCCGCGTCGGCCCGCACGTAGCTGGGCAGTGTCACATTGTTGCTGATCCCCGCATAGGATTTGGTTCGGGCGATCACGCCCAGCCCGAGGCCGAGGCGCTTGCTGAAATTGTAGCGGTTCCACAGCGAGAACTGGTGGCGCGGGACCAGCGGCACTTCGCATGTTCCGCTCGGGCAGGCGGTGGTCGCGCGGGTGACGCGGGCCTTTTGCAGCGCGTAGCCGCCCGACACCTGCCACTTGTCGGTCATGTTGCGCTCGATCCCGATCTCCAGCCCGCGGCTGCGCTGGGCGCCGGTCAGGACGGTGAGGTTGGTAACGGGATCGAGCGCCCGGGTGTTGGTGCGGTCGAGCTGGTAGACGGCGAAGGTGGCGAGCAGGCCGGCGACCGGCTCCCACTTGGCGCCGACCTCGTAATTGTCGAAGCGCTCCGGCTTCAGCGTCTCGGACGTGGCGTCGAGGGAGCTGAACTGGTCGCCCGCGCTCGGCAGATAGGAGCGGCCGTAGCTTGTGTAGAGCGACAAGGCAGGTGTCGGCTTGAAGACCAGGCCGAGGCGCGGCGAAAAGAGGTTCTCCGTCCGCGAAAACGTCGTGCCGGTATTGCGGTTGAGCACATCCAGCTCGAAGCGGTCGAAGCGCAGGCCCGCGACAACCTCGATCTGGTCGCTGATCCGCAACTGCTCCTGCGCGTAGAAAGCGAGCACCGAGGCATCGCTCTCGTTGAAGTTCGCAGGGGGGCGGGACGCGGGCGCGCCGGTGGTAAGGGTGGGCCGGAAGAAGACGCTTTCCGAAATCGTCGGGGCGGAAAGCGGCACGCTGATCGAGCCGAATCCGTTCGGATTGGCGGTGGTAACGCCGAAGAAGCCGTTGAAGCGCCGGCTGAGCGTGTCCTGCCGCCCCACTTCGAAGCCGAGGAGGAGGGTGTGGGAAAGCCCGCCGAGATCGCCTTCGACGATCAGGTCGGTCTGGCTGAAGAGGTTCTCGCGTTGGTTGGTATCCTTGTAGGCGGACAGCGCCACCTGCGTCCCTGCCGCGTTCACAGCGCCCGGGAAGATGTTCTGGTACATCTTGTCGAAGCGGCCGTAGGTGGTGCGGTTGCGCAGCGTCACGGCGTCCGAGAAACGATGTTCCACAAAGGCGCTGAGGATGTGGGCGTCGACCTTGGCGAAGCTCTGCTGGGGATCGCCGAAGAAGACCCTGTCGAAGCCGCCCACCGGCCGGCCCTGGAAATTGGGCACGCCGCGGTCGGCGGTGCGGCGGTCATGAAAATATTCGTAGGAGAGATCGACGCGGGTATCGCCCAGCGTCGCGCCGACCGTCGGGTTGATGCCGTAGCGCTCGAGCTCGACGCCGCGGCGGAAACTTTCGCCATTCTCGTAGACGCCATTGAGGCGCAGGCCCGCGTCGCTGCTGCCGCCGCTCAGCGGCACGTCGACGTCGCCGGTCAGGCGGTAGCCGCCTTCGCTGTCCGCCTGCAACGCGAACTCGCGATACGCCTCGCCGCCGGGGCGCTTGGTGACCCGGTTGACCACGCCGCCGCCGCCGCCGCGGCCGAAGATCATCGCATTGGGGCCGCGCAGGATTTCCACGCGCTCTGAATTGTAGAGGTCTCGGAAATATTGAACGTCGTCGCGGACCCCGTTCACGAAGAAATCGGCGGTGCTGTTGTTGCCGCGAAGGGTGATCTGGTCGCGATTGCCCTCGCCGGTGCCAGGGCTGGTGCCGGGCACGTAGAGCAGGACGTCGGCAATCGAGCGCAGCGCCTGGTCCTCGATCTGGCTTTCCGAGATCACGGACAGGGATTGCGGCACGTCCTTGACGTCGGTGCAGGTGCGGGTCGCCGAGCAGCTTTCGCGGGCGCCATATTCCAGGCGCTGCCCCGTCACCACGATCGCGCCCTGATCGTCCACGGCTTCGGCATCCGCCGAAGCCGAGTCGGCCACGACGGCGCCCTCGCTGGCAATGGCCGGAGTGGCGAGCGCGACCGCGAGAGCGACGGCGGAAACGGAACGAAGGATCATGAAAGCCCCTTGCACTGGCGCATGTTTGCGTCTGGCGGGGGACTAACGCTGTTGCGACTTATTCGCAATAGCAATTCGCGGGAGCGGGCTAGTCGCTCATGTCCTTGGCTGAAGCCGTAAAGGAAGCCCACCCGCCGGGCGAAGCGTCACCATGCCCGACGGCTTCACCTGGCGGCCGGGCACCGGTGCGAATCGCCAGCCGCGCAGCCAGGTGGCGAGCACGGTTAGCGCCTCGGCCATGGCAAAGCGCATGCCGACGCAGACGCGGGGGCCGCCGCCGAATGGGATGTACTGGAAGCGGTGCCGGCCGGCGCGCGCGGCCTCGGTCCAGCGGGAGGGGTCGAAGGCGTCGGGATCGTCCCACAAGGTGCGATGGCGGTGGACCAGCCACGGCCAGATCGAGACAAGGTCGCCGGGCTTCACTTCGTGGCCGGCGATCTCGTCCGCGGCCACCGCCTGCCGGTCGAAGCGGGGCACCGGCGGGTAGAGGCGCATCGATTCCTCCAGCACCCGGCGAAGCAAAGGCACCCGCTCGGGCAGATGCGCATCCTCCTCGCCCGCGGCCAGCGCCGCCGCCGCTTCGGCCGCGACTTCGTCCTGCAACGCAGGCTGTTCGGACAGCAGGAACAGCGTCCAGGTCAGCGCATTGGCGGTGGTCTCGTGCCCGGCGAGGTAGAAGGTGGCGGCGTTGTCGACGGCCAGCGAGCGCGCCTGGGCGGCGGGGAATTTGGCCTCCAGCGCTTCGATCATCCGGCTCAGGAAATCGTCGTAACCGCCGCGCCGCCGGTCCTCGGCGACGGCGCTCAGCGTCTCGCGCAGATAAACCTGCCCGCGCCGCCCGGCCCGACCCTGGCGGGTCAACGGGATCAGCGGAAGCCCCAGCAGCACCTGAATCCGCGCTTCGCTGACCCCCTCCAGGGCCGCCGCGATGTGGGCAAGCGCCGCGTCGCTGGTCAGCCGCGGATCGCCGGCGAACAGGCTGTCGGAGATGACGCGCATGGTGGTGATCGTCGCCTCGGCGGCCATGTCGGTCTCGCCGGCGCGCCAGCCGTCCATCGCCCGCCGCGCCGCGCCGGCGAAATGCGGCATCAGCGCATCCACCGCTGCGGGCGCGAAGCTCGCCGCGACGATGCGGCGCTGGTCCCGCCACAGCGCCCCGTCCGAACTGAGCAGCCCTTCGCCGATGGTCGGCATGAGCAGCCGCTTGACGAGATCGGGCTTCACGTAATTGGCGGCGTTGTCGAGCATGACTCGGCCGATCGCGTCGGGACTGAGCGGGATGTGGATCGGGTAGCCGAGCACGTTGCGCTTCATGTGGGGGAGTTCGAAGGCCTGCTCGGACCAGCCGAACACGGCGTTGCGTGCGCGTTCGCCGACGAAGCCGCGCCAGGTGGAGACCGGGGCGGTGCCGCGCGGTGGGTGAGGGGGGACGAAGCGAGTCATGCTTTCCCTCTCCCCTTCAGGGAGAGGGAGGGGCCCAAAGCGAAGCTTTGGGAGGGTGAGGGCAAGCGGATTTGCTCCCCGATCATCTGGTCATCTCCTTGGTCGTGCCCTCACCCTCCCACCGCTTTGCGGTGGGCCCCTCCCTCTCCCTGAAGGGGAGAGGGGCTGTCCTTATTCCGCCGCCAGCAGGCGTTCGGCGCCGCCGAGATCGACGCTTACCAACCGGCTGATGCCTTTTTCGATCATGGTTACTCCGAACAGGCGGTGCATGCGGCTCATGGTCACCGCATTGTGGGTGACGATCAGGTAGCGGGTCTGCGTCTCGGCGGTCATCCGGTCGAGCAGGTCGCAGAAGCGTTCGATGTTGGCGTCGTCCAACGGCGCGTCGACCTCGTCGAGGACGCAGATCGGCGCCGGGTTGGTGAGGAACAGCGCGAAGATCAGCGCCACCGCCGTCAGCGCCTGCTCGCCGCCGGAAAGGAGAGTGAGGGTGGAGAGGCGCTTGCCGGGCGGCTGGGCGAGGATCTCCAGCCCCGCCTCCAGCGGATCGTCGGATTCGATCAGTTCGAGATGCGCCTGCCCGCCCTCGAACAGAGTGGCGAACAGGCTCCGGAAATGGCCGTTCACCGTTTCAAAGGCGAGGAGCAGCCGCGCCCGGCCTTCGCGGTTGAGGCTGCCGATCGAGCCGCGCAGGCGGTGGATGGCGATGCCGAGCTCCTCGCGCTCCGCCTGGCTGGTGTTTCGGCCGGTTTCGAGCTCCTCCAGCTCCTGCTCGGCGATGAGGTTCACCGGCCCGATCCGCTCCCGCTCCCCCATCATCCGCTCGTGGCGGCTCGATTCCTCGCCCGCCGCGACGATTGTCTCCTCGTCGAAGCCGATCTTCTCGGGCAGCAAGGGTGGCGGGCATTGGAAGCGTTCGCCGGAGATGCGGCCCATCTCGATCCGCCGGCTTTCCTGGTTCTCGAACCGCGCCGCTGCCCCCGCCCGGGCCTCGCGGGCGCTGGCCAGCACTTCCCCGACCTGCGCCAGCTTCCCCTGGGTCTCGCGAAGCCCGGCCTCCGCCTCGCGCTCGGCGGCCAGTGCCGCCTCCGCGGTTGCCGTGGCGGTTGCATGCTCCCCTTCCATCGAGAGGAGCCTGCGGGCGATGGTTTCGGGCGCGTCGGCGAGCCGCTCGGCCTCTTCCTCCGCTTCGGCGATGCGCGCGGCCATGTCGGCCTGGCGTCTGCCGGCCTCGGCGGAGCGCACCGTCCAGTCGGCGCTTTCCTTCGCCGCCGCTTCGCCGCGCTGGCGGTCGGCGGCGACGGTGCGGGCGTGGGTTGCCGCTTCGGCGCGCACTTCGGCAAGGGCGTTCTGGGCGGTTTCGGCGCCGCCGCGCAGCTTGGCGACGATCGCTTCGGTTGCGCGTGCGTCGGGCAGCGCCGCCACCACCCCGCCGGCATCCTCGAACGCGGCGCGCGCATCGGCCAGATCCTGCTCGGCCTGGGCGATCCGCTCGCCAAGACCGGTGCGGCGCATGTCGAGCCGCTCGATCTCCACCCGGGCAGAATCCTCGGCACGACCCGCCTCGCGGATCGCCATCGCCGCTTCGGCATCGCTGCGCCGCGCAGCATCGGCGGCCTCCCGCGCACCTTGCATCGCTGCAATCGCCGCTTCGGTGCGCGCTTTGGCGTCCTCAACCTTTGTGAAGGCGCCGGGTAGCGCCGCCTGCAGTTCGGCGAGGCGGTTGACCCGGATCAGCCGCTCGGCCGCCGCTGCGCCAAGCCCGGTGGCCTGGTAGCCGTCCCAGCGCCGCAGCCGGCCGTCGCGGGTGACGATGCGCTGGCCCACGGCAAGAACGAGCCCCTTGTCCTCCTCGACGACGCCCACCTGTGCCATCCGCCGGTGCAGCACGGCCGGTGCCTCGACATGGTCGAGCAGCCGTTCGCAGCCCTCGGGGAGCGCAGGATCGCCCGCCTCGGCGTCCGCCCCCGCCCAGCGCCGCGCGCCGTCGCCCTTCACCGCCGCGTCGAGATCGTCGCCAAGCGCCGCCGCAAGCGCGCGCTCGAAGCCAGGCTCGGCCTTGAGATGGTTGATCGCCCGGTCGCCGGTCGCGCCCTCGACGGCCTTGGCAAGCGCGCGCGCTTCCGATTGGAGCGCCGCATGGGCTGCCCGCGCCGATGCGCCCTCGCTCTCCGCGGCGTCCCGTGCCGCCGCCGCCTGCTGGCGCCGGGTCTCGGCCGCGGCGATCGCCTGCGCGGCCTCGGCCTGCCGTTTCTCTGCTGCTTCACGCTTCGCCCGCGCCGCCTGCAGGCTTTCCACCAGCGGTTTCTCGTCGCCGAGCGCACCGAGCTGCCCGTTCAGCCGCGCCATCTCGCCTTCGGCACGCGCCAGCTTCGCCCGCGCGCTTTCCAGCGCCGCCTGCGCCACCCGCGCCTCGGCCTGCTCGGCGGCCTGCACCGCCCGCGCCTTGCCGAGCGCCGCTTCCGCGCCGCGCGCCGCATCCTCGAGTTCAACCGTGCGGACATCGATCGTGCCGCGCGCCGCTTCCGCCGCCGAAAGCCGGGCGGCGATGTCGCGCGCTTCGCCCCCGAGCCGGGCCAGCGCCGCCTTGGCGTCCTCCGCCAGCGCCGCCTCGCGCGCCCGGTCGGAGAGCAGGGTCGCGCGCCGGTCGGCCAGCTCCTTGATCCGCCGCGCCACCGTGTCGCGCTCTGCACTGAGGGTTGCAAGCGTGTGGCCGAGGGAGGTCGCCGCGTCGCGCGCCGCCTGCGCCGCGCGTCGTTTCTCCGCTACGGTTCGTGCCGCCTCGGTCTGCCAGGCCGCCGCCGCGCGCTGCGCTTCCGCCGCCCGCTCGACCGCGCCCGAGGCGCTGTCGGCCTCGATCCGGGCCGCGTCCGCCGCCCGCGCCGCTTCCCGCCAGCGCGAAAAGATCATCCGCCCTTCGGCAACCCTGATCTGCTCGGAAAGCTTGCGGTAGCGTTCGGCCGCCTTGGCCTGGCGCCGGAGCGCGGCGGCGCGCTGCTCCATGTCGCCGAGAACTTCATCCAGCCGGATGAGGTTCGCCTCGGCGGCGCGCAGTTTCTGCTCGGCGTCCTTGCGGCGGACGTGGAGGCCGGAAATGCCGGCCGCTTCCTCGAGCATCAGCCGCCGCTCGGTCGGCTTGGCGGAAATGATCGCGCTGATCTTGCCTTGGCTGACGAGGGCTGGGGAGTGCGCCCCGGTCGCCGAATCGGCGAACAGCAAGGCGACGTCCTTGGCCCGCACGTCGCGGCCGTTGACCCGGTAGGCCGAGCCCGCGCCGCGCTCGATCCGCCGGGTAATCTCGACATCGCCCGCCGGGGCAACGGAGACATCGCCGGGCAGGTCCTCGGCCTGGCGCTCGACCAGCAGGGTCACTTCGGCGAAGTCGCGCGCCGGCCGGGTGGCGGTGCCGGCGAAGATCACGTCGTCCATGCCGGCGCCGCGCATCGACTTGGGCGAGCTTTCGCCCATTACCCAGCGGATCGCTTCAAGGACGTTGGATTTGCCGCAGCCATTGGGGCCGACGACCCCGGTCAGCCCAGGCTCGATGCGCAGCTCGGAAGGCTCGACAAAGCTCTTGAAGCCCGAAAGCTTCAGACGCTTTATCTGCATGCCCGCCCCCCCGAGCGCATCGCGGCCCTATCCCCCCGCTTGCCGGATCAGCGGCTGGAGCGACGCCCAGGTCTGGGTGCCGATATTCCGGCCGTTGATGAAGAAGGTCGGCGTGCCGGTAACGCCGAGCGCCTCCGCGGCTTCGTACATCTTGCCGAGCCGGTCGAGCGCGGCGGGGTCCGCCAGGCACGCCTTCGCCCGCGCCGCCGGCAAGCCCATCTGCGTGCCCATCTGCACCAGCCCGCCAATCTCACCCAGGCGAACCAGCGTCTGGTTCTTGGACAAGCCGTTCAGTTGCGCCTTCTGCTCGGGCGACAAATTGCCGATCCGGTCCATCCACTGGGGTTGCGTGGCGTACGCGCGATCGACGAATCTGAAGAAACCGGCCGGCCCGGTGCAGCGCGCCACAAGCGAAGCCGCCACGTCCGTGCCGTTCAAGACGAAGTTGCGGAATTCGTAGCTGACCTTGCCGCTGCGCAGGTGGGCAAGCAGCGGCGCCCCCGCCTTGGCGTCGAACGCCGCCGCGCTGAACGCCGCGCAATGGCCGCAGGTAAGCGAACCGTATTCGACGACCTTCACCTTCGCCGCCGGGTTGCCCATGACGAAGCCGCCCTGCGGAGTTGCCGCAACCCGCTTGGTCCAGTCGACGGGCGCAGCCGCGCGCGGACGGGCCGGCGCCGCGCCGGCGGCGGGCGCAAGCGCAGCCGCCGCGACCAGTGCCGCCGCGCCGAGAAGTGCCTGAGCCCTCACCGCAGCGCCTGCTGGATTGCGGGCTCAAGCGTCTTCCAGTCGGCGCTGTTGGGAACCAGGGTGCCGTTGATCATGAAGGCCGGCGTGCCGGGGATCTGGCCCGCTTTCTGGCCGATCTCGACCAGCTTCTGCACCTGCGCCGCGTCGGCGACGCAGGCCTGGGCCTTGGCCGCCGGGATGCCGCGCACCCGTGCGAAATCGACCAGGCCCGCGGCCTGGGCGTAGACGCCCACCGCCTGCGCCGGAGTCATGGTCTGAAGCTGCGCCTGCTGATCGGCCGGCATTTCCTGGAGCTTGGCCATCCATTCGGCCTGCGACGCGAAGAGCTGCTCTGTCAGCGGGAAAAAGGCGGTGGCGCCGTTGCAGCGCGCGATCAACGCGGCTGCCATGTCGGCCGGATCGCGGACGAAATTGCGGAATTCAAAGCTCACCTGGCCCGATTTCACATATTTGTCGATCAGCGCCGGCTCACCCTTTTCGGAGAAATCGGCGCAATGGCTGCAGGTCATGGAGCCATATTCGACCACCTTGACCTTGGCGGTCGGGTTGCCCCTCAGGAAACCGCCGTCCGGCGTTTGCGTCACGGTGTCGGCCCAGTTGGCGCCGTTCGGCGCCGCAATCTGCTCGACCTTGAAATTCTGCTCCGCCCCCGCGGCGGCGTTGTTGCCGCCGGCCATATCGCTTCCGCCGCAACCGGCGAGCGCAAGCGCGAGGGCCGCCGCCGCGCTGAGCTTGAATGCCTTCATGATCTTCGTTCTCCAATCCTGCCCACCAAGGGGATCGCAACGCTTGTGCCGACCCCCGCCGCCGCTCCTTGGCTATCCGCCACCCCGCGCGCAAGCGCTTCAAGGCAGGCGCGAAGCTCCGGATCGGCGATGCCGCGAAGCGACTCGCCAAGCTCCGGCGGAATCGGGCGCAGCGAGGGCGGCGCGACCCGGGGTTTGGCGCGGGCAAGCTTAACCACGCCTTGCCTGAACTGCACCCGCTCCACCGCCGCGTAGCCGAAGAAGCGGTTCACCCGTTCGATGATCACCGGCACGACATGCTGGATCATCGGCGCGTGGGCGCCCTCCACCACCAGGGTCAGCACGCCGCCGGCGCGCTTGCCGGCCGGGAAGCGGATCGATTCGGGTGCGGACACGCCGGCATAACGATCGCCGACGATCTCCTTCCACCGGCTGACGACGGAGGATTGAACGAAGCCGAAGCGCTTGAACGCCGCGCCGCCGATCGACGGCAAGAGGTCGGACACCGGCCGCGCCCGCCTGGAGCGCGGCGCGTCTTCCGCTTTCTTTTTCGCTGTTCCGCCCGGTTTGCCCATGGCCCGGAGCATGGCATAGCGGGCCATGGCCGTCGATGTCTCATCTGCCCTGCTGGGCTGGTATATTGTGGATAAACGGCGGCTGCCGTGGCGGGTGGAAGGCGGCGCGAGGCCCGATCCGTACCGCGTCTGGCTGTCCGAGATCATGCTCCAGCAGACCACCGTCGCGGCGGTGAAGCCGTATTTCGAGAAGTTCACCGCGCGGTGGCCGACGGTGGCGGCGCTGGCCGGGGCGGAGGAGGCGGAGGTGATGGCCGCCTGGGCGGGCCTCGGCTACTACGCCCGCGCCCGCAACCTGATCGCCTGCGCCCGCGCGGTCGCGGCGGGGGGAGGGGGTTTTCCGGACACGGAGGAGAAGCTTCGCAAGCTCCCCGGTATCGGTCGCTACACCGCCGCCGCTATCGCCGCGATTGCGTTCGGGCGAAGGGCGGTGGTGGTGGATGCCAATGTCGAACGCGTCGTTTCGCGGCTGTTCGCGGTCGAGGCGCCGCTGCCCGGGTCGCGTGAGAGGCTGTACGAACTTACCGACACCATTACGCCGGAGGCAGGGGCAGGCGATTTCGCGCAGGCGATGATGGACCTCGGCTCCACAATCTGCACCCCGCGCGCGCCGGACTGCCCGGGCTGCCCGCTGCTGGCGTTCTGCGCGGCAGGGCAGGCGGGTGAGGGGGAGCTTTATCCCGTGAAGGCTCCCAAGGCCGCCAAGCCGAAGCGGGAGGGGACCGCGTGGTGGCTGGAGCATGATGGCCACGTTCTCCTCGTCCGCCGCCCAGCCAAGGGGCTGCTCGGCGGCATGCTTGCGCTTCCCACCGACGCGGCGCCTGCCGAGGCGGTGTGGCGGGAGGCGGGGAGTATGGATCATGTGTTTACCCACTTCGCGCTTACGATGCGGCTGCAGTGCGGGGAGGTGCGGGGTGAGCCTCCCGAGGGTGTTTGGCATCCGATCGACCGGATCGAGGACGCGGGGCTTCCGACTTTGTTCGCGCGGCTTGCGGCGCGGGGGCGGGAGTGGCGGGGCACATTGCCATTCGCTCAGGCCGTGCCCTCACCCTCCCACCCGGCTTCGCCGGGCGGGCCCCTCCCTCTCCCGAAATGGGAGTGGGGCTCGAGGAGTGACGTACTTTCTCCCTCTCCCATTTCGGGAGAGGGAAGGGGCCCGCGGCGCAGCCGTGGGAAGGGTGAGGGAACGAAGGCAATCGCATGACCACCACCCCAGGCTTCACCGGCGCCGACCTCGACCGCGCCGACAACCTCCGCCAGGACGCCGAGAAAATCGCCGCGCTGGCCGCTCATCCAAACGCGCGCCTGCTCAACCTCGCTGGTCTCGACCCGGTCCTCGACCACAGCGGCGCAATGACCTGGGCCCCGCTCCCGCCGGGCGAAACGAACCTCATCTTCCTCGGCCTGCGCGAGGACATCCCCCACTTCGCCCCATTGGTCAGCGCACCACCAGGCCAGCGCGCCTGGTCCGTGTTCGGCCTCCTCAACCGCATGGCGCCCGCCGACGCCGCGATCTGGGGCGCCGCGCGCAGCCTGCTCGAATGGCATGGCCGCCACGGCTTCTGCGCCAATTGCGGCGCGCCAAGCGAGGTGTTCCGCGCCGGCTGGGGCCGCCGCTGCGCCGCCTGCGCCGCCGAACATTTCCCGCGCGTCGATCCGGTGGTGATCATGCTTGCCGAGCATGACGGCCGAGTCTTTCTCGCCCGCCAGGCGCAATATCCGCAGGGCCGCTTCTCGGCCCTGGCCGGCTTCGTCGAACCCGGCGAGTCGGTGGAAGAAGCCGTTGCCCGCGAGCTCATGGAAGAAGCCGGGATCGAGGCGTCGGATGTGCGCTACGTCGCAAGCCAGCCCTGGCCCTTTCCAGGCCAGTTGATGATCGCCTGCATCGCCCAGGCGGCGTCGGACCGGATCGTGCTCGACACCACCGAGCTCGAGGAAGGCTTCTGGGCAACCCGCGCCGAAGTCGCCGCTGCGCTTGCCGGGGAGGCGGGCGCCCGCTTCCTTGCCCCGCCGCCATTCGCAATCGCCCACTTTCTCCTGAGCCACTGGATTGGGCGCTAACCCACCTTCCCCCGCTTGCCCCGCCGCCGCGCGCCGCCTAAAGGGGCTCCCGAAATTCCCACTCGCGCGCACCCTCGCGCGCCCCTGGAGGCTTTGAAAACGGCATGGACAATCGCAGCAACACGATTGCGGGCTGGGTGCTCGGCGCGGG
>DASWNA010000015.1:0-5141 GCA_036399475.1 Allosphingosinicella sp.
CCGCGGCAGCGAGCACCTCCTGCGGAAGCTTGGAGATGGGAACCTCGGTCTTCCCGCTCGTCACCACCTTCGCGGGCGCCTGCGCGCCGCCGCCTGCGTCGTCGCAGCCGGCAAGCGCCAGCGCCAGGCTTAGAACGAGGATTTTCTTCATCTTCCGTGCTCCTCCGAGGTCCGTCCAGATTGTAACTGACACCGGTTTCCCTTACAACCTATGCGAGGCTTCGCTAATGGGGCGATCACTCCCGACAAGCTGGCGGCAAGCCGGCGCGGGACAAGGAGAGGAAGACGATGGCTTTGAGCTCGGGCATTCAGGGCGGCGCCGATGCGGTGCCGCGTGTCGGCCGCTATCGGTGGCTCATCATTGCGCTGCTCTTCTTCGCCACCACAGTGAACTACATCGACCGCACGATGCTCGGCCTGCTGGCGCCCGACCTCACCAAGGAGCTGGGCTGGAGCGAGAACGACTACGGCAACATCGTCACCGCCTTCCAGGCCGCCTACGCGCTCGGCTTCCTCCTCATGGGCTGGCTGATCGACCGCTTCGGGCCGAAGATCGGCTATTCGATCGCCATCGCCATCTGGACGGTCGGCCATGTGGCGCACGGCTTCGCCTCCACGGTCACCTCCTTCATGATGGCGCGCGTGTGCCTGGGCGTCGGCGAGGCCGGGCATTTCCCCTCCGTCGTGCGCGCCAGCAGCGAGTGGTTTCCGCAGAAGGAGCGCGCCTTCGCCATCGGCTGGGTCAACAGCGCGACCACCGTCGGCGTCATCCTGACTGCGCCGACAGTCTGGTTCTTCATGGTCTTCCTCGGCTTCGGCTGGCGCGAGACCTTCATCGTCACCGGCCTATTCGGGGTCGTCCTGCTCGGCCTGTGGCTATGGCTCTACAGCAACCCACGCGAGAGCGGCAAGGTGAGCGAAGGCGAGCTCGCCTGGATCGAGCACGATCCTGCCGAAAAGCTGGAGCGCATCGGCTGGAGCCGCGTCGTGCGCAGGCGCGAGGCCTGGGCCTTCGCCACGGCCAAGTTCCTGACCGACCCGGTCTGGTTCCTGATGCTCTTCTGGCTGCCGAAATATTTCGCCAGCACCTACAACGTCGACCTGAAGGTCGTCCTGCTGCCGATGATCATCATGTACCTGCTCTCCGACGTGGGCAGCATCGCCGGCGGCTGGCTCTCCTCGAAGCTCATCCAGAACGGGCATAGCGCCAACTTCGCCCGCAAGGTGACGATGATCATCGCAGGCTGCTGCGTCACGCCGTTGCTGTTCGTCACCAGCATGGAGAACATGTGGTTCGCGGTGGCGCTGATCGGCCTCGCGCTTGCCGGGCACCAGGCGTTCTCGACCAACCTCCTTTCGCTTCCGCCCGACATGTTCCCCAAGCGCGCGGTCGGTTCGGTCATCGGCCTTGGGGGTTTCTGTGGCGGCGTCGGCGGCATGATCATGTCGAAGTCGACCGGCCTCGTGCTCGACGCCACGGGCGGCAATTACACGATGATCTTCGCGGTCTGCACGACCGTCTATTTCATCGCGGTGGGAGCCATTCATCTGCTGAGCCCGCGGCTGGCGCCCGTCACGGTAGAGAGCGAAGCCGCCCACGCTCGGTCCTGACCATAAGGTCGCGCCTGTCACCCCCCTCACCTCTCACCGCGAGCCCTTCGACGCCGCCTGCGGCGGCGCTCAGGATAAACCGCCGCGAAGCAATCCAGTCTGGCTCCGAAGCACACTGGATTGCTTCGTCGCTCCGCTCCTCGCAATGACGGGACATGCCTGAGGACCTGAACTTCTACCTCTTCGCGATCCCGGCGGTGGTGCTGATCGGGCTCGCGAAGGGGGGTTTCTCAGGGCTGGGCGCGCTCGGCACGCCGCTGATGGCGCTCGGCGTAGATGATCCGGTGCGGGCCGCGGCCATTCTGCTGCCGATCCTGATCGCGCAGGACGTGGTCGGCGTCGCCGCCTTTCGGAAGAGCTGGGACGGGCGGGTCCTCGCCGCGATGCTGCCGGGCGCGGTTGTCGGCATCGGCCTCGGCTGGCTGCTCGCCGCCCGCATCTCGGCGGACGCGGTGATGGCGGTGCTCGGCGCGATCTCGATCCTGTTCGGAAGCTACCGCCTCTGGCTGGAGCGGCGCCCCGGCATCGAAGCCTCGGCCCAATCCCCGCTCTGGGTCGGCAGCCTGTTCGGGGTCGCCACCGGCTTCACAAGCCAGATCGCCCATGCCGGCGGGCCGCCCTTCCAGATGTGGGTGATGCCCCGCGGCCTGCCGCGCGACGTATTCGTCGGCACGTCCGCAATCTTCTTCGCCACCGTGAACTGGATCAAGGTGCCCGCCTACGTCGCGCTCGGCCAGTTCACGCCCGAAAACGCGCTCGCCACCGCGGCCCTGCTCCCCATCGCGATCCTCGCCAGCCTGGCGGGGGTGAAGCTGGTCCGTAAAGTCCCGGGGGAGCGCTTCTACACGATTGTCTACTGGCTGATGATCGTCGCGGGCACGAAGCTCCTCGCCGACGGGATCGGCCTCGCTTAGCAGGTGCCGATTCGTTCCGGGACAACGTGCTGCCGGAACAAAGCCACACAGGCGCGGCCCCAGCGCCACACACCCCCGGTAAAATACTGCACCTCCCTCTGCGTCCCGCGACAAGCTCCTAAGGAGACTTGCGAATTCCGCCCTGCCGCGCCAATGGGCGGGTGGCCGGGGGGCCCGGTCAGTGTCGCCAAATCGCAATATTTCGAACGCAATGGGCGTTGCCAGCCACGCTGCAGCGCAATATCATTCACCCATGGCGAGCCGGGCTCGCTCAACACCCTTGGGGGGTCGCATTCCAATGAATAAGTTCACGCTCCTTTGCGCGACGACCGCGCTCGTCCTGCCGTCCATGGCGTTCGCCCAGTCGACCGGTTCGCAGGAGGTGGAAGACGATACGATCGTCGTCACCGGCTCGCGCCGTCAGGATGTCGGCGGCGTCATCGTTCCCGACGTTCCCAAGACCCGTTCGATCCTGACCCAGGACATCATCGCCCGCCAGGCGACCGGCCAGTCGATCCTGCAGACGATCAACCTCATTCCGGGTGTGAACTACACCAACTCCGATCCCTACGGCGCTTCGGGCGGCAACCTGCGTATCCGCGGCTTCCCGGGCAACCGTATCGCCCTCCTCTGGGATGGCCTGCCGCTCAACGACACCGGCAACTATGCGATCTTCGGCAACCAGCAGATGGACCCCGAGTTGATCGATCAGGTCTCGGTCAACCTCGGCACCACCGACGTCGACAGCCCGACCCCGTCGGCCGCCGGCGGCGTCGTTTCCTACCGCTCGCTGACCCCGACCGACGAATTCGGCGTGATCCTCAAGGGTTCGCTCGGCTCGTTCGATTATTTCCGCGCCTTCGGCCTGCTCAACACGGGCGAATTCGGCCCGTTCGGCACCAAAGCCTGGCTGTCGGCTTCCGAGCAGGAATATGACAAGTTCAAAGGCCCCGGCAAACTGCACCGCACGCAGTATAATGCCCGCATCTACCAGGAGCTGGGCAGCAACGGCGACTTCGTCTCGCTCGCGGGCCACTTCAACCGTAACCGCAACAACAGCTACAATAACGGCACGGCGCAGGATTACGCGCTCAACCGCGACTTCGACAACATCGCGACTTGCGTTCGCGATGCGCCGACCCGTGGCGTCCGTGACGACGACAATTCCGGTTCCGCGGCCAACAACCTGACGCCGGCAAGCTGCACCAATTATTTCGGCCTGCGCATCAACCCGTCCGACACCGCCAACATCCGCGGCCAGATGCGCTTCACGCTGGCCGACGGCCTGATCCTGACCGCCGATCCGGGCTACCAGTCGACCCTCGCCAACGGCGGCGGCACCGGCCTGATCAACGAGTTCGACGCCCGCCTGCGCGGCGCCAACCGCGCGGTCAACCTCGGCGTCGATCTGAACGGCGACGGCGATATCCTGGACAACATCCGGGTCTATCAGCCGAGCAATACGCGCACCAACCGCTACACCTTCCTGACCTCGCTCATCTGGCAGATGACCGATCAGCACCGGTTCCGCCTGGCCTACACCTACGACCGCGGCGAACACCGTCAGACGGGCGAGCTTGGCCGCATCTTTGAAAACGGAGATCCGGTCAGCGTGTTCGGCGGCCGCACCAACGAGATGGCCCGCATCGTCGGCGCCGATGGCAACCCGATCCAGAATCGCGACCGTTACTCGGTGGCAATGCTGCAGCAGCTTTCGGCTGAGTATTTCGGCAAGTTCCTGGACGACGCCCTCACCGTGCAGGCGGGCATCCGTGCTCCGTTCTTCAAGCGCGAGCTGAACCAGAACTGCTTCACTTCCAACGCCACCGCTTTCTTCGGCGGAGCGAACGCCAATGCCGGCGGCGTCAGCGTCACCCCGGGCAATCCCTATTGCACCACCGGCAACTTCGGCATTCCGGCGACGGCGATCCAGCCGTTCGAGCGGACCGTGAAGTACAGCCCGATCCTTCCTTCCGTCGGTGTGGCTTACGAGTTCGCGGGCAACCACAGCGTCTATGCGAGCTACGGCAAGAACTTCTCGTCCCCGTCGACCGACAATCTCTACCGCTCGGTCAGCATCAACGTGAGCCCGGAAACCACCGACTCGTTCGAAGGCGGCTATCGCTTCCGTTCGCGGGCGGTGCAGGCGCAGCTCGCGGGCTATTACGTCAACTACAAGAACCGCATCGTCACCGCGACCGACCAGGATCCGGCGAGCTCGACCTTCGGCACCACCCTCGACCGCAACGTCGGCAGCGCCCGCGCTTACGGCTTCGACGGTCAGGTCTCCTGGCGCCCGGTCCGCAACCTGCTCCTCTACGGCTATGCGTCCTACATCGACTCGAAGCTGAAGGACGACGTTCCGGGCCCGATCGTCGGCGGCAAGCCGACCTTCATCGCCACCGGCGGAGCGGAGTTCGTCGAAACGCCGCGCTGGCAGTTCGGCGGTCGCGCGCAGGGCGATCTCGGCCCGCTGTCGGTCGGCGTGCAGGGCAAGTATGTCGGCAAGCGCTACTCCACGGACGACAACGGCCGCACTTTGGCCACTTCGGCGACCGGCGGCCAGACCATCGGCCAGCCGTTCATCCTGACCAATATCGGCAACGTGCCGATCGG
>DASWNA010000016.1:0-78146 GCA_036399475.1 Allosphingosinicella sp.
AGGCGAGCCGCTTCGATAAGGCTGCGTCACGCCGCCGACCGTGCGCACGCCGACTTCAAAGGCGCTTCAAGCCCACTGCAAACCGGCTTCAAGCCGACTTCAAACAAACTTCAAAACGACTTCAAACCCGCGCGGGGCCAACCCGTTGAAAACACGGAAAAACACCCCGCAACTGCGATCATCTCTCGCAAACCCTCGCCGCATCGCGCGAACCGCTCCTAGAGTGTTCCGACGGAGAGCCCGAATGAAACGCCTGATCCCCCTTGCCGCCCTGCTGCTGCTGTCCTGCGCCAGCCCGTCGGCCGAGCCCGCCTATGACCTCGTGGTCCGTGGCGGCACGATCTACGACGGCTCCGGCGGCGCGCCGTACAAGGGCGATGTCGGCGTCAAGGGCGACCGGATCGCGTTCGTCGGAACGCACCTGAAAGGCCGCGGCGGACAGGAGATCGACGCACGGGGCCTCGCCGTGTCGCCGGGCTTCATCAACATGCTGAGCTGGGCGGCCGAGCCGCTGATCGGGGACGGGCGGGCGCAAAGCGACATCCGGCAGGGCGTGACGCTGGAAGTGTTCGGCGAGGGCTGGTCGATGGGGCCGTGGAACGCGGCCACCGTGGCGGAGGTGCAGGCCGAGCAGACGGGCATCCGCTATCCGGTGACGTTCAACAGCCTGGGCGGTTATTTCGACTTCATCGAAAAGCGCGGCACCAGCGTCAACGTGGCGAGCTTCGTGGGCGCGTCGAGCGTTCGGGTCTATGCCCTTGGCCGGAACGACGTCGATCCGACGCTGGATCAGTTGGGCGAGATGCGCCGGCTTGTGCGGGAGGCGATGAACCAGGGTGCGATGGGCGTCGGATCGTCGCTGATCTACATTCCGGCAGCCTATGCCGAAACGGATGAGCTGGTCGCGCTGTCGACTGAGGCGGCGCGGTGCGGCGGCATGTATATCAGCCACATCCGCAACGAAGGCGCGGGCGTGCTCGGCGCGATCGACGAACTGATCGACATTTCGCGGCGGTCGGGAGCGCGGGCGGAAATCTACCATCTGAAAGCCGCCGGCCGGTCCAACTGGCCGCTGATGGAGCAGGTGATCGCGCGTGTGGAGGCGGCGCGGGCGGCGGGCGTGCCTGTGACGGCGAACATGTATCTCTACACCGCGTCGGGCACCGGGCTGGACAGCACGCTTCCCGCCTGGGTGCGCGAGGGCGGGCACAAGGCGATGATGGAGCGGCTGGCCGATCCGGCGGTGCGTGCCACAGCGGCGGCCGACATCAAGGCGTCCAGCAACCGCGACTGGACGACGGTACAGCCGATCGGTTTCAAGTCTCCGGCGCTGCGCGGGCTCGCCGGCAAGCGGCTTCCCGAGATCGCCGCCGCGCGCGGGAGAAGCGTGGAAGAGACGGCGGTCGATCTGGTGTTCGAGGATGACAGCGCGGTGGGCACCGTGTTTCATTCGATGGACGAGGACAATGTCCGCAAGGGGCTGGTGCGGCCGTGGGTGAGCTTCGGCTCCGACGCGGCGGCGCTTTCGGCCGAGCCGCCGTTCACCGACAATCCCGTGCATCCGCGCGCTTACGGCAATTTCGCGCGCCTGCTTGGCCGCTATGTGCGGGAGGAGAAGTTGCTGACCTTGCAGGAGGCGGTTCGCAAGCTCAGCGCGCTGCCGGCCGACAATCTGCGGATCTCGGATCGTGGGCGGCTGAAGGTGGGGAATTTCGCGGACGTTGCCGTGTTCGATCCGGCGAAGATCGGCGACCGCGCGACCTATGAGCAGCCGCATGCCTATGCGGTCGGCATGCGCCACGTGCTGGTCAACGGCGTGCCGGTGCTGCGGGATGGATCGCATACAGGCGCCAGCCCCGGGAGGGCAATTCGCGGCCCGGGGTGGAACAAGTGCAGGTGAGCAAGGCCGTGCACAAGTCGTCACCCCGGACTTGATCCGGGGTCCACCTTCTTCCCTCTCCCTTGCCGCTGCGTTTTCGGCAAGAAGGTGGATGCCGGATCAAGTCCGGCATGACGTGGTTGGGCGTGAGGTCATGAGGGTGGTGGGGCAACTTCCTGCCGTTCCCGAAGTTTGTTCGCTGTCCGCCGTTCAAGGAATAACCATGCGCCCAATCGCCCGTGCCGCCGCTCTCGGTTTTGGCCTCCTCACCGCCGCCTGCGCTACCAACCGGGTGCAACCGGCCGCCGAGCCTTATTCGTCGGCGCCGATCGACGCCAATCGGCTGGGGATCATCACGGAGACGCTTGCCTCCGACGCGTTCGAGGGCCGCGGGCCGGGGACTGCGGGCGAGACCAAGACGATGGCCTATCTGTCCGAGCAGTTCCGGCAGATGGGCATCGAGCCGGCGGGCGAGAACGGCACCTATCTGCAGCGCGTGCCGCTGATCCGCACCCAGCTCCAAAAGCAGGGCGCCGTTTCCATCCAGCGCGGCGCGGATCGCATCCCGCTGCGCTTCCCGGAGGACGTGTATCTGAGCACCGTCCGGGAGACCGACCGCGCCCGGATCGAGAAGGCGCCGATGGTGTTCGTCGGCTACGGAGTGACCGCGCCGGAGCGGCAGTGGGACGACTTCAAGGGCGTCGACCTGACCGGCAAGATCGCCGTGTTCCTGGTCAACGATCCCGATTTCGAGGCGGCGGCGGGCGACCCGGTCGCGGGCAAGTTCGGCGGCCAGGCGATGACCTATTATGGCCGCTGGACCTACAAGTTCGAGGAAGCGGCGCGGCGCGGGGCGATCGGCGCCCTAGTGGTGCACGAAAGCGCGGGTGCCGGCTACGCCTGGAACACGGTGGAAGCGCCAGGCGGCGAGAATTACAACATCGTGCTGCCTGCGGGCGCGCGCCAGCCGGTGCTTCTCCAGGGCTGGCTGCAGCGGCCGGTGACGGAGGATCTGTTCCGCCGCGCCGGGCTCGACTTCGAAACGGTGAAGCGGCAGGCGCGCACCAATGCGTTCAAGCCGATCGATCTTGGCGCAACGCTGTCCGCCGCGTTCGACGTTGAGACCACGCGGGTCGAGAGCCACAATGTGCTTGCCAAGATCACCGGCTCCAAGCGGCCGGACGAGACGGTGTGGTTCGCCGGCCACTGGGACGCGTACGGCGTCGGAGCACCCGATGCGGCCGGCAAGCGCATTCGCCCCGGCGCGCTTGATGACGCGCTGGGGATTGCCGGCGTGCTCGAGCTTGCCCGCGCCTTCAAGGCCGGGCCGCGGCCGGATCGCACCCTGGTGTTCGCCGCCTGGACGGCGGAGGAACGCGGCCTGCTCGGCTCCGAACATTATGCCGCCAACCCGATCTTCCCCTTCGAGAAAGCGGTGGCCAACCTGACCTTGGACACGCTGCAGCCCAATGGCCCGTCGCGCGACGTGATCCTGATCGGCAAGGGCCAGAGCGCGCTGGAAGAGATGCTGGCGCGGGAAGCGGCGACCCAGAACCGGGTGCTCACCCCCGATGCGCAGCCGCAGCGCGGGCTGTTCTACCGCGCCGACCATTTCGCCTTCGCCAAGCGCGGTGTGCCGGTGCTGCTGATCATGGCGCTGGGCGGCGGCGTGGATCTGGTGAACGGCGGGCGGGAAGCGGGCGACCGCTGGGTCACCGACTTCACCGCCAAATGCTACCATCAGACCTGCGACGAATGGCGCGACGATTTCGACCTGCGCGGCGCGGCGCAGGATGTTGCGCTTTACTACCAGCTCGGCCGCAAGCTCGGCTGGAGCAAGGAATGGCCCCAGTGGAATGCGGGCTCCGAGTTCCGGGCGACGCGCGAGACGAGCGCGGCACAGCGGGGGCGGTGATCCCAAGGCGGAGGCGATTGCTCACGACTTGTAGCCGAGGTTGCTTGCCGTAACTGCTGTGCTGTGGAGAACGGAGGTGACCGGTGGGGAAGAGTGGAGAAAAGCGCCTCGGCCAATGCCATTGCGGCAGGGTTCGCTTCGAAGTGGAGCTTAGCGACGGCTTTACCAGCATTCGTCGCTGCACCTGTTCTTATTGTCGGATGCGCGGTGCTGTTGCGGTATCGGCCGCCCTGGATGGGATCAGGTTCCTCAAAGGCGAGGATTCGCTGACGACGTATCGCTTCAACACGGGCGCGGCGCAGCACTTCTTTTGCTCGAACTGCGGCATCTATACGCACCATCAACGGCGGTCCAATCAGGCGCAATATGGGGTGAATGTGGCGTGCCTCGATGGTGTCAGCCCCTTCGACTTCCCCGAAGTGCCCGTGATCGACGGGGTGCAGCATCCCAGCGATAATGGCGGAACGGCGAGGCAGGCCGGCATCCTGCGGTTCGAGCCCAGCAGCTAGCGGTTCGGTCTAACGGTGAATGGCGGGCGGCAGGCGGGCGACCGCTGGGTGACCGACTTCACTGCCGCTGTGGGATGCGGGCTCCGAGTTCCGCGCGGCGCGGGACGCCAGCGCCGCCGTTCGGGAGCGGTGACGCTTGCCGATCCGCCGCGGCTGGTGCCACAATGGGCCATGCCGCGACGCGCCCTTCTTCTTCTGACGACGCTGCTGTGCATCGGCTGTTCGCCGAACGGCCCGCCGCCGTCGCCGCTTTCGTTCGATGGGCTTCCGGTCAGCGGCGGCCTGGACGCGGCGCATCGGGCGGGCTTTCGCAACTGCTTCAACACGGACGCGATCCATGTTCGCTGCCGGCAAGGGGCCGTGATGCTGCTTGGCCATGGCCCCTTCGAGGCGGCCGTGGACCTGCTTGGCAGCTACGGCCAGGCGGGCTTCGATCACCTGACGATCTGGCACGACGACGACCAGAGGGCGCTTTACCCGATCCTCCAGTCTTTGCACCGGGCGGGTTGGCGCTCTTGCCACACCGGCACCGACCGCGCGGGCGATCAGGTGATCTTCACGCGTCCGGGAGAGGCCGTCCGCTTCTCCATCGATGTGAGTTATTACGGCGAACGAAGGCTTCGCGTGTTTCCGAAGTGGAAGGGGCAGAAGCTCTCCAGCCCCTGCGTTCCGGACAAAGGCTTGGGACTGTTCAACCTGGACGTCTGACCGGCGGCGGCGAGACGCGCGCGGCCGGTATCAGGGCGCGGCGGGGGCCGGCCTGGGCGTGTCGAGCCAGCGGCCGGAGTTGCGATACTCCTCCTTGACCGTGGAGGCGGGGAGGGTGTCGTCAACCGGCTTTGCGGCGGGGAGGTTGTCGAGATAGGGCGCGGGGGTGTCGATCGGCAGGATCACCGCCGGGATGTAAGGCGCTGCGGCCGCGGCGGCGTGGACCTGCGGCACGGCCTCGGGCGAGATCGGCAGCCGGGTTGCGATCACGGTTGCAGCCGAGGGCTCATGGGCGGCGTAACGCTGAGAGAAGGCGCCGGGCGTGCCCCAACGGTCCGGGATCCGGTAGAAATTGTGACTGCCGATCACCGCTACCTTGGCGAGCCGGTAGGCCCAGGAGGGGAGCACCTGGTGGGTGTGGTAGTGGGTGGCGTAGCCGACGGGCGCGAACACCTTGCCGGCAAGCGCGTCGGCGGCGATCCGGCGGGCGCGGGCCCAGCCGAAGCCGGCGGGGATTGCGGCAAGCGAGCCGTCGCAGGTGAAGGTGAACTGGCAGCCGCCGCCGGCGCGCATCGGGCCCTGATAGACGACGCCGCAAACGGTGGAGGGCCAGGACGGGTGGCGAACCCGGTTGAGCACGACCTGAGCGACCGCCTGCTGGCCTTCCTCGCTCTCGGAACGCGCCTCGTAATACACGGCCTGGGCGAGGCATTGCAGCGCGCGCTCGTGGTCGAGCGGGCCGGCGCCGCGGAACACCACCGAAAGGGCGCGGGGATTTGGGACGTGGGCGAGGGGGATCGAGGCGTTGATGCTGACGGCAGCGTCGGGCGCGATCTTCTCGAGCGCGGTTTCTAGGAAATCGGGGTTGGGGGCGTCGGCGGCGCGGGCTGTTGCCGGCGCGGCGGCGCGCGCTTCCGCCGTGGTTTGCTGGGCCGGGGTGGCGTTCAGCGGCACGCATGAGGCGCTGCCGAGCAGCATGAACACGCAGGCAAGCTCCCGCCTGCCGCGCTTGCGCAGCTCGTCAAACACTTCATGGATAAGGTTTTTCAGCACCGTTTATGTCAGCTCATTGCCTGTCTCGAGTGCCCGCCTAGACCCCCTTTAGCTAATAATGTTGCTACGGGCGGCCCCCTGATTGCGGCTGTGCCAGATTGGGACTGGTGCGGCGGCACGGCTTAATTGTGCGGCCAAGCGCCTCTCGTGGATCGGTTTTCGCGGTCGCTGCGTTTGCTGACATTGATGCAGATTTGGAGTTTTGTGTATGCGTAAGCTGTTGGCGTGCGTTTCGGCGGCGGCCTTGTTGGTCGCGGGCTGCGGGCAATCGGGCGGTTCAAACAACGGCGGCGGCGGAGGCGGCGGGGACGTCCAGGTCAATGCCGAGCAGGTCACGCCGGAGGCGCTCAAGGCCGCGGTAAAGGACGAACGGGTCAAGCGCTTCTACGAGGCGCGCGGCTGGGCGGCGGTGTGGAGCGGCGAAAAAGCCGGCGAGCTGACCGCGGCGCTTGGGGAAGCGCAGGCCCATGCGATCAACTCCGAACCGCTCATGAAAACCGCCAAGGCCGGCACTTCGGCGGCTGAGCGGGAGGCGGGGCTGACGCTTGCCGCGCTCGATTATGCGCAGGCGCTGTCGATGGGCGTGGTCGATCCAGCCAAATTGTTCGAAGTCTACGAAGTGAAGCGCAACCAGGTGGATGTGGTCGCCGGCCTCGGCCAGGCGGTGGAGAGCGGCGGCGTTCGCGAATGGCTGAACGGCCTCGCGCCGCAGGATGAGGAATATAAGGCGCTCCAGCAGGCCTATGCCGGTTATGCCAAGCAGGCGGCGGGCGAGCAGCGCCAGGCGATCCCGGCGGGCGACAAGATCGAGCGCGGCGACAAGGATCCGCGAGTGCCGGCGATCGCCGCGGCGCTGCGGGCCAACGGCTATCTCGCCACCTCCGAGCAGGCGGCGCCGGAAGCGGGGGACGGCAAGATCGTCGGCAAGGCCAAGGCGGCTCAGCCCAAGCAGGCCGCGGCGGCGGCGCCCTCCACCACCTTTACGGCGGCGATGGCCGAGGGGGTGAAGAAGGTCCAGGCCGATTACGGCATCAAGCCCGACGGCGTGATCGGCAATGCGACGATCGAGGCGCTGAACACCGGTGCGCGCGAGCGGGCGCGGATCCTGGCGGTTAACCTCGAGCGCCGCCGCTGGCTCGACCGCGCGCCGCCGGCAACGCGGATCGACGTCAACACCGCCGCCGCCGAGCTCTATTACCTGCGCGACGGCCAGCTCGCCAACCGCCGTAACGTGGTGGTCGGCCAGCCCGAGTGGGAAACCCCGCCGCTCAGTTCGCCGATCGTGCGGCTGGTTGCCAACCCGCCCTGGAACATCCCCGATTCGATCGCCGAGGAAGAGATCAAGCCAAAGGGCGCGGCCTATATGGCGAAGGAGAATATCAGCCTGGAAAATGGCCGGCTGGTGCAGAAAGGCGGGCCGAAATCGGCGCTTGGTTTGGTCAAGTTCGACATGACCAACAAGCACGCAATCTACCTGCACGACACGCCCGCCAAGGCGCTGTTCGCAACCACCGACCGCCATTCGAGCCACGGCTGCGTGCGCGTGCAGGACGCGATCGGCTTCGCGCGGCTGCTTGCGCAGGATCAAGGCCAGCTCGAGGCGTTCGACAAGGCCCTCGCAACCAAGAAGGAAACCAGCATCTCCCTGCCAAAGGAGGTGCCGGTGCGGCTGCTGTATCACAGCGCCTATTCCGATGGCGGCAAGGTCATCTTCCGCACCGATCCTTATGCCTGGGACGACAGGGTCGCGCAGGCGATGGGGCTGCCGGGCCAGATCCGGCCGCGGGTGCAGAAGCATGTCGAGGATGTCGGGCCGTAACGCCGGCCTGACCCGGGCGCGGAGCTGATCCGCGCCCGGGGGCCCGATTGTTAGCTGCTCTGGTGCTTTCTCTGGCTGGTGCGGCTCGGCGCCGCATCGACCTTCTTCTCGCCGCGGATCGCGTTGCCGGAGACGCCTTTTTCCGCCTGATGCTCCTCCAGGGTGGGGTTGCCGGTGTTGTTGCTGCCTTTGCCGCCGCCGCTGTTGCTGCGCATGGGTGCTGCTCCTTCGCTAAATGGTGCGAGGGGGGAACGCGGCGGCCGCCCCAAAGCTTCCACGCTTCACCGCTGTTCCGATTGAGGCCGTCTCATGCGCCGATTGTTCACCCTGCTCCCGCTGCTGCTCGGCGCCTGTTCGCCGCTCGGCGCTTTCAACGGCGTGGTGCCGAAGGATCGAGGCGGCAGCGTGGTTGCGCGCGGCGAGGCTTATGGTCTCAACCCCAGGCAGCGGCTCGACCTCTATGCGCCGCGCAACACCGCGGCCGGCGCGCGGCTGCCGGTGATCGTCTGGTTCTACGGGGGATCGTGGAGTTCGGGGGACCGGGGCGGCTATGCCTTTGCCGGGCGGGCGCTCGCTTCGCGCGGCTTCGTGGTCGCGGTGCCCGATTACCGGCTGGTGCCGGAGGTGCGCTACCCAGCGTTCCTTGAGGACGGCGCTGCGGCGGTGCGCTGGGTGCGGGCCAACATCGCGCGCCATGGCGGCGATCCCGACCGGATCGTTCTCGCCGGCCATTCGGCGGGGGCCTACAATGCGGCGATGCTTGCGCTCGATCCGCGCTGGCTCGGTGCCGACCGGGCGGCGGTGAAGGGGCTGGTGGGGCTTGCCGGACCCTATGATTTCCTGCCGCTCGACGTCGCCGCGACTCGCGACGCGTTCGGGCAGGTTGCCGATCTGCCCTCCACCCAGCCGGTCAACCAGGCAAGCGCGGGCGATCCGCCGGCGCTGCTGGTGGCGGGCGACAAGGATACGCTGGTGCGGCCCCGGCAAACCATCGCGCTTGCGGCAAGGCTGAAGGCGGCGGGCGTTTCCGCCGAAACCCGGCTGTATCCCGGCGTCGGCCATATCGGCGTGATGACGGCGCTGGCCAAGCCGTTCCGCGGCAAGGCGCCGGTGCTGCAGGAGGTGAGCGACTTCGCCCACCGGGTTACCGCTGAGCCCTGAGCAGGTCCGTCGCGACGCAGAAAAGGGTGTCTCCGGTGTCGAGGAGACAGGCGCCTCCGCAAAATATGATCTGGATCAACCCCAGGCGTGATATTTTTGTGGGTAAATCGTGACGCTACCGTCATCGACGCGGTTTTCCGCCGTTCGCCCGCTTGGGCTGTGGCCCGGATGCGACACTCTGATGCTCCCAGACCGGGTGCGAACCATTTCCGTTTGCCGCTTCCCCCGAAGCATGATTCATTTCGAGGTGGGGAGCGGGGATTTGGTTAAGCGGCTGGTAACCGTTTGGGCCGCATGATCTCCGCCGGGTAAAAGGAGTGAGGTCATGGCGACGAATCTGAAGCCGGCTCATGGGGCGCTGACGCTGGTCGAAATGAAGGAATTCGCGAATTTCCCTGCGGCGACGCAGCGTTATATCCGCCGTTCGCTCGATGTCGGGCTTGGCCGGCGCGATGCGATCCGGCGCTGGTCGCGCGATGTCGGCGAAGCGGCAAGCATCCGCGCCCAGGAGCGGATGTACCGCCGGCTCGAACAGATCCGCGACAGCGTTCCCGACGACAGCGGGCTCGACGAAATGGAGCCGCTGATGGGCCCGCTGGTCGCCATCACCGCCTTCGATCTCGGCCAGGAGAGGCTTACCGATTTCGCCTCTTATCGCTTTTTGTACGAGCGGCTGATTGGGGCAGCGGTTCGGCCGTGGCTTCCCGGCGCATTCTGCGCGGCGGCGGCATTGCCGCACCTTCATCCGGAGCGGCGGCGGGTGCTGCTTCAGTCGATCAGCGAAGCGGCCGCAACGGCGCCGGGCTGGTCGAACCGCGATCCGGTGTTCTTTCCCGAATGGGTCGACAAGATCGACATGACGGTCGCCGGCTAAGCCGCCATCGCCACTGTGATCGGGAAGCGGCGGGCCTTCGGGTCCGCCGTTTTCGTGCTCAAAGGCTGTCGAGAATTTCGCGGGCGAAGATCGAAAGCGTGTCGTCGCGCGCCCCCATCACGACGATGCGGTCGCCCGGCTGGGCGAGTTCGGCGAGGCGGCGGCCGCATTCATCGCGTGAGGGGATGTGCTCGGCGTGGCGCCCCGCCGCGACGACCCCGGCGATGATGTCCTCGCTGCCCACGGTGCGCTCGACGGTGCCGCCGAAATAGACCGGGTCGGGCATGAGAAGGACGTCGTCCGGACCCATGTGATCGGCGAAGGCGGCGGTGAGCTCGCTTTGCATCACCCGGAGCGGGCCGTAGCCGTGCGGCTGAAAGAACAGCAGCAAGCGGCCGGGGAAGGCGTGCAGTGTCTTCAAGGTGGCGGCGATCTTGTCGGGGTTGTGCCCGAAATCGTCGATCACATCGATGCCGTTGCGAGTGCCGACATGGTCGAAACGGCGGCGAAGGCCGGTGAAGCCCGCCAGCGCTTTCGCACCTTGCGCCAATGGCACGCCGGCGGCGCGCGCGGCGGCAAGGGCGGCGAGGGCGTTGGAGGCGTTGTGGCGGCCGGGCACCTGCAGGCGCAGCGGCACGGCCTCCTCGCCGGCCCGGACGGTGAGGCTGATCGCGAACGGCGCTTCCTCGATGTCCTCCGCGCAAAGGTCGGCGGAGCCGTCGTACAGGCTGAAGGTGACGGTGCGGCCCCGCTCCAGCGCGGTGGCTAGGGACCGCGCCTCGGCATCGTCGGCATTGAGGATGGCGGTGCCCGCGCGGCCGAGGAAGCTACCGAACAGGTCGCGCAATTCCTCCATCGACTTGTGGTCGAGGCTGACGTTGTTGAGCAGGGCGATGCCCGGCGCGTAGAGGGCGATGGAACCGTCGCTTTCATCGACTTCGCTGACAAAGGCGCCGCCGGTGCCGGCAAGCGCGCTTGCGAACGGCGCGTCGTCCGTGACGAAATTCTTCATCACCGCGCCGTTCATCACCGTCGGGTCCTTGCCCGCTTCGTGGAGGATCCAGGCGATCATGCCGGTAACGGTGGATTTGCCGCTGGTGCCCGCGACTCCGATCGACAGCGGCGCGCCGTTGAACAGCTGGGCAAGCAGCCGCGGGCGGGTAAGGTGCTCGGCACCCAGGCGACGCGCGGCTTGCACGTCTGGGACCGTTTCCTCGACCGCGGCGGAGGTGACCAGAATCTGGTCGGCGCTCGTCAGGCCGCTGCCGTCCTGGGGGAACAGCCCGATGCCCTGGCGCTGCAGATAGGCGAACTTGTCGCCGAGCCGGCCGGCGTCGAGCGAGCGGTCGGAGCCGGCGACTTCGGCGCCCTGCGCGCGGACGATGCACGCCAGGGGAAGCATGCCGCTGCCGCCGATACCGCAAAAGAAATAGGATTTGGTCTGGGCCATGGCGCCGCCCTATTGAGGAAGCGCGGGCTTTTCAAACACTAGGAGCAGGGATGCGAATTGCAGTGGTGGCGCCGAGCACGCCGCTCGAGCCTCAACTTGCGGAAAAGGTGCTCGCCCTTGCGACGGCCGAGTTTCCCGAGGTGGAGCTGGCGATCAGCCCGCAATGCTTTTTGCGCTTCGGCCATTTCGCGGGTGAGGACGAGGTGCGGGCGCGGGCGTTCGTTGAAGCGGCCAACGATCCGCAAGTCGACGCGATCTGGTTTGCGCGGGGCGGCTACGGCTCCTGCCGGATCGCCGAGGATGTGATTGCGGCGCTTGGACGGGCGGCGCGGGAGAAGACCTATTTCGGTTACAGCGATGCGGGCTACCTGCTTGCCGGTCTGTACCGGGCGGGCTTCCCGCACCTGGTCCATGGGCCGATGCTTGGCGATGCCAAGCGCGAAGGCGGCGAAGCGGCGATGCGGCGCTCGCTGGCCTGGCTCGCCCGCGGTGCGCCCGAGTCGCTCGAGGGCAGCCTTGAGCCGGGGGTGCCGACCGCTGCCTTCAACATCACGGTGCTCAGCCAGTTGCTCGGCACGCCGCTGGAGCCCGATCTTTCCGGCCATGTGCTGATGCTGGAGGACGTTGCCGAATATATGTACCGGATCGACCGCTCGCTGTTCCACATCACCTCGCAGGCCTCGATCCGCCGCGTTGCCGGCATCTGCTTCGGCCGCTGCACCGATGTGCTGGAAAACGATCCAGAATTCGGCGCCGATGCGGAGGATGTGGTGCGCCACTGGTGCGGCCGTTCCGGCATCCCTTATCTTGGCCGGTGCGACATCGGCCACGATGCCGCAAACAAGGTCGTGCCCTTCGGAATGCGGCCCTAATCCACATTAAATTCGCGCCGGGGCGGTCTAAGGCGGGGCTGTAACGAATTCCCCTCTAGAATCGCTTGCACTCCCCGCGCGTTTAAGCTGTATCAAGCCACGAACATACAGGGAGGGTTTTATGGCAAAGGCAACAACTGCAGCATCGGGTCGTGGCGGCGGGCTTCAGCGCCCGGTGCAGCCTTCGGACGAACTCGCGCTGGTGACGGGCAAGGACCCGCTTCCGCGCAGCCAGGTCGTCAGCAAGATGTGGGATTATATCCGCACCAACAAGCTGCAGAATCCGGAAAACAAGCGCGAGATCGTCGCCGACGACGTGCTTCGCAAGGTGTTCGGCAAGGACAAGGTGACCATGTTCGAAATGAACAAGCACCTGTCCAACCACCTGACTAACCCGAAATAAGCCGCGCCCGCCGGCTTGGTCCGGCGGTGTTTTCGCAGCAGACAGGCCGCTCCGGTGCAGACCGGGGCGGCCTTTTCGTATTTACCGGCAGCCGCGCCAGCCCCGCGCGCCGCGCTGCGCCTGGTCGAGGTGGAAGTGGTCGCGGTGGGCGGCGTTGTAGTCGGGCGACAGAACGGTGGCGAAGAGATCGCAGGCACCGTCGCGGGCGGCGCGGAGGAAGCGGCCCTTTGCGCCTTTGTTGTCCCACTCGCCCATCACGCTGACCCGGCGGCCGTCGGCGAGGCGGAAGGCCGCGATGTCGACTGCGTTGGCGGTGGAGTGCTCGCTCCACGCGCCTTCGGAGCGGCCGTAGATGCGTCGGCAGCTATAGCTTCCGAAATGGTCGATGGCGACGACCTTTGAGCCGAGGTGCTTGAGCGCCGCGGGCTGCACCGCGTGCCATTCCCACAGCGCAAGCGAGGCGGAGACGGCGCAACTCGTGCCGAGATCGGCCGGGCGCCAGGCGATCTCCAGCGATCCGCCTTTGGTGAAGCGGACGGCGTCGTCATAGCCGCACTGGCCGCTGCGGCGGGCGGGAAGGGGGGTGAAGCGCACCCCGGCGTCGCGCAGAAGGGCGCGGCAGCGGGCGCCTTCGCCGGCCAGGCCGGTGAGCTTGCGGCCGGTGAACGCGCCCACCGGCTGGGCGAGATCGAGCTCAGTCCACGGCATGTCCTCCGGGTGGCTGCGGGCATAGCCCCAGAGCAGGAGCGCGGCGAACGCGAGGACGGCGAGGAGGAGCAGGCGCTTTGCCCAGCGCAGCGCCCGCACGCTCAGCGCCGCCGTGCGGTTTCAAAGGCTTCGGAGGTGATCGGGTAGCCGGCATCCTCCGGAATGCAGACGAAGCGGCGGCCTTCGCGCTCCTCCACCCACGGGGTGATCTGGCGGACCGGGTGTCGGGCGGCGTCCGCGCGGGCTTCGTCGAGGGAGGCGAACAGGGCGAGGCGTTCGAGGTTGCGGCGCGTCGGGAAGATGGCGTGGGCGCGGCCGGCGTCGAGGTCCTCCAGCACGCTTGCGGCGGTCGCCCAGAAGGCGCTGACCGCCTCATGCTGGTCGGCGCTGGTCACGTTCGCACCGGCGGGCGCTTCGGCGAGGTAGAAGAGGGTGTCGAAGCGGCGGGTTTCGCGGAAGTTGGGGCACCAGCGGGCGAAGGGGGTCAGCGCTTCAACATCGAGGCGGAGGCCGAGATCGTTGAGGATCGCGGCGAAGGGTTCCCCCGCGGCGAGCCGCTGCCGCACCTTGCTTGCCTCTGGCGCTGGCGCAATCGCCGGGGCGATGCCGGTTTCTTCGATCGTCTCGCGGATGGCGGCCACCCGGGAGGCACCGTCCACAAGGTGGGGCGCGAAAAGCGCGGCGGAGGCGTGGTCGTCCGCTTCGATACGGCCACCCGGAAAGACGAGGGCACCGGCGGCGAAGGCCATGGTGTGGGCGCGCTCCATGATCAGGATCTCGGGCGCGCCGCCGCCTGCCGCCGGGCGCATCAGGATCAGGGTCGCCGCCGGGATCGGCTCGGGAAGCGGATCGGACATAGGGAGCCGTTAGGCTGGGCACCGCGGCGAAGGAAGGGGTTTAAGGCGCGCCGAGGTTGGCGGAGAAGAAGGCGAGCAGGCGGCTTCGGTATTCGTCGGTCCGGAGGTCGCAGGTCTGCTTGTGATCGAGGCCGGGTGCGATCCACCGGGATTTCCGGACCGCCGCCGCCGCGTAGAGGGCGCGGGTTTCCGGCGGCGGCGTATGGCCGTCGCTGCCGCCGCCGATCACCAGCACCGGCGCACGATAGCTGGCGACCGCCCGAAGCGGCGACAGGCGCGAGGGCCAGACGCCGAGCCGAAGCCGCGACTGGAAGCTCAGCAGCGGCTCGAGCAGTGCGGCGGGCCAGCTCCCCAGGATGCCGCCGATCCGGTTGCGGATGCCCCGCCGGATGTCGGGGTAGACGGCCTGGAGAACCAGCGCGTCGGCGGCGACCGGACCGGCATCGCCGATCAGCGCGGCGGCGCCGCCAAGCGAGATGCCGATCACGCCGACCTTTCCGTGGCCCGCTTCGCGAAGCCAAGCCACCGCCGCTTCCGCATCGCGCGACTCGGCAAGACCGAAGGACTTCGGCGCGGGCGCCGACTCGCCGTGGCCGCGCAGGTCGATGGTCAGGGCCGCATAGCCGCGCTCCGCCAGCCAGGCGGCATTGGCCGCTGTCGCAGCGCGCGAGGCGCCGTTACCGTGAAGCAGCAGGATTGCGGGAGAGGATGCGGTGCGGCCGGGCCAGTAGGTTGCGGCAAGCGACAGGCCGTCGATGCTGGTCAGGCGAAGGTCGCGGGCCGGCGCGGGTGGGGGCGGCACGTCCGAAGGCGTCGATGCCATGAGGAGCGAGCCCACCAGCCAGGCGGAGACGAGCCCGAGCAGCGGCAGCGCTACGGCTGCGCGCAGGAGGTAAGGGGAGCGCAGGCGCCGCATAAGCAGGCCTCTCCGCGTGATCGATCGACGGGTCAATGCGGGAGGAGCGCCGTGAGGAGGGGCTCCCGAACCACATCCTTGTCGCGGCCAAAAAGGCGGCCCCAAGCAATCAGCTCCGCCACTGCGGGGACGAAGAGAGCGACGCCGTCCACCGTGCGAGCTTCGCGGGTCTCGGGCACGAGTTCGCGCCACCCTTGCACGTCGCGCACGTGAAAGCCGGCGAAGAGTTCGACGTGATATGGCGGCGCTTCCCAGCAGGCGAAGATGTCCGAGCGGAAGAGAGCGCTCGGTGCGCCGGGCTCGACGGGAAAGCCGCGGCGATCCAGCAACGCGCAGGCATCGTCAGGGGCGAGCAGGATGTCGATGTCGCGCACCGCCACCGGCGCGCCATGCACAGCCATGGCGGCGCTGCCGATAAGCCACCATGGCTCGGCGCAGCCGGCGAGCTCGCGGCCGATTTCCGCAAGCAGCGCGGCGAGCGCCGGCTTGAGCTCAGCTTGTCCCGGCAAACGCTTTCTCGAGGGTGGGGATGTCGATCTTCACCATCGTCATCATCGCCTGCATGGCGCGGGCCGCGGCGGGGCGGTCGGCGGAGGTGATCATGTCGGCGAGCGCCCGGGGCGCGATCTGCCAGCTCAGGCCCCAGCGGTCGGTGATCCAGCTGCACGCCACCGGCTGCCCGCCATTCGCCACCATCGCGTCCCAGATTCGATCGACTTCCGCCTGATCGTCGCAATCGACCTGCAGCGACAAGGCCTGGGTGAAGGGCGAGCCGGCCCCGCCGTTAAGGCCGACATAGGAACGTCCGGCAAGGGTGAACTCGACGGTGAGTACGTCGCCCGCCTTGCCCGCCGGGTAGTCGGCCGGCGAGCGGTGCACGGCGTCGATCCGGCTGTTGGGGAGGAGCGAGACGTAGAAGGTTGCGGCTTCTTCGGCCTGGCCGTCGAACCACAAGCACGGTTTGATCTTGTCGGTCATGCCTGCTCTCCCGATGGGGCGCTTTCGTCGAGGATGACGTCGAACCCGCCCCAGAACATGCGCTTGCCGTCGAACGGCATGTTGGCGTGGTCCGCCTGCATGTCCGGATCGGCCATCATCTTGCCCCAGGCGGCGTCGCGGGTCGCCTTGTCGGGCCACTCGATCCACGAGAACACCACGTGCTCGCCGTCTTGCGCCTTCACGGCGCGGCGAAAGTCGGTGACCTCGCCGTCGGGCACGTCGTCGCCCCAGGCTTCCACCACGCGGAGCGCGCCGAATTTCCTGAAATTGGCTTCGGCCGTTTGCGCCAGCTCCAGATACGCGGCGCGGTTTGCTTCAGGTACCGGCAGCACGAAGCCGTCCACAAACGGGCCCGTTCCACTGCCCTCGTCCAAGATCGACGCGAAGCCGCCCATCACCATGCGCTTGCCGTCGAACGGCATGGAGGCGCCCATCTCCTCCATGCGCGGGTCGCTCATCATCTTCTCGTTAAAGGCGTCGCGCGCCTCGCGAGAGGCATGTTCGAACCAGGAGAAGACCACGGTTTCGTCGGGTTTCGCCTGCACCGCCTTGGCGAAGCTGGTCGTCTCGCCGTCCGGCACGTCGCTGGCCCAGCATTCCACCATGCGGCGCAGGCCGAACTCCTCGAACAATCCGAGGGCGCTTTCGGCATGGCGAAGATATTCCTCCCGCTTGGCCGTCGGCACCGCGACGATGAAGCCTTCCACATAGGTCATGGCGTGTTCTCCTGTTGATCGTTCGAGTCAGGCCGCGGCGGCCCTGTGCGCTTCCGCTTCGGCGAGGCCGGCGAGCTGCGCGGTGACCATGTTCCAGCCGGGCTCGAAGCCCATGGCTTCATGCGCCTTTACCGCGGCTTCGGTCCAGTGGCGGACCCGCGCGGTGTAGCGGGTGCCGCTGCCTTCCGGCTCGAAGGTGATGATCGACACGCAGGGAAAGTCGCAGTCGCTGTCCATGCTGCCCTTGGGCGCCCAGCCGGCGGTGAACGCATTGGTGTTCACGATCCGCCCGTTCGGCACCACCTCCAGGTAGACGCTGTCGCTTGGGTGGCTTTCGCCTTCCGGACCGGTCATCTCGAAGGCGAAGCGGCCGCCGGGGCGCAGGTCCATTTCCACGACCCGCGTCTTCCACGGAGCAGGCGCCCACCATTCCTCCAGCCGTTCGGTGTAGACGCGGTACACCGTTTCCGGCGGGGCATCGATGAAGCGGGTGACGGACAGTTCAAGGGATTGGTCGCTCATGTCTCTCTCCGTGTTCAGGCTTGGCCTGTTTCAAGCTTCGCGCGGACCGACGACGATGAAGGGGGCGCCCTGCGGGTCGGTGGCCATGACCACCCGGTCGCCGTTGGGAACCTCGACCGGACCGTGATGGACGGTGCCGCCCGCCGCGGCGATCCTCGCGGCGGCTTCGTCGATGTCGGGGACCCCGAAGGCGAACTTCCAGCCGGCCGGTTGCCCCGGTGGAGCCGTCATCATCGCGCCGATCATCTCGCCGCCATGGTTGATGAACTGGTAGCCGCCCATTTCTCCCATCGGCATCACGTCGCCCGCCTCCCAGCCGAATTGGCCGGTGTAGAAAGCGAGGGCGCCGGCCTGATCGGGCGTGGAAAGTTCGTTCCAGCTGCAATGGCCGGCCTTCACGCAGTCGAAGGAGCCGCTTGGCTGTTCGCTTTCGCCGCGCATCACGTAGAAGGGCACGCCCTGCGGATCGGCGACCAGCGCCATGCGGCCGACGCCCGCCATGTCCATCGCTGGCATGTGCACCTTGCCGCCCGCGGCTTCGATATCCGCCACCGCCGAATCAACGTCATCGACTCCGATGTAGCCCATCCAGCCGGGCCGCATGCCGGCCTGCTCGGCGCCGTCCGGCAGTTTCATGTGCCCGGCGACGGGGCTGCCGTTCGCGGAGAACAGCCGGTAATCGACGCCGGGCTGCCCGGCGCCCGCGGCCGTCCAGCCGACGACGTGCCCGTAGAAGGCCGCCGAGGCATCGGGATCGGGGGTGAGCAGTTCATACCAGATGAAGCTGCCGCGGGTGTTGCGGTTCTGCTGGGCTGCGGCGGTGTCGGACATGGACTCTGGCTCCACAAAATTTTGGTCGGGATTTGCCATGAGGCAATCAGCAGTTCGCCATCGCTTCGGCGGCCGCGGCGGCGTCCATCCACATCGGGCCCCAGCCGTGGCCGTCCGGATCGTCGAACGCGCGGCTGTACATCCAGCCATGGTCTTCCGGCGGGTGCACTTCGCGGCCGCCCGCGGCGAGCGCCTTTTCGGTGATCTCGTCGACCGCCTCGCGGCTGTCCAGGCCGAGCGCGAGCAGCACCTGAACGGAGGTGTGCGGATCGCCGATCGCCTTGTCGGTGAACATGCGGAACTTGTCGTGGGTAAGGAGCATCACGTTAATCGCTTCGGAAAAGCTCACCATCGCCGCGGTGTCGTCGCTGAACTGCGGGTTCTGAACCGCGCCGAGTTCCTTGTAAAAGGCGAGCGACCGGGGAAGGTCGGTCACGGGCAGGTTCATGAAAATCATCTTGGCCATCGGTTTCGCTCCCTGGTGCGAATCATCTGTTTGACGTTGATGCGCGCATGAGTTATAAAAAGCAACCATGTCGTTAGAAAAAACAACTAAGGCCCCTCGCAGCTACGGCGATGCGTGCGGGGCGGCGCATGCGCTGGACCTCGTCGGAGAGCGCTGGGCGCTGCTGGTAATGCGCGAGCTGCTGCTTGGCCCCAAGCGCTTCAGCGACCTGCGCGCCGATCTGCCGGGGATCAGCGCCAATGTGCTGACCCAGCGGCTGGAGGGCCTCGAAGCGGCCGGCGTGCTGGTGCGGCGCAAGCTGCCGCCGCCGGCTTCGACCCAGGTCTATGAGCTGACGCCGTGGGGCTATGAAAGCGAACCGATCTTCCAGGTACTCGGCCGCTGGGCCGTGCGCTCGCCGACGCACGATCCGACGCTGCCGTTGAGCGCCGTGTCGCTGCTGACGTCGTTCCGGACGATGGTCGATCCGAGCCGCATCGAGGGGATGGAGGCGCGGGTGGGGCTGCGGCTCGGGCGCGAGGCGTATCTGCTGACCATCGCAAGCGGGGCGGTAGAGGTGGAGCGGGGCAATGTGGCAGGCGCCGACCTGATCCTCACCGGCGCGCCGCCCGCGATAGCCGGCGCGGTCTACGGCGGGGTGCCGATCCCCGCGCTGGAGGCGCAGGGGGCGCTGAAGGTGGAGGGCGACCGGGCGCTTGCCGAGCGCTTCGTCACCCTCTTTCCGCTGCCGCCGAAGGTGGGAGCTTAAGCCACCACCTTCTCGCGTTCCGCCGAAGCGGCGGCGCTCATTGTCACATAGTCGAGCTTGCCCGTGCCGAGTACCGGGAGCGCTTCGATCACGCGGATGTCGCGGGGCACCATCAGTTCGGGGATGCCGTTGGCGCGTGCCCAGGCTTGCAGCGCCTTTGCGTCGGCCTGAGCGCAGGTGGTGAACAGGACGAGCTGTTCGCCCTTGCGGGCGTCGGGGCGGGTGACGACGGCGTGGTCCGCGTCCGGCCACAGCGCTGCCGCATAGCCTTCCACGGCGGGGAGGGAGACCATCTCGCCGCCGATCTTGGCGAAGCGCTTGGCGCGGCCCTTGATGGCGATGAAGCCTTCGGCGTCGATCGCGACGATGTCGCCGGTGTCGTGCCAGCCGCCTTCCGGCGGCTGCAGCACGCCCGGCGCGTCGTGCTTGAGGTAACCCGCCATGATGTTGGGGCCGCGGATCGACAGCCGCGCGCCGGCGTCGATGCCGGGCACCGCCTCCAGCCGGGTCTCGATGCCGGGCAGCAGCCGCCCGACGGTGCCGGCGCGGTAGTGCATCGGGGTGTTGACGGCGATCACCGGCCCCGCCTCGGTTGCGCCATAGCCTTCCAGGATGCGCAGGCCGAACTTGTCGGAATAGGCAGCGCGGGTCTCGTCGCGCACCCGCTCGGCGCCGGCGAAGATGTAGCGCAGCGAGTAGAAATCGTAGGCGTGCGCCATGCGTGCGTAGCCGGCGAGGAAGGTGTCGGTGCCGAACAGGATGGTGGCGTTTGCGTCGTAGGCGAGCGCCGGCACGATCCGGTAGTGAAGCGGGCTTGGATAGAGCAGAGTCTTCACCCCGCTGAGCAGCGGCAGCAGGGTGCCGCCGGTCAGGCCGAAGCTGTGGAAGACGGGGAGCGCGTTCAGCACCACGTCCGAGGCGTTGAAGTCGATTCGGGCGGAAAGCTGGCGGCAGTTGGCGAGCAGGTTGCGGTGGGTGAGAACGACGCCCTTGGGCAGGCCTTCCGAGCCGCTGGTGAACAGGATCACCGCCGCTTCGTCGGGCGAGATGCGCAGGCGGCGGTGCCTGCCGCGGGCGAAGCGGGCGGTGAGGGCGGCGCGAAGCTTGGCCCCGGTGCCGATGGTGGCGGCGAGGTCTTCCAGCCAGAGGATGCAGATGCCCTCCGCCTCGAGGCCCCGCACAACGTCGCCGAGCTTGGCCTGGTCGATGAAGGCGCGGGCGGTGACGACGGTGCGCACTTGCGCGGCGGTGCAGGCGGCTTTGAGGTTGGCGAGGCCCGCCGTGTAGTTGAGCATCGCCGGCACCCGGCCGTAAGCGTGGAGGCCGAAGAAGGTCACCGCGACGCCCGACACGTTGGGGAGGAGGACGCCGACATTCTCCCCCCGCTCCGTCGCGGCGGCGAGGGCGCGGCCGAGGGCGAAGCTGCTCGTCACCAGGCGGCCGTAGCTCAGCGGCTGGCGCTTGATGTCCTCCAGCACCTTGGCGCCGCGGCCATGGATGGCTTGCGCGTCCAGCAGGGCTTCGAACAGGGTCTGCTCGGTTTGCGAGGTGGCGAAGATCATCTCGCTCATCTCATCGTACAAGCGGCGGCCGGCGAGGGCGCGGCGGGCGCGGGCGCTCATCTCGCCTTCGATCGCGAAGCGGCGCGGCGGGAGAACGGTGAGGCGGATCTTGGGAAAGGTCCGAAGCCGCACCTTGCCGCGCAGGCGCGAGAAGGGCGTGTATTGGGCGCCGTCGATGCGGACGGGGACGATCGGCGCGCCGGCCTTGCCGGCGACCATGCCGGGGCCGTCGAACACCTTCATCAGCGCGCCGGTGACGGTGATCCGGCCTTCCGGGAAGATCACCAGGGTGCGGCCTTCCTTGACCGCGCGGACCATCGCCTTGGCCGACATCGGGTTGGTGGGATCGACCGGGAAGGCGTCGAACAGGCCGAGGAACGGGCGCACCCACCATGCTTTGGCGATGGCGCTGTGCACGGCGAAGGTCGGCTTGCCGGGAAGAAAGGCGGCAAGCAGCAGGCCGTCGACGAAGGAAACGTGGTTGACCACCACCACGGCGCGCTCGCCGGGCAGCGGCATGTTCTCGGCGCCCGCGACTTCGACGCGGTAGAGGAGGCGGAGGAGGAGCCGCACGCTGCTCTTGATCAGAGTCTCGGGCAGGAGCCAGCAGGAGAAGAGCGCGACGGCGAGGGTGGCGAAGCCGAGGATGGCGACAATGGCGGGGATGGTGACGCCCGCCGAAAGCAGCGCCATCAGTGCAAGCACCATCAATACGCTGACCGCGGCGTTAACGATGTTGTTGGCGGCGATGGTGCGCGACCGCTCCTCGGCGGGACTCTCGGTCTGGAGAATCGCGTAGAGCGGCACGATGAACATGCCGCCGGCGAAGGCGATGCAGGCGAGGTCGAGCAGGATTCGCCAGCTTCCGTCATTGGCGAGGAACTGGGCCACCGTCGCGCCGCGCACCGCCGGCACGTAGGCCGAGGTGGAGAGCCAGAGGTCGATCATGAACCCGGCAAGCGCCAGCGCGGAGACGGGCACGAAGCGGGCGGAGACTTCGCCGGCGAGAAGCTTGTTGACCAGCACCGAACCCAGAGCGACGGCGAGCGAGAAGACGAGCAGGAACAAGGTCGCGACCTCCTGCCGCGCGCCGAGGACGTTGCCGACCAACGGCGCGAACTCGGCGAGGAGCACGGCGCCGACCGCGAAGAACCAGCTGATGCCGAGGATCGAGAGCCACAGGCCCCGGCCGTGGCGGGCGGCGCGCAGGATTTGCCAGGTGCTCCGGAAGATGTTGAGATCGACCCTGAGGCCCGGCGCGGTCGGCGGCGCGGCGGGGATGAGGAGGCTGACCAGGAAGCCGGCGACGGCGATGCCGGTGGCGGCGAGGCCTGCTTCCCACGGCGGGATCACCCCGCCGAGGAGCTGGCCGCCAAGGATCGCGAGAAAGGTGCCCGCCTCGATCAGGCCGGTGCCGCCCATGATCTCGCCCTCCTTCAGATGCTGGGGCAGCATCGAATATTTGACGGGGCCGAACACCGTGGAATGGACGCCCATCAGGAACAGGCTGGTGAGGAGCAGCGGCAGGGAGCTGAGCCAGAAGCCGGTCAGCGCAAGCGCCATGATGCCAATCTCGGCGGCTTTCACCCAGCGCACCAGCTTCGCCTTGTCGTGGGCGTCGGCGAGCTGGCCGGCGAGCGCCGAAAACAGGAAGTAGGGCAAGATGAACAGCCCGGTGGCGACGGTGGCGAGCATGCCGGCGCGCTCCGGCTCGGCCGCGTAGAGCCCGAAATTGGCAAGGAACAGCAAGGCGAACTTCAGCAGATTGTCGTTGAAAGCGCCGAGGAACTGAACCGCGAACAGCGGGCCGAAGCGGCGCTTGCCGAGCAGGGAGAGATCGGGTGCGGACACGGGCGTTTGTTCCTTGAAAAAGCCAGTCGAGGAGGAGGTGTTTAGGCGCTAACTGAGCGGTGTTCAATTAAAATATTCGACACTGTTCAATTTAATGGTTAAGCCGCTTTCATGGGCAGACGATCCGACCATAGCCGCGCCGAATTGGCCGAGATGATCCTGGCGGAAGGGCATCGGCAGATGGCGGAGGTCGGCTTCGCCCGCTTCTCGGCGCGAGAGGTGGCGAAGCGGATCGGCTACTCCATCGGCACGCTCTACAACGTGTTCGGCACGCTCGACCGGCTGATCCTGGCGATCAACAGCCGCACCTTTGCTTTGTGGAGCGAGGCGCTTCGGGCGCGGCTCGCGGCGGCGGAGGGCGTCGACCGCATCCGCGCTCTGGTGGAAGGCTATTTCGCCTTTGCGCGCGAGAATTCGAACCTGTGGATGGCAATTTACGACCATCGCCTCCCCGCCGGGATGGAGATGCCGGAGGAAGAGGACCGGCTGCGCGGCGGTTTGACCGAGATCGTCGCGGCCGAAGTCGCCGCGGCTCTCCCGGAGCACCGGCGGGAGGCGGCGCCCCGGCTGGCGCGTTCGCTCGTGGCGACGGTGCACGGCCATTGCGCCTTTGCGCTCAACGGCTCCTTCGCGCTGATGGGGGAGGGGGAGCCGGTGGAGCTTGCGCTTGCCCGGGTCCGCGAGGCGCTGGCGGCGGCGGCTCAGTAACCTTCGACGGCTTTCCCGTTCTTCATCACGAAGCGGACGCGGCGCACCGCGGCGATGTCGCGGGTGGGATCGCCCTCCACGGCAACCAGGTCGGCAAGCAACCCGCTCTTCACCGCGCCAAGCTTGCCGTCCAGGCCAAACAACCCCGCATTGCCACTGGTGGCGGCGATCAGCACGGCCGACGGCGTCATGCCATATTCGGCCATCAACTCCATCTCGCGGGCATTCTCGCCATGGGCAAAAACGCCGACATCGCCGCCCATGCACATCGGCACGCCGGCCGCGAGTGCGGCCGCGAAGCTCTTGCGCTTCTCGGTAACGGCGGCGGGTTCCGGCGCCTGGCCGTTCCAGCCCCGGTAGCGGGAGATGGCGTCGGTGGCGGCGAGGGTGGGGCACAGCGCCACGCCCTTTTGCTTCATCAGGCGGAAGATTTCGGGGGTGCCGCCATTACCGTGCTCGATTGTGTCGGCGCCCGCCATAACGGCGCGGCGCATCGCCTCGGGCGTGCTGGCGTGGACGGCAACCTTGCGCCCGGCCGAGTGGGCGGCTTCCATCGCGCCGCGCAGTTCGCCTTCCGTATAGGTCGGCTGGCTGTCCTCGCCCGGGCGCCAGCGGTAATCGCCGTAGAACTTTACCACGTCCGCGCCCGCGCCGATCTGGTGGCGGACGGCGGTGACGAGCCGGTCGCCGTCGGCGGCTTCGGCGCCGAGGATCGGGAAGTTGGGGTCGGCGCTCTTCGGCCCGTAGCTGCCGGTTGCGACCAGCGCGCGGGTGGCGATCTGCATGTGCGGGCCTTCGACGATGCCCTGTTCAATGGCTTGCTTGAGGCCGACATCGGCATAGCCGGCGCCCTCCGTGCCGAGGTCGCGCACAGTGGTGAAGCCGGCGTGTAGCGTCGCGCTGGCGTGGTTCACCGCCCGGGCGGTACGCAGCGACTCGGGCTCTTTCAGGACCTGATCGTCCCAGCTCGTTTCATTGTATGGATGAAGGAAGAGGTGCGAATGGCCCTCGATCATGCCGGGTATCAGGGTGGTGCCGGGCAGGTCGATGACCTTGGCGCCGGCGGGGGCGGCGAGGTTCGGTCCCGCCGCTTCGATCCTGTCGCCGCGCACCAGCACCGACCAGCCTTCGTGCGGGCGGGGATCGACGCCGTCGAACACCCGGGCGGGTCGGAGCAGGATGGATGCGGGCTCCTGCGCCGCGGCGGGTGCGGCAGGAGCGGCGGCGAGGAGGGCGAGGAGCGGGAGGAGGAGATTGCGCATGGCTTGCGGTCTAGCGCACGCCGCACCACCTGACACCCGCTAAAGGCGGCGCTTCTCCGGCGCACTTCACTCCTGCCAGGCGAGGCCCCGATGACGGACAGCAGCGACTACACTCCCCCCAAGATCTGGACCCCGGACGCGGAGAGCGGCGGGCGGTTCGCGAGCATCAACCGGCCGGTCTCGGGCGCGACTCACGACAAGGAACTGCCGGTCGGCCGCCACCCGCTGCAGCTTTATTCGCTTGCCACGCCCAACGGCGTGAAGGCGACGATCATTCTCGAGGAGCTGCTCGCGCTCGGCCACTCGGGCGCCGAATATGACGCCTGGCTGATCAAGATCATGGAGGGCGACCAGTTCGGCAGCGGCTTCGTCTCGGTTAACCCGAACTCCAAGATCCCGGCTCTGCTCGACCGAGGCGGGCCGGAGCCGGTGCGGGTGTTCGAATCCGGCGCCATCCTCGTCTACCTCGCCGAGAAATTCGGCGCGCTGCTGCCGGAAGGCGGCGCGGCGCGGGCGGAGTGCCTGTCCTGGCTGTTCTGGCAGATGGGCAGCGGCCCGTTCGTCGGCGGCGGTTTTGGCCACTTCTACGCGTACGCGCCGGTGAAGATCGAATATGCGATCAACCGCTACGCCATGGAAGCCAAGCGCCAGCTCGACGTCCTCGATCGCCGCCTCGCCGAGAACGAATATGTCGCGGGCTCCGAGTACACGATCGCCGACGTCGCCATCTGGCCCTGGTACGGCGGTCTAGTCCGCGGCGAGCTTTACGGCGCGGCCGAGTTCCTCGACGTCGGAAGCTACAAGCACCTTGGCCGCTGGACCGAGCAGGTCGGCGCCCGCCCGGCGGTACAGCGCGGGCGGATGGTCAACCGGGTGATGGGCGACCCCGCCTCCCAGCTCCACGAGCGCCATGAGGCGAGCGATTTCGACACCAAGACGCAGGACAAAGTCGCAGCGGAGGAAGAACAACCCTCCGGCCGTTGAACCCGGGCCGGAGCTGCATCGTTGAACCGGAAGGCGATCCGGGAGAAAAATGATGACGGACAAGGAACAGCAAGCAGGCGAGGGTTCGAGCGGAGACTCGAGCGGGGCGCCGGGGACGCGCCCCCAGCAGGCCGGCGAAGGTGGAACGACCCGGTTCGGAATGGAGGACGGCGACAACAGCGACGTCCCCGCCACGGGCGACGGCGACGGGCCGCGCGAGTAGATCGGCGCTCGGCTTAGGCGCGCGTCTGCCGCGTGCCGGGGCGCCATTTGCCCTTGGTCCGGCTGGTCAGGTGAAACAGCCGGCACCGGTCGCAGCGATAAGGGAGCAGCGGCAGCGCGAACCGCTCGGCGGCGGCGCGCGCCTCCTCCTCGGACGCGTAGCGCGCTTTCTTCTCGCAGATGCTTGCGCGGGTTCGCATGCACGCACCTTACACGTCCGCTTTGCGCTTGCGAGGGGAGGCGTCTAGGCAGCCAGCCCATGTCCGCTCCCGCACCTCCCGCCGTCCTCGGCCTCGACTTCGGCACGACCAATTCGGTCGCGGCGATCGCGTGCGGCGGCCGATCGGCGCTGGTGCCGCTTCTGGGCCCGGACGGCGCCGACCCCGTCTTCCGCTCGGCCTTGTGCTTCTGGGAGGAGGAGGCCCGGATCGCAGTGGAGGCGGGGCCTTGGGCGGTCGCCGAATATCTCGAATACCCCGAAGGCAGCCGCTTCATCCAGTCGTTCAAGACGGTCGCCGCTTCGCCAAGCTTCGAGCATGCGACGATCTTCGAGCGGCGCCACCGCTTCGAGGACCTCGGCCGCACCTTCGTCCGCAAGCTCGCCGAACATTCAGGCGGCGCTTTGGCCGGCAAGGCGGCACGCGTCGTCGTCGGCCGCCCGGTCGCGTATGCCGGCCACCGCCCCGACGAAAGCCTCGCCCGCGAGCGGTACAATGCGGTGTTCGCCGATCTCGGCGCGGAGCTGCACTACGTCTTCGAGCCGATGGGCGCCGCGTTCAGCTTCGCCGCGGGGCTCACCGAGCCTGCAACCGTTCTGGTCGCCGACTTCGGCGGCGGCACCAGCGATTTCTCGCTGGTGCGGATCGCGGCTCCCGGCGCGGTAAGGCGCTGCGTTCCGCTCGGCCATGCCGGCGTCGGCATCGCCGGCGACCGCTTCGATTACCGCATCCTCGACAATCTCGTTATGCCGCTGCTCGGCAAGGGCGGCTCTTACCGCTCGTTCGACAAGGTGCTTGAGATACCCGGCGGCTATTTCAACGACTTCGCCGATTGGTCGCGGCTCGCCTTCATGCGCAACCGCAGGACTCTGGCCGAGCTCGACAAGCTGAGGCGCGCGGCGCTCGATCCGCTGCCCATCGCTCGCATGATCGCGGTGGTCGAGCAGGAGCTCGGCTACCGACTCTACGAAGCGGTCGGGCAGGTGAAGCGCGATCTGTCCGTCAGCGGGGAAGCGCGCTTCCGCTTCAGCGGCGGCGGCCTGTCGATCGAGGCGGAGGTGACGCGGGCCGCCTTTGAAGGCTGGATCGCGCCCGACATCGAGCGGATCGAGGACGCGCTCGGCTGGGCCATGGCGTCCGCCGGCGTAAGCGTCGGCGAGGTCGACCGCGTTTTCCTGACCGGCGGAAGCTCGCTCATCCCTCGCATCCGCAGCCTGTTCGCGAGCCGCTTCGGAGCGGAGCGGATTGCCAGCGGCAACGAACTCACCTCCATTGCCCATGGCCTCGCCTTGATCGGCGAGGAAGAGGACCTGTCCGCATGGGCGGCCTAGCGGGCGCGCGGCGCCTCAAGGTGTATTTCGACGGCGGCTGCCGGCCCAATCCGGGCAGGATCGAAGTGGCGGTGGTGGTGCGCGGCGTCACCCACCTCTTCGACGATCTGGGCTCGGGCACCAGCGAGGACGCCGAATGGCTGGCGCTGCGGACGGCGCTGCGCATTGCGCAGGCGTCGGGCGAAAGCGAGTTCGATCTCCTCGGCGACAGCGCCCATGTCATCGCCCAGGCGACCGATGCTGCGAAAGGCCGTGGGCAAGCGGCGCTCGATCACCGGGCAGCGTTCGGGGAGGAAGCGGCCTTGGCACCGCCGAGACGGATCAGATGGATCCAGCGCAGTCAGAATTTGGCCGGAATCGCTTTGGCACGGCGCCGTGGTCTTCCATGATATGGTGGGCCGAGGGCTGGTGGAGCTGAGGGGAATCGAACCCCTGACCTCTGCAGTGCGATTGCAGCGCTCTCCCATCTGAGCTACAGCCCCGCGCCTTTTGGGCAGCCGGTTCCCTGCCTTGCGGCAGGGTTGGGAAGGCGCTCAATTAGCCGCCCCGCCCGGTTTGCGCAATGCGGCTTTTTGCCGCCGCCGGCCCTCTTCGCCCTAACCCATGTTCGTTTCGGCGGAGCGTGCGAACGGCCCGGCCCGCCATCCGGAACGCAGCCGTTCCGGCCTTCGTTCTCACCCTCAGGATCGCAGGCGCGGATTGGTTCGCGTGGGTATGTGCGACACAGCCAAGGAGAGTGATGATGGGCAATGACGATCGCTACGGCTCCGACCGTGAACGCGGCCGCGACGGCGGCCGCGACTACGGCCGCGACCGCGACCATCGCGAAGGAAGCGGCGGCGGCCGCAGCGGGTGGAACGAAGGCCGGCGCGAGGCCACCGGCTGGGGCCCGGGCGGGCACGAAGGCGGGTACCGCGGCGGCAGCGGTCATGACGGACGCGGCGGCGGCGGCGACGAGGATCGCGGCTTCTTTGAACGCGCAAGCGAGGCGGCGCGCTCCTGGTTCGGCGGCGGCGATCACCCGGACGCCCGCGGCTATGAGCGCGCCCCGCGCGACAACGGTTATGGCGATGCCGGCGGCTCCGGCGCGCTCGGCGGCGGCGGCTTCGGCGGCGGCTGGGGCAACCAGGAAGCCGAAAGCTGGAACCGTGACCGCCCCGGCCGCCCAGGCTGGTTCACCGACTCGGTCGGCGGCGAACGCGGCCAGCGCCAGGGTGCCGGCGACGACAGCCATTACGGCGCCCGGCCCCCACGCGATCGGCACAGCCATGATTATAGCCGGGAGCAGCGCGGCAACGGCTATGGCGAGCAGCAGCGCGGCGGCGGCGGCTTCGGCGGGCGCGGCTCCTCCGCACCCTCGCATGTCCCGATGACCGGCGATTACGGCCGTGGCGGGAAATCGAGCTACGGAGGCGGCGGCCAGTCCTTCCAGGGCGGCGGCGGCGGGCAGCAGCACGATCCGCATTATTCCGAATGGCGCCGCCGCCAGATGGAGGAGCTCGACCGCGACTATGACGAATATCGCCGCGAGCATCAGTCCAAGTTCGAGAACGAGTTCGGCGGCTGGCGCTCCAAGCGCCAGGGCCAGCGCCAGATGGTCGGCACCGCCCGCGAGCATATGGAAGTGCTCGGCTCCGACGGTGCCCATATCGGCACGGTGGACAAGGTTGTCGGCGACCGAATCATCCTCACCCGCTCCGATCCCAATGCCGGCGGCGTTCACCATTCGGTGCCCTGCTCGTGGATCGAGAACGTCGCCGACAAGGTGACGCTTAACCGCACCGCCGAGCAGGCAATGAACGAGTGGCGCAACGAGGATCGCGGCCGCGCGCTCTATGAAAAGCCGGACCAGGGCAGCGATGGGCCGCACGTGCTCAACCGCAGCTTCTCGGGCACCTATCGCGACGACAAGGAGACGCCGCGCGAGGAATAGGTCTCGCCGCCCGTTCTCGAACGGGCGCGGGAACGGACGGCCCGGCTGTTTACGCGGCAGCCGGGCCGTTTTGACTCAGGCGCGCGGGCAAGGCATGCGCGGCATCCGAGCATTGGAGACGAAGCGAACATGACCGACACCACGCGCGCCTGGCACCTCAAGTCGCGGCCCAACGGCATGCCGACAATGGACAATTTCGAGCTTGGCGACGCGCCGCTCGCGCCGCTGCAGGACGGCTGGCTGCGGGTGGAGAACCATTGGCTTTCCGTCGATCCCTACATGCGCGGCCGAATGAACGACGTGAAGAGCTACGTCCCGCCGTTTGAAGTCGGCGCGCCGCTGCAGGGTGGTGCGGTCGGCAAGGTGGTGGAAAGCCGCGCCCCGGGCTTCGCGGTTGGCGACACGGTGTTCCACATGCAGGGCTGGCGCGAGGCGGCGACCGGACCCGCCGAGGCCTTCAACAAGGTGCCGCCGCTCCCCGTCGAAGATCATCAGTGGCTCGGCAATCTCGGCCTCACCGGCGCGACGGCTTATTTCGGGCTGCTCCGGACGGCGGAAGCAAAGGAAGGCGACACCGTGTTCGTCTCCGCCGCGGCAGGCGCGGTCGGATCGGCGGTGGTGCAGATCGCCAAGGCGAGGGGCATGACGGTGATCGGCTCGGCCGGCGGAGCGGACAAAGCCGCCTGGGTCAAGGACCTCGGTGCCGATGCCGCGATCGACTACAAGGCGGAGCCGATCTTGAAGGGCCTGATGGCGGCGGCGCCCAAGGGCATCGACGTCTATTTCGACAATGTCGGCGGCGACCATCTCGACGCCGCCTTCGCCACGGCGCGCAACAATGCCCGCTTCGCGATCTGCGGCATGATCGACAGCTACAATGGCGGCGAGCCCGCGGCCTTCCGCTTCATCATGCGGGTGATCGCGGCGCGGATCGCGATCAAGGGCTTTATCTACACCGATTACATGGCGGAAATGGGCGACTTCTACCGCGACATGGGCGGCTGGATCGCCAACGGCCAGGTCAAGAGCCGCGAAACCGTGCGCGAGGGGCTGGAGGCGACCCCGCAAGCGTTCCTCGACCTGTTCAGCGGCGGCAACACCGGCAAGATGCTGGTCAAGCTGTAAAACACCTTTCCCTGCAAGGGAGGGGCAGGGGTGGGTGCGAGCGCGATAGCGCGAGCTTAGGGCGCTGTGTTTGGCAGGGCGTCCTCGGCGGCGTCGAGCCGCCTCGAACGCGACCCACCCCCGGCCCCTCCCTGTCCGGGAGGGGAGTTAAGCCCCGATCTCCGCCAGCCGCGCTTTCACCCGCGCCAGATCCTCGACGAAGCGCGCATATTCCTCGTCGCGATTGTCGCGGACTCGGAGCAGAAAGCTCGGGTGAACGGTGACCCAGGCTTCGCCGCCCTCCGGCAGCGGGTGGGGCTGGCCGCGCACCGAGGCGACCGTGACCACCCGGCCGAACAGCGACCGCGCCGCGGTGGCACCAAGCGCGACGGTAAGCTGCGGCCGGATCAAGCTTCGCTCCTGCTCGATCCACCAGCGGCAGGCGTCGATCTCCCCTCCGTTCGGCTTTGAGTGGATGCGCCGCTTCCCGCGTTGCTCGAACTTGAAATGCTTGACCGCATTGGTGACGTAGGCCGCCTTGCGGTCGATCCCCGCATCGCCGAGCGCCTGGTCGAAGAGCTGCCCGGCGGGGCCGATAAACGGGCGGCCGGCAAGGTCCTCCTGATCGCCCGGCTGCTCGCCGACGAACATCAAAGGTGCATCGAGCGGCCCTTCGCCGAACACCGTCTGGGTGCCGGTGCGGTAGAGCGGGCAGCGGGTGCAGCCCTTGGCCTCGTCGCGCACGCCCTCCCAGGCGATGCCCAAATTGCCGCCGATCTCTCCGCGTGACGTTTCCACCATCTTCGCCTCGCGCGCCTGCGCCCCTGCGATAAGCTCGCCCACCAACGCGGTTTCCGGCATGTTTTTCCAATATTTCTTGGGCATCTCCTTCACCATCGCGCCGACCTTGAGCCGGGCCGGGTTGAAGATCGAGGCGTAATAGGTCTTCCAGACCTCCTCGACCGGGTCGCCCTCCGGGGCCGACGCGCGGGTGGCGCCGGGGCTTTCGGTCAGCCGCTCGCCGTCCCAGTGCACCGACAGTTCGGGCGTCAGGATCGACCACAGCATCGAGGCGAAGCGGCGCGCGAAGAACGGCGCGGCGGCGCGGACGATATGGTGGTCGGGCTCGAACCAGGCCACGAACCGCGCCGCGCCATCGTCGGCCGCCACTTCGCGGAAGCGGACGAAGGCGTGCATCTTGTGGATGTCGCGGCGCACTTCCTTGGCCATGCGCTCGAGCCGGCGGAGTAGGGGCGCGGCGCTGTCCTCCATGGCGCCGGGCTCGTCGCGGATGCGCAGCAGCAGGGCGTAGAGCAAGGCGAAGCGTTCCGGATCGCTGTGGCAGATCGCGGACTTGGCGAGGCTGACGAAGGCGCGGGGGACGGAGAAAGCGGGGGCGTCGGCGGCGGGGAGGGGGGCGGCGCTCGCTGACGCGCCGAACAGGTCACCGGCGCTGGCGCCCGTTCGCCAGGCGACCTCCTCGGCGGGCACGCCAGCGAGCGCCAAGGCGCGGGCCGCGTCGCGCCAGCTTTCGAAGTCGTCGGGCGAGTCGAGCTGGACTGTTCTCACGATCCCCTCTCCCGTTCAGGGAGAGGGGGGGACCCGCCCGCGACAGCGGGTGCGGGGGTGAGGGCAAGAATCAGGCTTGGGAACATCGTGCCCTCACCGTCCCATCGGCTGCGCCGATGGGCCCCTCCCTCTCCCTGAAGGGGAGAGGGGCTTTTAGGCGGCAAAGAGTTCAAGCTGCTCCGTCTTGGGTTTCACCCACTGCTTCAGATCCGCCTTGTCCGTAAGAAGCGTCGGCCGCCAATCCTCCGCGATCAGGAACGGGCGAACCTTGGCCACAGACACGGTCAGCCGCCCCACATCCGCAAGCGTAAGCCGCCGCCAGCGGCGCGAGGCGATGACCTTATCCACCGCCTTCACCCCAAGCCCCGGCACGCGCAGCAGCGCTTCCCGCGGCGCGCGGTTCACGTCCACCGGGAAGTTGCCGCGGTGCTTCAGCGCCCAAGCGAGCTTGGGATCGATGTCGAGCGGCAGCATGCCCGACGGCTCGGCGGCGTCGACCACATCCGCCGGGGTGAAGCCGTAAAAGCGCATCAGCCAGTCCGACTGATACAGCCGGTGTTCGCGCATCAGGGGCGGGCGGTTGAGCGGCAGAACGGCGCTTGCATCCGGGATCGGCGAAAAGGCTGAATAATAAACCCGGCGAAGGCGGAAGCGGTCGTAGAGCGTGCTTGCCCGCACCACGATGTCGCGATCGGTGGCCGCATCCGCGCCCACGATCATCTGGGTGGATTGCCCCGCCGGCGCGAAGGTGGGCGCCGACTTGAAGCGCTTCTTGGCATCGGCGCCCTCTTCAATTGCGCCCTTCATGTCGCCCATTGCGCTTTCGATGCGCGCGCCGTCCTTCTCGGGCGCCAGGCGCTTCAGCCCGCCAACGGTGGGCAGCTCGACGTTGATCGAAATGCGATCGGCATAAAGCCCCGCCTGGCGGACCAGCTCCGGGTCGGCGTCAGGGATAGTCTTGAGGTGGATATAGCCGCGAAAATCATGGTCCTCGCGCAGGCTGCGCGCCACCTGGACGAGCTGCTCCATCGTATAGTTGGACGAAGCGATGATGCCGGACGAGAGAAACAGCCCCTCGATATAATTGCGCCGGTAGAAGGACAGGGTGAGCTCCACCACCTCTTCCGGCGTGAAGCGGGCGCGGCGCACGTTGGAGCTCTTGCGGTTGATGCAATAATGGCAGTCGAAGATGCACGAGTTGGTCAGCAAAATTTTGAGCAAGGAGATGCACCGCCCGTCCGGCGCGTAAGCGTGGCAGATGCCCATGCCCTCGGTGGAGCCGATGCCCTTGCCGTCCTTGCTGTCCCGCTTGGCCGTTCCCGAAGACGCGCAGGACGCGTCGTATTTCGCCGCATCGGCAAGGATTGCGAGCTTTTCGCGGGTGTCGAGACGGGCCATGCGTTCGATATATGTTCACGGTGCGCCAAGGTCCAGTAGCGCGGCAGAAAAGCGGGCGTTCCGCGGTGCTTGCGCGTCCCGCAGAGGTGCGGTCCGAGGGCCGGCGCTGGCTACGTGCCACTTCCGTCACCCCCGCGAAAGCGGGGGTCCCGCTTTGGCAGAGCTGAAGAAGAAAAAGCGGGACTCCCGCTTTCGCGGGAATGACGGCCTAAGCGGAAGCGGGGCCGCGGCGTGCTTCCACGGCGGCGATCGCCTGAGTGACCGCATCCTCGATGCCGATTGCGCTGGTGTCGAGCAGGTGGGCGTCCTCCGCCATCACCAAAGGCGCGGCGGCGCGGCCGCTGTCGCGGGCGTCGCGGGCCTGGATGTCGAGCAGCACGTCTTCAAGGTGGACGTGGAGGTTCATTCGAGTGAGTTCGTCGAAACGGCGGCGGGCGCGGACTTCCGGGCTTGCGGTGACGAACAGCTTGGCGGTGGCGTCGGGTGCGATCACCGTGCCTATGTCACGGCCATCGAGCACCGCGCCACCGGGCTGGAGTGCGAAATCGCGCTGGCGCTCAACCAAGGCGGCGCGGACCAGCGGGTAGGCCGAGATGCGCGAGGCGATGCCGCCCACCGTTTCGCTTTTGAGCTCCGGATCGTCGAAGTCGGTCTGCTCGAACTCGCAGGCGCGGGCGGCTGCGAACTCGCTGTCGGGATCGCCGCCCCAGCGCAGCAGGTTGAGCCCCACGGCGCGATAGAGCAGGCCGGTGTCGAGATGGGGGAGGCCGTAATGGCGGGCGAGCGCCTTGGCGATCGTGCCCTTGCCGCTGGCCGCGGGTCCGTCGACGGCGATGATCATGCGCTGAGGCGCTCCAGGGTATCGGCAAAGCCGGGGAAGCTGGTGTCGACGGGGGCCATGTCGGCCACCTCTATCGCGGCCCGCGCGTGGAGGCCAGCGACGGCGAAGCTCATTGCGATCCGATGATCGAGCCGCGGGTCCACGATGCCACCGCCGGGCAAAGGATCGCCGCCCGTGCCGGTGACGTGAAGGCTGTCGGGCGCCTCCAGCGCTTGCACGCCGATCGCCGCGAGCCCCGCTGCCATGGCGGCAAGGCGATCCGATTCCTTGACCCGCAACTCCTCCAGCCCGGCGGTGCGGCTGGTGCCCTGCGCGAAGGCGGCGGCGATGAAGAAGATCGGGAATTCGTCGATCATCGCGGGCGCGAGTTCGGGAGGCACGTCCACTGCGCTGAGCGTCGAGTGGCGGGCGATGATGTCCGCGACCGGCTCGCCGCCCTCCTCGCGTTGGTTTTCGAAGCTCAGGTCCGCGCCCATCGCCCGCAGCACCTCGAACAGCCCTGCGCGGGTCGGGTTGATCCCGACACCGTCCACCCGCACCTCGGAGCCGGGAACCACGAGCGCCGCGACGAGCAGGAAGGCGGCTTGGCTGGGATCGCGCGGCATGGTGATGCGCTGCGGCTTCAACTCCGCCTCCCCGCGGAGGGAGATCAGCCGGCCCTCGGGCGTCTCCTCCGTCCACAGATCGGCGCCCGCACCGGCCAGCATCCGCTCGGAGTGGTCGCGGGTCGGCACCCGCTCCAGCACCCGGGTGACCCCGGGCGTGTTGAGCGCGGCGAGAAGCAGCGCCGACTTCACCTGCGCCGAAGCAACCTCCATGCGGTGAAGCAGCGGCGCGGCCGGGGAGATACCCCGAAGGGTCAGCGGCAGCCGCCCGCCTGGGCTGGCGCTGAACTGCGCGCCCAAGCGGCTCAAGGGCCCGATCACCCGGTTCATCGGACGCCGCGACAGGGAGGCATCGCCGACGAAGGTGGCGGTGACCGGATGCGTCGCGGCAAGCCCCATCAGCAGCCGCGCCGACGTCCCGCTATTGCCCAAGTCGAGCGCTTCGGTCGGCTGGAGGAGCGCACCGACGCCCACCCCGTCCACCGCCCAGCTCTCGCCGTCCGCCTCGATCCGCGCGCCGAACGCCCGCATCGCCACCATTGTGCGCATCACGTCGCCGCCGCGGGAAAGCTCCCGGATCTCGCTGCGCCCCCGCGCCAAGGCGGAGAGGATCAGCGCCCGGTGGGAAATCGATTTGTCGCCCGGCACATCGGCGGTGCCGCGCAAGGGCCCGCGCGGGGAAAAGCGGCCCAAGCGGGGCGGGGAGTGGTGCATAAGGCCGGGCTTTGACAGCGCGCACCCCATGTGGCAAGGCGCCGCTCAACCAGGCCGCCGGGCTTCCATGCGCCGCGGCTTCTCTCTTCAATTTCGACGTACGGAGTTTACTCACCGATGGTGAAGGCTGAATGGGGCACGAAGCGCAGCTGCCCGAAGTGCGGGACCCGCTTCTACGATCTCGGCAAGGAAGATCCGGTAACCTGCATCGAATGCGGCGTCGCCTGGGACCCTGAGCCCGTGCTGAAATCCAAGCAGCCGCTTCCCTATGACGCGCCCAAGAAGGAAGTGGTCGCGGACGAGAAGGAAGATGCCGATCTCGCCGCCGACGAGCTGGAAATCGACGAGGATGCCGAGGAAAATCCGGACGACGAGGTCGATCTCGGCGGCGACGACGATATCGGCGTGCCCGGCGCGGGCGGCGACGACGAAGAGGTCTGAACGGCAAGCAAAGCTCGCTTGCTAAAGGACGCCGCCTCTCTTAAAGGCGGCGTCCGTCAGCCGGGAGGCTGACAATCCGGCCGCTCTCCCAAGGCGGTTTCAAAGGGTTCGGGGCCGTAGCTCAGCTGGGAGAGCGCTGCAATGGCATTGCAGAGGTCAGGGGTTCGATCCCCCTCGGCTCCACCACCACTCCCCAAAGCGGCTTCGGCGGCCCGCCGTTAACGCGAAGCAAAGTTCGTTCGTCTAGGTGAGTGCCTTGTTTTGGAGGCACGCCCATGAAGTTCGTTTTGCTGAAATCACGTGGTGGCGATTACATGGTCATCGCCCAGAACGTCGCCTGGCTCCGCTCCCATGAAAACGACCAGACCAAGGTCGGCATCATCGGAAGCGATGCCATCCTGGTCGCCGGCAGCATGGAGCAAACAATGGCTGCGATTCTCGCCGGCTGAGTTGCTGGGCCTCCTGCCTCACGGGTGACCGCTCCCGTCCGTTCCGGCTGGCCGCCGGACTTCCCGCATTGCAAAATTCCCGCAACTGGCCTATCTAGGCTGTGCTGACGTCGCCTGCGACGGAATAAGACGGCTGCCTTGCGGCCCCTCTTCCCTCCAACGCTACCTGGCGCCGCCGCGAAAATCAGTCGCGCGCGGATGATCTAATATGTTCGAAAGGCTTAGGCTTTGGCCAAAGAAGAATTGCTCACCATGGAAGGTCAGATCGACGAGATTCTGCCCGACGGACGCTTCGGCGTGACGCTCGATAACGAGCATCGGATCATCGCTTACACGGCCGGCAAGATGCGCAAATTCCGCATCCGCTCGGTGGTCGGCGACCGCGTCCATGTGGAGATGACGCCTTACGACCTCAGCAAGGGACGCATCGTGTTCCGCGAACGCACGCCGGGCGTAGGCCCGAGCCAGCGGCGCGGGTTCAAGCGGTGATCCCTTTTACCGCAAACAAGGCGAGGAGCTCGCCTTTCTAAAGGGCCGCGGATTGCCGCCCGGATTACCAAGAAAATGCACGTACAAACGACGACCAAGCTTTACCCGCCCAAGGCGCTCCTTTGGCAGGGCCCGATGCCTTACCAAAGCCGCGGCGCACGGAGCCACACCACCCGCGCCAACCCTTGCCTTTCCCGAGACGAGCTTCGAAGCATCGTTTCCGAAATGCTCGGTTGAGCGTATTCATTCCCGCCCTCCTCGCGACCGCGCGAGGGGGGCTTTTGACGGCCAGGAGGCCCCTATGTCCCGAATTCCCGTCCGCCCGTTTCTGATCGCCCGCGAAGAAGAAGGCGGCCCGTTCCGCCTCACCGTTCGCGAGACCCGCTACAACAGCCAGGGTTATCCGCTGATCACCGAAACCAAGGTGGAAGAATTGTTCAAGACCGCCGCCGCGGCCCGCGCCCACGCCAAGGCGGAATACGGCGCCGAACCCGGCCAGTTCGCCAGCAAGTAAGCGGACAAACAAGCGGGGGTGCGGTCACTTCGGCGCACGGCCCCCTCGGCTCCGCGTCCACGATCGCCGGCCTGGGCTTGCCCGCCACGATCGTCGACCGCCTGGCAGCCGAACCCGACCAAAGCATTTCCCTATCGCAGCGCGTGAGCCGGCTTTCCCCGGTTCCCGCGCCGTCCCGCTGTTGCTACGCTGCGCGCTCGTGCAAAGCGGGTGCGCGCAGCCCTGCCTTGCGCATTGGTAGCGTTATCAAATACAGCTCGGCCAAACAGAACAAGGGGATTGAGGATATGGCTCGCGGCACTCTCGCGCTTCGTTTGGCTCTGCTCGGCTCGCTGAGCCTCGCGGCAAGTGCCTGCTCGACCACCGGCACCAAGGCCGCCGCAGCCGGCGACCGCTGGCCCGAAGTGCACAGCATCGTCCGCGCCGACCCGGCGCAGGAAGCCCGCATCAATTCCATCCTTGCCCGGATGAGCGCCGAGGAGAAGGTCGGCCAGATCGTCCAGCCGGACATCTCCGCGATCACCCCCGCCGACGTCGCGAAATACAAATTCGGATCGATCCTGGCGGGCGGCAACAGCGCCCCCGAAGGCAAGGAAACCGCGCCCGCCGCCGAATGGCTGAAGCTCGCCGACGCTTATTGGAACGCCTCCAAGCGCGCCGACTGGCAGGGCGAGAACATCCCGCTGATGTGGGGCATCGACGCCGTCCACGGCCACGCCAATGTCGTCGGCGCGACCATCTTCCCGCAGAATATCGGCCTCGGCGCCACCCGCAACCGCGACCTCATTCGCCGCATCGGCGAAGTCACCGCGCGCGAAATGGTGATCACCGGCATCGATTGGGATTTCTCGCCCACCCTTGCCGTGGTCCGCGACGACCGCTGGGGCCGCAGCTACGAAGGTTTTTCCGAAGACCCGGCGATCGTCGCCGATTTCGCCGGCGCAATGGTTGAAGGCCTCCAGGGCAAGGGCGGCACGCGCGAATTCATGGGCCCGGGCCGCGTCATCGCCACCGCCAAGCATTTCGTCGGCGACGGCGGCACCGCGGGCGGCAAGGACCAGGGCGACAATGTGTCCCGGGCGCGCGACCTGCGCGACATCCACGGCGCGGGCTACCCGCCGGCGATCGAAGCCGGCGTTCAGTCGGTCATGGCCAGCTTCTCCTCCGTGCGCGGCGAAAAGGTGCATGGCGACCGCGACCTCCTCACCGTGGCGCTGAAGGAAGACATGAACTTCGACGGCCTGGTGGTCGGCGACTGGAACGCCCACGGCCAGGTGCCGGGCTGCTCCAACACCAGCTGCGCCGCGTCGATCAACGCCGGCCTCGACATGTTCATGGCGCCCGACAGCTGGAAGGGCTTGTACGAAAACACGCTTGCCCAGGTGCGCTCGGGCGAGATCCCGATGGCGCGGCTCGACGATGCGGTTCGCCGCATCCTGCGGGTGAAGATGCGCGCCGGCCTGTTCGAAAAGGCGGCGCCCTCGAAGCGTCCGTTCGCGGGCGAGTTCAACCGCCTGGGCGGGGCCGAGCATCGCGCGGTGGCGCGGCAGGCGGTGCGCGAATCGCTGGTGCTGCTCAAGAACCAGAACAAGCTCCTGCCGCTGCGCGCCGGCGCCAACGTGCTGGTCGCCGGCGACGGCGCCGACAATCTTGCCAAGCAGTCCGGCGGCTGGACGATCACCTGGCAGGGCACCGGCATCACCAACGCCGATTTCCCCAATGCCGAGTCGATCTATTCCGGCATCCGCGATGCGGTGAAAGCGGGCGGCGGCAAGGCCACGCTTGCCCAGGACGGCCGCTATACGGCCAAGCCAGACGTTGCGATCGTGGTGTTCGGCGAAGAGCCCTACGCCGAATTCGTCGGAGACCGGCAGACGCTGGAATACAGCCCCGCCGACAAGAAGGACCTGGACCTCATGCGCCGCCTCAAGGCTCAGGGCGTGCCGGTGGTTGCCGTGTTCCTCTCCGGCCGGCCGATGTGGGTCAATCCGGAACTCAACGCTTCCGACGCCTTTGTTGCGGCCTTTCTGCCGGGCAGCGAGGGCGGCGGCGTTGCCGATGTCCTGTTCCGCGACGCCCGCGGCGCCGTCCGCAACGACTTCAAGGGTAAGTTGTCCTACTCCTGGCCCAAGCAGCCGGACCAGACGCCGCTCAACAAGGGCGATGCGAAATACGATCCGCTCTTCGCCTACGGCTACGGCCTCACCTACGCGGCGGAGGGCAATCTGCCCCGGCTTTCCGAGGACCGCCCGGCGGGTGCCGCCACCGGCACCGACGGCGTGCTGTTCGGGCGCGGCACGCTTCCGGCCGGCTGGTCCTTCGCGTTGGTCGAGGAGGGCGGACCTTCCACCGCGGTGATCGGCAATGCCGGCGCAACCAACACCGGCCGCCTGCGCATCGCCGGCGTCGACCGCCGCGCGCAGGAAGATGCGCGCCGGCTGATCTGGGACGGCACCGGTGGCGCGGCGGCGCAGATCCTCGCTGCCCAGCCGCTCGACATCTCCCGCGAGTCGAACGGCGAGCTGAGCCTGGTGTTCGAATATCGCGTGGAAACCGCCCCGACCGGCGCGGTCACCGTCTCCATGGGGAATGTCGGCTTCCCGATCACCGGCGCGCTTCGCGGCGCGGCGGCCGGGCAGTGGATGACGCTGGCCGTGCCGCTGCGCTGCTTCGCGCGGGGCGGGGTGGAGATGCAGCGCGTCGCTCTGCCGTTCGCACTTTCCACCGCCGGACGCCTTGGCCTCTCGGTCTCGGATGTGCGGATCGCAAGCGCCGCCGTGCCGCAGGATCGCTGCGGCGAACCATGAGCTCGACGGGAGGTTCGGGTCCCGCCCGGCTTGACTTGGAAGCGTCTTATGGTAGCGCTACCAAATACTAAGAAATGGGTGAGGACAGCGTGAACAAGGCAGTGGCGGCAGATATTCTGCCGGCCGATCACCAATCGGCTGTCCTCGTTGGACGGCTTTCGCTCCCGGAAGGGCCGACCCCGGTTCTGATTCGCGGCGGGCGAGTCGAAGATGTCTCGGCATTCGCGCCCACGGTAGCCGACCTGCTCGATGGCCGTTCGCTGGACGGCGTTGCAGGGCGCGCCCTCATGTCCACCGACGAACTGGTCGAGCGCGCAAGCGAGCTCCTCCTGTCCCCAGTCGACCTCCAGGTAGTGAAGGCCGCCGGCGTCACCTTCGCGGTCTCGGCCGTGGAGCGGGTGATCGAGGAGCGGGCGCGCGGCGACTCGAACGCGGCCGCCGACATTCGCACCCGTCTCGAAAGCCGAATCGGCGGTGCGATCCGCTCGGTTGTGCCGGGCTCCGACGACGCCGCGCGGCTCAAGGCGGCGCTGATCGAAGACGACATGTGGTCGCAGTATCTCGAAGTCGCGATCGGCCCGGACGCGGAAATCTTCACCAAGGCGCCGCTCCTCTCCACGGTTGGCTGGGGCGCCGAGATCGGAGTCCGCTCCGACTCGCACTGGAACAACCCCGAGCCCGAAATCGTCATCGTCGCCAATTCGAAGGGCGAGCCGGTCGGCGCCACCCTCGGCAACGACGTCAACCTGCGCGACTTCGAGGGCCGAAGCGCGCTTCTGCTCGGCAAGGCCAAGGACAACAATGCCTCGGGCTCGCTCGGGCCGTTCATTCGTCTGTTCGACTCCGGCTTCTCCATGGACGATGTCCGCGCCGCCGTGATCACGCTTGTCGTGGAAGGCGAAGACGGCTTCCGCCTCGACGGGGAAAGCTCGATGGACCAGATCAGCCGCGACCCGGCCGATCTCGTTCGCCAGGCAATGAGCGAGCACCAATATCCGGATGGCTTCGTTCTCTACCTCGGCACCCTGTTCGCGCCGGTCCAGGACCGCGAGGAAGCCGGCAAGGGCTTTACCCACAAGGTCGGCGACCGGGTGCTTATCTCCACGCCGCGCCTCGGCACGCTCTTCAACCAGGTCACCACCTCCAGGCAGGCGCCGCCCTGGGCGTTCGGGGTTCGCGATCTGATGCGCAACCTCGCAAGCCGCGGTCTGTTGACCGGCCAAGCCTGATCTCACGGGAAGATAAATCATGACCGACACGCTTACCCATTTCATCGGCGGCGAAGCCGTTTCCGGCGAGGCCGGCGGCGAAAGCCTCAACCCGTCCAACCTCGACGAAGTCGTTGCCCGCTACCCAAAGGGTTCGGCGACCGATGTCGACCAAGCGGTCAGTGCCGCCCGCGCCGCATTCCCCGGCTGGTCGGAAGCCTCCCCGGAAGTCCGCTCGGACGTGCTCGACAAGGCCGGCTCGATCGTGATGAGCCGCGCGCCCGAGCTCGGCAGATTGCTCTCCCGCGAGGAGGGCAAGACGCTTCCCGAGGGCACCGGCGAAGTGATGCGCGCCGCCCGCATCCTGAAATATTTCGCCGGCGAGGCGCTGCGCCGCCATGGCCAGGCACTTGAATCGACTCGTCCCGGCCTCGACGTCACCACCCACCGCGAGGCGGTCGGCGTCTACGGCCTGATCACGCCGTGGAATTTCCCGATCGCCATCCCCGCCTGGAAAATGGCGCCGGCGCTGGCGTTCGGCAACACCGTGGTGCTGAAGCCGGCGACTCCGACGCCCGCCATCGCACACGCGCTGGTCGCCATCCTCCAGGAGGCAGGCGCGCCTCCCGGCGTCGTCAACATGGTGATCGGCGAAGGCGGCGTCGGCTCGGCGCTGGTCGATCACGACGATGTCGACGGCATTTCCTTCACCGGCTCCCAGTTCGTCGGCGGCAAGGTCGGCGAAGCGGCCATGAAGCGCCAGGCGCGCGTCCAGCTTGAAATGGGCGGCAAGAACCCGCTGGTCGTGCTCGACGATGCCGATCTCGAGCGCGCCGTCACCTGCGCCATCGACGGCGCCTTTTTCGGCACCGGCCAGCGCTGCACCGCTTCCTCCCGGATCATCGTCACCGAGGGCATTCACGACCGCTTCGTGGAAGCGCTCGCCGAGCGCGCCCGCGGCCTCAAGGTCGGCGACGCGCTCGATCCGTCCAGCCAGATCGGCCCGGCGGTCAGCGACACCCAGCTCGAGCAGAACCTTCGCTACGTTGAAATCGCGCGCGGCGAAGGCGGCGAGATCATCACCGGCGGCGAGGCGCTCCGGCTTGCCACCCGCGGCTACTTCATGGCGCCGACGGTGATTTCGAACACCCACTCCGACATGCGCATCAACTGCGAGGAAGTGTTCGGCCCGGTCGCAAGCACGGTGCGCGTCAAGGATTATGAGGAAGCGCTGGAAGTCGCCAATCGCGGCCAGTTCGGCCTTTCCGCCGGCATCGTCACCAACTCGCTCAAGCACGCGCGCCACTTCCGCCGCGCAATCCGCGCAGGCATGGTGATGATCAACCTGCCGACGGCGGGCGTCGACTACCACGTGCCGTTCGGCGGCACCCGCAAATCGAGCTACGGCGCGCGCGAGCAGGGCTTCGCCGCGGTCGAATTCTACACGCAAACCAAGACGGTCTATACCGGCGGCTGAGAGGACGAGAGTGCACGAGAATAAGGATCAGCGGGCTGTTTATCCCAGCCTCGCGGGCAAGCGCGTCCTCATCACCGGTGGCGGATCGGGGATCGGCGCCGGGCTGGTAGAGGGCTTCACGCGCCAGGGGGCGCAGACCGTGTTCTTCGACATCGCCGTCGAGGATTCGGAGGCGCTTGCCGCGCAGACCGGCGCCACCTTCCGCCCCGTGGACCTGACCAACATCGCCGCGCTTCAGGCCGCAATCCGCGCCGAGATCGAGGCCGGCGGCGCGTTCGACGTGCTCGTCAACAACGCCGCCAACGACGACCGCCACAAGTTCGAGGAGGTGACGGAGGACTATTGGGACAACCGTCTCAACGTGAACCTCAAGCACCACTTCTTCGCCGCGCAGGCGGTGGCGCCCGGCATGCGCGAAAAGGGTGCCGGCGCGATCGTCAACCTGGGCTCGATCTCGTGGCACCTCGGCCTGCCCGAACTGCCGCTCTACCAGACTGCCAAGGCAGCGATCGAAGGCCTCACCCGCAGCCTCGCCCGCGACCTCGGCGACGACGGCATCCGGGTGACCTGCGTCGTCCCGGGCAACGTCCGCACGCCGCGCCAGCTGCAATGGTACACGCCGGAAGGGGAGGCGGAGATCGTCGCCGCCCAGTGCCTCAAGGGACGCCTCGCGCCCGACGATGTCGCGGCGCTGGTGCTTTTCCTCGCCTCCGACGATGCCAGGCTGATCACCGGCCACGAATATTTCGTCGACGCCGGCTGGCGCTGAGGTGGCAACCGAGCCCGCCAGCCTTTGGAGCCTTTCCGCCGAACTCGGCGAAGGCCCGGTCTGGACGGGCGGCGCGCTCTGGTTCGTCGACATCAAGAAGCCGGCCGTCTACCGCCTCAATCCCGCCACCGGCGAGCGCCGAAGCTGGCCCGCGCCGGAGCTGATCGGCTTTCTCCTCCCCGCGGCGGGCGGCGGCTTCGTCGCCGGCCTGCAAAGCGGCCTCCACCGTTTCGATCCGGAAACCGGCGCCTTCACGCCCCTCGCGGAGGTTGAACCCGACCTCCCCGGCAACCGCCTCAACGACGCCGTAGTCGACCCCGCCGGCCGCCTCTGGTTCGGCACCATGGACAATAGCGAGAAAGCGAAAAGCGGCGCCTTCTACTGCTTCGAAGGCGGCGAGGTCCGCTCCGCCGGCATCGCCGACATCTGCATCACCAACGGCCCAGCAGTCTCCCCGGACGGCCGCATCCTCTACACGGTCGACACGCTGAAGGGCACCATCTCCGCCAGCGACACCCACGAAGACGGCACCCTCGGCGCCCCGCGCCCGTTCGTCCGCATCGACCCCAAGGACGGCCACCCCGACGGCCCAAGCGTGGACTCGGAAGGCTGCGTCTGGATCGGCCTCTACGCCGGCTGGCACGCCCGCCGCTATTCGCCCGCCGGCGACCTCCTCTCCGCCGTCCGCTTCCCGGTCGCCAACATTACGAAACTCACCTTCGGCGGCGACGATCTCAAGACCGTCTACGCCACCACCGCCCGCCAGTTCCTTGGACCCGAAGAACTGGCCGCGCAGCCGCAGGCCGGCGACGTCTTCTCCTTCCGCACCGATGTTCCGGGGGTCCCATGCCCGCTCGCCGCACTCTGATCCTCGCCGCCGCGCTCGCCTCCACCCCCGCCGCCGCGGCGCCCGCACTCGACACCCTCTTCTCCGACCACGCCGTCCTCCAGCGCGGCAAGCCGATCGCCGTCCGCGGCACCGCCGACCCGCGCGAAAAGCTGACCGTCACGCTCGGCGACGCCACCGCCTCCACCCGGGCCGGCAAGGACGGCCGCTGGACGGCCACCTTGCCCGCCCGCCCGGCCGGCGGCCCCTACCGCCTCGCCGTCACCGGCGCGAACGGCGCCTCCGCAGCGGCCGAAGACATCCTGATCGGGGACGTCTGGCTCTGCTCCGGCCAGAGCAACATGGAATATGCGCTCAAGACCGCGCTCAGCGGCGCCAACGAAGTACAGGCCGCCAACGACCCGCAGGTGCGCATCCTCACCGTCCCCCAGCGCACCGCAATCTCACCCGAAGCCTCGCTCCCGGCCGGCACGCGCTGGGCGGCCGTCACGCCCCAAACGGCCGCCGATTTCTCCGCCGCCTGCTGGTTCATGGTTCGCGAGCTTCGCGCCGACCAGAAGGTCCCGTTCGGCGCCATCGATGCAAGCTGGGGCGGCACCCGCATCCGCCCGTGGATGGACGAAGCCGCCGCCCGCGCCGGTGGCGGCGCCGAAGATGCCGAACTCCTGGCCCTCTACCGCCGCGACCAGCCCGCCGCCGCCCGCCGCTTCGGCGAGCAATGGGGCGCCTGGTGGCGCACCCAGAGCGGCGACGCCCCCGGCCAGGAACCCTGGAACGCAAGCAACCGCCTGCAGTGGAAGCCCTTCCCCGCGATCGGCGCCTGGGAAAACTGGGGCGACCCGGCGTTCGCCAACTGGAACGGCTACGTCTGGGCCCGCCGCCGCATCACCCTCACCGCGGCAGAAGCCGCCGCCGGCGCCACCCTCTCGCTCGGCGTGATCGACGATCTCGACCAGAGCTTCGTCAACGGTGTCGGCGTCGGCAGCCAGTTCGGCTGGTCCAACCCGCGGGACTACAAGCTCGGCCCCGGCGTGCTCAAGGCCGGCGAGAACGAGATCCTGAACAACATCGGCGACAGCTGGGGCGCCGGCGGCTTCCAGGGCCCCGCCGACCTGCTCAAGCTCACCCTCGCCAACGGCACCGTCAAATCCCTTGCGGAAGGGTGGGAGTACAGCGTCGTCCCCGCCGCCTACGGCAACAGCCCCCGCGCGCCCTGGGACAGCCATGCCGGCCTCTCGACCATCTACAACGGCATGGTCGCACCGCTCGGTGTCTTCGGCCTCCGCGGCGTGGCCTGGTACCAGGGCGAAAGCGATGTCGGCGTGCCTGGCTACGACAAGCGCCTCGCCGGCATGATGGCGAGCTGGCGCCGCCAGTTCGCCGCGCCGCAGCTTCCCTTCCTGGTCGTCAGCCTCGCCAATTTCGGCGCCCGCGCCGCCGAACCCCAGCCCAGCGGCTGGGCCGAAGTCCGCGACGAACAGCGCCGCGCCGCCGCCGCCGACCCCCACGCCGCCTTGGTGGTCGCCATGGACCTCGGCGAAGTCGCCGACATCCACCCGCCCAACAAACAGGAAGTCGGCCGCCGCCTCGCCCGCGCGGCAAAGGCGCTGGCCTACGGCGGCACCGAGCCGGCAAGCGGCCCCGAGGCGGTGCGTGCCCGCCGCGAGGGCAATGCCGTGGTGGTGGATTTCACCGGCGTCGCCGGCGCGCTCCAGACCCTCAGCAGCGCCCAAGCCTCCGCCTTCGAACTCTGCGCCGAAACTCAGCAAAGCTGCCGCTGGGCTGGCGCCGTCGCCGAAGGCTCCCACGTCCGCATCGCGCCCGACGGAAAACCCGCCACCCGCATCCGCTACGCCTGGGGCGAAAGCCCGATCACCAACCTCTACGACGGGGCGATGCTGCCGGCGGGCCCGTTCGAGCTTCCGATAGGTTCCTGACCCGTCATGCCGGACTTGATCCGGCATCCATCTTCTTCTGCTTACAACCTAAGAAAGAAAAGGTGGACCCCGGATCAAGTCCGGGGTGACGAGTCTCCTCAGTGATTGTGCCGAGGCGTCTTCTCTGACGTCCGGCGGTATTTCACTGCGAAGTCCAGTACACCGCCTTCGGAGAGCTGCCCGGTCTTCTCCCGGTACAGCTCCTCCCAGGGCGTATTGCTCTGCGGCACCGCCGGCGGGGCCTCCTCCGCTGTCCGACGCGCAATCTCCGCCTCGTCCACCAGCGCGTCGCAGCGGCCGGCATTCAGATCGATGCGGATCATGTCCCCGGTGCGCAGCCAGGCCAGCCCGCCCCCCGCCGCACTCTCCGGCGAGGCGTTCAAGATGGACGGGCTGTCCGAAGTCCCCGATTGCCGCCCGTCGCCAAGCGTCGGCAGGCTCGCAATCCCGCGCTGCAGAAGCGCATCGGGCGGCTGCATGTTGACCACCTCCGCCGATCCCGGCCACCCCAAAGGCCCGGCGCCGCGGATCACCAGGATGCAGCGCTCGTCGATCTCCAGCGCCGGGTCGTTGATCCGGTGATGGTAATCGTCCGATCCGTCGAACACGATCGCCCGCGCCTCGAACACATTCTCGCGCCCGGGCTCGGCCAGGTAGCGGCGGCGGAAATCCTCGGAGATCACGCTCGTCTTCATGATCGCGAAGTCGAACAAATTGCCCTTCAGCACCAGGAACCCGGCCCGCTCGCGCAGCGGCGCGGAGTAGGGGAAGATCACCTCCCGGTCGGTCGCCTCGCGCCCTTCCAGATTGTCGCCGATGCTCCGCCCGGTGACGGTCAGCGGGGAGGGGTCGAGCCGGCTCGCGCCAAGCAATTCCCACATCACTGCCGGCACGCCGCCGGCGCGGTGAAAGCGCTCGGACAGATACGCACCCGCAGGCTGCATGTTGACCAGCAGCGGCAGGTCGTAGCCATGCTCCATCCAGTCGGCCGGCGTGATCTCCACCCCGGCATGCCGCGCCATCGCAACGATGTGCGGCTGGGCGTTCGAGGAACCGCCGATCGCCGTCGTCACGCGGATCGCGTTGAGGAACGAGTCCCGCATCAGGATCTTGGAGGGCCGCAGATCCTCATAGGCCATCTCCACGATCCGCTTGCCCGTCGCATAGGCCATCTGCCCACGCTCCCGGTACGGCGCCGGGATCGCGGCATTGCCGGGCAGCGACATGCCCAAGGCTTCCGACACCGCGTTCATCGTCGAAGCCGTACCCATCGTGTTGCAATGGCCTGCGGACGGCGCGCTGTCGGAGGCGCGGCGGACGAACTCCTCCTCGTCGATCACCCCGGCGCCGAGCAGGCGGCGCGAGCGCCAGATCACCGTGCCGGAGCCGACCAGCTCGCCGTCGTGCCAGCCGTCCAGCATCGGCCCGCCGTTCAGCGTAATCGCTGGGATATCCACCGTGGACGCCGCCATGATCGACGCCGGCGTCGTCTTGTCGCACCCAGTGGTCAGCACCACCGCGTCGATCGGATAGCCATTGAGGATCTCGACCAGCCCGAGATAGGCCAGGTTCCTGTCCAGCGCCGCGGTTGGCCGGCGGCAATTCTCGAAGATCGGGTGGAGCGGGAATTCCATCGGAATGCCGCCTGCGTCGCGGATACCCGCCTTGATCCGCTCGGAGAGGGCAAGGTGCACCCGGTTGCACGGCGCGATGTCGCTGCCGGACTGGGCGATGCCGATGATCGGCTTGCCGCAGCGCAGTTCGTCGCGGGTGATGCCGTAATTCATGAACCGCTCGAGATAGAGCGCCGTCATGTCGCTCCGCCCCGGCGCATCGAACCATTCGCGGGAGCGGAAAGGGCGGGCAGGGGTGCGGGTGGCCATAATTGCTCCAAACGGAAAAGTTCCTCCCCGGGGCGGGGAGGGGGACCGTACGAAGTGCGGTGGAGGGGGGTGGATGCAGCGCGCTGCCCCGGCCCCCCTCCACCATGCTGCACATGGTCCCCCTCCCCGCAAGCGGGGAGGATTTGAAGGCTTCTACCCCTCCATTTCCTCCAGTTCCTTGCCCTTGGTTTCCTTGATGAATTTCTGGACCAGGAAGAAGCTGATCGTCGCCCCGATCGCGTAGAAGGTGTAGGTCGTGGTCAGCCCCAAATTCTTCGCCATCGGCGGGAAGGAGAAGGTGACCAGGAAGTTGGCGAACCACTGAAAGAAGCCCGCCACGGCAAGCGCGGACCCGCGGATCTGGTTCGGGAACATCTCGCCAAGCATCACCCACATCACCGGGCCCCACGAGACGTTGAAGAAGATCACGTAGAGGTTGGCGGCAACTACGGCGACGAGGCCGAGCTCGCGCGACAGCACCAGGTTGCCCGATGGATCGAGCGAGCCGTGGCTGAAGGCGTAGACCATGACGAACAGAGTCGCGGCCATGCCCGCCGAGCCGATCAGCAGCAGCGGCTTGCGGCCGATCTTGTCGATCACGGCGATGGTGATGAAGCAGGCGGCGATGGAGACGGCGCCGGAGACGATGTTGATCAGCAGCGAGTCGTTCTCGCTGAACCCGGCGAGCTGCCAAAGCGTCGCGCCGTAATAGAAGATCACGTTGATGCCGACGAGTTGCTGGAACACCGCCAGCATGATGCCGACCCAGACGATCGGGCGCATGCCCATCAGGCTCTTCGCCCCGGCCGGCGCCATGACGTCGCTGAGACGCGGGCGGTGATCCTCGCTGAAGGTCGCCTGGATTTCACCAAGCTTCGCGCGGGCGACATCGGAGCCGAACAATTTGGTCAGCACCTGGAGGGCGGCTTCGTTGCGGCCCTTCGAGACCAGGTAGCGTGGGCTCTCCGGAATGAGGAGCAGGGCAACCAGGAAGATGGCGGCGGGAAGCGCCTGCATCAGGTACATCCAGCGCCAGGCCTCGATGCCGGCCCAGAAGGTGGCAGTCGACTGCCCAGCGGAGGCCGCAAGGAAGTAGTTCACCAAAAAGGCCGCGGTCAGGCCGGTGATGATCATGATCTGCTGAACGGTCGTCATCCTGCCGCGGATGCTGGCAGGCGCGACTTCTGAAATGTAGACCGGCGAGAGCACGCTGGCCGCGCCCACCGCCATTCCGCCCATGATGCGCGCCGCAAGGAATAGGAGGTGGCTTTCCGCCACGCCCTGTAGGATCGCGCCGATCAGGAACAGGACGGCGGACAGCATCATCGTGTTGCGGCGGCCCATCACGTCGGCGAGGCGCCCCGCGAAGAAGGCGCCAATGAAGCAGCCGATCAGAAGGGACGCGACGGTGAAGCCAAGGCCGTCGCTGGGCGAGAAGCTGCCGGGAACCAGGTTGAACGCCTTAGTGAGGCCGTCCTGCGTTCCGTTCACCGCGCCGCTGTCGTAACCGAACAAGAAGCCGCCGATCGTCGCCACCGCGACAATGGCGCCGATGAAGCCCATATTCGCCCTTTGCGGGCTCGCTTCCGTCATGATGATCCTCCCATTGTCCCGATTCGTCGGGTTATGTTGTGATGTTAGCGGTAACGGCGGACTTGTGAACCTTTTTTGCCGCTCACGCGCCGGCCTTGCTTGCCCGCGCCGGCACCCGCGCCCGTTTCGGCGCTCTTGCCGGCGGCCCCGAGGATTCGCGAACGATCAGGGCATGTTCGAGGGCGCGGACGTTGCCTTTATGCTCCGAACCAGAGCGGCGGCTGCGAAGGTCGGTGAGCAGCAGCTCCAGCGCCGCTTCGGCCATTGCGGCGATCGGCTGCTTCACCGTGGTCAGTTCGGGCCACACGGTGGTGGCGAGCGAGGTGTCGTCGAAGCCGACGATGCTGAGCTCCGCCGGCACGTGGAGGCCGCGGCGGTGCGCGACGCTGATCGCCGCCGCCGCCATGTCGTCGTTGCTTGCGAAGATCGCGGTCGGCGGGTTGGGGCGGGAGAGCAGACGTTCGGACGCGCTGAGGCCCGAGCGGTAGGTGAAATAGCCCTGCTCCACCGGTGCCGCGTCCGGATCGAGGCCGAACTCCTCCAGCGCGTCGAAGAAGCCGCGGGTCCGGTCATGGCTTGCGATATGGTTGGGGTGGCCCTTGATAAAGCCGATATTCCTGTGGCCGAGGCTGAGCAGGTAGCGCGTCATCTCCGCCGCCGCCTCGCGGTCGTCGATCCGGACGTTGAGGCCGTCGGGCTGCGGAATGCCCATCGCCACCGTAACCACCGGAATCCCGATCGATTGGAGTTCCGCCATGATCGGCACCGAATCCGAAAGCGGCGGTGGCAGGATCACGCCTTCGACATCGCTGGTCGCGAAGCGGCGGGTGGCCTCCGCCTGCTCGTCCGGGTCCTCCGACGTGCAGCTTTCGATCACCAGGTGGCAGCCGGCCCGCCGCGCCGCTTCCAGCGCGCCGATCAGGAACTGGCTGAGATAGGCCGCGGACGGGTTGGCGTAGAGCAGACCGATATGGGTTGCCTCGCCCGCCGCCAGGCTGCGCGCCGCCGTATTGGGCGAATAATTGAGCTTCTCCACGGCATCGAGAACGGACCTGCGCGTCGTTTCACGCACGTTCTTGCCGCCGTTGATGACGCGCGACACCGTCATCGCCGACACGCCGGCGGCGCGGGCGACGTCCTCGATGGTGATGGTGCCCCGGCTTCGTCGGCTCGGCTTGCTCATTCTTCCCCTCTTGCCGGCAAAGCCTATGGTGGGGGCGGCGGCAATGCAATGCGCCGTTGCCGCGCTCGCTCGCCCGGCTTATGGTAGCGCTATCAACAACGATCCGGCGGCGCCGCCGACCGGACGAGGAGATGGACCATGATTGCCACTTTCCGCCCGCGCCTCGCCGCAATTCTGGCCGCCGGAGCCGCCGCCTGTGCCCTGCTCTCGCCGGCCGTTGCCCAGAAGGCGCCGAACGCCACCGCGGCCGCCCAGCGCCCGCTCTATAAGGACGCGTCGCAGCCCACCGCCGCCCGGGTCGAGGATCTGCTGGCGCGGATGACGCTGGAGGAAAAGGTCGCCCAGATGGTCACGATCTGGGAGCATAAGGGCAAGATCCAGACCGCCGCCGGCGATTTCTCGCCCGACAAAGCGTCCAAGGAATTCCCCCACGGCCTCGGCCAGCTCGCCCGCCCATCCGACAAGCGCGGCGTAGATCAGTCCAACGCCGCCGCCGGTGCCGCCGCGGGTGCAACCAACCGCGACGCCCGCGAGACCGCCGACTACATCAACGCCGCCCAGCGCTGGTCGACCGAGCGCACCCGCCTCGGCATCCCGATGCTGATGCACGAGGAAGCGCTGCACGGCTACGTCGCCCGCGGCGCGACCAGCTTTCCGCAGTCGATCGCCCTTGCCAGCACCTGGGATCCGGCGCTGATCGAGCGCGTCTTCACGGTCGCCTCCCGCGAAATGCGGGCCCGCGGCGCCAACCTCGCGCTCGCGCCCGTCGTCGATGTCGCCCGCGACCCGCGCTGGGGCCGGATCGAGGAAACCTATGGCGAAGATCCGCACCTCGTGGGCGAAATGGGCCTGGCCGCGATCCGCGGCTTTCAGGGCACGACCCTGCCCCTGGCGCCCGACAAGGTGTTCGTCACCTTGAAGCACCTCACCGGCCACGGCCAGCCGGAGACCGGCACCAATGTCGGCCCCGCCGACATCTCCGAGCGCAACCTGCGCACCAACTTCTTCCCGCCGTTCGAGCGCGCGATCAAGGAGCTTCCCGTCCGCTCGGTGATGGCGAGCTACAACGAGATCGACGGCGTCCCCAGCCACGCCAACCCCTGGCTGCTGCGCAATGTTCTGCGCGGGGAATGGGGATATCAGGGCGCCGTCGTCTCCGACTATTTCGCGATCCGCGAGCTCGTCACCCGCCACAAGATGTTCGGCAACGTCAAGGATGCCGGCCAACGGGCCATTGAGGCGGGCGTCGATTCCGAAACCCCGGACGGCGAGGGCTTCGCGCACCTGCCCGAGCTGGTGAAGAAAGGCCGCGTGCCGCAGAGGCTGGTTGACGATGCCGTCCGCCGAATTCTTGCGATGAAGTTCGATGCCGGCCTGTTCGAAAACCCTTATGCCGACGCCAACCGCGCGCTTGCCCGCGAAGCCACGCCGGACGCCATCGCACTCGCCCGTGAGACCGCGCAAAAGGCGATGGTGCTGCTCAAGAACGACAAGGGCCTGCTTCCCCTCGACGCCAATCGGGTGAAGCGCGTCGCCGTGCTCGGCACCCACGCCCGCGACACGCCGATCGGCGGCTATTCCGACGAACCGCGCCACGTGGTCAGCGTGCTGGAAGGCATCCAGAATGCGTCCGGCGGCAAGTTCCAGGTGAACTACGCCGAAGCAGTGAAGCTGACCAAGAGCCGCTCCTGGTCCGCCGACCAGGTCGATCTGATCCCCGCCGAAGAGAACCGCCGCCTCATCGCCCAGGCGGTGGAAGCGGCGCGCAACTCCGACGTCGTGGTGATGGTGCTCGGCGACAACGAGCAGTTGAGCCGCGAAGCTTGGGCCGACGCCCACCTCGGCGACCGCACCTCGCTCGATCTTGTTGGTCAGCAGGAAGAACTCGCCCGCGCCGTCCTCGCGCTCGGCAAGCCGACCGTGGTGGTGCTGCTCAACGGCCGGCCGCTGTCAGTCAACTACCTCGCCGAGAATGCCCCCGCGCTGATCGAAGGCTGGTATCTCGGCCAGGAGACGGGGAATGCGGTTGCCGACGTGATCTTCGGCAAGGTCAATCCCGGCGGCAAGCTGCCCGTCACCATTCCCCGGTCGGTCGGCCAGCTCCCGGTCTATTACAACCACAAGCCCACGGCGCGGCGCGGCTATCTGTTCGACACCACCAAGCCGCTTTACCCGTTCGGTTATGGCCTCAGCTACACCAGCTTCGACCTGTCGGCACCGCGGCTTGCCCGCGCCAAGGTCAAGAACGGCCAGCCGGTGCGGGTCAGCGTCGACGTCACCAACACCGGCCGCCGCACAGGCGACGAAGTGGTCCAGCTCTACGTCCGCGACGACGTGGCAAGCGTCACCCGTCCGGTGATCGAACTGAAGCGCTTCCAGCGCGTCACCCTCAAGCCCGGCGAGAAGCGGACGGTCACGTTCGAGCTCAAGCCGGACGATCTCGCCTTCTGGAACATGGACATGAAAAAGGTCGTCGAGCCCGGCACCTTCACCATCCGCACCGGCCCCAACAGCGTCGATCTGAAAGACGCCAAGCTGACGGTGGAATAAGGGTGAAGAAGCTCCTCCTCGCCGCGTCCGCGCTTGGTGCCGTGGCCTGCCTCTCGGCCGCGGCTCCGGCAACGGATGCCGCGCGCACTATTCGGCTGAACCAAGTCCTGATCCTGACGGATGGTCCCAAGCTGGCGATGCTGCCCAACGCCTCGCGCAAGCCGCTCGCCTGGCGGCTGGTGAACCGCGCCGGCGCCACCGTGGCGAGCGGCCGCACTTCGGTGTTCGGCGCGGATGCCGGCTCCGGCGAGCACGTCCACCGGATCGATTTCTCCAGCTTCTCCGGCTCCGGCGAAAGCTTCCGCCTCCTCGCGGCCGGCGCGGAAAGCCGCCCCTTCCGCATCGGCGGCGATTACGCGCCGCTCGCCAGGGACGCGCTCGCCTATTTCTACCACAACCGCGCCGGCACCCCGATCCTCGCCAAGCACGTCGGCGCGCAATGGGCGCGCCCGGCGGGGCACGTCGGCGAGACCGCCACCTGCATCGGCGGCAAGGACGACAAGGGCGCCAACTGGCCGGCCTGCGGTTACACGCGCGACGTGGCCGGCGGCTGGTACGACGCCGGCGACCACGGCAAATATGTCGTCAACGGCGGCATCTCGCTCTGGACCCTCCAGAACCTCGCCGAACGCGGCGAAGGCGCGCTGTTCGCCGACGGCGCCGCGCGAATCCCTGAGGCCGGCAACAAGATCAACGACCTCCTCGACGAAACCCGCTGGGAGATGGAATTCCTGCTCAAGATGCAGGTGCCGCAAGGCACGCGCATGCGGCTCCCGGTGGGTCAGAAGACGAGCGGCCCCGGCCTGACCTTCACCGAAGTCGATGCGTCCGGAATGGCCCACCACAAGGTCGGCGACGAGAAGTGGACCGCCTTGCCCATGGCGCCGGAGAACGACCGCGAAAAGCGCATGCTCTTCCCGCCCGCCACCGGCGCGACCCTGAACCTTGCCGCCACCGCCGCCCAATGCGCGCGGCTGTGGAAGGGGATCGACCCGGCCTTCTCCGCGCGCTGCCTCGCCGCCGCCGAGCGGGCTTATGCGGCTGCCCTGCGTAATCCGGAAATCTACGCCGTGGCCGATTTCACCGGCAGCGGCGCTTATGGCGATCCGGACGTCTCGGACGAATTCTTCTGGGCCGCCGCCGAATTGCTCAAGACCACCGGCAGTCCAGAATACCGCGACGCGGTGCGCCGCTCGCCGCACTTCCGCGTCGCCCAGGCAGGCGAGTTCGGCTGGCCGACCGTCGCCACGCTCGGCACGATCACGCTGGCGACCGCCGATCTCGGCCTCCGCGCCGGGGAACGGGACGCACAACGCCGAAGCCTCCTCGCCGCCGCCGACGCATGGTCCGGCGACGTTGCGAAGACCAACTACGCTTTGCCTTACGCCACGCAGTCCTGGCCCTGGGGCTCGACCTCCTCGATCCTCAACCGCGCTATGGTGCTCGCCGTCGCCCACGATTTCACCGGGCAGAAGCGCTACCGCGACGGCGTGGTCAATGCGATGGACTTCCTGCTCGGCCGCAACCCGCTCGATCGTTCCTTCGTCACCGGCTACGGCGCGCGGCCGATGCGCAATCCGCACCACCGATTCTGGGCGCGGCAGCTCGATGCCAAGTTCCCGCCGCCGCCGCCCGGCGCAATCTCCGGCGGGCCGAACAACAGCTCGCTCGGCAAGGACGCGGCGGCCAAGATCGGCGGCCCGTGCGCGCCGCAGACCTGTTGGGTGGACGACATCCACGAATTCACCGTCAACGAAGTGGCGGTGAACTGGAACGCGCCTCTGGTGTGGGTCTCCGCCTGGCTCGCCGAGAAGCCGCGCTAGGACTGGGCTCCGTCGTCCGGCATGACGAACTAGGGCGCGGATCCAGCGTGCAGGCCGAACACCGCGCCGACGAAGCCACCGGCCGTTTTGGTGCTGAGGATCGTCCCATCCTCGCCCGCCCGCAGCGTCCGCCAGCGACCGTCGCGTGCCGCATAGAGGAAGTCGTACTGCCCGCCGCGCGCGACGATGCGCAGCGACACCGCGCCTGAAGCGGGCAGGGGAGCGGACGCCACGGCGATCCCGTCGGCAGCATCGCCGCTGCCGCCGCGGCGCTTCAGAGTGACGACCCGGCGTCCGTTCTCGACGGTCACGGCCAGGAAGAACCAATATTCATCGTTCTGCAGGGCCACGATCCCGGCTTCGTCACCAGCTCGGCGCGGGACGAAATCGATCTTCGTCGTCGCGGTAGCATCGGTGTGCTGCTGACGCCGCCCGAGCAACGACGGATTGCCGAAGTCGCCGAGCCCAACCTGCCGCGCCTCGATCCGGAGCTTGCCGTTCGCCAGCGCGTACCACCGCTCCCGCGGGTTGCGCATCGTCATCCAGCTCGGCGGCAGCGCCGTGCCGTCAAACTCCTCGCGCACATGAAAAGCGCCGTTCATCGGCACCGCCGGTGCGGCCTGTGCGGGAAGGGCAGGGCGCTTGTGGGTCACCGGGATCGTCTCGCCCGGCTTCGTGATCTGAGGCCAGCCATCCCGCCACATCACCGGCAGCAAAAAGGTCTCGCGGCCGGTGTTGTAGAAATCGCCCGCATAAGGCCGCACCGCAAGGAAGCTCGCCCACCACTCGCCCGCCGCCGTTTCCACCAGATCGGCATGGCCCGAGGTGATCGGATTAGGCCTGTCCTGCGGCAAATCGCGCTGCGTCAGGATCGGGTTGCCCGGGCCGATCTCATACGGCCCGGTGACGCTGCGGCTGCGCAGGATCACCTGGCTATGCCCCTCCGCCGTGCCGCCCTCGGCGGCGGTGAGGTAATAGAAGCCGTCCTTGCGGAAGATGTGCGGCCCTTCGATCCAAATCGGCTTGGCAGCGGGATCGATGCCGCCGTCGATCAGTACCTTGCGCGGCCCGACCATCTTCATCGCCTTGAGGTCGAAACGCTGAATCCAGATCGCCCGGTGCCCGTCGTAGCGCGGCGTGCCCTCGGGCGGGCCGTTGTTGAGGATCCAGACCGATCCGTGCTCATCGACGAACAGCGACGGATCGATGCCGCCGACGATCTCCGGAAGCCAGACGGGGTCGCTCCACGGCCCCTTCGGATCAGTGGCGGTGACCACGAAATTGCCGCCGCAATCGACGCAGGTGTTGAGGATGTAGAAAATGCCGTCGTGATGCGAAATGTCCGGGGCGAACACGCCGCGCGACAGGCCGAGCTTGGCGAAATTGAGCTGCTCCGGCCGGTCGATCGCGTTGCCGATCTGGGTCCAGCTCACCAGGTCGCGGCTGTGGAAGATCGGAATGCCCGGAAACCAGGCAAAGGTGGAGGTGACGAGGTAATAATCGTCTCCGACCCGGGTGATGCTCGGGTCCGGGTAGAAGCCCTGAAGGATGGGGTTGCGAAACTCACCCCGACCGGGCGCCGGCAGAGGGTCGGAGCCGGCATAATCGAACCAGTCGAATGCCGCGACCGGCGCCGCTTCGCTGGCTGGCATGGGCGTAGTCGCGCAGGCGCCCAGCAGCGCCGCCAGGGACATAATGAAGGCGGGCCGCATCGTCACAATTCCTCCAGGCGCTGCTTCAGCGTCGCGCGAATGCGTCCCAGATCCTGCGGGGAGGCGCCGAGGAAGCCGCGCGCGTGCGCCGGCAGATGTTCGGTCGGGTCGCCGTGCGCGCAGAAGACATAATGGTCGAACAATTCGCGCCACGCAGCCCTCTGCTCCGGCGGCAGGTTGCGCATGCTCAGCAGCCCATGCAGCATCGCATCGTAGGGGCTGCCGAAATCGGGCGCGCCGATCCACCAATAGTTGATGAACAGGTTCACCGGCGTCAGTGAATCCACAGCGTGCCACCACTGGAACGGGATGTAGATCGCATCGCCCGGCTCCAGCTCGGCGACCTGGGCCGCCTCCAGAGCGTCCCGGAAGCGGGGGTAGCGTTCAAGATCGGGGTTGGCCGGATCGACCATGCTGACTGGGGTCCCCGCCGGAGTCAGTTCAAAGGGGCCGGGGTAAAGGTTGGCGATCTGGTCGGGCGCGAACAGGGTGAAGCGACGTTTCCCTGCCACCACGCAGCCGATATTCTCCATCAGGTCGTAATGCGGCGCCACCCGAGTCGCATTACCCATCCACAGCCGCGGCACGACTTCGGGACCGAGCAGCGCGATGCGGTTCTCCAGCTCCATGCCGGGCAGGAGCTCGGGCACCGGCGTCGACTGCACCGCCATCGCGTAGGGACGCGGGTGCTCGCGGTCGCGCAGCAGCCTGTCGAGGAATGGGCCGAAAGGCGAGCCGACCGGCCGGAAGTTCAGCTCCGTCACGTCCGCATTGTAGAAGAAGCGGCCTTCGATTTCCGGCTCGCCGACGATCGCGCGGATCGGCTGGTTGTTGTAGAAGCCGCGCATATAGCTGAACAACGCCTCGTCCGACTCCCGCGCCGCCTGCACCGCCGGCCAGTCGGCGGCCAGACCGCGCAGCACCGCGGGCTGGGCGGCGGGGCGGATTTCCTCGTCGAACTGTTGCCGGCCCGGCCTTTCATATTCCGCCATCGGCCTCATGATGCGAGCCTCGCGCCCGCGTCGCTGACGCTGCCGTTGCGGCGCAGGAACTCGGCCTGGCTCGGCAGGATCGCGGCGGTTTGCGCGATCACGTCGCGAATGTGGGTGAGGCGGCGCATTGTCTCCTCGTCCGGCAGCAGGTCGGCGGCCGGGTGGTAGCCGCCCGCCTCGATGCCTTGTCCTTCCATCACCGCAAGCCAGCTCGATTCGGTGAACAGCTCCTCATGCTCGCGGTGGATTCGTCCGTTCAGGCGGTACATGGCCAGCTTCTCGCGAAGCCCGGGCGGCGGCTCAAGCGTGCGGCAGTAGTTCCAGAACGCCGAATCGTCCCGCTCGGTGGCCTTGTAGTGAAGGACCAGGAAGTCGCGGACGTCGAGATATTCACGCTCGGTCATCGCGTTGAACCGGTCGATCTCCGCCTGGTCGAAGCGTTTCGTGGGAAACAGCGACATCAGGCGCGCAATGCCCGACTGGACGAGGTGAATGCTGGTCGATTCGAGCGGCTCCAGAAAGCCGCTGGACAGGCCGAGGGCGATCACGTTCTTCACCCATACCCGCTTCCTGTGCCCGGCGGTGAAGCGCAGCGGCCGTGGGTCGGCGAGCGGCTGGCCGTCCAGGTTGGCAAGCAAGGTCGCCGCCGCTTCGTCGTCGGAAATATGCTCGCTCGAGTACACATAACCGTTGCCGATGCGGTGCTGCAGCGGGATGCGCCACTGCCAGCCCGCTGCGCGCGCGGTGGAGCGGGTGAGGGGGCGGTCGTCGCCGGCTTTTTCGCACGGCACGGCGAGGGCGCGGTTGCAGGGCAGCCAGTCGGTCCAATCCTCGTATCCGGCCTTCAACGTCTGCTCGATCAGCAGCCCGCGAAAGCCCGAGCAGTCTATGAACAGGTCGCCCCCGACGCGGGCGCCGTTCTCCAGCACCACCGCCTCGACGAAGCCGCTTTCGCCGTTCTGCACGACATCCACGATCCGGCCCTCGGTGCGAACGGCGCCATGCTGCTCCGAGAAAGCGCGCAGGTAGCGGGCGTAGAGGCTGGCATCGAACTGAAAGGCGTAGGAGGTCTTGGACAGCGGCGAGTTGGGCTGGTCCTCGCGCGGCCGCTCGAACTTGCCCTGCAGCGCCGCCACCACCGACAGCGAATAGTCGCCAAGTTCGAAGGGCAAACCAAGCTGCCGCGCCTTGAGCCAATGGTGATGGAATTCCACGCCCTTCATGTCGAGGCCGTAGGAGCCGAACGGGTGAACGTAGCGGTGGCCGAGGCGAGTCCAGTCGACGAACTCGATGCCCAATTTGTAGGTCGCGTTGGTCGCCCGTACGAAGTCGTTTTCGTCGAGGCCGAGCATCTTGTTGAACAGCAGGATCTGCGGGATCGTCGCTTCGCCGACGCCGACCGTGCCGATCTCGTCCGATTCGACCAGCTCGACGGTGAAGTCCGCCATCGGCCCCATGATCTTGGCCATCGCAGCCGCGGTCATCCAGCCGGCGGTGCCGCCGCCGACGATCACCACCTTGCGGATTCGGTCGCCTCTCAAAAGGCGAACTCCGGCAGCGGCGGCGGCGCGGCCGGATTCTGCGCGGCGCAGGCCCGGGCGATGAATTCGCCATGGCTGGGCAGGCGGTCTGCGGTTTCGATGTAAGCGCCGTGCATCTGCCCCAGCGCCTCCGCCACCCGGTCGGGATCGAGCGCATCGGCGGCGGGCTCATATTCCTCCGGAACGATGTTCTGGCCGAGCAGCACCGCAACCCAGCTTGTCGTTCCGAACAGTTCCTGGCCTTCGCGGAAGGTGCGGCCCTTGGCGCGCCACAAGTCCACCTTGGCGGCGAGGCTGTCGGGGATCGTCATGGTCCGGCAGCGGTTCCAGAAGTCGGAATCGTCGCGCGCGGTGGCGTTGTAGTGGAGAATGATGAAGTCGCGCACGTCCTCGAATAGGGTCTGCATCTGGGCGTTATACTCATTGCGCTCGACCGGGTTGAAGCGCTTGTCCGGGAACAGGGCGATCAGCTTGGCGATGCCCGATTGCACCATGTGGATGCTGGTCGATTCCAGCGGCTCGACGAACCCGCTGGACAGGCCCATCGCCACCACATTCTTGTTCCACGCCTGCTTGCGCCGGCCGGTGGTGAAGGAAAGCCGGCGCGGATCGGCGAGCGGCGCGCCTTCCAAGTTGGAGAGCAGCACCTGCTCGGCGTCGTCGTCGGAGATGTGCTCGCTGGAATAGACGAAGCCGTTGCCCATGCGGTGCTGCAGTGGAATGCGCCACTGCCAGCCGTGCGCGCGGGCGGTGGCGCGGGTGAAGGGATCGGGCTGGCCGGAATAGCTGCTCGGCACCGCAACCGCGCGGTTGCAGGGCAGCCAGTGGGTCCAATCCTCATAGCCGGTCTGGAGCGTCTGTTCGGTGAGCAGCCCGCGAAAACCGGAGCAATCGATGAACAGATCGCCCTCAACCACGCGGCCGTCCGCCAGGGTCACGGAGCGCACATAGCCGTCTTCCTCGCGCAAGGAGACGTCGACGACCTTTCCTTCCATCCGCGTCACGCCGCCGCGCTCGGCATATTGGCGCAGGAACTTGGCATAGAGACCGGCATCGAAGTGGAAGGCGTAAAGAAGCTGCGACAGCGGCATCTTCGCTTCCACACCGGGCCGGGCGTACTTGCCGCGCGCGGCGGCGACGGCGCTCATCGACCAGTCGGCGATGTCGGGCAGCGCCCGCCGCTGCCGCTCGCGCAGGTAGAGCTGGTGGAAGTGAACCCCTTCCAGGTCATGGCCGTGCTGGCCGAACGGATGGAAGTAGCGCTGGCCGATCGCCCCCCAGTCGACGAACTCGATGCCAAGCTTGAACGTGCCCTGCGTCGCGGCGATGAACTCGTTCTCGTTGATGCCGAGCATTCGGTTGAAGGTGATCAGCGGCGGGATCGTCGCCTCGCCCACTCCGATGGTGCCGATCTCCTCCGACTCGATCAGGGTGGTGGTGGTGTAGCCGTTGTTGAGGAAGCGGGCGAAGGCGGCGGCGGCCATCCAGCCGGCGGTTCCTCCGCCGACGATCACCACGTTCCGGATCGCATGTTCGTTCATCGTGCGGACTGCCTTGCAAGGTGGTTCAGATACGCGCCCTGGCCGGGCAGCTTGGAAAGTGCGGCATCGATCGCGCGCCGGAGCGCCTCCATCGCGCGCCGCGCCTCAACGGCGGGGACGGCGTCGGCGAGCGGGTCGCTACGTCGCGGCATTAGCCCTTGGCCGAGAAGAATAGCCAGCCAGGAGTCGCGCGAAAAGGTCTCCTCCTCGAAAAAGGGAAGCCGCCCGCGCTCGCGAAACTGGGTGAGGGTGAGGGCCAGCGACGCCGGCGGCTCCGCGGCGGCGGCTGTGTGCCAGAAGGGGTCCTCCGGCTGGCTGGATACGGCGTAGTGGCAGATCAGAAAGTCGCGCACCCGGTCCGCCTCGGCGCCGCACTGGCGGTTATAATCCCACAACTCCACCGGCGCGCAGCCGCGGTCCGGCATCATCGATACGATGCGGTCGATTGCGCTGTGGGCGAGGTGGAGGTTGGTCCATTCCAGCGGCTCTAGGCACACCGCCGCATCGCCGATTGCCACGCAGTTGCGCAGCCACGGCTCGGGGCGGCGTCCCTGGCGAAGGGTGACCGGCGTGCCCGGCTCCGCGCCGCACGCTTCGTGCAGGGCCCGTGCAGCATCGCCATCGGACAGATGCTGCGATGCGTAGACATAACCGAGCGAAGTCGTCTCTGCGCCCGCCGACTGCCAGCGCCAGCCGGCCGGCATGGCGACCGCTTCGTCGAGGGGGGAAGGCTCGGCGGCCGTCGCGGCTTCGGCAAAGGCGACCCGGTCGCAGGGCAGCCAGCGGCTCCAATCCTCGAACTTGTCGCCGAGCCGCGAGCGGATCGCCGCCGCCGTGCCGGTGCAGTCGATGAACAGGTGACCCCGCGCCTCGCTGCCATCGTCCAGCCGCACGCTTTCCACGAAGCCGTCATTGGCCCGAAGCGTCACATCGACCGGCTTTGCCTTGCGTTCAACGGCGCCCAGGTGAAGCGCGAACGCGCGCAGCAGATAAGCGTAGCGCGCCGGATCGATCCGCAGCCCGAATTCGGCCCCGGCAGGCGCCGCGCCGGTGTCGGCGCCGGGCGGCACGAGAAGGCCCTGCCGTGCGGCCGCGGCGGCCATGTTGTAGGCGTCGAACGCCTCACCGCCGCAGCCCTCGAGCCTGGCGCGGATCCAGGCGAGATGGAAATGCGCGCCGCCAAGCATCTGGCCATGCGGCGCATAGGCGTGGACGTACGGCGCCGCATCCCCGTTCCAGCCCGTGAAGCGCGTGCCGGAGCGCAGCACGCTGCCCGCGTTCAGAATATAATCCTGCTCGGTAAGGCCGATATCCTGGTGAAAGCCGATCGCCGAGGGCAGGGTGCTCACCACGCGCTCGGCGAGCGCGCCGGGATCGGGCTCGTACGCAACAACGGTCACCCGCACCGCGGGCAGCCGCCGCCGCAGCGCTGCCGCCGCCGACCAGCCGACGATCCCGCCGCCCACCACCACGACTTCGCTGATCGGCTCCGCCATGCGCTCTCTCAAGCCGCCATCGGGCAATAGCGGGCGATCTGGGCGAGGTGATCGGGCATGCGTGCCGCCGCGGCGCGGATCTCCGCCCGCAGCGTCTCGGCGCCCCGCTCCAGCGCGCCCAGCGGCGGCGCGTCGGCGCGCAGGTCGTGGCCTTCGGGAACGATGCCCTGGCCGAGATAGACCGCGATCCAGCTCGCATCCAGGAACACGCCTTCGCGATATTTCACCACCCGGCCGCGGCGGCGGAACAGCTCGATCTTCTCGGCCAGGCTGTCCGGCACCGTCATGGTCCGCACATAATCCCAGAACGGCGAATCCGACCGGGTGGTGGCGTGGTAATGAAGGATCAGGAAATCGCGGATGCGGTCATATTCGAGATCAATGATCCGGTTGAATTCGTCGCGGTCGGAGGCCGCGATCTCGCGCTCCGGAAACAGCTCGATCAAGGCGGTGATCGCCTGCTGAATCAGGTAGATGCTGGTCGATTCGAGCGGCTCCAGGAAGCCGCTGGCCAGCCCGACGCCGACGCAATTGCCAACCCAGCTTCGCTCCCGCCGCCCGGCCTGGAAGCGCAGCAGGCGGGGATCGGCTATTGCCTCCCCCTCCACCGCTCCGACCAGCGCTTCGGCGGCCTTGTCGTCCGCAAGAAAGCCGCTCGAATAGACATACCCGTTGCCGGTGCGATGCTGCAGCGGAATACGCCAGCGCCAGCCCGACTCCATCGCGATAGCGCTTGTGTAAGGGGTGAGCGCCGTTTCGGTGCGGCACGGCATCGCCACCGCACGGTCGGCGGGCAGCCAGCGCGACCAGTCCTGGAACGGCTCGCTTAGTGTCTTGCCGAGCAGCAGCGACACGAAGCCGGAGCAATCCACGAACAGATCGCCTTCGATCCGCTCCCCGCTTTCGAGCTCCACCGAACGGACGTCGCCGCTTTCGCCGTCGCGGTGAACGGCGACGATCCGCCCCTCGGTCCGCCGCGCGCCGAGGCCTTCCGCAAGGTCGCGCAGATACGGCGCGAACAAGGTCGCGTCGAACTGATAGGCATAGCCGAAGGTGGAGGCGATATCGTCCGGGTCGGTTGACGGCATTCCAAACCGCCCGAGCCGCGCCAGCGTGCAGGCAAAGGAATAGTCCTCGAGCGCCGCCACCGGGCGGCCTTCGTGGCGCATGCGCAGCCAATATTGGTGAAAGCTCAATTCCCCGCGGTCCCGCCCATAGGCGCCGAACGGGTGGATGTAGCTGTCCCCGATCGCGCCCCAGTTGGAGAACTCGATGCCGAGCTTGAACGTCGCGCGGGTGCGCGCCATGAATTCGGCTTCGTTGATCCCCAGCCGCTCGTTGAAGGCGCGGATGTGGGGCAGGGTGGCCTCGCCGACGCCGACGATGCCGATTGCTTCCGATTCGACGAGGTGAACGGAGCAGCGAGTCGGCAGCAGCTTGGCCAAAGCGGCTGCCGTCATCCAGCCGGCGGTGCCTCCACCGACAATGATAACGTTCACATTCGACGGGAGGGACATTATCGCTTTTCCGGAAAGCTGGGCTGGGCAGCTTCTACGCCGCGCCATTGATGCCGGTCAATGCGGCCGCAGCCCCTCTATATTCCGCGAAAAAGACGACGTTTCAGTGGCTTGCCTAGGCTGTGGCAAACCCGACACAGCGCGGATCTTTCTGGGAGTGAGACGTGAATGCCATCATTTTGCAGTCTTGCCGAGCGCATCGTTTCCGGCTTATCCCTACCCCCGAGAAGAGTGGCGCAACGTTATGTTAGCGCTACCATAGCTTGGGAGATGGTTTCGATGGCTTCAACGGCCGGTAAATTCTTTGGCGTGGACGATCAGGCAAGCGCGATCGCGCGCCTCAAGAGCGGCGCCTCCCTTCTCGCGGTGTGCGTCTTCGCCGCCGCAAGCCCTGCTTATGCGCAGACCGCGCCCGCTTCGGGCCCCGGCACGGCGGGCGCTACCCGCAGCACCGACAACACCACCGCTCCGGATCCGGATCCCACGACGGAGGACGGCACCGTCACCTCCGCCGATCAGGCAGCCGATGCTGTGGGTGAAGATGAAGCCATCGTCGTTACCGGCATCCGCCAGAGCCTTGCCAACGCGCAGACCATCAAGCGCGAATCCGACACGGTGGTCGACGCCATCTCCGCGCAGGACATCGGCGCGCTTCCCGACCGTTCGGTTACCGAAGCGCTGCAGCGCGTTCCCGGCGTGTCGATCAACCGTTTCGCCGGTTCCAACGATCCCGATCACTTCTCGGTTGAAGGCTCGGGCGTCGTCGTCCGCGGCCTCAACTTCGTGCGCTCCGAGTTCAACGGCCGCGACGCCTTCTCCGCGGGCGTCGGCGGCCAGTCGCTGAACTTTGCCGACGTGCCGTCCGAGCTTCTCGGCTCGGTCGAGGTCTACAAGAACGTCACCGCCGCGATGATCGAAGGCGGCCTCGCCGGCACCGTGAACCTCAACACGCGCAAGCCGTTCGACAGCAAGGGCCTCCATATCGGCGCCGGCTTCGAGATGAACTACGGCGACTTCCGCAAGAAATATTCGCCGACGGCGTCGCTCCTCGTCAGCAACACCTGGGACACGGGCGCCGGCCGCTTCGGCCTGCTCGGCTCGGTATCTTATTCCGATCTCAGGAGCCGCTCCAACGGCATCCAGGTCACGAACTTCCAGACCCGCGACAACACGCAGGTTCCGTATCAGAACGGCGCCGGCGTCCTTGTCTGCCGCAACCCGCTTCCCAGCGGCACCGACACCACGACGCTTCCGGCGGGCAACGCGCCCTGCGGCACGGCCTCAACGGGCGGTCCGGACGGATTTTCCGATTTCCTTCCGCTGGCCTATGCGCCGATCGGCGGCCAGTTCCGTGCCCAGGATTATGATCGCACGCGCAGCGGCATCGCCCTTGCCGGCCAGTGGGAGTCGAACGATCGCTCGATGCTCGCGACGGTTCAGTATATCCGCTCCAAGAGCAGCAACAACACCAACGAGCGCACGTTCGAAACCGCGCCTGATCTTTCTGAATACAACACCTACCCGGCGGGCTGCGTGCAGAACAACGCCGGCCCCCTCTACAACGGCAACGGCACAACCCGCGCGGAATGCCCGAACGGCGCCCTCCAGAACTACCAATATGATGCGGACGGGCTGTTCGAACAGGGTTACATCACCCTTCCGGGCACCGGCTGGCGCAACGCAAGCAGCGGCAGCGCCGGCACCTTTGTTCCCACCGGCGGCATTCAGCAGTCGCTCGGCCGGACGCAGGTTCGCGATCGTAATCTGGTCGACGATATCGGCGTCAACTTCCAATATTCGCCGACCGATCGGCTCCAGATCCAACTCGACGGCGATTATACGCGCTCGCGGCACGACCAGTTCTCGATGAGCGTCTTCGGATCGACCTTTGCCGATCAGGAGCTTGATCTCACCGGCGACCTGCCTGTCGTCATCCCGCACAAGCCGCTGACGCTTGCGGCGGCGTGGGCGGAGCCGAACGGCCTGCAGACCATCGGCAGCGACGACGCCTACTTCCGCGATCAGCGCGTCCAGTTCTGGCGCGCCGCGATGGACCATGCCGAAGAAAGCACGGGCGAGGAATTCGCGTTCAAGGCCGACATCGCCTACGATCTCAGCGAGGACGCCTTCCTCCGCAAGGTCAAGTTCGGTGCCCGCTATGCGGACCGCGACCAGACGATCCGTTACTCCGTGTACAATTGGGGCGCGCTTAGCGAAGTCTGGTCGGGTACCGCGCCGGTATCGATTGCCCAGGCGGGTAGCGAGCGGGCCGAATTCTACGAATTCCCGAACTTCTTCCGCGGCGCCACCCCGGGCCCGAACGGCGCATATTATTACGCCAACGATCTCATCCAGGGTTACGACGCTGCGGCCGATTTCCTCAAGAACATCAACCGCATCTGGCACACCACCAACGGCGCCGGCGCAACCAACGATTGGGAGCGGCTGTCGGAGCGTAGCGACGTCATCGCCGGCACCCAATATCGGCCCAACGAAATCCAGCGTATCCATCAGCGTGACAAGAACGCCTATGTGATGGTCAACTTCGACACGGAGAATGTGTGGGATGGGCCGCGCATCACCGGCAATGCCGGCGTGCGCTTCGTGCAGACCGATCTCAGCTCCTTCGGTGCGTCGCGCATTCCCAACCAAGCCGACTTGGGCGTAACCGACGCGTTTGAGACGACCAACCCGGTCACGGGCGTGGTATCCGGCCGGTGCGTTGCAGGCGTTCCCCAAGGCGCACCTCCGGGCACCCTCCCGCGGCGTCCTTCCGGCGTTTGCAGCCTGGGCGCAGCTGGCTATGCGCAGCTCCAGCAGTTTGCGGGCGCGACTTCCACGATCACTCCGAACCGCGTCGACAACGATTACACCTACCTCCTGCCGAGCGCGAACCTGAAGCTCGAGGTTGGCAACGGCCTCCAGTTCCGCCTTGCGGGCTCGAAGGTGCTGACCCGGCCGGAATCGTCTTATGTCCGCAGCTATCTCGATCTCAGCGTGGACGGGAACGGCAACCTGGTCGCCGCGATCGGCAATCCGCTGCTGAAGCCGGCAACGGCGTGGCAGTTCGATGCCACGGCGGAATGGTATTTCTCGAAGGTCGGCTCGCTTACCGCGAACCTCTTCTACAAGGACGTGAAGAACTTCTTCTACCAGTCCACCATTCCGGTGCCGATCACCAACAACGGGATCACCTTCCCGGCGCAGACCCGCGGCCCGGCCAACTTCAACGGCCACGGCAAGATCAAGGGCTTCGAAGTCGCCTACCAGCACACCTTCGACTTCCTTCCGGGCCTGCTTTCCGGCTTCGGTACCAACCTGAACTATTCGTACATCAAGAGCTCGGGCCTGCCGAACACCTTCCTGAACACGGGCACGGCCGTCACCGTCGGCAGCATCACCCCGGGCAATCTGCCGCTCGAGGGCTTGTCGAAGCACAATGCGAACGCCACCCTGTTCTACGAAAAGGGCCCGATCTCGCTTCGTGCCGCCTACAACTACCGCTCGAAGTTCCTGCTGACCGCGGCGGACGTGATCTTCCCGTACACCTCGATCTTCCAGGCCGGTACGGGCCAGCTCGACGCCTCGGCCTTCATCAGCCTCACCAAGCAGATCAAGGTCGGCATCCAGGGCGTGAACCTGCTCAACACGGTCACCAAGACGCTGCAGGCGTATAAGGGCGATCCCGATGAGCTGGCGCCGCGTTCCTACTTCGTCAGCGACCGCCGCTTCTCGGCGATCATCCGGGCAAACTTCTAAGGGGCCCTCCGGCCTTCCAAACTGGCTCCCCCGGTCCCTGCCGGGGGAGCCTTTTTTTGTGCGCGCGAGGGGCGGGGAGGTCGAAGCCGGTTACTCGGGACTGCCGGGTACGTGGCTGGGCCGCTGCGCCCGATACCAGGCCAGGTCATGCGCAGGCGGCGCATAGCCCGGCGGCAGCGGACGGCCCGACACACTCGCGAAATAGGCAAGGGAGGCGTCGCGCCACCAGCTCGCTTCACGCTCCTGAATGGCGAGAAAGGCGGCGATGTCGGCGCGGCGCCGGGGATCGACGTGAGCGCCGATGGCGGCCCAGGTGCGCCGCATTTCCGCAACCTTGCCGACGCCGCCGGTGTAACGGGCGACCAGCTCGTGCCACAGCGTTCGGCCCGACGCCATGCGGTGCTCCCAGGGCACGTGGTGGAACCAGAGGAGATAATCTTCCGGCACCGCCGCAGGATCGCCCAGGCGGCGGGCAAGCGCCGGCGCGTATTGCGACACGGCGCCGCTGCCGCTCCCCGTGCGGTCGAAGCCGATGCCCCGGGCGTCGGCGCGGTGGTAATACACCGGGTTCCAGTCGGCCCGGCCGAGATCGTCCACCCAAGGCCCCGGGCCGTAATGGTGGCCGCTCGCCATCAGGTGGTGGAGGCCGAGCGGGGTCATGTAATCGACCACCGCCTGGCGCGATCCCATCATCATCTCCACCGCCGGGGCGACAAAGGCGGGATCGGGCGTGAAGGTCATCTTCGCCCATTCCTCAGCAATGCCGCCGGCGCCGAGCCCCGGATCCCAGGCAAGCCGCCCGAACGCATACCAGTTCGCCTGGTCGAAGTGGGAGCCGCTCCAGTTGCGGTCGGTGCCGATGTTCGCGACGCCGGCAATCCCGGTCAGCGTTTCGGCCACCGGAGTGCCCTTGCGCGGGCGCCAGGTGTCGGCGTCCAGCACCTCCTCCCACATCGTGCCGAGGTAGGCGAGGTGGGTCGCGAAGCCGAGATATTCCTTGGTGATCTGGAATTCCGCCATCAGCGGCGTCTTCGGCATGGCGCCGAACAGCGGGTGGAAGGGCTCGCGCGGCTGGAAGTCGATCGGTCCGTTCTTGACCTGGACGATGACGTTCGGCCGGAACTTGCCGTCGAGCGGCTGGAACTCCTCAAAGCCCTGCCGCGCACGGTCCTGCGCCGCGGAGGCGGAATAGACAAACGCCCGCCACATCACCGTGCCCCCGTGCGGCGCAAGCGCGTCGGCGAGCATGTTGGCGCCGTCGGCATGGCTGCGCTTGTAATCCTGCGGCCCGGGCTGCCCCTCGCTGTTCGCCTTGACCAGGAAGCCGCCGAAATCCGGCACATGGCGGTAGATCTCGTCCGCCTTCGCCTTCCACCAGGCGCGCACCGCCGGGTCGAGCGGGTCCGCGGTCTTGAGGCCGCCGATCTCGATCGGCGCGCTGAACCGGGCGGTGAGGTAGACGCGGATGCCCCAGGGCCGGAACACGTCGGCCAGGGCCGCCACCTTTTCCAGATAGGTGCCGGTCAGCAGTTCGGCGTTGGCGTTGACGTTGGTCAGCACCGTGCCGTTGATTCCGATCGACGCATTGGCGCGTGCGTAATCGGTGTAACGCGGGTCGGGGTAGTGGGGGAGCTTGTGCCAGTCCCACAGCGAGAAGCCGGCATAACCCCGCTCCACCAAGCGATCGAGATTGTCCCAATGGTTGAGCAGCCGAAGCTTGAGCCGCGGCGCGTCCGCGACGTCGAGGCTGGCAAGCGGCTGCCGAGTCTGGATGCGCCGAAGCAGCGCAAAGGCACCGTACAGCGCGCCTCTCTCGCTGTTCGCCGCGACCACCGTCACCCGCTTGCCGCCTACCCTTATGCTGCGCAGCAAATAGCCCTCGTCGCCGAGCCGGGAGAGGGGGAGCGCAAGCCGCCGGATCGCCGGCGCGGCGGCGGTGCCGATCAGGATCGAGCCGTTCTCCACTGCCTCCACACGCCGCGGCGCCGCACCGAGCAGCCCTTCAAGCCCTCGCTCCAGTTCGCCCGCGGCGGCGAGGAGGGCAGCGCCGTCTCCCGCCACCACCAGGCTTTGCGCCACGCTTCGATAAGCGTTCCGCGCAGGCGCTTCGACCGGCCGGTAGCGGAGCCAGAGGTCATAGCCGTCCTCCTCCGGCGGCGCAGCGTGTGCGGGGAGAGTGAGGCCGAGCAGGGCGGCGAGACACAGCAGAATAAGAGAGAAGCGCATTAGACCGGCAATCCCCAATTGTTCTAAGCCGTCTAGCATGTTAGCGCTATCAGGCGAAGAGCGGCCCAGCCGCCGCGATGAGGGATGCGAAACAAGCCATGAAGATCACCCGCCGCGAGAGCCTTGCAATCGGCCTCAGCCTCGCCGCCACCGCCTGCGCGCCCGCCGCCTTGGCGCCGCAATCCGCCGCCGGACGAGCCCCCGCCGGCTCGCTCGACGCGCTCGCCCGCCGCAGCGGCCGGCGCTTCGGCTCGGCGATCGCCTGGGGCGCGCCCGGCGCCGATCGCGGCAGCTTCGCCAACCCCGCCTACAAGGCGATCCTCGAGCGCGAATGCAGCCTGCTCGTTCCCGAGAACGAGCTCAAATGGCAGTGGACCCGCAACACCCCCGCCTTCGATTTCGCCCAGGTCGACGCCATCGCCGATTACGCGGCCGCTCATGATTTCGCCCTGCGCGGCCACACCCTCTTCTGGTACCCCGAGAAATGGTACCCGGAATGGCTGGTGAAGCACGATTTCGGCGCCCGCCCCGCCGCCGAAGCCGAGCGCATGCTCACCGAGCATGTCCGCACCGCCGCCCGCCGCTTCGGCAAGCGCATCTATTCCTACGACGTCGTCAACGAAGCAGTGCAGCCCGAGACCGGCCGGATCCGCGACACCGTCATCACCCGCGCGATGGGCGGCGGCGAAGCGGCGCTCGACCTCATGTTCCACACCGCCAAGGCCGAGGCCCCCCACGCCGAACTCGTCTACAACGATTATATGAGCTGGGAGCGCGGCACGGAGGACGAGACGCACATCACCGGCGTCCTGAAGCTCCTGGAAGGCTTCAGGAAGCGCGGCACGCCAGTCGACACGCTCGGCATCCAGTCCCACATCCGCCTCCTCAAGAAAGCACCGGTGGCCGACATCGCCCGCGAATCCGAAGGCCCCTGGCGCCGCTTCCTCGATGAGGTTGTCGGCATGGGCTACAACCTCGTCATCACCGAATTCGACGTCAACGACCAGCAGGCGCCCGACGACATCGGGGTGCGCGACTCGATGGTCGCCGATTACGCCCGCGCCTATCTCGACGTCATGCTCAGCTATCCCCAGCTCCGCGACGTCCTCGCCTGGGGCATGGTGGACAAATATAGCTGGCTGACGGACTTCGATCCGCGCGCCGACAAGTCGATCAAGCGCGGCCTTCCCTACGACAGCCAGTTCCGCGCAAAGCCGCTCCGCCACGCCATCGCCGCCGCCTTTGAGAACGCCACCGTCCAGGCAAACGCGTGAGACCCGTGCGGGGGGCCCTCGCCGCCGCCGCACTCCTGCTCGCCTGCGCCGCGCCCGCAGCGGCCGGTTCGGTAACGTCGCGGGACTACGGCGTGACGGGGGACGGCAAGAAGGTCGCCCAGGTCACCTTGGTCAACGACAGCGGCATGCAAGTGCGGCTGATCACCTATGGCGGGATCGTCACCGACATCGTCGTGCCGGACCGCAGCGGCAAGCGCGCCAACGTCGTCCTGGGATTCGCCAGCCTCGCCGAATACGAGGCCAGGAACGCCAACTATGATTTCGGTGCAATCGTAGGCCGCTATGCGGGGCGGATCTCCAACGCCCGCTTCACGATCGACGGCAAGGAGGTGCGGCTGACCGCCAATGACGGCACCAACGCCCTCCATGGCGGCCCGGGCGGCCTGGACAGGGAGGTCTGGAGGGCTCGGCCTTACGTGAAAGGGGGGACTGTGGGCGCGATCCTCGACCTCGTGAGCCCGGCCGGCGACCAGGGCTTTCCCGGCAGGCTTTCCGTGCGGGTGATCTATACGCTCGGCAACGACAACAGCCTGCGCATCGACTTCGAAGCGCGCACCGACGCGCCAACCGTGCTTAACCTCACCAACCACAGTTATTTCAACCTCGCGGGCGCGGGTTCCGGTTCGGTGCGCAACCACTTGCTCCGGATCGAGGCGGACCAGTTGATGGGGTCGGACGGGTCGGGGGCGCCCACCGGCGACTTCCTGCCGGTGCGCGGCACGCCGTTCGACTTCACCGCTCCGGCGCGTGTCGGCGTTGCCCTGGATGCCCGTCATCCCCAGCTCGAAGGCCGCCGCGGCCTCAATCATGCCTGGCTGCTGAGGGGCGGAGTGAGCCGCCTGCGCCGAGTCGCGGCGCTCACCGATCCCGCTTCCGGCCGCCGGATGGAAGTCCGCTCAACCGAACCGTCGCTCCACGTCTACACCGGCAACTGGTTCAGCGGCGAGGACACGGGCGCGCAGGGCACCCCCTATCGTCCCTACGACGCCATCGCGCTCGAAACGCAGCATTTCGCCGACAGCCCCAACCGGCCGGAATTCCCAACCACCTTGCTTCGGCCCGGCAAGCTGTTCCATTCCACCACCGTCTACCGCTTCTCCACCTGCACGCGCAGTTGCTGAGCGAACCTGAAAGAGGCTGAAAACACATGGCGGTTGAAGGGCAGGGGGGCACAGCCCCGGGGCAAGGCAGGCCCAAGCAGAGCGAGAAGCTGGTCATCGCCGCCTCCTCGCTCGGCACCGTCTTTGAATGGTATGATTTCTACCTCTACGGCCTGCTCGCCACCATAATCTCCGCCCAATTCTTCTCGGGCGTCAACGAAACCACCGGCTTCATCTTCGCCCTTGCCGCATTCGCCGCCGGCTTCGCGGTGCGGCCGTTCGGCGCCATCGTCTTCGGCCGAGTGGGCGACATGGTCGGCCGCAAGAACACGTTCCTCGTCACCATGGGCATCATGGGCCTGTCGACCTTTCTGGTCGGCATCCTGCCCAGCTACACGTCGATCGGAGTCGCCGCGCCGATCATCCTCGTCCTCCTCCGCCTGCTCCAGGGCCTCGCGCTCGGCGGCGAATATGGCGGCGCCGCGACCTACGTCGCCGAGCATGCGCCGCAGCGAAAGCGCGGCCTTTACACCAGCTTCATCCAGACCACCGCGACGCTTGGCCTGTTCGCCGCCCTGCTGGTGGTGATCGGCGTCCGCTCGGCGATTGGCGAGGAAGCGTTCAAGGATTGGGGCTGGCGCATCCCCTTCATTGTCTCGATCGTGCTTCTCGCCGTCTCCATGTGGATCCGCCTCCAGCTCGCCGAAAGTCCCGTCTTTCAGAAGATGAAGGACGAAGGGACGACCTCCAAGGCGCCGCTCACCGAAGCCTTCGGGCAATGGTCGAACCTCAAGATCGTGATCATCGCCCTGTTCGGCGCCGTCGCCGGCCAGGCGGTGGTCTGGTATACCGGCCAGTTCTACGCGCTCTTTTTTCTCGAAAAGATGATGAAGGTCGATGGCGCGACCACCAACATCCTGATCGCCATCGCGCTCGGCATCGGTACGCCCTTTTTCATCTTCTTCGGCTGGCTGTCGGACCGGATCGGAAGGAAGCCGATCATTCTCGCCGGCTGCGCGCTTGCCGCGCTCACCTATTTCCCGATCTTCCACGGTCTCTCGCAGGCCGCCAACCCGGCGCTCTACGCCGCCCAGGCCTCCGCGCCGGTCAGCATCGTCGCCGATCCCGCGGATTGCTCCGTCCAGTTCGACCCCGTCGGCCGCAACAAGTTCGACGCGCGTTCGTGCGACATCGCCAAGTCGTACCTCGCCAAGGCAGGAATCAGCTACACCAACGTCGAAGCGCCCGCCGGCACGCTCGCCCAGCTCCGCATCGGCGACCGGGCGATCCCCTCGGTCGATCCTGCCGCCGTCTCCGGCCCTGCGCGCGCCGCCGCGATCAAGGCGTTCCAGGACAACGTGAAGGCGGCGCTGAAAGGCGTCGGCTATCCCGACAAGGCCGATCCCGCGGCGATGAACAAGCCGCTCGTCGTCCTCTACCTCTTCCTTCTCGTCTTCTACGTCACCATGGTTTACGGCCCGATCGCGGCGCTGCTGGTGGAGCTGTTCCCGGCCCGGATCCGCTACACCTCGATGTCGCTCCCCTACCATATCGGCAACGGTTGGTTCGGCGGCTTCCTGCCAACCACCGCCTTCGCGATGGTCGCCGCCACCGGGGACATTTATTACGGCCTTTGGTACCCGGTCGTGGTCGCGGCGCTGACGGTGGTGCTCGGCCTGTTCTTTCTCCCCGAAACAGCCAAGCGCGACATCGACGGCTGAGCGGCCGGCGGGACGCTGCACCGCCCTCTCGCCAAAGCGCATAAGCCGGGCTAAAACAGCCTGGTGACCGGTGAGCTTGCAACAGGGGATGATGATTTCGATCGGGCGCTGTTCGCGTCGATCGTCCACACGCCCATCGCGACGGTGATCACCGATCCCCGGCTGGAAGACAATCCGATCGTCGCCGCCAACCAGGCGTTCCGGGACCTCACGCTTTACAAGGACGAGGAGCTTCTCGGCCGCAACTGCCGCCTCCTCGCCGGCCCCGACACGGAGCCCCAACAAAGCCGCGTGTTGCGCGAAGCCGTCGCCGCCCGGCGGCCCGCGCTGTGCGAGATGAGCAATTACCGCAAGGACGGCAGCGTGTTTCGCAACGCGGTGATGATCGCGCCTGTGTTCGGCCCGGAAGGCAATTTGGTCTATTTCCTGGGCTCGCAGATGGAGATGCCGGACGCCGCTGGAATGGCCGCTTCGGTGCGCCGCCAGCGCGCCCGCGGCCTCGTCCAGGGGCTCACCCAGCGCCAGCGCCAGGTGCTTGGCGAAATGATGCTCGGCTACCGCAACAAGCAGATCGCGCCGCATCTCGGCATCAACGAGAAAACCGTGAAGATGCACCGCGCCGGGCTTCTCGTCCGCCTCGGGGTCCCGACCTCCGCCGACGCCATCCGTATCGCCGTCGAGGCCGAACTCTAGCCGTCAGTGATCGCGCGCCACCGCAAAGCGCGCCACCGCCGCAAGGATCGCCGCCGGCTCCCCGAAGGGCCGCAGATGCTCCGCCGCCTGCTCCGCCAGTAAATCGGCCTGCCGCCGCGCCCGCTCGACGCCGAGCAAAGTCACGAAACTGCGCTTGCCCGCCGCCTCGTCCTTGCCCAGCCTTTTGCCGACCACGGCCTCGTCGCCCTCCGCATCCAGCAGATCGTCGGCAATCTGAAAGGCAAGGCCCAGGCACTGCGCATAGCCCCTCAGGTGCGTCCGCTCTTCCGCCGAAGCGCCGCCCATCACCGCGCCCGCTTCCACGCACCAGCCGATCAGCGCCCCGGTCTTGAGCCGCTGCAGCCGAGTCACGCCGTCCAGGTCCAGCGCCGCCTCGCTTGCGCACAGATCAAGCATCTGCCCGCCCGCCATACCAGCCGCGCCCGCGGCCCGGGCAAGGTCCAGGGTCAGCTCGGCCCGCACCGCCGGGCTCGGGTGAGTCTCGGGATCGGCCAGGATCTCGAACGCCAAAGCGAGCAGCGCGTCGCCGGCAAGCACCGCCGTCGCTTCATCGAAAGCACAATGGAGGGTAGGGCGTCCCCGCCGCAGATCGTCATCGTCCATGCACGGCAGATCGTCGTGGATCAGCGACTGCACGTGCAGGCACTCCACCGCGGCACCCGCGCGCAGGGCCTGGCCGGCTGGAACCCCGAACAAGCCGCCCGAAGCCAGCACCAGCAGCGGCCGCATCCGCTTGCCGCCGCTCATCGCCGCATAGCGCATCGCCTCGTACAACCGCCGGCTGGAATCGTCGGACAGGGGGATGAGCAGGTCGAGCAACCGGTCGATCTCCGCCGCCACCCGCTTCATCGGCACATCGAGGGCCGGGATCCGGTGCGCCGTCGCCATCACGCCACCTTGAGCGGTTTGAAGAACACCGCCTCGCGCACCTCCGCCTCCGCTTCGCCAAGCGTCACCGCGAAGCGCTCGCGCAGGCGTTCGAGCACGGCATAGACCTGGGTCTCGGGCGTCGACGCCGCCGCCGTCACGCCAAGCCGCGCCCGTCCGTCGAGCAGGTCCCAGTCGAGCGCCTCCGGCCCCGCCACCAATTGCACCGAACGGCAGCCCATCGCCCGCGCCACCTCGGCCAGCCGGCAGGCGTTGGACGAGAAGCTCTCGCCCACCACGATCACCGCATCGACCCTGCCGGCCATCGCCTTGAGCGCCGCCTGCCGGTTGCTGGTGGCATAGCAGATGTCGCTCGCCGGCGGGGCGGCCAAGTCATCGAACCGCGCCTCCAGCGCCGCCACGATGCCCGCCGCTTCATCGACCGAGAAGGTGGTCTGCACTGCATACGCGACCGGCTCATCGCGCCCAATCGGAAGCCGCGCCACATCCGCCTCGCTCGCCACCAGCGATGCGCTGCCCTCCGGCACCTGTCCAAGCGTGCCGACGATCTCCGGATGGCCGGCATGACCGATCAGCACCACCCGCCGCCCGCTCTGATGGTGCCGCACCACCTCGCGGTGCACCTTGGCAACCAGCGGGCACACCGCGTCGATCACCCGCAAGCCCCGCGCTTCCGCCTCGGCAAACACGCTCCTCGCCACGCCATGCGCGGACAGCACGGTCACCGCGCCGGGCGGCACCTCGGCCAGCTCCTCCACGAAGATCGCGCCCTTTGCCTCAAGGTCCCGCACCACCGCCAGATTGTGAACGATCGCCCGGCGCACATAGACCGGAGCGCCATGCGCCCGCAGCGCATCCTCGACCGCGTCGATCGCCCGCCGTACGCCCGCGCAAAACCCCCGCGGCGCGGCAAGCAGCACCTGGAGCGGCGGCCGCGCGAACGGTTCGGAAGCCTCGAAAATTGCGGCGGTCTTGAGGTCCAGCATTCAACCCTGCGTCTGTTCCGCCCCCCTGCATTAGCTAGAGAGAGGAGACGCGGCGGTCCACATGGGCTAAAGAAGGTATTGCATTCGCACCGTCTGGCGCGCGATGCCCACGCCGACTTCGAAGCGGACCTGGCTGAACGTCGGCGCGCCGAAACGCACGGTCGGGTTCCGCGAAAAGCCGAACCCCTCCTTGGGAATTTTAAGAAAGGTGTCGAGCTTCGTGTTGCCGTTCTCGTCGTGGAACACCGACAGGGCATATGCCCCCGGCGACACCCCCGGCAGCATCACCACGCCCATGCCGTTCGCCGCCACCGACCTTTTCTTGGCCTTGGGATCGGTCGCGCAATCGGGAAAATGCGCCGGGTTGGCGGTGAGGCAGAGATGAACCACGCCCTTGCCGCTGCGCAATTTTTCTACCCGTACTTCAACCTCCCCGGTCTGCCCGGCGGCGGTGAGAAGGGCGAGGAGCGGCAGAGCGAACAGCGTGCGATGGGTCATGGCGGCAGTGTCTACCGTGCCCGCCGCCCTTCGCCAATGGTTGGAGCGACCAAGTGAGCCGCGGCCCCGACATCCTCATCGCCGGCGGCGGCCTCGCCGGCTGCCTCGCCGCGCTTGCGCTGGCCGAGCGCCGCCCGGACGTCTCCTTCCTGCTCGTCGAAGGCGGCGCGAGCTTCGGCGGCAACCACATCTGGTCCTTCTTCGACAGCGACGTCGACGAAGATGCCGAAGCGATCGTTCGCCCGCTGGTGGCGCGGCGATGGGATCGGTACGACATCCTCTTCCCCCGCCGCCGCCGCACGCTGCCGGCCGGGTATAACGCCGTCACCTCCGACCTGCTCGACGCGCATGTCCGCGCGACGTTGCGACCGGACCAATATCGGCTCGGTACCCGCATCGAGGCGCTGGCCCCGACTCATGTCACGCTGGCGGGCGGCGAAAGGATCGAGGCCTCCGGAGTGATCGACGCGCGCGGCGCCGCC
>DASWNA010000017.1:0-1592 GCA_036399475.1 Allosphingosinicella sp.
GCGTTCATCGCCGGCAGGAAATCCCAATAGGTGTTGCGCGCTGTGACGGGGATGCCTTCCTCGCCATCGGTTGCGCCGACGCGGCCGCGGCCCGTGACCTGCGTGCGGGCGACGCGGAGGCCCGCATTGCCGCGCAGCGGCCGGCCGAGCAGCTCGGTGTTGAAATCGAGCTGGAAGAAGCCCGACATGTCGCGCTCGCGCACCTGATTGTTGTTGCGGCCGTCGGGAACGACGCGGAAGTCGCCCGAGGCGTTGACGCAGTTGCAGTCGATGCCGAATTCGCGGCGGAAGGCGTCGAGATCGGGGACGAAGATCGAGGTCGGCGTGCCGTCGGAGACGGTGAGGCCTTGGCCGAAGCCGATCGTCCGGCCGAGCGCGGTGATCGGCAGATTCGCTTCCAGGAGCGTCGGGTTGATCGCCTCGATGTCCTGGCTGCGCCGCTCCTGGTTGGAGGCGAAATCGAACTGCTTGAAGGTGCCGCCCCAGCGCAGCGTCAGTTCGTCGTTGGCGACGTAGGCGAAGTTGAGGCGGCCGACGCGGAACTCGTTGTCGACGCTCGTCGTGAAGTAGCGGATCGCCGAGAGGCCCTTGACCAGGGTCCACTGGTTCGGGTCGCTGACGTCGAAGCCCGGGCTGAACACCGGCATCGGGCCATCGCCGCGCTCGTCGAACACATAATTGTCGCGATCGAGCGAGTTGAACTCGGCCAGCAGGCCGACGCCGCGGAATTCGGAGCGGGAATAGCCCCCGGTCGCGTCCATGCTCAGCCTGTCGCCGAACTCGTGCGTGAGGTTCAGCGTGCCCTGGTAGAAGTTGGTTTCGCCGAACTGCGCGTCGGCGGAGCTGCGCCAGTCGACATCGTCGAGCACGAGGTAGTCGGCCTGCCCTGCGCCGTTGACGTTCGCATCACGTACCTTTGTATTCGTCCGCCCAATCAGCGGCACAAACCCCGCGAGGTTGTCGGTGCTGGCGATGAAGCCGGGGGAGGTGGGCGAATTGTAATAGTCGAACACGTCGCGGTTGCGCGGATTGAAGCTGTTGAGCGTGCCCGGCAGCAGCACGCCGCCCGCCGCGGTCTGCCCGCATTCGGAGAATTGGACGCGGCAGCTGGGGAAGAGGCCAGCGGTGATGGCGCCGGTGGTTGCGTTCACGGATCCGATGCGGTCGTTGACGCCGTTCTGGTTGAGCGTGCCATTGGCGTTGCGCAAAGCGCGGATGCCGGCTGCGCCGGTCTGCAGGAAGCGGGGATTGGCGCCGCCCGTGCCGGTGGGGAAGTTGCGGTTGAGGCCGATCGGCGTGATGCCGCTGACGACGCTGTCCTGCCGGTAGCGCGAATAAACGCCGTCGAGCACGACCTCGGTGCGGCTGGTCGGGCGCCACTGCGCCGTCGCCGTCGCGCCGAGGCGGTCGTAGGACAGCTCCTGGCGGTTGATCGAGGGGAGGGCCGGGATGATCGTGGTCGGCGACAGCAAGGCATAGGCCGCGGGGTTGGATCCGAAGGTCGGGCCGGTGCCGCCCGGACGGGCGAAGCCGAAGGTCGGCGGCGTGACGCCCGGAATCTGCGAGTTGCGGTAGAGATATTCGAAACTGCC